>NZ_JXTE01000440.1 GCF_000972385.1 Streptomyces sp. WM6386
GTCTTGGCCTGCTCGATGTGCCGGCCGCCCTGGTCGTCGTCGAAGTCCTGGAGGTGGAAGTACAGGCCGCGGTAGGCGAACAGCTCACGGCGCCGCGTGCCCATCAGGTGCGGCATCTCGGTGCCGTCGAACTCCTGGAAGATCCGGGCGACATCACCGATGGACGCCGGGTCCATCCGCGCCACGATCAATGTGCTGTGCATGGGCTCTCTCCCTGGGGGAAATTCCGGATGCGTTTCCGAACAAGAACTCCGCGATCTCGTGGACTGCGCGGAAAGGGAATCGGGAGCGCACTGGGCGGGAATTTCTTGAATTCGCATCGCCGTGCGGACAGTTCACCGGATCCTCGCTTATAGCTTCTTCGGTCCCTGACCGAATAACAACGCGTATCCGTGCAGATCCATGTCAGAAATTCTTCAAGGGACTGCGGCGGACCGTCAGATTCCGGCGTCGCTGCCGGCGGCGCGGCGGCGCGCGAAGCACTCGTGGACGTCCGACTCCGCGTAGT
>NZ_JXTE01000441.1 GCF_000972385.1 Streptomyces sp. WM6386
ACACTGCTCGGCACGGGCAAGGCCACCATCTCCGACGAGCTGACCAGCTTCGTGTTCCCCGGCGGCACCCTGGTCCACAGCGCCCGCGACGAAGGCGTGTACACGCCCGTCGCGCCGGACGCGATCCCCTCCACCGGCACCTCCGGCACGGACGTCGGCCCCCTGACCGACATGCCTGTGCTGGTCCCCCTGAACAGCGGTCTGCGCGCCTGCATCTGTGAGTCCTTCCGCGTCAACTACCCGCGAGGGATGCTCACTTCTGTCTCCGGGCTGAGCAACACCCGCAAGACGTACCTGATGAAGAAGACCGCCCGCGGCAGCGGCACCGTGCAGACCACCTCGACCGTCACCACGCCGTTCACCACGCCCTGGCGGGTCCTCGTCCTCGGATCCTCCGACACCGACCTGGTCGACAACGCCGAACTGGTGCTCAACCTGGCCCCCGCCAACGCCCTGGCGGATACGGCGTGGATCCGGCCGGGCAAGGTGTTCCGCTGCAACCTGACC
>NZ_JXTE01000442.1 GCF_000972385.1 Streptomyces sp. WM6386
GCGCGGTCAGCGCGGCACCGATCTCGGAGCCGAGGAGCATCGTGCCGGTCGTCTCCACCGTCACCGACACGATGAGCGGCAGCTCCAGGCCGAGTGCCTCAAGACCGCGGTGGGCGCCGAGGACGGCGGCCTTGGTCTGGAGGAGGTCCTGGGTGGTCTCGACGAGCAGGGCGTCGGCGCCGCCCGCGACCAGGCCCTCGGCGTTCTGCTGGAAGGCGTCGCGCAGGGTGGTGTACGGGGCGTGGCCGAGCGTGGGCAGCTTGGTGCCGGGGCCGATGGAACCGAGGACCCAGCGCGGGCGGCCGTCGCGGGCGGTGTACTCGTCGGCCGTCTCGCGGGCCACGCGGGCGCCGGCCTCGGACAGTTCGTGGACCCGTTCGGGGATGTCGTACTCGGGGAGGGCCGCGTGGTTGGCGCCGAAGGTGTTGGTCTCGACGCAGTCGACGCCCGCGTCGAAGTACTCGGCGTGCACCGAGCGCACGATGTCGGGGCGGGTGACGTTGAGGA
>NZ_JXTE01000443.1 GCF_000972385.1 Streptomyces sp. WM6386
GTCCACGAGCATTCCCCTTGCGGCCGGCGAACGCCTCTACTCCCGCTGGGACTTCCGCGAGGTACTGGCCGGCGGTATCGCCGTGGCCCAGCCCGACCTGTCGCACGCCGGCGGTATCTCCGAGGTGCGTCGCATCGCGGCCATGGCCGAGACGTACGACGTCACGATGGCGCCCCACTGCCCCCTCGGCCCGATCGCCCTGGCCGCCAGCCTCCAGATCGCCTTCTCCGTGCCGAACTTCCTCATCCAGGAACAGAGCATGGGCATCCACTACAACCAGCAGGCCGACCTGCTGGAGTACGTGATGGACCCCGAACCCTTCCGGTTCCAGAACGGGTATGCCGTCGCCTCGGCCCGCCCGGGCCTAGGCGTCGAGATCGATGAGAAGGCGGTACGCCACGCCGCCGAGACCGGACACCGCTGGCGCAACCCCATATGGCGGGGCGCCGACGGGGCGTTCACCGAATGGGGACCCCCCCCCGTAGACCGAACCCCCAAGGAGAGCTT
>NZ_JXTE01000444.1 GCF_000972385.1 Streptomyces sp. WM6386
GGTGCGGCGGGGAAAAGCACCCCCCCCACCGGGGAGCCCCAACTGAAGAAGAGCGGCTCTAACGCGCTAAAATTGAGGACCTACCCCACGGCTGGGGTGGTGCCACCGCCTCCGACGTACTGGCCGCCGGCGGCTTTCTGCTGGGCACCCCGGCGAACCTCGGCTACATGTCCGGTGCCCTCAAGCACTTCTTCGACCAGGTCTACTACCCGTGCCTGGACGAGACGCGGGGCCGGCCCTTCGGCTACTACGTGCACGGCGGCAGTGACGTCACCGGAGCGGTGCGGGGCATCGAGTCGATCACCACGGGCCTCGGCTGGCGCCGGGCGGCGGACGCGGTGACGGTCACCGCAGAGCCCGGCAAGTCGGACACCGAGGCCTGCTGGGAGCTGGGCGCGACCCTGGCCGCCGGGCTCATGGGCTGACCCTCAGCTCCTGACCGCCTCCGCGATCCGCAGGGCGGCCTCGGCGGGGGGGGGGGGGGTGGTGTCGCCGACCCCGGCCTC
>NZ_JXTE01000445.1 GCF_000972385.1 Streptomyces sp. WM6386
CGACCGGGACGCCGAGTTCCAGCGAGGACAGGCCGAGCGGCACGGCGATCCGCCGGCGCAGATACTCGGCGAAGGCCAGGCCCGTACGCCGTTCGACGATCTCGGCGATCAGCCAGGCCGCCGAGGTGAGATGGAACTGGAAACGGGTGCCCGGCGGTTGGTCGAGCCGCCAGCGGCCGAAGGCGGCGAGCCGCTGCTCGCGGTCGAGCATCTTCGGGTACCCGAGCGGTGCGAAGGGGAAGCCGGCGGTGTGCGTGAGCACCTGCTCGACCGTCACCGCATCCTTCCCGTTCGGCGCGAACTCCGGGATGATCGCGGCGACTTGCTCGCCCACGTCCAGGAGGCCCTCGCCGATCAGCTTCCACATGCCACCCGCGACGATCGACCGGCCGACGGACTGCAGGACGTACCGGGTGTCCGGATCGGCGTCGCCCCAGGTCTCGAAGGCCACGAGCCGGCCGCCCCTCGCCACGGCGAGCTGCGCGGAGGGCAGCGGTCCGTGCT
>NZ_JXTE01000446.1 GCF_000972385.1 Streptomyces sp. WM6386
GCTCCCCCCGACCCGCCGCCATCCCTGCCCCCCCCCCGACACACCCCCGCCCCCGAGCCGGCCCCGAGCGCCGGAACCCCATCCGCACCCCGACGCCCCGGACCACCCGACGGCGGCTGGACCGCACCACAAGGCCTGGCCGGCCGACTTGGCCGATCCCGGGCCGGAACGCCTGGACGGGGTCGGGCCCGCAGCAACGGGTGGCCCTCACGCGCCGGAACCGGCGAGTTGGCCCGCAGGGCCGGGGCATGCACCCGGGGCTGAGCCCGGGCCGGAAGCGATGGGTGGTTCTCGTGCGCCGGAACCGGCGGGTTGGCCCGCGGGGACGGAGTCCGAAACGGCGCGCGAGCCCGCCTCCGGGGGCGCACCGGCCGGTGGGAGCAGGACCGGGACCGGGTCCGAGCCGCCGACGCCCTCCGCACCCACTCCACGGACCCCGCCGCCCGACCACGTACCCCCCGACCGCGCAACCCCCCAACTCCCGTGGGCCTCCCACGAA
>NZ_JXTE01000447.1 GCF_000972385.1 Streptomyces sp. WM6386
GCCCGAGACCAGGGCCTGGCGTGCGGAGGCGTCCGAACCCGTCACCACCTGACCGGTATTGACGCCGATCCGGACGTTCAATCGCACGGCCAGTGTGACGTCGAGTTCGGTGTTGAGCCCGTCCAGGGCGGCGAGCATGCCCAGGGCGGCGGCGAGCGCCCGGCGCGCGTCGTCCTCGTGCACGGACGGCACACCGAAGACCGCCATGACCGCGTCCCCGATGAACTTCTCCACCGTGCCGCCGTGCAACTCGATCTGCCGCCGCATCAGCTCGAAGTAGCGCAGCGTCACCGATCGCAGCGTCTCCGGGTCGAGGACACCGGACAGCGCTGTGGAACCGACCAGGTCACAGAAGAGCACCGTCACGACCTTGCGGGACTCCACCGCCGCCACAGGGCCGGCCGGGACGCACGGTGATCCGCACGACAGGCAGAAGCGTGCATCGGGCGGTAGCGCGCACCCGCATACGGAGCAGGGCATATTCGGACTCCTCCGGGG
>NZ_JXTE01000448.1 GCF_000972385.1 Streptomyces sp. WM6386
ATTTCCGCGCTTCGCGATCACTGCAGTTCGATGGCGATGCTGGAAGCGATACTCAGCCCGGAATGGGCCGATCGGTACTACTCCTTCGACGCGCACTGGTCTGCCGGAGAAGAGATGGCCTCGATGCGCGACGGATCAGGCGACGAGTATTCCATCGTCTTCTCGGACGCCGGCGCCTACATCCGTGGCTTCGCGCACGAGTCAGCTATGAGCCCCTATGCCAATGACGGGCCGTGGCCAGGCGTCCTGGCGGACGTCCCGGCCGTCTTCCGTTCCTGCGTCGAAGAGCCCGCGTTCGCGGACGAGGATGGAATGCCGGCCGTGACCGCCTGCGCGTGGCGAGAACGGGGCGACGGAGCCTGGAAGGCGGGGACGATCGAGTTTCCTGACGACGGTGCCGGCGATCCGGATGGCTCCGAGTACCTGTTCCGACTCCTGGCCGACCGGGCGCCGGAGGCATTCCAGCGCTTCGCCGAGGACTACTACGACATCCCGGT
>NZ_JXTE01000449.1 GCF_000972385.1 Streptomyces sp. WM6386
CGGTGGCGGTGAGCGTGATCAGGTTCCGGCGCAGTCGGCGCCAGGGTCTCAAGGTCAGGGGCATAGGGTCTCCCGGTGCATGGGTGGCCCGGCGGGGACGGCTCGGGCACCGTGAGAGTAGGGGCAAAGTGTCATAGGTGACTAGTGCCATAGGTAAAAGGGGTGTAACCGCGAATGAAGCTGGAGCACGTACTGCTGGGAATGGTGGCCATGCGTCCCTGCAAGGGTTACGACCTGAAGCGTTGGCTGGACAGCGAGATGGGCCGGATGATCCGCATCCGTACGCAGCAGAGCCAGGTGTACCGGACGCTGAACCGCATGTGCGCCGACGGCTGGGTCCGCTACGACGTGCAGCGCAATGAAGGTCGGCCGGATGCCAAGGTGTACTTGGCCACCGAAGCCGGCGAGCGGGAGCTGCGCGAGCGCCTGGCCATCCCGTACGCGCCGTCACCCGATTTCGGCGACCCGGAGTTCTTGGTCCGCTACACCTTTGCGG
>NZ_JXTE01000045.1 GCF_000972385.1 Streptomyces sp. WM6386
GGGACCGGAAGTCGGCGCGGGACCGGAAGTCGGCGCGGGACCGGAAGTCGGCGCGGGACCGGAAGTCGGCGCGGGACCGGAAGTCGGCGCGGGACCGGAGGTGGGTGCCAGGCCGGAGGTCGGCGCCAGGCCGGAGGTCGGCGCTGCCCCGGGCGTCGGCGCGGGACCGGAGGTTGGCGCGGTTCCCGGCGTCGGCGCGGGACCGGAGGTCGACACGGGCCCGGCGCTGGGCTCAGGGCGGGCAGGCGGTGTGGGGCGTGGGGCGGTTTCCGGCCTGGCGTCCGTCGGCGGTGCGTCTTCCGGGGGTACGTCCGTCACCGGCGCGTCCATCACGGGCGGCGGCCCGAACTGGCCCATGGGGGGCGCGACCGTACCGGGCGCCGCGTCCGCCACCCACTCGGGCACGGCGCGCAGCCGGAACGTCGGCACGGCGTCGCGGGGCTCCTGGCCCTTCGGGTCCGGCAGGGCGCGGAGGGGGAAGGTCGGGGGCTCGGGGGTCTGGCGGAAGAGATGGGTGGGCTTGTCCCGAGGGGGCTGGTCGGCGGGCTCGGCAGAGCCGACCGGACCGGCGGGTGTGGCGGTGGGCAGCACGGCAGACGGGGTGGAGGCTCCGCCCGACTCGGCGGCCCCCGGCACGAAGTCGGCGGGCTCGGATCGCGGCGCAGGCTGAGCGGACTCGGCAACCCCCGGCGCAAAGGCGCCAGGCCCGGACGGCACCGCAGACTCGGCACGCACCCGACCCGACTCCCCCACGTACGACACCCGGCCCGACCCCTCCGGTCCGAAAGCCTCCCCCGGCTCCCCGGAACCCGGCACCGCGTACGACACCTGATCCGGCTCCCCCGGCTGCCTCGTCGGCAGCGGCACCCCACCCGGCACCCCCGGCGGAGCCGTCGGTACCGGCTCTGCCGTGAACCGGCTTGAGCCGTCCGCGTCGATGCGCAGGGCGAGTACGTAGCCGATGCGGTCGTCGTGGACCGTGGCGTGGACGGGGTGGCCGGTGGCGAGGACGATGCGGTGGAGGTGGTCGAGGACGCTCTGGTGGATCTCCTCGCCGGGGATCGGCGTCACCGGTACGCCGCCCACCGACGCGCCGGCCGGGCCGACCAGGACATCGATCGGCGCCGCCGCGAGCACGGCCTGCTGGTCCCGCTTCTCACGGCTGCGTCGCGACATCGTTCCCTCACTCGGATCCGTCGGGGAGTGGGTGGACGGCGTGTTCGAACTCCATGGTGCCTCCATCGGCCGCCGCCCTCCCGCTCCCCCGGCATCCAGAGCCGGTCGTACCCGTACTGTTGAGTAGTCTCTCCGCTCGCTCACGGTTCTCACGTCACCGTGGCGTCACAGGCTCGTCCCAGCCCGGCGGAGGGACGGCCCCGGAAAGGAGACCGTACGTGCAGCAGGCACAGGGACCGGAGATCTGGATCCGTGGTCCGGTGACCGTACCGGAGGGACCTGCGGGGCCCGCCGCCGCCCATGCCACCGCCCGGCGTTTCTCCTTCGTCGGCACCCATGGCGGCGCCGGTGTCTCCACGCTCGCCGCCGTCTACGGCGGCCACGACTGCGGGCGCGACTGGCCCGGCCCCGACGCTCCCCCGTCCGTGCTGCTCGTCGCCCGCACCCATGCGAGCGGGCTGGCCGCTGTCCTGCACACTCTGGACGCCTTTCGGCGCGGAGCGGCCCCGCACGGCCTCGACCTCGACGCCGTGGTGCTCGTCGCGGACGCCCCCGGCCGGCTGCCGAAGCCGCTGGCCCAGCACGTCAAGGTGATCGAGTCGCTGATCGACGTCTACCGCGTGCCGTGGGTGCCCGACTGGCGCCTCGGCGATCTCGGCGGCCGTCTCCCGCGCGAGACCGAGCCTCTGGCCCGCCTCACCGGCCGGTCGCGCTGACGGCGCTCCCCCGTCCACACACGACACCCCCTCGACAGATACTTGCATGCGCATATGATCGGCGTACGACGTCCATCACCTGGGGGATTCCATGACGCGCCGTTTCCTGTTCGTGCTCGGCAGCAGCCGCGACGACGGCAACACCGAGCTGCTGGCACGCACGGCGGCCGAACAGCTGGCCGACGACGTCGAGCAGCAGTGGATCGACCTCAACGACCACCCGCTGCCCGACTTCGAGGACCTGCGGCACGACAGCGACCATGCGCGACCGACCGAGGGGAACGTCGGGCTGCTGTTCGACGCCACCCTCGCGGCGACGGACATCGTGATCGCGTCCCCGCTGTACTGGTACTCGCTCTCCGGACAGGCCAAGCGCTACCTCGACCACTGGTCGGGCTGGCTGCGCACCCCCGGTGCCGACTTCAAGGGCACGCTCGCGGGCCGCACCCTGTGGGGTGTCACCGCGCTGGCGCACGAGGAGTTCGAGGTCGCCGACCCGCTGATCGGAACCCTGCACCACTCGGCCGCGTACATGCGGATGCGGTTCGGCGGGGTACTGCTCGGCAACGGCAGCAAGCCGGGCGACGTACGCGGCGACACGCAGGCGCTGGCCCGCGCGAAGACGTTCTTCGCCCAGGAGGCACCGCTCGCGCGTTTCCCGTACGACACCCCGTGACCGGCGCTCAGGCCGTGATGTCCTTCGTCGTGAACCTCGCCCATGCCGCCGAGCCGAAAACCGCCGCGTACAGAGCCTGGAGGCCGAGGTTCTTCACCAGGTCGTCCCAGTAGACGGGTTCGCGCATGAGGTCGGCGAAGGACAGCCAGTAGTGGGAGAAGAAGTACGGCTGGAGCGCGTGCAGCTGGGGGATCTGGTCGAGGATCTGGACCGTGATGAGCAGGCCCACGGTTGTCGCCATCGCGGCGATGCCGCTGCCGGTCAGCGTCGACACGAACAGGCCGAGGGCCGCCACGCCGGTCAGTGACGCGGCGACGACCAGGGCGATCAGGAAGGCCCGGCCGAGGCCTTCGCCGAAGCTGATCTGTGTGCCGGAGATAGTGGTCAGATCCCCCAGTGGGAAGAGCAGGGCGCCGACCGTGAGTGCCGAGGCCGCGACCACCAGGGTGGCCACGAGGCAGAAGGTCATCACCGTCGCGTACTTGGTGAGCAGGAGGCGGGTGCGGCCGGCCGGGGCGACCAGGAGGTAGCGCAGGGTGCCGGCGTTCGACTCACCGGCTATCGCGTCGCCCGCGATGACGCCGATGGCCATGGGGAGGAAGAAGGGGAGGGTGGCGGCGAGTGCGGTGAAGACCAGGAACAGGCCGTTGTTGGTGATCTGCGAGACGAAGGCGGGGCCGCCGCCACCGCCCCCTCGGGGGCCGCCGTCGTCGCCCGTCTCGATCTTCACGGCGATGCCGACGAGGATCGGTACGGCCGCGAGGACGCCGAGGAGGGCGAGGGTGCGCCAGCGGCGGAAGGTGGTGATCAACTCACTGCGGAACAACCCGAAGGTCCACAACGGACTCGGCTTGACCAGGACCTCAGCTCGCGACATCGAAGCCCTCTCCCGTCAGCGCCACGAAGGCGTCCTCCAGCGAGGCCCGTTCCACTCCGAAGGCCCGTACGCGCACGCCCGCTCCCACCAATGCGGCGTTGATGTCGGCCAGTTCGCCGTCCGGGGGATCCGCGGTCACCCGGTCGTCGGCCACCACCACATCCGCGACGCCCTGTTCCTTCAGCACCCGCGCCGCGTCCCCCGTGTCCGGAGTCGTCACCACCAGCCGTCCGCGCGTCCCCGCCGCCAGGTCGGCCACCGGGCCCTGCGTGATCAGGCGGCCCTGGGCCATCACGGCCGCGTGGGTGCAGACCTGCTCGATCTCGTCCAGCAGATGCGAGGACAGGAAGACGGTCGTGCCGTCCGAGGCCAACTCCCGGACCAGGGAGCGGATTTCACGCATTCCCTGCGGGTCGAGGCCGTTGGTCGGCTCGTCGAGGACGAGGAGTCTGCGGGGTTGGAGGAGGGCCGCCGCGAGACCCAGGCGCTGTTTCATGCCCAGCGAGTACGCCTTGGCCTTCTTGCCGGCCGCGGCCGCCAGGCCCACCCGGTCCAGTGCCGTCGCGACGCGTGCGCGCCGGGTGCGGGGGTCGGCGGTCGGGTCGGCGGCGTCGTAGCGGATGAGGTTGTCGCGGCCGGAGAGAAAGCCGTAGAGCGCGGGGCCCTCGATGAGTGCGCCCACGTGCGGCAGTACGGCGCGCGCGGAGCGCGGCATGGGGCGGTCCAGGACCCGGGCCGAGCCGGAGGTCGGTTCGATGAGGCCCATCAGCATGCGGATGGTGGTGGTCTTGCCCGAGCCGTTCGGGCCGAGGAAGCCGAAGACGCTGCCTGCCGGGACGGTCAGGTCGAGACCGTCGACGGCGAGCTGCCCGCCGCGGTAGCGCTTGGTGAGGGCGCGGGTGTGGATGACGGTGTCACCCACGTCCGCGCTGTCACCGTCGCCCTCCGGTTGCGGCTCCGTGGCGGGCGGCTGGTCCATCGGCTCCCTCGATCCGTTGTGCGCGTGGGGTGGTTACTTGGCCTCGTCGGCCGCCTTCACCAGCGCGTCCTTGGTCACCGCACCGACGTAGACCTTGCCGTCGTCGGTGATCAGGGCGTTGATCAGCCGGGTCTTGAACACCGTGCCCTCGCCGAACTTGCCGCTCGCCTTGTCGCCGAGCGAGTCGAGGAAGCCGCCGAAGGCGCCGCCGGCCTCGGAGCCGGACGGGATGCCCTGGCCGCCGGTGTCGAAGGTGGCGATGGAGGTCCAGCCCTCGCCGATGACGTCGAGCCCGTCGGGACCGCCCGGGGCGAAGCCCTCGTCGCCGGAGAAGCCGCCGGAGTGGCCGGAGTGGCGCTCGGGTGCCCCGGCGGCGTCCTCCTCGGTGACCTTCGCGCCCTTGGGAGGCGTGAAGTCGAAGGTGGACGCGGCCGGCTTGGCATAGCTGATCTGGGTGAAGCCGGCGTCGACGACCGCCGCGCCGCCGCTCGCCGGGGTCAGCGTGAACTTCAGCGGCAGCCCGGTCTTCGCGTCCACGGCCACAGTGACCTGACCGACGGTGGACCCGGAGTCCTTGGGCTTGATGACGAGCCGGTAGGCATCGCGGCCCGCGACGTGCGCGGTGCCCTCGACGGTCACGGAGGTCGTGTCGTCGACCGCCTTGAGGGCGTCCTCGGTGAGGTCCTTGGGCGTGGCCGGGACCTCTTCCCGCTGGTCCTTCCCGTCGCTGTCGTCGGCGGTGCCGTGGAAGACCTCGTTGGTCCCGCTGTCGTAGCCCCACACGTCCTTGCCGTTGTGGATGAGGCTGTACTCGGCGGCGTTCTCCAGGAGCGAGAGCTTCTGCTTGTCCTCGCCGTCGGCCGCGACCCGCAGGGTGTGGGTGCCGGTGGCGAGTGCGGTGAGCTTGGACGTCGGATCGGCCGACGAACCGTCACCCGAGCGCGATCCCGAACCGCCGCCGGTCAGGCTGTTCTCCAGCCCGCCGAAGTCCGGCAGCCCCAGATCCGTGGTGATCTTCACGGTGCCGGACAGCCGCTCCACGTCCGACGCGGCGATCTTCTCGATGAGTTGCTGTGCGCTGATCTTCGGCAGGTCGGGGTCGCCGGAATCGGCGAGCGCCGGGACCAGCCCGATGGTCGCCGCGGCCACTCCCACGACCGCGACCGGGACGACGTACCGCGCGGCCTTGCGCCGCCCGGCGCGCAGGTCGTCGCTCTCGTCCGGCGTCGTGCTGTCGTCGGATCCGTACGGTGCCATGTGTGCCCTACCTCCGTGATAGGCGGCGGCTTCCAACTGCTCCACTCGTCCACCCCGTAGCCGCCATTCTCACCCGAATCGGTGAGGAGTGGTGTTTTCCCGTGGTTCCCATCTGACCAAATCCGTCAGGGCGATACGTCAGCCCCCGGGCTCAACTCCACGTACACCTGCGGTATGACACATGGAGGCGGCGCCTCCCCCGACCCGTAGGGGTCGCGTAGGAAGACGCCGCTCGTGTACGTCGGTGGATCAGCCGCGCAGGAACACGTAGTCCGCCTGGTACGGCACGCCGACGATCGCACCGGGTGTGCAGGAGCCGGTCGGGGCGACGCCGCCGACGGTGTTCAGGCGCAGGATCTCGGTGGTGTCGGCGAGCAGGCCGTGGTGCTTGCCGGACCGGGTGGCCTTCAGGTCGAGCTCGGGGATGTTCCCGTCGCCGTTCGGCGTGCGGGAGATGACCGAGCCGGTGACCGCGCTGCCGTCCCGCGCGATCCATTGCGGGGTACCGGAGTTGGGCTCGACGAAGGAGTGCGCGATGTGGCCGGCGAGCACGGCGCTGACGTCCCGCTGGGCGAAGGCGTACCCGCCGCCCTCGGCCGGCTTGCACTCATAGATCTGCCGGCCCTCGACGACGGACGCCTGGAAGTTGCGCAGCGCGTCCCGGAAGTCGAAGCCGGCGACGGTGACCTGGTGGAGCTGGCCGCGGACGGCTCCGCCGGGGAACTCGGCGGTGTGCAGGTTGGCGTAGAACGCGCCGGGGTCGGACTTCAGGGCGTCGAGCAGCGCGCCGTCCTTCACCTTCACGGTGCCGGTGACGCTGTGCCCCTTGGCCTTGTCGAGCAGCTTGGTGAAGTCGACCTTGACGCCGCCGTTGGCGCCCTTGGCGCCCTGGTGGATGTGGAGCAGGGTGGGCCTGCCGGTGCCGCGCCAGGTCACGGCTACGGACACCTTGTCGCCCTTGACCTTGATGAACTCCAGTGCGGCGCCGTCCTTGTCGTTCACGGCGGGGCCGCCCTGGACGGGCACCTCGTTGGCGCCCCGGAGGCTCGCGGCGAGGATCGTGCCGCCGCTGCCGCCGAGGACGCCGCTCCGACTGACGATGCTCTCGCCGCCCGAGTGGCCCACGTGGTCGACGCGGTCACCTCCGGCGGCGAAGGCGGGAATCACCGTGGCGGCGACACCACCGGCGGCGGCCACCGCGACGGCGGTGACGACGAGGCTCTTACGGCGCTTGGAGAACGTCGCTTTCATGCCCATGATTCTTTTGTCTCCCCGTATTGCAGCTGACGCCCCCTGCGTCAGCTTCTGGGCATGAATACGGGGTCGATCTCAGATTGGACTCAGTCCAGATTGGTGACGTACGTCACATACGCCGGGCCTGTCAGCCCGCCCGGTGGACCACCGCGTCGCACATCTCCATGAGCGAGGCCTTCACATCGCCCTCCGGCAGCGGAGCGAGCGCCGCCCGGGCCTCCTCCGCGAACCGCACGGTGTCCCGCCGCGCCTGCTCCAGCGCGGGATGCGCCCGCAGCGCGGCCAACGCCTCGGCGTGCCGCGCGTCGTCGGTCAGGTCGGAGTCCAGCAGCTCGCACAGCGCGATGTCCTCCGCGAGGCCCAGCCGCGCCGCCCGCTCCCGCAGTCGCAGCACCGGCATGGTCGGGATGCCCTCGCGCAGATCCGTCCCCGGGGTCTTCCCGGACTCGCGGGAGTCCGAGGCGATGTCCAGGACGTCGTCCGCGAGCTGGAAGGCGACGCCGAGGCGCTCGCCGTACTGCGTCAGCACGTCGACCACCGACTCGTCGGCGCCCGACATCATGGCGCCGAACCGGCAGGACACCGCGACCAGCGAGCCGGTCTTGCCGCCGAGCACGTCCAGGTAGTGCTCGACCGGATCCCGGCCGTCCACCGGCCCCGCGGTCTCCAGGATCTGACCCGTGACCAACCGCTCGAACGCCTCGGCCTGCACCCGGACCGCCTCCGGACCGAGGTCGGCCAGGATGTGCGAGGCGCGGGCGAAGAGGAAGTCGCCGGTGAGGACCGCGACCGAGTTGCCCCACCGGGTGTTCGCGCTGTCGACCCCACGCCGCACGGACGCCTCGTCCATCACGTCGTCGTGGTACAGCGTCGCCAGGTGGGTCAGCTCCACCACCACGGCCGACGGCACGACTCCGGGGGCGTAGGGGTCGCCGAACTGGGCAGTGAGCATCACGAGCAGCGGACGGAAGCGCTTCCCGCCCGCCCGTACGAGGTGCTGCGCGGCCTCCGTGATGAAGGGGACCTCGCTCTTGGTGGCTTCGAGCAAACCCTCCTCGACGGCCGCCAATCCGGCCTGGACATCGGCTTCCAGAGCCTGGTCCCGCACGCTCAGCCCGAACGGCCCGACGACGGTCACGAGGGGTCTCCTGTCTGCTGGTGTCTACTGGCGATTACACGGTTTGTCGATAGGTCGCTGCCATCACTCAAGTCAGCGTATCCGGTCACGTTTCGATCACCGCTGCCGCCCACCCGTGCAGCACGGGCGGTATCGGATCACGACCGGTATGTTTTTGATCACCTGAAAAGAACGGATATCTGTCGACTTAGACGGAAGTAGTAGAGCGTGTCTCGAACAACCGTTGACGTGGATCCCGGCAGCCAACCCCCGCCCGAGGACGACACCGCCTTCTTCGGCCAGCCCAAAGGCCTGCTCACCCTCTCCGGTCTGGAGGTCTGGGAGCGCTTCTCGTTCCTGGGCATGCAGGCCATCCTCGTCCTGTACTTCGCCGACTCCGTGGCCAACGAGGGCATGGGCATGTCGGCCGGAACGGCCGCGTCCGTCTCCGCGGCCTACGGCACCCTCGTCTACCTCGTCTCGGTCGCCGGCGGCTGGCTCGCCGACCGGATCCTCGGCTCGTACCGCGCGGTGCTGTGGGGCGGCATCCTGATCGCCTGCGGCCACTACTCCATGGCCGTGCCGACCTCGACCATGACCTGGGTGGGCCTGGGGCTCATCAGCGCGGGCACCGGCCTGCTCAAACCCAACGTGGCCACCATGGTCGGCAGGCTCTACGCCACCGACGACGACCGCCGGGACGCCGGGTTCGCGCTCTACTACATGGCGATCAACATCGGCGCCTTCGCGGGCCCGCTGATCACCGGCTGGCTCGGCGACCACAAGGGCTGGCACTGGGGTTTCTCGGCCGCCGCGATCGGTATGACCTTCGGTCTGATCCAGTACGTCGCGGGCCGCCGTCACCTGGCCGGACGCAGACACTCGGCCGAGTTCGCGCTCGCGCCGCACGCGATGCGCCGGGCGGTGCGCCTGATCGTCCTGGGCCTCGTCGCCGTGGCGGTCGTCGCCGGTCTGCTCGCCGCCGCCGGCTGGCTGACCATGGACCGCTTCGTCGACCTGCTCACCCTGATCTCGGTGATCGCGCCGGTCGTCTACTTCGCGGTGATGTTCCGCAGCCCGCGGGTCACATCCGAGGAGCGCGGCCGCCTCAAGCCGTACATCGTCCTCTTCCTGGCCTCGACCGTCTTCAACTTCATCCTCTTCCAGGCCTACTCCACGATGATGCTGCTGGCCTCCACGAACGCCGAGACGGCCATCCTCGGCTTCGACTTCCCGGCCAGTTGGTACGCCTCCGCGCTCGGTGCCTTCGAGGTCGGTCTCGCGCCCTTCGTCGCCGCGCTGTGGGTCCGGATGGGCCACAGACAGCCGCACGCCTCCAACAAGATCGCGATCGGGGTCGTGCTGGGCGGTCTGTCGTTCCTGCTGATGGTCCTGCCGACCAGCGGGCACGGCGGCGACGACTACCTGATGTCCGCCTGGTGGATCGTCGGCTCGTACTTCCTGCTGGGCCTCGGCGACATCCTCCTGGAGACCTCCGGCATGTCGGCCACCACCAAGCTCGCCCCGGTCGCCTTCTCCAGCCAGACCATGTCCCTCTGGTTCCTGTCCCTCGCCCTCGCCAACGGCATCCAGGCCCAGACGGTGAAGCTCTACGACGACGTCTCCAAGCCGGCCTACTTCGGCGTCAACGGCGCGATCGCGGTGGCCGCGGGCCTCGCGGTGATGGCCGCCGCGCCGTGGCTGCGCCGCACCATGCACCCGGTCCACTGAAACCGACGGAGCCACTGGGGTCACGCTCATGCACATCCGTACGTCCTTCCCCTTCGACACGACCCACGAGGACCTCCGCATCCCGCTTCCGGACGGGACACAGCTGTACGCGCGCGTGTGGCGGCCGCTGACGGACGAGCCCGTACCGGCGCTCCTCGAGTACCTCCCGTACCGGCTTTCAGACTGGACCGCGCCCCGCGACTTCCAGCGCCACCCCTGGTACGCGGGCCACGGGTACGCCTCCGTGCGCGTGGACATCCGCGGGCACGGAAACAGCGAGGGCATGCCGACGGACGAGTACTCGGCGACCGAGCTGGCCGACGGGGTCGAGGTGGTCAACTGGCTGGCGGCGCAGCCCTGGTGCAGCGGCAAGGTCGGCATGTTCGGCATCTCCTGGGGCGGCTTCAACTCCCTGCAGATCGCGGCCCTCGCGCCCGAGCCGCTCAAGGCGGTCGTCACGGTCTGCTCGACGGACGACCGCTATGACAACGACGTGCACTACATGGGAGGTTCCGTCCTCGCGGTCGACATGCACGCCTGGGCGGCCACCATGCTCGCGTTCGTCTCCCGGCCGCCCGACCCGCGGTACGCGGGCCCGGCCTGGCGGGACATGTGGCTCAAACGCCTGGAGCGGGTCGACCCGTTCATCCACACCTGGCTGGCCCACCAGACCCGGGACGACTACTGGCGCCACGGCAGCGTCTGCGAGGACTACGGTGCGATCGACGCGCCGGTCCTGGCGGTGGGCGGCTGGCACGACCCGTACCGCGACACGGTCCTGCGGCTGGTCGGGCAGCTGCCGGCCGACCGCGTACGAGGGCTCATCGGCCCCTGGTCCCACCAGTACCCCGACCGCGGCCTGCCGCCGGGACCGGCGATCGGCTTCCTCCAGGAGACCCTGCGCTGGTGGGACCAGCATCTGAAGGGCGTGGACACCGGGATCATGCGGGAGCCGCTGCTGCGGGCGTACGTCAGCGACTCGCACCCTCCGGCCACGGTGTACGGGACCCTCCCCGGCCGCTGGGTCGGTGAGCCGGCCTGGCCCTCACCCCACGTCACGACGGTGTCGTACGGCCTCCAGGGCGCCCCTGTGCTGGTCCGTTCCCCGCAGCACACGGGCGTGGACGCCGGCCGTTTCTTCCCCTTCGGGAACGACGCCGATCTGCCGCCGGACCAGCGGGAGGAGGACGCCCGCTCGGCCTGTTTCGAGTTCGCGGTGGGTGCGGAGACGTGGGTGCTGGGGCGGCCGCGGGTGCGGCTGCGGCTGACCTCGGAGGTGCCGCGCGGGCAGGTCGTCGCCCGGCTCTGCGATGTGGCGCCGGACGGTTCGTCGACGCTGGTCACCCGGGGTGTGCTCAATCTGTCGGCGCGGCACGGGCGGGACCGGGCGGTGCCGTGGGAGCCGGGGGCCACCGAGGAGGTGACGTTCGAGCTGAACGGCATCGGGCACGCCTTCCCGCCCGGGCACCGCATCCGGCTCGCCGTCTCCTCCGCGTACTGGCCGTGGATCTGGCCGCAGGCCGACTCCGCGGCGGGGTTCGCGCTGGAGCCGGCGGGGAGTTTCCTGGAACTTCCGGTGCGATCCCGTGAGTCGGCGGGCGAGATCACCTTCGACGAGCCCGAACAGTCCGAGCCGCTCGGCGTCAACTTCCCGGCCACGCTGGACGAACCGCGCCCCGAGCGGCTGGTCGTACGCGATGTCGCCAAGGGTGAGTGGCGTCTGGAGGTCGACCCCCGGTACGGCGGCACGCGCGTGTACCCCGATGGTCTGGAGTTCACCGAGGACGCGCTGGAGACGTACACGATCGACGAAACGGACCCGCTGTCGGCGCGCACCCGCTCGGACTGGTCGATCCGGCTGCACCGGCCGGAGCAGGCGTGGGACACGACGGTCCGTACGCGCTCGGAGATCACCTGCGACGGGGCGGAATTCTTCCTGACCGTCAACGAGGTGGTCTGCACGGAGGGCGGAGAGGTGGTTTTCCACCGGACGTGGGAGAAGCGGATCCCACGGACGGCCGGTTAACTGCCAGTTGGGCATCTATGGTCGTTTTGCCCCTCTTGCGCTCGGCGGTGACTTGCCTCACTCCGCCACACCCGTCACCCCCGGAATTCAGCGCCCCATAAGCCGCACACCATGATCAACGGGTGTGATGTGTGAATCCGGTACTTGTTCCGGACATGTGCTCTCGCATACGTTCCCGGCCCAGGGCGGACGCCTAATCCTGCCGCCGCCCGGAGACCGCTCACTCACGAGAACACGTACGGCAGGAGCGGGGGACCCAGGTAAGTCGCCGTACCGGGATGTCTTCGGACAGAACCGGCACGGCTCGGGGTGAAGTCATGCCTTTTCGGCATGGCCGGGCAACTCCCGCCCGAACCCGACAGCTCACCTCGCAGGCGCCGGAGAGGAAATTCGTCATGCGTCTGTCCCGCAAGCTCGCCGTCGCCAGTACCGGCCTCGCCCTGCTGGCCCTCCCGATCGTCGGCGCGACCAGCGCCTCCGCAGCCACCCCGACCGTGGCCACGGCGACCTCGCTCGGCTACTCCAACACCCTCGACGGCTGGATCAGAGCCTCGCTCCAGGTCATGGCCCAGAACGGCATCCCCGGGTCGTACAACAGCATCTACCGCAACATCATCCGCGAGTCGTCCGGCAACCCCTACGCCATCAACAACTGGGACTCCAACGCGGCCGCCGGCACCCCCTCCAAGGGCCTGCTCCAGGTCATCGACCCCACGTTCCAGGCGTACCACGTGTCCGGCACCTCGTGGGACCCGTACGACCCGGTCGCCAACATCACCGCGGCCTGCAACTACGCGGCGCAGCGGTACGGGTCGATCGACAACGTGTGGGGCGCGTACTAAGCGCTCCGCTGGAAGTGCCGCGTTGCGCCGTCAGTCGGCTGCGGCACCGTCGTGGCTGGTCGCGCCCACGCGGCGGTAGCCGCACATGGACACAGCCCCGCGCCCCTGCGGGGCGCTGCCGAACCGCAGCGGGCTTCGCCCGGCCCGCTCAGGTCTTGCGGAACAGCCTCTCGAGGACGGCGGCGATGCCGTCGTCCTCGTTCGAGAGGGTGATCTCGTCGGCCACCGCCTTGAGTTCGGGGTGGGCGTTGGCCATGGCTACGCCGTGGGCCGCCCAGTCGAACATGGGGATGTCGTTGGGCATGTCGCCGAACGCGATGGTCTGTTCGGGGCCGAGGCCGAGGTGTTCGGCGGCCAGGGCGAGGCCCGTAGCCTTGGTGATGCCGCATGGCTGGAGTTCGACGGTGCCGGGGCCCGACATCGTCACCGTCGCAAGGGAACCGACGACTCCGCGGGCCGTCGCCGCCAACTCGTCGTCGGACAGGGCGGGGTGGCGGAGCAGGACCTTGCTGATCGGCTCGCACCACAGGTCGTCGCGGCGGTCGACCCGTACCGCGGGGAGGGTGGGGTGCGGCATCAGATACCCCGGCTCGATGAGCGTGAGACCGTCGACGCCGTCCTGGTCGACGGCGGCGTAGACCTGGCCGACCTCGGCCTCGATCTTGCCGAGCGCGGTCTCGGCCAACTCCCGGTCCAGGGTGACCGACCACAGCAGACGGTCCGCGCCGGCGTCGTACACCTGCGCGCCCTGCCCGCACACCGCGAGCCCCGTGCTGCCCAGGTCGTCGAGGAGCGGCCGCACTCTCGGGGCCGGCCGGCCGGTCACCACCAGATGCCGGGCCCCGGCCTCCGCCACCCGCGCGAGCGCGGCGAGCGAACGGTCGGAGAGCGTGTCGTCGCCCCGGAGCAGGGTTCCGTCCAGGTCAGTGGCGACGAGTGAATATGCGGTGGGTGCGGCCATGATCAGAGAATACGGATGGAAACCTCCATCGACTCGACGCGAACCGGACGGCTGCACCCTTCACATCCGTTGACGTCGGCTCCGGTTCGACGCTCAAGTGGAATCTCGCACCACCAGTTCCGTCGTGATGCGTTCGAAGGGCCGGCGGACGGAGGCGACGAACACCGCGTCAGCCGGCGCCGGTCACCGTCGCTCGCGGCGAGAGCCATTGAGTGCGAGCGCCCGGAACTCAGGTCGCGGGCACGGTGGTTGACGACGTAGCCGGTGGTTCGCGGCGCCCGTTCGTGTGGGCCTTCACGATGCGATCGAGGGACCACCGCACGCGGCGAGGCTCCCGCGCGGCTCTGTGATCGTGCACAGAAGAGAGGCCTTTCAACCCCTTGTCACGGGAGGGGGCTTCGGGTTACCTACTTGTTGCTCGCGGGTGTCCGGCGCTCGCGAGGTTGTGCACGATCACAGACCCACGGGGTGGTCACGTCACTTCGGCTTGATCACTTTGAAAGGAACCGAACATGCGCAGACGCAGTGTTCTCACCGCTGCGGGAGCCGCCGCACTGGCCGTCCCCGTGCTGGGGGCGGCACCCGCGGCCGCCTCCACGGGCGGTCACCGTGGGCTGGACATCCGGGCCATGGACATCTCCTCGCTGCCCAAGAACGAGGACCACGGCGCCGTGTACCGCACGGCCGACGGCCGCCGCGAGGACCCGATCCGTCTCCTCGCCCACGCGGGGATCACCCACGCCCGTCTGAAGGTCTGGGTGAACCCGGTCGACGGCTACAACGACAAGGCCCGTGTTCTCCCGCTCGCCCGCCGACTGAGACGGGCCGGCATCGGCATCTGGATCGACTTCCACTACTCCGACACATGGGCCGACCCGGCGCACCAGACCAAGCCGGCCGCGTGGGCGGATCTGGACATCACGGGTCTGGCGCGGGCCGTCTACGACCACACGGCCGACGTGCTCGGCGCCCTGAAGCGGCAGGGCACCCCGGCCGACCTCGTTCAGGTCGGCAACGAGATCAACGGCGGCATGCTCTGGCCCGAGGGCAAGAACTGGGGGAGCGACAGCGGAGGTTGGGGCAACCTGGCCGCCCTGCTGAAGTCCGGTCTGAGAGCCGCCCGCGACACCTCGCCGCGCATCCGCACGATGCTGCACATCGCCTCGGGCGGCGACAACGGCACGTCCCGCTGGTGGTTCGACACCGCCGTGTCCTACGGCCTCGACTTCGACATCATCGCCCAGTCGTACTACCCGTTCTGGCACGGCACCCTGGAGACCGCCGCCGCCAACTTCGCGGATCTCACCGCCCGTTACGGCAAGCCGGTCGTGATCGCCGAGACCGCCTACCCGTTCACGCTGGGCAGCGAGGACGACATCAACGACATCCTCAACAGCCCCTCGCAGCTGGCCCCCGGCTTCCCCGCCACCCCCGAGGGCCAGGCCGCCTGGCTGCGCGCGGTCGCCGACCTCGCCGCCGCCGTCCCCGGCGGACAGGGCCTCGGCTACTGCTACTGGGAAGGCGTGTGGACCTACCGCGCGGGCAGCGGCTGGAACCCACAGGACCCGGGATCGGGCAACGCGTGGGAGAACCTGGCGCTGTTCGACTTCGAGGACAAGGCGCTGCCGGGGCTGCGGACGCTGGGCCGCTACCGGTCGTAGCTCCCCTTTGTCCGTGTGACTGCCCCGGCTGGGAGCGTCACGCGACCGAGTACGCCAACCCGCCCGGGCTGATAGAGGAGTTCATGGCGTGGCAGCAGGCCCAGCTGCCGGGCGCCTAACCGTGCGCCGCCGCCAGATGCCTCACCAGCCTCGGTGAGGCGAACTCCGTACCGCACACGAACCGCATCACCGGCCCGTACGACGAGGCCGCCGGAAGTCCGGTGAAGTAGAGCCCCGGCACCGACGACACATATCCCGCGCCCAGTTTCGGCGCGCCCCGGCTCACCGCCAGTGCCGTACGGAGTTCATGGCCGAGGAAGTCCATCGCGGCGAGGTCGACGCGGTAGCCGGTAGCGGCGATGACGTGGTCGGCCGACAGCCGTTCCGTGCCGCCGGTGGCGGTGAGGACCGTCAGCGTGGGATGGCCGTCGGCCGCGTCCGCGCTCAGGACGCGACGGACCTCGCTGACCCTCACCCGGCCCTGGAAGCGGTCGCGCAGCCACCAGGCGCCGAGCGGGCCGAGGACACGGCGGACCAGGTAGTGGCGGGCCTGGGCCGGGAGGTGGCGGTAGGGGTGGGGGTAGTAGGTGAGCGCCCACAGGGACCAGGCACGGCCGAAGGGCGACTCCGGGCGGAGCCGGGGCTGGTGCCACGGGGGCTCGCCGAAGGCGACCCGGCCCCGGGAGACGACCCTGACCCGGGCGCCCGCCTCCGCCGCGAGGGCCGCCGTCTCCAGCGCGGACTGGCCTGCGCCGACGACGATCAGCTCCTTGCCCGCGTAACGGCTCAGGTCGTGGTGCTGGGAGCTGTGGGAGACCGGGCCCGTGGGGGTGGGTCCGTCACCCGTGGTCAGCTCGGGCGGCTGATGGGCCAGCCCCGCGAGTCCGGTGGCGACGACGACCGCGCGGGCGGTGAACGACTCTCCCGAGTCCAGCTTGAGTTCGAAGCCCTGGGAACCCCGGTCCACCGACACGACCCGCACCCGCTCCAGCTCGGGCACCAGCTTCTGCTGGAACCACTCGCCGTACGCGATGAAGGTCTCCACCGGGACGATGTCCTCGTCGGTCACCAGCCGCGGTATGCCCGCCGCGTCGCAGTAGTCGACGAGGGTGTGGCCCCGCTGGGGCGCGTCGAGGTCGGAGGCCGCCGGGGTCGACTTGAGGAGCATGCCGGCGGGCATGTGGTCGCGCCAGCTGACCATGGGGTCGCCGAAGACCCGGACGGGGATGCCGCGGGCCCTGAGATGGGCGGCGGTGGACAGGCCGTAGGGCCCGGCACCGATGACTGCTACCGGTCGGATCACGAAGTCCCTCCCCAGGAACGTCTCCACTTCGTGGAGCCATCTGTTGCTTCGCGCTGCTACTTCGAGGCGCCGCGGCGGTTGGTCCGCCACAGCTGGTACAGATGCTTCGCGCCCGGCCGCACGAAGCGCGCGAGCATCGTGAGGAACGGCAGCGGGTCGTCACCCGCGAGCCAGGCCAGCTCCGTCCCGCTCGCCCGGTCCGGCGCGTGCGGCGTCGTATAGCCGCTGCGGCGGTAGGCGAGGAGGGCGGCCAGGTCGATGTTCTCCACGATGTACCGGTGGCCGGCCCGCTGTTCCCCCTCCGGGACGCTGCGGCCTGTCAGGTCCAGGTGCAGGGCGCGGACGACGTCCACCCCCGACTCGTTCTCGAAGAGCCGGAACTGGGCGCCCATGCGCGGGTTGAAGTCGAGGAGTTTGTACAGCCCGTCGCGCCGGTCGAAGCGCAGGTCGAGGTCGATGATGCCGGTGAAGCCGATCTCTTTGATGAAACGCGCGGCGAGGTCCGCGAGTTCCGGATTGTCGACTACGTACGCGTTCGCGGTCATCCCCGCGTGCGGCGGCCAGGAACGGACCTTGACCCCGGTGAACATCGCCAGCGGCGTGGAGTCGGCGTCGAAGTAGGCGTGCACGATCCAGTCCTCCGCCTGCTCCCTGGGCAGATACTCCTGGAGGATCACCCCGGGCCGCTCGCCCCAGTCACGGGCGCGGGTGAGCAGGCGCTCGCGGGTGGCGATCCGGGTCGTGCCGTTCACGGCCGGCCGGGTGCGCCGCACGAACGCCTCGCGGTTCTTGGCCACCACCGGGAAGAGCGCCTTGTCGGCGAAGGCGACGATGTCGTCGTAGGACCGCGGGAAGGCCGTCGCCGGGCTGGGAATGCCGTGTTCCACACACAGCTCGTGCAGTCCCTGTTTGCTGGCGAGGCGGCGTGGCAGTCCCCGGTCGACACCCGGGACGAGGAAGCGGGCGCCGAGTTCGTCGCGGTGCTCGGCGATGAGCACCGCGGCCTCCTCGTCCGTGGGGACGAGGACCGTCGGGCGGCCGATGGCGCGACCGATCCGAAGCAGCCCCTCGACGAGCCGTCCGGGCTCCTCCGTCCCCGTCGTCGGCCAGACGAAGGCCTTCCTCAGATAGCGGGAGGCGGCCGCGGGCGTACAACGGTCCTCCGTGATCGCGTACATCGGGACGCCGAGGCGGCCCAGACTGCGGATCGCGCCGACCCCGCCGTGGTGCAGCGGATAGTCGCCGAACTTCACGATCAGGCCCGGCACCTCACGGTCGGCCTCAAAAGGCACACGTCTGTCTGCGCTCCTGGCCACGGGTCCCCCCACGTGTCCCGGCTGCGGAACGGCCCCACCCCGCCCGTAGTCCCCAAAGGACGCTAAGCCGGAATTGACGCCTCCAACGATCCCTTACCAGAGCATTACGGACTCTTTAGCCCCTCCCGGTCAGCCCTTTAAGCCCTCCCAAGACAAGCGACTCGGCCGTAACGTGTGGCGCGACCACATGGCATACGCATCGATTGAGAGCGAGGCAGTACCCCATGCCCCCCTTCGATCTCCCCGAGGGCGACCCCTTCGGCCCGCACAACCTCCCGTACGGCGTCTTCTCCGTGGGAGAGCCGGCCGACCGGACCGTCGGCGTCCGGCTCGGCGACCACGTACTCGACGCCGGCGCGGCGGCCCACGCACTGGGTTCGCCGTACGCCGCCCTGCTCGCCCGGCCGTCCCTGAACCCGCTGCTGGCGGCGGGCCGCACCGCGTGGTCGGACGTACGGCGGGCCCTGACGGCATGGGTGACGGTGCCCTCGCACCAGTCGGCCGTCCAGGAGTTCCTGCATCCGCTCTCGTCGGTGACCCTGCACCTGCCCTTCGAGGTCGCGGACTACGTCGACTTCTACGCCTCCGAGAACCACGCCCGCAACGTCGGCCACATCTTCCGCCCCGACGCCGCGGACTCCCTGACCCCCAACTGGAAACACCTGCCGATCGGCTACCACGGCCGCTCGGGCACGGTCGTGGTGTCGGGGACGGATGTCGTACGACCCTCCGGCCAGCGCAAGGCCCCTACGGACCCGGCCCCCGTCTTCGGCCCCTCGGTCCGCCTGGACATCGAGGCGGAGGTCGGCTTCGTCGTCGGCGTGCCCTCGGCCATGGGCTCGCCGGTGACGCTGGGCGACTTCCGGGAGCACGTCTTCGGGCTGTGCCTCCTCAACGACTGGTCCGCGCGCGACATCCAGGCCTGGGAGTACGTCCCCCTCGGCCCGTTCCTCGGCAAGTCCTTCGCCACGTCGGTGTCGGCGTGGATCACCCCGCTGGACGCACTGGAGGAGGCGCGGGTGGCACCACCGGAGCGGACACACGACCTGCTGCCGTATCTCGACGACTCGGCCTCCGGGGACGGTCCGGGCGGCTACGACCTCCGTATCTCCGTGTCGATCAACGGGCACCTGGTCTCCGAGCCCCCCTTCTCCACCATGTACTGGACCGCCGCACAGCAACTGGCCCACATGACGGTGAACGGCGCTTCGCTGCGCACCGGTGACCTGTACGGCTCCGGAACCGTCAGCGGTCCCTCCGGGCACGAACGCGGATCCCTGCTGGAACTGACCTGGAACGGCCGCGACGCCCTCGAACTCCCCGACGGCAAACGGACCTTCCTGGAGGACGGCGACGTGGTGACCCTGTCGGCGTGGGCGCCCGGGCCGGACGGCGTGCGGGTGGGTCTGGGCGAGGTGGTGGGACAGGTGGTGTCGCGGTGACGTGGTCGACGGTGAGGTGAAGTACGGGCCGGGGGTCGTCCCGAGGTCTGCCGTGCACCGCCCGCCGCCGTCATACTGGCGGCGGGCGACACAGCGGACGAACGCGTCGGCCCACCCTTAGCCGCCTCCTCCACCGACCGGATCCGGAGCCCGTGGGATGACGTTCTGCCTGCTCCTGCTGAGCGCCGTCGCGCTGGCCGCCGCCGTGCCGGCCCCCCGTGCGCTGACCCGGGCCGCCTGGCCCGAAAGGGAACCCGTGGTGGGGCTCTGGGTGTGGCAGTGCCTGGTCGCCACCGTCCTGATGTGCTGCCTGACGGCCCTGGTGCTCGGCGCCGCCGCCGTCTTCCACACGGTCCGCGACCATGTCTTCGCCCCCGCGCCACCGGCCGTGACCGCGGCCTACGACCTGTCCGCCGCCCCCGCCTGGGCGGCCCTGCTGACCCTGCTGCTGGCCTGCGGAGCCGCCTGGACGACCGCGATGCTCGCCCGCGAGCTCGTGGAGGCACGCCGCCGCCGCGGCCTGACCAGGGCGCATCTGCGCGAACGCGCCCCCGAACTGCCCGGCGGCCTGGAGAAGGCCGCGCGCGGCCCCCTGCTGGTACTGGAGGACGAATACCCCGACGCCTGGTGGATGCCGGGCAGCCCGCCCCAGCTCGTCGTGACGACCGGTGCCCTGCACCGCCTGACCGACCACCAGCTGGACGCCGTCCTCACCCATGAACGCGACCACGCCCGCTCCCACCACGACTGGCTGCTCCACCTCTCGACCGCCCTCGCCACCGGCTTCCCCCGGGTGCCCTTGTTCGCCCACTTCTGCGACGAGACCCACCGCCTGGTCGAACTGGCCGCCGACGACACGGCCTCCCGCCGCTGCGGCCACCTGACCACCGCCCTCGCCCTGATCGAGCTGAACCAGCACCGCGGCGTCCTGTCCTGCTCCTCCAGCCACCGCCTGCTGGGCGAGCGGGTCGACCGGCTGCTGGAACCCCGGCCACGCCTGCTGCGCAGACACCGCGCACTGACGGCCACAGTGGCGGCCCTGGTCCCCCTGCTGCCCCTGCTGATCGCGTTCGGGCCAGGGCTGTCGGCACTGGCCTAACCTGGCAGATCTTGCTCAACGACAGCCGTTTACGCAGGTCAGCCGCGCGCCTGACACCCCGGAAGATGGCGCAACACTGATTTTCCTACCTCTTCGCGGCGGTCCTGGGCGTGGCCACGGGCACGCTCGAACAGGCCATCGTCTTCATCAGCTTCGCTGTCGCCCTCTCCCGTCTCGGTCTCCACCCGGCACTCGGCGCACTGCCCACCTGCGTGAGGAGGTGGTGCTCACGATGGGCGGCTGGCTCGCGGTCGGCATCGGCGTCTCTTGACATCCTCCCCCTCTTGGAAGAGGGGGATTCCAGCCCGTGCAGGCTGGAGTTCACGGACGCTCTTGGACCGCGTGGGCGGTGTCGTCCCTCCGGCACCGGTGGTTCGCCGGGGGCGGGGGATACCGCCCTGTCCTGCCGCGACGTTGATACTGGCGTTGGCACCCAGCCACTCGTTCTCCCGCCGGGCCTCGGTGAGCTGACGACACTGCTCGGCTAACGCTGGCGCCGCCTTCCGGCCCGGCTGCCAGTGCGCGTGCTGCTCGACGGCCAGGTTCCACACGTACCGGGCATCCGCGCAGTGCAGCAGCATCCGCTGCTCCTGTTCGCCCGTCGGGTACATCCGAAACCGTGCCATGCCGCGAACCTAGGCCGCACGTTCCCCGGCCGTGCACGCTATCGATCACCATCACCCATTCAAGTGATCACATCCCACCGACCACCCACCACCTGTCCGTGGCAGCCCTCAACATCACCGGACGACGCCGAACCGCCCTGGCGGCGATCCGGCCTGGCGGCGATCCGGCCTGGCAGATCAGGTCCGGCGCCACGACCGCACTTTCCGCAGCCGCCGACGTCGCCGTCCCCGCCCTGACCGACCCCACCGGCCGACGTACGCAAGGCGACGGTCCTGACCCTGACCCGGCACGCGCACACCGAGGACGGCCACCTGACCCGACCGGAGTCGGCGCCGGAACCCGTCCGGCCGTGAGCCCCACCCATACCCAGCTCCGGTCCGCCCCCTGCCCCCTGCCCCCTGCCCCCTGCCCCCTGCCTACGTCCAGTCGGGCTCCGGCTCCTCGTCCATCTCGGGCCAGTGGTCCGCACCCGGATCCACGTCGCCCTCCGGACTCGGCGCCCCCGCGGCCGGAGGGCCGTCGCCGAGCCCGGCCAGGACCGCCAGCACGCCATCCCCGTATGTCACCAGCTTCTTCTCGCCGACGCCGCCGACCGTCCCGAGCTGTGCCACCGACGTCGGCCACACGGTCACGATCTCCTTGAGCGTGGCGTCGTGGAAGATGACGTACGCCGGGACGCCCTGCTCGCGCGCCTGCTCGCCCCGCCACGCCCGCAGCGCCTCGAAGGCCGGCATCAGCGACTCGGGCAGTTCCACCGCCGCGGCCTTCGCCTTGCGCTCGCCCCGCCCGGAGGAGGAGCCGGCGGTCTTCACGGAGGCCGGCTTCTTCGGCTCCTTGCGCAGCGGTACGTCGCGTTCCCGCCGCAGCACCGAGCCGCTCGCCTCGGTCAGCACCAGCGTGCCGTACTCCCCCTCGACCGCGAGCAGTCCCTGTGCCAGCAGCTGACGGACGACACCGCGCCATTCGCCCTCGGAGAGTTCCTCGCCGATACCGAACACGGACAGCTGGTCGTGGTCGAACTGGATGACCTTGCCGGTGCGCTTGCCGAGCAGGATGTCGACGATCTGCACCGCGCCGAACTTCTGACCGCGCTCACGCTGCAGCCGCACCACCGTCGACAGCACCTTCTGCGCGGCGACCGTGCCGTCCATGGTCTCCGGCGGAGTGAGGCAGGTGTCGCAGTTGCCGCAGCCCGCCGGGTCCGGCTCCTGGCCGAAGTAGTTCAGCAACTGCCCACGCCGGCACTGCGCCGTCTCGCACAGCGCCAGCATCGCGTCCAGGTGGGAGGCGGCCCGGCGGCGGAACGCCTCGTCGCCCTCGCCGGACTGGATCAGCTTGCGCTGTTGTATGACGTCGTTGAGTCCGTAGGCCATCCAGGCCGTCGACGGCAGTCCGTCGCGTCCCGCGCGGCCGGTCTCCTGGTAGTAGCCCTCGACCGACTTGGGCAGGTCGAGGTGGGCGACGAAGCGGACGTCCGGCTTGTCGATGCCCATGCCGAAGGCGATGGTCGCGCACACGACCAGGCCCTCCTCACGCAGGAACCGCGACTGGTGCGCCGCGCGCGTGCCCGCGTCGAGCCCCGCGTGGTAGGGCACGGCCTCGATGCCGTTCTTGCTCAGGAACTCCGCCGTCTTGTCCACCGAGTTGCGCGAGAGGCAGTACACGATGCCCGCGTCGCCCTCGTGCTCCTGGCGCAGGAAGCTCAGCAGCTGCTTCTTGGGGTCGGCCTTGGGCACGATCCGGTACTGGATGTTGGGCCGGTCGAAGCTCGCCACGAAGTGCCGGGCCGTCGGCATGTTCAGCCGCTGGGTGATCTCCTGGTGGGTCGCGTCCGTGGCCGTCGCGGTCAGCGCGATCCGCGGGACGTCCGGCCAGCGCTCGCCGAGCAGGGAGAGGGACAGATAGTCGGGGCGGAAGTCGTGGCCCCACTGGGACACACAGTGCGCCTCGTCGATCGCGAAGACCGAGATCTTGCCGCGCGAGAGGAGGTCCAGCGTGGAGTCGAGCCGCAGCCGCTCCGGTGCCAGGTAGAGCAGGTCCAGCTCACCCGCCAGGAACTCCGCCTCCACCACCCGCCGCTCGTCGAAGTCCTGCGTGGAGTTCATGAACCCGGCGTTCACGCCGAGCGCCCGCAGCGCGTCCACCTGGTCCTGCATCAGCGCGATGAGCGGCGAGACCACGATGCCCGTACCGGGTCTGACCAGGGACGGGATCTGGTAGCACAGCGACTTGCCGCCACCGGTCGGCATGAGGACCACGGCATCGCCGCCCGCGACCACGTGCTCGATGACCGCGCCCTGCTCGCCGCGGAAGGCCTCGTACCCGAAGACCCGGTGCAGCGTGGCCAGCGCCTCACTCTCGGCCGTATCTGCCACCTCGGTCACCCTTGGCATCTCGCTGATCCCACCCATCCCGCGCATAGCCCTGTCCCCCGTACGTAGTCCCTCGACCACTGCGTCCACGATAGGGGTCCGCACCGACAACGCCGGAGTTATCCACAGGCTCGCCCCGTCACTCTCCGCGCTCACGCCAATGGCCTCGGTCACATGGCGCCCCCGTGGTCGGCGGGACATGCTGCTGAGGCGGGTCAGGGGAGGCCCGTCACTTCGGACGGCGTGCCTCACAGGAGCATGCGCCTCTTTCGCTTCAAGGAGCCTCATCATGTCCTCTCGGCCCCTCAAGGCCGCCATCACCATGGCGATAGCCGGCGCTCTCTCCCTGACCGCCGCCCCCGCGCAGGCGGCGCCCGAGCCCGACCCGTTCGTCTGGGTGGACCTGGTCCCGACGTACACGAACACCGCCAAGAACTCCTACGAGCCGCTCGCCCCGCCGGACGGCTGGGCCCGCACCGACACCTGCGTGCCCGGAATGGGCTACCGCTACGAAAACGCCGAGTATCTCGCCGACAGTGTCGTGGACCCCGCCAAGCCGGAGGTCCTGCTGTACGAAGGCGGGTCCGACACCAGCGATCGCGATCTGGTCGCAGTGGGTTGGGCCGTCGAGAACACGGGACAGGCCGCGCCGGAGTTGTTCGGCAAGACGTTCCGCAGCACCGAGGTGTCCGGCTACTACACGCTTCACGCGTGGATCTACGAGGACAACCCCGACGGATTCTTCGAAGCCTTCAACCCCGACGTGAAGTGCCCCGCCGCGCCGACACCGGCGACCACAACCACGACCACGACCACGACCACCGTGCCCGACTGGGTGTCCAGCCTCGACAACCTCGACGGGACGGCCTGAGCGCAACGCGGCGGCCCCGGCTCCCACGAGGGGAACCGGGGCCGCCGTAAAGCGCCGCGGGCACAGGCACCACAGGTACAGGCACCGCAGGTCAGCGCACGAACACTCCCGCCTGGTTCGCCAGGTCCAGGAAGTACTGCGGCGCCACACCGAGGACCAGCGTGACCGCCACGCCGATCCCGATCGCCGCCATCGTCAGCGGCGACGGCACGGCGACCGTCGGGCCCTCGGGCCGCGGCTCGCTGAAGAACATCAGCACGATGACGCGGATGTAGAAGAACGCCGCGATCGCCGACGAGATCACGCCGACCACGACCAGCGGCGCCGCGCCGCCTTCCGCCGCCGCCTTGAACACGGCGAACTTCCCGGCGAACCCGGAGGTCAGCGGAATGCCCGCGAAGGCCAGCAGGAACACCGCGAACACGGCGGCCACGAGGGGCGAACGGCGTCCGAGACCGGCCCACTTGGACAGGTGCGTCGCCTCACCACCGGCATCGCGTACCAGCGTCACCACGGCGAACGCGCCGATCGTGACGAAGGAGTACGCCGCCAGGTAGAAGAGGACGGACGAGACGCCGTCCGGCGTGGTCGCGATGACGCCCGCGAGGATGAAGCCCGCGTGCGCGATCGACGAGTACGCCAGGAGTCGCTTGATGTCGGTCTGGGTGATCGCGACGATCGCACCGCCGAGCATGGTGACGATCGCGACGCCCCACATGACCGGCCGCCAGTCCCAGCGCAGGCCCGGCAGCACGACGTAGAGGATCCGCAGCAGAGCGCCGAACGCGGCCACCTTGGTCGCCGCCGCCATGAACCCGGTCACCGGCGTCGGCGCGCCCTGGTACACGTCCGGCGTCCACATGTGGAACGGGACCGCGCCGACCTTGAACAGCAGGCCCATCACGATCATCGCGGCGCCGATGAGAAGCAGCGCGTCGTTGCCCATGGTGTCCGCGAGGGCCGGGTCGACGTTCGCGACCGTGCCGTCGACGACCTGTGCGATCGTCGCGTACGACACCGAGCCCGCGTACCCGTACAGCAGTGCGATGCCGAACAGGGTGAACGCGGAGGCGAAGGCGCCGAGCAGGAAGTACTTGACCGCGGCCTCCTGCGACATGAGCCGCTTGCGGCGGGCCAGGGCGCACATCAGGTACAGCGGCAGCGAGAAGACTTCCAGCGCGATGAACAGCGTCAGCAGGTCGTTGGCCGCCGGGAAGATCAGCATGCCGGCGACGGCGAACAGCAGCAGCGGGAACACCTCGGTGGTGGTGAAACCGGCCTTCACCGCGGCCTTCTCGCTGTCGCTGCCGGGCACGGAGGCGGCCTGGGCGGCGAAGGAGTCGACCTGTTTGCCGTGCTCCACCGGGTCCAGGCGCCGTTCGGCGAAGGTGAACAGGCCGACCAGGCCCGCCAGCAGGATCGTGCCCTGAAGGAAGAGCGCCGGTCCGTCGACGGCGATCGCGCCCATCGCGACGATGCCCGCCTTGGTGGTGGCGTATCCGCCCTCCGCGAGCGCGACGACCGCGGCGAAGGCCGAGATCAGCGCTACTGCGGAGACGAACACCTGGGCGTAGTACCGCTGCTTGCGCGGTACCGCCGCCTCGATCAGCACCCCGATGATCGCCGCACCGACGACGATCAACGTGGATGACAATTGTCCGTATTCGATCTTCGGCGTATCGATCTTCGAGATCGGATCGGCCGCGGTTGTCCACAGGCTGTGGACGACTGTTGCGCTCACTTGGCCGCCTCCACCTCGGGCTGGGGGTCCTTCTTCTGTACGTCGGACATGGTCGCCTTGACCGCCGGGTTGACGATGTCCGTGACGGGCTTCGGGTAGACGCCCAGGAAGATCAGCAGTACGACCAGCGGCGCGACCACCACGAGTTCACGCACCCTGAGGTCGGGCATCGCCGCGACCTCGGGTTTCACCGGGCCCGTCATCGTCCGCTGGTAGAGGACGAGGGTGTAGAGCGCGGCGAGCACGATGCCGAAGGTGGCGATGATCCCGATCACCGGGTAGCGCGCGAACGTGCCGACCAGGACCAGGAACTCACTCACGAACGGTGCGAGACCCGGCAGCGACAGCGTCGCCAGACCGCCGATCAGGAACGTGCCGGCGAGCACCGGGGCGACCTTCTGCACTCCGCCGTAGTCGGCGATGAGCCGCGACCCGCGCCGCGAGATCAGGAACCCGGCGACCAGCATCAACGCGGCCGTGGAAATACCGTGGTTGACCATGTAGAGCGTCGCACCGGACTGGCCCTGGCTGGTCATCGCGAAGATGCCCATGATGATGAAGCCGAAGTGCGAGATCGACGCGTACGCCACCAGCCGCTTGATGTCCCGCTGGCCGACCGCGAGCAGCGCCCCGTAGATGATGCTGATCACCGCCAGGACGAGGATCGCGGGCGTCGCCCACTTGCTGGCTTCGGGGAAGAGCTGGAGGCAGAAGCGGAGCATCGCGAAGGTGCCGACCTTGTCGACGACCGCCGTGATGAGGACGGCGACCGGGGCGGTGGCCTCCCCCATCGCGTTGGGCAGCCAGGTGTGCAGCGGCCACAGCGGTGCCTTCACCGCGAAGGCGAAGAAGAAGCCGAGGAACAGCCAGCGTTCGGTGCTGGTCGCCATGTCGAGCGAGCCGTTGGCCCGCGCCTCGGCGATCTCCTGGAGACTGAAGTTCCCGGCGACCACGTACAGGCCGATCACCGCGGCCAGCATGATCAGGCCGCCGACCAGGTTGTAGAGGAGGAACTTCACGGCGGCGTACGACCGTTGTGTCGACGCCGTCTCCTCGCCGTGCTCATGGGCACGGTCTCCGAAGCCGCCGATGAGGAAGTACATCGGGATCAGCATGGCTTCGAAGAAGATGTAGAACAGGAAGACGTCGGTGGCCTCGAAGGAGAGGATCACCATCGCCTCGACGGCCAGGATCAGGGCGAAGAAGCCCTGCGTCGGCCGCCACCTCGTGTTGCCGGTCTCCAGCGGGTCGGCGTCGTGCCAGCCCGCGAGGATGATGAACGGGATCAGCAGCGCGGTCAGCGCGATGAGCGCCACCCCGATGCCGTCCACGCCCAGCTCGTACCGGACCCCGAAGTCCTTGATCCACCAGTGGGATTCGGTGAGCTGGTAGCGGTCGCCGTCCGGGTCGAAGCGGACCAGGACGATCGCGGCGAGCACGAGTGTGGCGAGCGAGACGAGCAGCGCGAGCCATTTCGCGGCGGTGCGCCGGGCGGCCGGTACGGCGGCCGTGGCGATCGCGCCGATCGCCGGGAGCGCCGCTGTCGCTGTCAGCAGAGGAAAGGACATCGGTATCAGACCGCCCTCATCAGCAGGGTCGCGGCGATCAGCACTGCCGCACCGCCGAACATCGAGACCGCGTACGACCGCGCGTAGCCGTTCTGCAGCTTGCGGAGCCGTCCGGAGAGGCCGCCCATGGAGGCCGCCGTACCGTTGACCACGCCGTCGACCAGGGTGTGGTCGACGTACACCAGGGACCGCGTGAGGTGCTCGCCGCCGCGGACCAGGACGACGTGGTTGAAGTCGTCCTGGAGCAGGTCGCGTCGGGCGGCCCGGGTGAGCAGGGAGCCGCGCGGGGCGACGACCGGGACCGGGCGGCGGCCGTACTGGAGGTAGGCGAAGGTGACGCCGATGACCATCACGGCGACCGTGGCGGCCGTGACCGTCGTGGCGCTGATCGGCGCGTCGCCGTGGTCGTGCCCGGTGATGGGCTCCAGCCAGTGCAGGAAGCGGTCGCCGATGCCGAAGATGCCGCCCGCGAAGACCGATCCGAAGGCCAGCACGATCATGGGGATCGTCATGGACTTCGGCGACTCGTGCGGGTGCGGTTCGGCGTGCTCGCCGTGGTGCTCGGCGGCGGGCTCGGCGCTCGGCGCCTCCGGGGAACGGGTGGGCTGGTTGCGCCAGCGCTCCTCGCCGAAGAACGTCATCAGCATCACGCGCGTCATGTAGTACGCCGTGATGGCCGCGCCCAACAGCGCGCAACCGCCGAGGATCCAGCCCTCGGTGCCGCCCTTGGCGAAGGCCGCCTCGATGATCTTGTCCTTGGAGAAGAAGCCGGACAGGCCCGGGAAGCCGATGATCGCGAGGTAGCCGAGGCCGAAGGTGATGAAGGTGACCGGCATGTACTTCCGGAGGCCTCCGTACTTCCTCATGTCGACCTCGTCGTTCATGCCGTGCATGACCGATCCGGCGCCGAGGAACAGCCCGGCCTTGAAGAAGCCGTGCGTCACCAGGTGCATGATCGCGAAGACGTAGCCGATCGGGCCGAGGCCCGCGGCCAGCACCATGTAGCCGATCTGCGACATGGTCGAGCCGGCCAGCGCCTTCTTGATGTCGTCCTTCGCGCAACCGACGATCGCACCGAACAGGAGCGTGACGGCGCCGACCACGGTGACGACCAGCTGGGCGTCGGGCGCCAGGTTGAAGATGTTGGCGGAGCGGACGATCAGGTAGACGCCCGCGGTCACCATCGTCGCGGCGTGGATGAGGGCCGAGACCGGGGTCGGGCCCTCCATCGCGTCCCCGAGCCAGGACTGCAGCGGTACCTGGGCGGACTTGCCGCAGGCGGCGAGCAGCAGCATCAGGGCGATGCCGGTGAGGGTGGCCTCGGAGGCGCCGGTGACGAGTCCGGGTTCCTCGTGGCTGCCGAGGACCGGGCCGAAGGCGAAGGTCCCGAACGTCGTGAACATCAGCATGATCGCGATCGACAGGCCCATGTCGCCGACGCGGTTGACCAGGAAGGCCTTCTTCGCGGCGGTCGCGGCGCTGGGCTTGTGCTGCCAGAAGCCGATCAGCAGGTAGGAGGCGAGACCGACGCCCTCCCAGCCGACGTACAGCAGAAGGTAGTTGTCGGCGAGGACGAGCAGCAGCATCGCCGCGAGGAACAGGTTCAGATAGCCGAAGAAGCGGCGGCGCCGCTCGTCGTGCTCCATGTATCCGACGGAGTACAGGTGGATCAGCGAGCCGACGCCGGTGATCAGCAGCACGAACGTCATCGACAGCTGGTCGAGGCGGAAGGCGACGTCCGCCTGGAAGCCCTCGACCGGGACCCAGCTGAACAGGTGGCTCGTCAGGGTCCTGTGTTCGGCGTCCTTGCCGAGCAGGTCGGCGAAGAGTACGGCGCCGATCACGAAGGAGGCGGCCGCGAGGGCCGTGCCGATCCAGTGGCCGACGGCGTCGAGCCGCCGGCCGCCGCACAGCAGTACGGCCGCTCCGAGCAGAGGCGCCGCCACCAGCAGCGCAATCAGGTTCTCCACGATTCAGCGACCCCTCAGAGCTTCATCAGGCTGGCGTCGTCGACCGAGGCCGAGTGGCGGGAGCGGAACAGGGACACGATGATCGCGAGCCCGACCACGACCTCCGCGGCGGCGACGACCATCGTGAAGAAGGCGATGATCTGGCCGTCGAGGTTGCCGTGCATCCGGGAGAAGGCGACGAACGCCAGGTTGCAGGCGTTGAGCATGAGCTCGATGCACATGAACACGACGATCGCGTTGCGCCTGATCAGTACGCCGGTGGCGCCGATCGTGAACAACAGCGCCGCGAGGTAGAGATAGTTGACGGGGTTCACTTCGACGCCTCCTCGGCCCGCTTGAGGTTCGCTGGCGCTGTGTCGGTCCGCTCCAGGCGGTCCTCGGCGCGCTGTTCCAGTGCGCGCAGATCGTTGAGCGCCTCGGTCGAGACGTCACGGATCTGGCCGCGCTCGCGCAGCGTCTTGTTGACGGTGAGCTCGGAGGGGGTGCCGTCGGGCAGCAGGCCCGCGATGTCCACGGCGTTGTGCCGGGCGTAGACACCGGGTGCGGGCAGCGGCGGAAGGTGCTTGCCCTCGCGGACGCGCTCTTCGGCCAGCTCCCGCTGGGTCTTGGCGCGCTCGGTGCGCTCGCGGTGGGTGAGCAGCATGGCGCCGACGGTGGCCGTGATCAGCAGGGCGCCGGTGATCTCGAAGGCGAACACGTACTTGGTGAAGATGAGGGTCGCGAGACCCTCCACGTTGCCGTTGGCGTTGGCCTGCGCCATCCCGTTGAACTCGGTCAGGGAGGCGTTGCCGATGCCGGCGGCCAGCAGGATGCCGAAGCCGAGGCCGCAGAGAAGGGCCAGCCAGCGCTGGCCCTTGATGGTCTCCTTCAGGGAGTCCGCGGCCGTGACGCCGACGAGCATCACCACGAAGAGGAACAGCATCATGATCGCGCCGGTGTAGACGATGATCTGTACGACGCCCAGGAAGTAGGCGCCGTTGGCGAGGTAGAACACCGCCAGGATGATCATGGTGCCGGCGAGACTGAGCGCGCTGTGCACGGCCTTCTTCATGAAGACGGTGCACAGGGCGCCGATCACGGCGACGGTGCCGAGCACCCAGAACTGGAAGGCCTCGCCGGTGGAGGTGGAGTAGGCGGCGAGCTGCATGCTCATGCGCCGACCTCCTCTTCTGGCTTGTCTCCCTTGGAGACGGCGACCTGCTGGACCGTGCCGGGCGCGGCCTCGGTCACCAGGCCCCGGTAGTAGTCCTGCTCGTCCGTCCCCGGGAAGATCGAGTGGGGCGAGTCGACCATGCCCTCTTCGAGCCCGGCGAGCAATTGCTCCTTGGTGTAGATGAGGTTGGCTCGGCTGGAGTCGGCGAGCTCGAACTCGTTGGTCATCGTCAACGCGCGCGTGGGACACGCCTCGATGCACAGGCCGCACAGGATGCAGCGGGCGTAGTTGATCTGGTAGACGCGCCCGTACCGCTCGCCCGGCGAGTAGCGCTCCTCTTCCGTGTTGTCCGCGCCCTCGACGTAGATCGCGTCGGCGGGGCAGGCCCAGGCGCACAGTTCGCAGCCGATGCACTTCTCCAGGCCGTCCGGATGGCGGTTGAGCTGGTGCCGTCCGTGGAAACGGGGAGCGGTGGTCTTCTGCTGCTCCGGGTACTGCTCGGTCAGCCGCTTCTTGAACATGGCCTTGAAGGTCACGCCGAAGCCGGCCACGGGGTTCTGGAAACCGGGCGACGACTGCCCGGCCTCCTTGGACTCCTCAGCCATCGGACGCCTCCTTTCCATCCAGAGATCCGTCACTCTGAGTATCGGGCCCGCCACTGACAATCAGCTCCCGCTCCCGGCGCGGGCGGCGCCTGGGCGCGGGTGGCAACTCCTGTCCGGGCAGCGGCGGTACGGGGAATCCGCCGGCCATCGGGTCGAAGCCGACGGGCGGGGCGGGCTCCTCCTTCGGCGTCCCGCGGAACATGTCCACGACGAAGGACAGCAGCAGGAGCAGCAGGACGCCGCCGCCGACGTAGAGGGCGATGTCGGCGAAGTCGTAGTTCTCGTTGCGCAGGGTCCGCACGGTCGCGACGAGCATCAGCCACACCACGGAGACCGGGATGAGGACCTTCCAGCCGAGCTTCATCAGCTGGTCGTAGCGGACACGAGGGAGCGTGCCGCGCAGCCAGATGAAGAAGAACAGCAGCAGCTGGACCTTGATGACGAACCAGAGCATCGGCCACCAGCCGTGGTTCGCGCCCTCCCAGAAGGTGCTGATGGGCCAAGGGGCCCGCCAGCCGCCGAGGAAGAGCGTCACGGACACGGCCGAGACCGTCACCATGTTCACGTACTCGGCGAGCATGAACAGCGCGAACTTGATGGACGTGTACTCGGTGTTGAAGCCGCCGACCAGGTCGCCCTCGGACTCCGGCATGTCGAACGGGGCGCGGTTGGTCTCGCCGATCATCGTGACGATGTAGATGATGAAGGAGACCGGCAGCAGGATGACGTACCAGCGGTCCTGTTGCGCCTCGACGATCGCCGAGGTCGACATCGACCCGGAGTAGAGGAACACCGAGGCGAACGCGGCGCCCATGGCGATCTCGTACGAGATCATCTGCGCGCAGGAGCGCAGTCCGCCGAGCAGCGGGTAGGTGGATCCGGAACTCCAACCCGCAAGCACGATGCCGTAGATGCCGACCGAGGCGACCGCGAGGACGTAGAGCATCGCGATCGGCAGGTCGGTGAGCTGCATCGTGGTGCGCTGGCCGAAGATCGAGACCTCGTTGCCGGCCGGGCCGAAGGGGATCACCGCGATCGCCATGAAGGCCGGGACGGCCGCGATGATCGGTGCGAGGACGTAGACCACCTTGTCCGCGCGCTTGACGATGAGGTCTTCCTTCAGCATCAGCTTGACGCCGTCGGCGAGCGACTGGAGCATGCCCCAGGGTCCGTGCCGGTTGGGGCCGATGCGCAGCTGCATCCAGGCGACGACCTTGCGCTCCCACACGATGGAGAACAGCACGGTCACCATCAGGAAGGCGAAGCAGAACACCGCCTTGAGGACGACCAGCCACCAGGGGTCGGTGCCGAACAGCGAGAGGTCTTCAGCGGCGAGGTACGGGCTCATGCCTCCACCTCCTTGGGGGCTTCGGCGGCGAGCGTCGCCGGGCCGATGCGGACGAGTGAGCCGGGCACCGCACCGGCGTCGGAGGCGACTCCCCCGCCCGCGGAGTTCAGGGGGAGCCAGACCACGCGGTCGGGCATCTCGGTGATCTGCAGCGGGAGTTCGACGGCACCGTTGGAGCCGGTCACGGTGAGCACGTCGCCGTCCTTCACCCCGGCCTCGGCGGCGCTCGCGGCCGACACGCGTGCGCGGGCCGCGTGCCGCGTCCCGGCGAGCGCCTCGTCACCGTCCTGGAGGCGGCCCTGGTCGAGCAGCAGCCGGTGCCCGGCCAGTACGGCCTCGCCGGCGGCCGGCCGCGGCAACTGGACGGCGGTTTCGAGCGGTTCGGTGGCCCGGGGTCCGTCCCAGGCGCCGAGCCGGTCGATCTCGCCGCGCACGGTCCGCAGGTCCGGCAGACCCAGGTGGACGTCCATGGCGTCGGCCAGCATCTGCAGCACGCGCGCGTCGGTGGGCGCGAGGCGGCGGGTCATCTGCTCGGGCTTGAGCGCGGCCTCGAAGAAGCGCACCCGGCCTTCCCAGTTGAGGAAGGTGCCGGCCTTCTCGGCGACCGCGGCGACCGGCAGGACCACATGCGCGTGCTCGGTGACCTCGCTGGGCCGCAGCTCCAGCGAGACCAGGAAGCCGACCTCGTGAAGTGCTTCACGTGCGCGTGCCGGGTCGGGGAGGTCGGCGACCTCGACGCCCGCGACGATCAGCGCCTGGAGTTCTCCGGTGGCGGCGGCCTCGACGATCTGGCTGGTGTCGCGGCCGTAGCGGTGCGGGAGTTCGGCGACGCCCCAGGCCGTGGCGACCTCCTCACGCGCGCGTGGGTCGGTCGCCGGACGTCCGCCCGGCAGCAGCGACGGCAGCGCGCCCGCCTCGACGGCGCCGCGCTCTCCCGCCCTGCGCGGGATCCACACCAGCTGCGCGCCGGTCGCGGACGCGGCCCGTACGGCGGCGGTCAGTCCGCCCGCCACGGCGGCCAGTCGCTCACCGACGACGAGTACCGCGCCCTCGGAGCGCAGCGCCTCGGCGGCCCGGGCCCCGTCGCCCTCCAGGCCGGCCCCGCCCGCAAGCGCGTCCAGCCACTCGGTCTCGGTGCCGGGAGCGGCGGGGAGCAGCGTGCCGCCGGCCTTCTCCAGGCCGCGCGTCGCGTGCGTGGCCAGTGCGAACACCTTCTGCCCGTGCCTGCGCCAGGCCTTGCGCAGCCTCAGGAAGACGCCGGGCGCCTCCTCCTCGGCCTCGAACCCGACCAGCAGGACGGCGGGCGCCTTCTCCAGCGCGGTGTAGGTGACGCCCGTACCGTCGAGGTCACGGCCGCGTCCGGCGATCCGCGCGGCGAGGAAGTCGGTCTCCTCACCGCTGTGCACACGCGCGCGGAAGTCGATGTCGTTGGTGTCGAGCGCCACGCGTGCGAACTTGCTGTACGCGTAGGCGTCCTCGATGGTGAGCCGGCCACCGGTGAGGACTCCGGTCCGGGAGCGGGCCGCGGCAAGTCCCTGAGCGGCCGCCTCCAGGGCCTCGGGCCAGGAGGCTGGCTCGAGAACACCGTCGGTGTTGCGCACCAGAGGCGTCTCCAGGCGGTCGCGCTGCTGCGCGTAGCGGAATCCGAACCGCCCCTTGTCGCAGATCCACTCCTCGTTGACCTCGGGGTCGTTGGCCGCGAGCTTGCGCATGACCTTGCCGCGCCGGTGGTCGGTGCGCGTGGCGCAGCCGCCGGAGCAGTGCTCGCAGACGCTCGGGGTGGAGACCAGGTCGAAGGGGCGCGAGCGGAAGCGGTACGCCGCCGAGGTGAGCGCGCCGACCGGGCAGATCTGGATGGTGTTGCCGGAGAAGTACGACTCGAAGGGGTCGCCCTCACCGGTGCCGACCTGCTGCAGTGCGCCCCGCTCGACCAGTTCGATCATCGGGTCGCCCGCGATCTGGTTGGAGAAGCGGGTGCAGCGGGCGCACAGCACGCACCGCTCACGGTCGAGGAGCACCTGGGTGGAGATCGGCACGGGCTTCTCGTACGTCCGCTTCCTGCCCTCGAAGCGGGACTCGGCCTGGCCGTGCGACATGGCCTGGTTCTGCAGGGGGCACTCGCCGCCCTTGTCGCAGACCGGGCAGTCCAGCGGGTGGTTGATGAGGAGGAGTTCCATCACACCGTGCTGGGCCTTCTCCGCGGCCGGCGAGGTGAGGTGGGTCTTCACCACCATTCCGTCGGTGCAGGTGATGGTGCAGGACGCCATCGGCTTGCGCTGGCCCTCGACGTCGACGATGCACTGGCGGCAGGCGCCGGCGGGGTCGAGGAGGGGGTGGTCGCAGAAGCGGGGGATCTCGATGCCGAGTTCTTCGGCGGCGCGGATGACCAGGGTGCCCTTGGGCACGCTGATCTCGGCGCCGTCGATGGTCAGCGAGACGAGATCTTCCGGCGGGACCGCCGCCTCTCCCCCACCGGAGGGAGCGCTCGTGGTCACCGTCATGCGTTCACCTCCGTGCGGGAGTCGGCCCAGACCGTCGACTTGGCCGGGTCGAAGGGGCAGCCGCGGCCCGTGATGTGCTGCTCGTACTCCTCGCGGAAGTACTTGAGCGAGGAGAAGATCGGCGAGGCGGCTCCGTCGCCGAGGGCGCAGAACGACTTGCCGTTGATGTTGTCGGCGATGTCGTTGAGCTTGTCGAGGTCGGACATGACGCCCTTGCCGGCCTCGATGTCGCGCAGCAACTGCACGAGCCAGTAGGTGCCTTCGCGGCAGGGTGTGCACTTGCCGCAGGACTCGTGGGCGTAGAACTCGGTCCAGCGGGTGACGGCGCGGACGACGCAGGTCGTCTCGTCGAAGCACTGGAGGGCTTTGGTGCCGAGCATGGAGCCCGCGGCGCCCACTCCCTCGTAGTCGAGGGGGACGTCGAGGTGCTCGTCGGTGAACATCGGCGTCGAGGAGCCGCCCGGCGTCCAGAACTTGAGCCGGTGCCCGGGCCGCATTCCGCCGCTCATTTCCAGGAGTTGGCGGAGGGTGATGCCGAGCGGGGCCTCGTACTGGCCGGGGCTGGTGACATGGCCGCTGAGCGAGTAGAGCGTGAAGCCCGGGGACTTCTCGCTGCCCATCGACCTGAACCAGTCTTTTCCTTTTTGCAGGATCGCGGGAACCGACGCGATCGACTCCACGTTATTCACCACAGTCGGGCACGCGTAGAGACCCGCGACGGCAGGGAAAGGGGGACGGAGCCGCGGTTGACCGCGGCGGCCTTCGAGCGAGTCGAGCAGTGCGGTCTCCTCACCGCAGATGTACGCGCCTGCGCCCGCGTGCACGGTGAGTTCCAGGTCGAGCCCGCTGCCCAGGATGTTCTCGCCGAGGAAGCCCGCCTCATGGGCCTCGCGCACGGCCTCGTGCAACCGCCGCAGGACTGGGACGACTTCACCGCGCAGATAGATGAAGGCATGCGACGACCTGATGGCATAACACGCGATGACAATGCCCTCGATGAGGCTGTGCGGGTTCGCGAACAGGAGCGGGATGTCCTTACAGGTTCCCGGCTCCGATTCGTCGGCGTTGACAACTAGATAGTGCGGCTTCCCATCACCCTGGGGAATGAACTGCCATTTCATTCCCGTGGGGAATCCCGCGCCGCCGCGGCCGCGCAGACCGGAGTCCTTGACGTACGCGATCAGGTCGTCCGGTGACATGGCGAGCGCCTTGCGGAGCCCCTCGTATCCTTCGTGCCTTCGGTAGACGTCCAGAGACCAGGACTTGTCCTCGTCCCAGAAGGCCGACAGCACGGGTGCGAGCAGCTTCTCGGGGCTGGTGTCTTTCAACTCGGGTGCCAAGGTCATCACTCCCCCTCCTCGGCGGTAGGCCCTGCCGGGTGGGCCGGGTCGGAGGCCGACGTGTCCTGAGGCGCGTCGTGCGAGCTCAGGTGCTGTGTCGGTGACGGGTCGTGTACGGCCCTGTCCTGCGGCTCGTCGTGCGGGCCGCCGTTGCGCGGGTGGACCACGCGCGCGGGTGCGGTCTCTCCTCTGGCCAGGCGGAGGCCCACCAGCGACGCGGGTCCCGCGCCGCCGCTTGCCTCGACGGCCCCTGGCCGCTCGTCGGGGAAGCCGGCGAGGATCCGCGCGGTCTCCTTGAAGGTGCACAGCGGCGCCCCGCGCGTGGGCTCGACCGTCCGGCCCGCGCGCAGGTCGTCGACGAGGTGTTTGGCGCTGGACGGGGTCTGGTTGTCGAAGAACTCCCAGTTGACCATCACGACGGGCGCGAAGTCGCAGGCCGCGTTGCACTCGATGTGCTCCAGCGTGACCTTGCCGTCCTCGGTGGTCTCGCCGTTGCCGACGCCGAGGTGCTCCTGGAGCTCCTCGAAGATCGCGTCACCGCCCATCACCGCGCACAGGGTGTTGGTGCAGACGCCCACCTGGTAGTCACCGCTCGGCTTGCGCCGGTACATGGTGTAGAAGGTGGCGACCGCGGTGACCTCGGCGGTGGTCAGGCCCAGCACGTCCGCGCAGAACCGCATCCCGGTGCGCGTGACATGGCCCTCCTCCGACTGCACGAGATGCAGCAGCGGAAGGAGCGCGGACCGGGAGTCGGGGTAGCGGGCGATGACCTCGCGCGCGTCCGCCTCCAGCCGGGCTCGAACGTCGTCCGGGTAGGCGGGCGCGGGCAGTTCGGGCATGCCCAGGCTGACGCCCTGCTCGGAAGAAGAGGTGGTCACCGGTCGACGCCTCCCATCACGGGGTCGATGGACGCGACGGCGACGATGACGTCGGCGACCTGGCCGCCCTCGCACATCGCCGCCATGGCCTGAAGGTTGGTGAAGGACGGGTCCCGGAAGTGGACCCGGAAGGGGCGGGTACCGCCGTCGGACACGGCGTGCACCCCGAGTTCGCCCTTGGGCGACTCGACGGCCGCGTACGCCTGTCCCGGCGGGACCCGGAAGCCCTCGGTGACCAGCTTGAAGTGGTGGATCAGGGCCTCCATGGAGGTGCCCATGATCTTCTTGATGTGGTCGAGGGAGTTGCCGAGCCCGTCGGGGCCCAGGGCGAGCTGGGCGGGCCAGGCGATCTTCTTGTCGGCGACCATGACCGGGCCGGGCTGGAGCCGGTCCAGGCACTGCTCGACGATCCTGAGGGACTGGCGCATCTCCTCGAGGCGGATCAGGAAGCGGCCGTAGGAGTCACAGGTGTCGGCGGTCGGGACGTCGAAGTCGTAGGTCTCGTAATCGCAGTACGGCTGCGCCTTACGCAGGTCGAACGGCAGCCCGGTGGAGCGCAGGATCGGGCCGGTGGCGCCGAGAGCCATGCAGCCGGCCAGGTCGAGATAGCCGATGTCCTGCATACGGGCCTTGAAGATGGGGTTCCCGGTGGCGAGCTTGTCGTACTCCGGGAGGTTCTTCCTCATCTTCTTCACGAACTCGCGGATGTGGTCCACCGCGCCGGGCGGCAGGTCCTGGGCGAGTCCGCCGGGGCGGATGTACGCGTGGTTCATCCGCAGGCCCGTGATGAGCTCGTAGATGTCGAGAATCATTTCACGATCACGGAATCCGTAGATCATGATCGTGGTGGCGCCGAGTTCCATGCCACCGGTGGCGATGCACACCAGGTGCGAGGAGAGCCGGTTCAGCTCCATCAGGAGCACCCGGATGATCTTGGCCCGCTCGGTGATCTGGTCCTCGATGCCGAGGAGTTTCTCGACGGCGAGACAGTAGGCGGCCTCGTTGAAGAAGGACGTCAGGTAGTCCATGCGCGTCACGAACGTGGTGCCCTGCGTCCACGTGCGGTACTCGAGGTTCTTCTCGATGCCGGTGTGGAGGTAGCCGATGCCGCAGCGGGCCTCGGTGACCGTCTCGCCGTCGATCTCCAGGATCAGGCGGAGCACTCCGTGCGTGGACGGGTGCTGCGGGCCCATGTTGACGACGATGCGCTCGTCGTCCGCGCGGGCCGCGGACTGTACGACCTCGTCCCAGTCGCCACCGGTGACCGTGTAGACGGTGCCCTCGGTGGTCTCCCGGGCGGATGCTGACTGCGTGCTCACGAGTACGACCTCCGCTGGTCCGGAGCCGGGATCTGGGCGCCCTTGTACTCGACGGGGATGCCGCCGAGGGGGTAGTCCTTGCGCTGCGGGTGGCCCTGCCAGTCGTCCGGCATCATGATCCGCGTCAGGGCCGGGTGACCGTCGAAGACGATCCCGAAGAAGTCGTAGGTCTCGCGCTCGTGCCAGTCGTTGGTCGGATAGACGGAGACCAGGGACGGGATCTTCGGATCGGCGTCCGGGGCGCTGACCTCAAGGCGGATCAGCCGGTTGTGGGTGAGCGAGCGCAGGTGGTAGACGGCGTGCAGCTCGCGGCCCTTGTCGTGCGGGTAGTGCACCCCGCTGACGCCGGTACAGAGCTCGAAGCGCAGGGCCGGGTCGTCGCGCAGGGTGCGGGCGACGCGCAGCAGGTGTTCGCGCTCGATGTGGAAGGTGAGCTCGTCGCGGTCGACGACCGTCTTCTCGATCGCGTTGTCGGGCAGGAGGCCCTGCTCCTCCAGTGCTCCCTCGAGTTCGTCGGCGACCTCGTCGAACCAGCCGCCGTAGGGGCGGGCCGCGGGTCCCGGCAGGCGGACCGAGCGCACCAGGCCGCCGTAGCCGGAGGTGTCGCCGCCGTTGTTGGCGCCGAACATGCCGCGCTGGACGCGGATCTCCTCGCCTCCCTGGCCGCGCTGACCGGGGAGGTTGGAGGCGCTGAGGTCCTTCTCGGGGTTCGCGCCGTCGCCGGCAGCGTTCGCGTCGCTCACCGCAGCAGCCCCTTCATCTCGATGGTGGGCAGGGCCTTGAGCGCCGCTTCCTCCGCCTCGCGGGCCGCCTCCTCGGCGTTCACACCGAGCTTGGCGCCCTGGATCTTCTCGTGGAGCTTGAGGATGGCGTCCAGCAGCATCTCGGGCCGTGGCGGGCAGCCCGGGAGATAGATGTCGACGGGGAGGATGTGGTCGACGCCCTGGACGACCGCGTAGTTGTTGAACATCCCGCCCGAGGAGGCGCAGACCCCCATGGAGATGACCCACTTCGGGTTCGCCATCTGGTCGTAGACCTGCCTGACCACCGGGGCCATCTTCTGGCTGACCCGGCCGGCGACGATCATGAGGTCGGCCTGGCGGGGTGAGCCGCGGAAGACCTCCATGCCGAAGCGGGCCAGGTCGTAGCGTCCGGCGCCGGTGGTCATCATTTCGATGGCACAGCAGGCGAGGCCGAAGGTGGCCGGGAAGACGGACGCCTTGCGCACCCAGCCCGCGGCCTGCTCGACGGTGGTCAGCAGGAAGCCGCTCGGCAGCTTTTCTTCGAGTCCCATGAGTTAGAGGCCCCTCAGTCCCATTCCAGGCCGCCGCGCCGCCACACGTACGCGTACGCAACGAAGACGGTGAGCACGAAGAGCAGCATCTCCACGAGCCCGAAAACACCCAGGGCGTCGAAGGTGACGGCCCAGGGGTAGAGGAAGACGATCTCGATGTCGAAGACGATGAAGAGCATCGCCGTCAGGTAGTACTTGATGGGGAAGCGCCCGCCGCCGGCCGGCGTGGGGGTTGGCTCGACCCCGCACTCGTAGGCGTCGAGCCGGGCCCGGTTGTACCGCTTCGGACCGATCAGCGTGGCCATGACCACGGAGAAGATCGCAAAGCCTGCCCCGAGCGCTCCCAGTACGAGGATGGGCGCATACGCGTTCACCGCTCCTCGCTCCTCTCAGTCGGCACTGACTGCTGGCGATGGCGTTGAGTTCGCTTCCGCCCCACCCGTCCCGCAAGTCCCGCCCGTCCCGGCGAAGATCGCGAACATGTGAAGCAGGTCACAAGCCCAACTGACCCGCATCTTATGCCCGCCGGTCTGTGATCTGCGACACGGGGTATTGCACAAGCTTTGTGATCTCCACCACCTGATGAAGGATCATGAAGTCGGATGAGCGGTGATCTTCGTACGTGAAGCGTCCGAGCGATCACCAGAGGTGACATTTTGGCTCGTCGGTGCAGCTGGGAGCAGGCGTCTCCATATCAAGAGAGTTCCCTTGCATGCAAATTGGCGCTGGACCCGACCGCTTGGTAGTACGCCGCCTTCACACATCAGGAGGAGTCGCGAGGCGCGATGTGGACGCGTGCACACATTCACGAGCGGGTGAGGGCGGGATGTGTGCGCGTGACGCAGCCGGCGCTGTAACCGTTGCGTGACCTCCGCCACATCGATGAGAGACCTCTGAGAACCGGGCTTGGCCACCTGTCCCAACCGGTGGTAGGCGCGGGGCAATTCGGACGTAACCACGAAACCACGTGATCAAGGGCTTGTTGGGTCGCGTCCGCAATGTCCGTTACGGCGTCAATAAGGAGCGGTGGGCCAGGAATTCGAGGCGCCCATTGAACAACTGTGGCGCAGCACACGTTTCTTGAAGGTATGGAGGAGCCCCTGATACCGCTTGGTCTCATGTCCCACACCGCTCACATACGCAGCCACCGGAAACCCCGCCGCAGCGCGACGACATCGATCGCCGTGCGCGCCGGAGTTGCCGGTGGCGTTCTCAGCATGGCAGCGGCGGGCGCGTCGGCCTCGGCGAGCGCCGCCGAGACGACGCAGACCCTCGAACTGCCCGCGCTCACGGCCGACCTGTCCGCTCAGGTCGCCCAGTCCGCGGACGCCACGCAGCAGGCGGCCGCGAACTACGAGCTCCAGGCCGAGCGCGACGCGGCCGCCGCCGCTGCCGCCCAGGAGGCCAAGAAGGACCTCGCTGAGGCGAAGAAGAAGGCCGAGGCCAAGAAGAAGGCCGAGGAGGCCCGCAAGGCCGCCGCGGAGGCCGCCGCCTCGCGTTCCTCGGAGCGGACCACCCTCTCCGCCACGACGACGACCGCCTCGGCGCCCGCCAGCGGCAGCGTCGCGACCGTCATCGCCTTCCTCAAGGCACAGGTGGGCGACGCCTACGTCATGGGCGCCACCGGGCCCAACGCGTGGGACTGCTCCAGCCTGGTCCAGGCCGCGTTCAAGCAGGTCGGCGTCGAGCTGCCGCGGGTCTCGCAGGACCAGTCGATGCAGGGCACCGACATCCCGCTGTCGCAGATCCAGGTCGGCGACATCCTCTACTGGGGCGGCAAGGGTTCCGCCTACCACGTGGGCGTCTACATCGGTGACGGCCAGTACCTGGACGCGGCCAACCCCTCCAAGGGTGTCGTCATCCAGGACCTGTCCGGATACCCGGCGTCGGGCGCGGTGCGCGTACTCTGACGAGCACGCACACGCGTAACGAACGTCGGAAGGGCCGCAGCCGCTCGGGGGCAGCGGCCCTTCCGCCCTTTGCGGAGCCCGCCTAGCCGAGGTCGAAGGTGTTGGGCAGCCCCAGCCGGTGGCGCACCTCGTCGATCCGTTTCAGCGGCTCCATCTCCGGGGGCCGGTACAGCTCCTGGATCTCACATCGCTCGGCGTCCGAATTGTCCGCGTCCAGCAGTGCGTTGACGGCCAGTCGCGCGGACTCGTTGGCGCCCTCCATGGTCGCCAGGTCGACGTCGGTGCGGACGTAGTCGCCCGCGAGGAAGAAGTTCGGCACCTCTGTGCGGGCCGTGGGGCGGTTGTAGAGCGTGCCCGTGGGGTGGATGAGGAGTTGCTCGCGGTTCCGCGGCTCAGGGCCGCCCAGGCCCGTCACAGCCGGGTCCATGAACCAGCCGAGCCGGTCGTCGTCCACGAGGGTCGTCTTGCCGGCGTCGTTGAGGCCGTCCTTCAACTGGGCCCAGAGTTCGGCGACGACCTCGTCCCGCGTGCACTCCTTGGCCGTCTTGCCGTACAGGATGCCGGGTTTGTCCCACTCGGAGATGATCGCCGAGAGACAGTCGCGGGCCTGTCCGTCGCCGTAGTCGCGCGGGAAGTCCCGTCCGGGCCAGAACTGCGCCTGGCCGACGGCCGTCACCGACCAGGGTGAGTCGAGGCAGTTGATGTGGCCGTGGACGACCGGCTTGGGCGTGCGGAGATAGAACATCACGCCGGTCATCCAGTCGGTCCGCAGCGCGTCGCACCGGGAGAGCTGCGGATCCGCCGCGCGCAGGGCCGAGCCCCACGTCACGCGCGCGTGCTCGACGGGCAGCGCGCAGACGTAGTGGTCGGCGGTGACGGTACGATCCTCGCCGCCGTCGCGGGCCGAGACACGGACGCCGGTCACCCGGCCGCCGGCGTACAGGACGTCGTGAACCTGCGTGCCGAGGACGAACTCCACGCCGAGGGAGCGCAGATGCCGCTCCCAGGGGTCGATCCAGGCCTCGCTGGTGGGGGCGTTGAGGACGCGGTCGATGTCGGCGTCGCCGTCCATGCCGCGGCCGAGGAGGCCCCACAGGAGCAGCGCCTCGATGATGACGCGGCCGACGGTGCGGGTGGAGGCGACCTCCGCGCGGGTGGCGACCAGATTGCGGGTCTGCCCGATGCCGAGCAGCGTCTGGTACTCGGCGCTCATCTCCTGCGCGCGGATGAAGTCCCACCACGCGACCTTCTCCCACTGGTCCTCGCGGCGGGCGTCACAGCTGGTGAGGTGGACCAGGAGGCGGTCGGCGAAGTAGGCGGCCTCGTGGGCGGGGAGGCGGGTGCCGAGATCCAGGGCGGAGAGGATCTGGTCACGGATCCAGGACGGGGTGAGGTCGCCGGGGGCGGGCGGGGTGGTGGCCCGGCGCAGTGGGAAGTGCAGGTCGGGACGGCCGCCCGCGCGGGCGAAGAGGGCCTCCGTACCGCTGACGAGGTTGTCGTGGACGCCGTTCGCGTTGCCGGCGAAGGGGATGCGGCGCATCGTGTCCGGCAGGTTCCGGTAGAAGCCGGGGAAGAAGCGGAAGCCGTGCTCGGCGGGGAGGTCCGCGCGGCCGCCGGCCGCCGTGCCGGGGAAGGGCATCGAGCGGGCCTTGCCGCCGAGGGCGTCGTAGTACTCGTAGACGGTGACGGCGTAGCCACGTTCGGCGAGTTCGTGCGCGGCGCTGAGGCCGGAGACACCGCCGCCGAGGACGGCCACCCGCCTGCCGGAAGCCGCCTCCGCGCTCCCGGCGGGCCATAACGCCAGCGCGCCGGCCACTCCCCCCGTACCGGCCAGGAAGCGTCTGCGGGTGTGGCCGTCGGTCTGCTCCATGTGTTCTGTTGTCATGGGCAACGGAGGGTAGGGAGGGGCCCCGGAGACCGGAACCCCGATGACCCACCGCCCACAGCATCCACACAACGAGGAGAAACATGCCCAGCGTGTTCGTTCAAGGCAGGCCGACCGACTCCTACCCCCGCCTCGCGCCCGAGGCCCGGCGCGGACAGGTACGGCGCATCACCGAGGTCGGCGAAGGGGTCCTGCACAAGCCGTGCCGGGACGTGACCGAGTTCGGGCCCGATCTCGCCGCGCTCATCGCCGACATGTTCCTGACGATGTACATCGCGGACGGGGCAGGGCTCGCGGCGAACCAGGTCGGGGTGGATCTGCGGCTGTTCGTGTACGACTGCCCGGACGACGACGGGGCCCGGCACGTCGGGCACATCGTCAACCCGGTGCTGGAGCAGCTCGATCCCACCGGACGCAGGCTCCTCGACGACCACGAGGGCTGCCTCTCCGTGCCGGGCGCCGTGATGGACGTACCGCGTCCGGACCGGGCAGTCGTGCGCGGGCTCGACAAGGACGGTGAGCCGATCACGATCGAGGGAAGCGGCTACTTCGCACGCTGCCTCGCCCATGAGACCGACCATGTCGACGGACACGTCTACCTGGACCGGCTCTCCCAGCGCGAACGCAAGGACGCGCTACGGCAGGTGGCGGACCGGCGCGAGGAGGTCCTCGCACGCCGGGCCGCCAACATCGAGGCGCTCAGCGGCTGATTCAGGCCTTCGGCGCGACCTTGCTCAGCCCGTTGATGATGCGGTCCATCGCGTCGCCGCCCGTCGGGTCGGTGAGGTTGGCCAGCATCTTCAGGGTGAACTTCATGAGCAGGGGGTGGGTGAGGCCGCGCTGGGCCGCGATCTTCATGACCTTCGGGTTGCCGATGAGCTTCACGAAGGCGCGGCCCAGCGTGTAGTAGCCGCCGTAGGTGTCCTTGAGGACCTGCGGGTAGCGCTGGAGCGCGATCTCCCGCTGGGCCGGCGTCGCCCGGGCGTGGGCCTGGACGATGACGTCGGCGGCGATGTTGCCGGACTCCATGGCGTAGGCGATGCCCTCGCCGTTGAAGGGGTTCACCATGCCGCCGGCATCGCCGACCAGGAGCAGGCCCTTGGTGTAGTGGGGCTGGCGGTTGAAGGCCATCGGCAGGGCGGCGCCGCGGATCGGGCCCGTCATGTTCTCCGGCGTGTAGCCCCACTCCTCCGGCATCGACGCGCACCAGGCTTTGAGCACCTCGCGCCAGTCGAGCTCCTTGAAGGAGTCGGAGGTGTTGAGCACACCGAGGCCGACGTTCGAGGTGCCGTCGCCCATGCCGAAGATCCAGCCGTAGCCCGGCAGCAGCCGGGGCTCGGGCCCCCGGCGGTCCCACAGCTCCAGCCAGGACTCCAGGTAGTCGTCCTCGTGGCGCGGCGACTCGAAGTACGTGCGGACGGCCACGCCCATCGGACGGTCCTCGCGGCGGTGCAGGCCCATCGCCAGGGACAACCGGGTGGAGTTGCCGTCGGCCGCGACCACGAGCGGCGCGTGGAAGGTGACCTCCCGCTTCTCGCCCGTGTCGCCGAGCTTGGCGTGCACGCCGGTGATGCGACCGGTGCGGTCGTCGATGATCGGGGCGCCCACGTTGCAGCGCTCATAGAGCCGTGCGCCCGCCTTCTGCGCCTGGCGGGCGAGTTGCTCGTCGAAGTCGTCGCGCTTGCGGACGAGGCCGTAGTCCGGGAAGGACGCGAGATCCGGCCAGTCCAACTGGAGGCGGACGCCGCCGCCGATGATGCGCAGGCCCTTGTTGCGCAGCCAGCCCGCTTCCTCGGAGATGTCGATACCCATGGCCACCAGCTGTTTGGTGGCTCGCGGGGTGAGGCCGTCGCCGCAGACCTTCTCGCGCGGGAACGCCGTCTTCTCCAGGAGAAGCACGTCGAGTCCGGCCTTGGCGAGGTAGTACGCGGTCGTGGAGCCGGCCGGCCCCGCGCCGACGACGATGACATCGGCGGTGTTTTCGGAGAGGGGCTCAGTCACGACGGTCACGGCGGGATCTCCCCAAGTTCGCAATGTGCGTGCCGACCGGCACTGGACATGGGCAGTCTATTCAGCACGATTGATCACCCGGCTGAAGGGCTGCCCCGTGAACCGAGCTCTCCCTGTAGTAAGGCTGCGCGTCCCCACCGACGAGGACGCCGTCGCCTGGCAGGTCATCGCGGGGGGCTGGGGGGGGTACCCCCCGAGAAAGCACAGCACCGGCGCCCAGCCATGGCCGCAGGACTGGGGACCCAAGGGTGAGATCGAGATCGGCTGGCGGCTCGGGCGCGCGCGCCTCGATCTGTGACGCAGAGTGATAATCGGCTACAGAAAAATACTCAGCGCTTCCGGGTAGCGCCCCAGTGCGGTTACTCTGCCCATACCGCTGGGGGTGACATCTGTGCGAATAACACCCAAAACGCCCGAAGTGCGCGTCCCTCGTCTGGTCGGTCTGATGGCCGTCGACGCGCGCGAGACGGCCAGGGCACAGGGCCTGTTCATCAATGCGCCGGACCGCCAGGACTTCCACCTCGCCGTCGTCGACTACGTCGTACGCCAGTACCCGCAGCCCGGCGCCGAGGTGCCGCGGGAGTCGATGGTCTACGTGTGGTTCGACTTCGGTCCTGGTGAAGGCGGCGGAGGCATGCGCGAGCCGCGCGTGCCGAACCCGTCGGGCGGCGGGCTCCAGCGCGAGCTGGACGAACCCGGCGACCCCTGCACGGTCGGGATCGGCCCGCCCTGAACGCTCAGCCCGCCTTGAACCCTCGGTGCAGGGCCACGACCCCGCCCGTCAGATTCCGCCACGCCACCTTCGACCAGCCGGCCTTCTGCAGGCGCTCGGCCAGCGCGGGCTGGTCGGGCCAGGCGCGGATGGACTCGGCGAGGTAGACGTAGGCGTCGGGGCTGGAGGACACCGCGCGGGCCACCGGCGGCAGGGCGCGCATCAGGTACTCGGTGTAGACCGTGCGGAAGGGCGCCCAGGTCGGGTGCGAGAACTCGCAGATCACGACCCGGCCGCCGGGCTTGGTCACCCGGTACATCTCCCGCAGCCCGGCGTCGAAGTCCTGCACGTTGCGCAGCCCGAAGGAGATCGTGACCGCGTCGAAGGTGTCGTCCTTGAAGGGCAGCTTCGTCGCGTCGCCCGCCGTCAGCGGCAGCCACGGGTGGTTCTTCTTGCCGACCTTGAGCATGCCCAGCGAGAAGTCGCAGGGGACGACGTAGGCGCCGGTCCGCGCGAAGGGCAGGGACGAGGTGGCCGTGCCGGCGGCCAGGTCCAGGATCTTCTGCGCGGGCCGGGCGTCGACCGCCTTGGCGACCTCCTTGCGCCACGCCCGGTCCTGGCCGAGCGACAGCACGTCGTTCGTCAGGTCGTACCGTTCCGCCACGTCGTCGAACATCGAGGCGACTTCGTGCGGCTGCTTGTTCAGGGAAGCGCGGGTCACGGGCCCATTCTTGCAGCCGCCCCCGAGGAAACGGCCCAGGCCCCGCTCACGGCAGCAGCTTCGGCTTCTTCCGCGCCGCCACGTCCTCCACCCAGCCGCAGGCCAGCACGAACACCGCGATCAGCACCCACCCGATCCCGAACATGAACCACTGGCTCTCCAGCGGCAGGTACTTCTCGAAGGCCGGCACGTTCCAGAACTGGTCGATCAGCGGTACGGCGAGGATCAAGGCGATCTCATGCCAGAGGTAGATCGTCACCGCGCGCGCGTTGAAGACCGTCACGACCCGGTCGAGCCGCTCGAAGCGGGTGAGCCACGCGAAGTCGATCGCGAAGTACGCCTTGGCCCACATCAGCAGCATCACGAACCCGGCCGACCAGAAGGCCTGCGCGAGCGGGATCTCGTCGAGGTCGTAGGTGCCGACCTCGCCCTGGTGGGAGAAGGCGTACCAGCCGCCGTAGCCGATCGCGGCGAACGACAGGACGACCACGAGCGCCGGTCTCATCCTCCGCAGCGCGCCGTCGCGGTGCGCGAAGCCGAGGATCCAGCAGAAGAGGTACGTCGAGAAGTCCCAGATCTCGTTGCCGAGCCGTCCCTCCGGCCCGGACCACACGAAGTTGAGGACCAGTATCGGCGCGAGGGACAGGAACAGCACCGGGATCGGGGCGAGTCGGAAGACCCGCAGCAGGAGCGGGGACAGCAGCACGAACCAGAGATACGTCCGCAGGTACCAGAGGATCTCCCAGGCCTGTACGCCCCACCGGTTCCCCGGCGGATCACCGAACGGCACGATCCAGTAGACGATCTCCCAGTGCGGCATCCAGCCGTGGACCAGCATCGCGAGGACCACGAAGAAGCCCCAGAACCAGAACGGGGGCAGCAGCCGGCGGAGCCTGCTCTTCACCACCTTCAGCGCGGGCCGCTCCAGCGACTTCGCCATCAGGGTGCCGGCCAGGCCGAACATGATCCCCATGGAGGGGAAGACCATCCCGCACCAGGCCCACCCGAAGGTGTGATAGGTGACGACCCGGATGAGGGCGACGGCCCTGAGAGTGTCGAAGTAGCGGTCGCGGCCGGCGGACTTGGGCAGCGGCTTCTCCTCCGCCGCCTCCTCCGCGGGCTTTTCCCCTACGACCGCTACTTCGGGCTCCGGGTCCGGCTCGACCGGGGGCAGCGGAGCCGTCTCCTCCACGGCCACGGGCTGCCCGTAGTCCACGTACTGCTGCTGCGGATAGGTCTGCTGCGGATACGTCGGCTGTACATAGTGCGGCTGCTCATAACCGCCGTACCCCTGCCCGTTCCCGTATCCGTAGCCGTACCCCTGCTGCTCCCAGCTCATCGGCTCGCCCCCGCCGGCGTCCCGACCTCGCCGGTCCGCTTCAGCTTCTGCCAGCGCAGCCGGCCGCCTGTGAGGGCCGTGATGCAGGAGTGAATGAGGACGAGGTACATCATCTGCCGGTAGGCCAGCTGCTGGAGCGGCATCATCAGCAGGTAGCGGTACTTCTCCTTGTCCAGCCGGAAGGCGTACGCGGCGCAGACCAACTGCACGGCCAGCACCGCGAGCCAGGCCAGCAGCGCCGCCTGGAAGTCGATGAAGATCATCGAGTACGCGGTGAAGACGTCGATCAGCGGCGCGAAGACCGGCGTGACGATCTGGAAGATCACCACCAGCGGCATCCCGACCCGGCCGAAGCGGCCCGAAGGACCCTTGTCGGTCAGGGACCTGCGGTGCTTCCACAGTGCCTGCATGGTGCCGTACGACCAGCGGTAACGCTGCGACCACAGCTGCTTCAGCGAACCCGGTGCCTCCGTCCAGGCCTTGGCGTGCTCCTGGTAGACGACCCGCCGGCCCGCGCGGTGCATGGCGATGGTGATGTCGGTGTCCTCGGCGAGCGTGTCCTCACTCATCCCGCCGACCTCGAGCACCGCCTCGCGGCGGAACGCGCCGATTGCGCCCGGGATCGTCGGCATGCAGCGCAGCAGGTCGTACATACGGCGGTCGAGGTTGAAGCCCATCACGTACTCGATGTGCTGCCAGGCGCCGATGATCGTGTCGCGGTTGCCGACCTTGGCGTTGCCGGCGACCGCGCCGACCTCGGGGTCGGCGAAGGGCTGCACCAGCTGGTGCACGGCGTCCGGCTCGAAGACGGTGTCGCCGTCCATCATGATGACGATGTCGTAACTGGAGTTGCGCACCCCGTTGTTGAGGGCGGCCGGCTTGCCCGCGTTCTCCTGGCGGATGACCCGGACGTTCGTCATGCCCAGCTCGTGGGCGGCATTGCGCGAGATCTCGGAGGTGCCGTCCGTCGAACCGTCGTCGACGACGATGATCTCGATCGGATGGGTGCTCCGCGCCAGCGACCTGAGCGTGTTGGCGATGCACTCCTTCTCGTTGTACGCCGGGACGATCACGCTCACCGGCCGGGTGACCGTCGGCCCCCAGCTGAAGCGGCGTTTGTTGCGCTGTCTGTAGTGGCGGCGGGCGAGGATCAGCATCATCCCGAACCGCCCCATGACGGCGACCCCGACGACCATGAGACCGACCGACAGCGTGGGTACCGCGTACTCGGCGACGGCGACGGCCGCGAGCAGGGCCTTGCCCTCATACAGGGTCGCTCCGCCGGCCTCGCGGTGGGCGGCCTGGAGGTTGCCGACGCCCGTGCCCCCGCCGGGCTGCCCGCCGTTCGCGGCCGCCGGTCCGCCGGCCTGTTGGCCGTTCGCCGACTGCTCCTTCTCGATGACCCCGCTGATGGTGGTGAAGGTGTACCCCTTCGCCTTCATCTTCGCGATGTACTCGGGCAGCGCCTTCATCGTCTGCGAGCGCTCGCCACCGGCGTCGTGGAAGAGCACGGACGCCCCGTCGTCGCCGTCCGGTGTCGCCCACTTGACGATCTTCGAGACGCCCGGCTTCTTCCAGTCGTCGCTGTCGGTGTCGACGAAGACGCTGGTGTAGCCGTCCTCGCCGAGCTTCTCGTAGACGGGCCAGCTGTAGTTGTCGATGGCGTCCGTCTCCGAGGAGTACGGCGCCCGGAACAGCGTGGTGGTGATGCCCGCCGCACCCGCGAGGGCCAACTGGGTCTGCTGCATCTCGCGGTTGACCCGGGCGTCGCTCTGATAGGAGAGGTCGACGTGGGTGAAGGTGTGGATGCCCACCTCGTTGCCCTGCTCGACCATGTCCTTCACGATGCCCGGATAGCGCGAGACCATCGAGCCGACCACGAAGAACGTGGCGGGGACGTCGTACTTCTCCAGGATCTCCAACACCTTTGGCGTGTACGTCGGGTTGGGGCCGTCGTCGAAGGTCAGCGCGATCGTCTTGTCCGGGACGGAGACGCTCCTCGCCGAGCCGCCGCGGAAGCTGACGATCGGGCCGCCGTCGAGGATCTTGTCCGGCACCTTGCTGGAACTGGCCCCGTCGCGGACCCGCTCGTCGCCGCCGACCTCGGCGCGCAGATAGCCGTCGAGCAGCATCACGCTGGTCAGCGCGAGCAGGAGCAGGCCGGCGAGGAGGACGCGCGGCTTCTGGAGCGCCGCGGCCCTGCCCGCCGCCCGCCCGAGGCGCGAGGGGGCGCGGCGGCGGCCGCGGGAGGGAGTCGTCGTACTCATAAGGGTGGCTGCGCTCCGGTCAGTTGGCGGTCGCGGAGGCGGACGGCGTGGGCACGCCCGACGGCAGCGCGGGCGGAGAGCCGCTGGGCCTCACGCTGTTGCCGATGCCGCCCTGTGGCTGGGTGCCGGGTCCGTTGCCGTTCTGGGCGCCCGGACCTCCCTGGCCCTGGCCGCTTCCGAAGGGCAGCAGCGAGGACGGGTTCGAGGTACCGATGCCCATGAAGGCGAGGCCCAGGACGACGGCGTACCCCACACACAGGACACCGACGAGAAGACCGATCCGGCGCAGCAGCTTGGAGCGGCGTCCGGAGTTGTCAACGAACACGGGCCCGTCGGCGGACTCGTTGCCACGGCGTTTGCGGCGGCGACCACGTTCGGCGCGGATTTCGATGGCAGGCTCGGAATGCATTCCCCGAACGCTAGAGAGTCTTTATGTGTCCGAAACTCAGGAATTCATGTGAGGCGCGTATGAGAAACGTCTTAACCTGTGTCTTCTCTGAGAGTTCGCCAGAATGCCTGCGCAACTCCCCGGGAGGGGAAAAGGGTTGGTTGTCCGCTTCGGGCGGCCGGATAGCCCGATTTATCCGCACGAACCCATGTGCTCTCCATCCAAATCCAGTCCTCATGAAGCTCAGTCTCGTGTGAGACATTTCCACTCGCCCAGCACAGTTTGTTCTCATCCTGAGACAGAAATCACGAGAGCGGGTGCACCGGAATGTGGCGTTTCCTGAGGCCGGCGGCGGGCCTGAGTTGCCTGTTTGCCCTGGCCACGGCGGGTTGTTCCGCCGAGGCTTCCGAAGAGACCTCGTCGAGCACGTCGTACGCCCCCTACGTCAGCGCCACGGAAGCCTCCGGCAACGACTCGGCCGGCGCTCCGACGACGTACAACCTGGCCTTCGTGATCGCGGACGGCAGCGACTGCACGCCCACGTGGAACGACTCGCACGCCATCGGCGACTCCTCGGTGGCCTCCCGGATCTCGCAGCTCAAGGAGGACGGCGCGAGTGTGCGGGTCTCCTTCGGCGGGGCCTCGGGCAAGGAGCTTGCGGAGAGTTGCGACAGTGCGACGGCGCTCGCCCAGGCGTACGGCGAGGCCCTCGACGCGGCCGGCTCCACCCAGGCCGACTTCGACATCGAGGGTGACGCGCTGACGGACTCCGCGTCGGTGGAGCTGCGGTCGGAGGCGATCGCGCTGCTGCAGAAGTCGCGCGGCGACCTCACCGTGTCCTTCACGCTGCCCGTGATGCCGTCGGGGCTCGACGACGACAGCATCGCGTTGCTGGAGTCCGCCAACGACAGTGCCGTACAGGTCTCCACGATCAACCTCATGACCATGAACTACGGCGAGTCGTACGACGAGGACATGGGCGACTACGCGATCACCTCGGCGAAGGCCGCGCATACGCAGCTGAGGGAAGTCTTCGGGACGTCGAACGCCGTTGCGTGGCGGGCGATCGCCCTGACGTCGATGATCGGGGTCAACGACGTCGACAACGAGACGTTCACGTTGTCGGACGCGGCTCAGGTGCGTTCCTTCGCCGAGGAGAAGGAGATCGGGTGGGTGTCGATGTGGTCGACGTTCCGGGACCAGCAGTGTGACGACGACGGTGATGAGCTCACCAACTGCAGCGGGGTGAAGCAGAGTTCGGGCGCGTTCGCGGAGGCGTTCGCGGAGTAGTGGGTCGGCTGCGGGCCCGGTGGGGGCTGGTCGCGCCCACGCGGCGGAGCCGCACATCGATACAGCCCCGCGCCCCTTGGGGGCGCTCCGGCTAACGGCGTCTGTGGACCAGCCGGCCCGCGCACACCGTCGCGATGCACTCGCCGCTCTCGTCGAGGACCGCCAGATCCGCCCGGCCCGTGGGGATGATCGCCGTCGGCTGTGTGCGGCGCAGCACGACCACGTCGTTCCGCTCTGCCGCCGCGCGGAGTTCGGGCGTATCGGCGTGCTCCGCGATCACCGCCACCGCTCCCAGCTTCAGCACCGCGTGGATACGCTCGCGCGGGCTCGGAGCCTCCGGGAGCGGGCCCTCGTGAATGCGCCCCGGTCCCAGCACCCCCGGCCACCGCCGCACCCTGGCCCCGGGAAACTGCTCCTGCACCTCCGCCAGCGGCCCCACCGCTGCGACCCGGACGCCCTCGACGGCCACAGCACCGTCTTTGATCGGGTCCGGGTCGTCCCAGGTGCAGCAGACCTCGTCCGCGGCGTGAATCGTCAGCACAGGTACGTCAGTTGGACGCGAGGATCTTCAGCTCGGGATGTGCCGTGCCGCCCTCGATCGCCGTGGAGGAGATGTGGGACATGACGCGCGCGTCGGCGGGGTCGTTCGCCGGGTCGTCGTGGACGACGAGGTGTTCGTAGGTGGTGGCGCGCTGGGCCGGGACGCGACCCGCCGTGCGGATCATGTCGATCATTTCCTGGAGGTTGGAGCGGTGCTTGGCACCGGCCGCCGAGACGACGTTCTCCTCCAGCATGACCGAGCCGAGGTCGTCCGCGCCGTAGTGCAGCGTGAGCTGGCCCGCGTCCTGGCCGGTGGTCAGCCAGGAGCCCTGGATGTGGGCGATGTTGTCCATGAAGAGCCGGGAGATCGCGATCATCCGCAGATACTCGAAGATCGTGGCCTGCGTGCGGCCCTTCAGGTGGTTGTTCATCGGCTGGTAGAGGTACGGGATGAAGGCCCGGAAACCACCGGTGCGGTCCTGTACGTCACGGATCATCCGCAGGTGCTCGATGCGCTCGGCGTTGGTCTCGCCGGTGCCCATCAGCATGGTGGAGGTGGACTCGACGCCCAGGTTGTGCGCGGTCTCCATGATCTCCAGCCAGCGCTCACCGGACTCCTTGAGCGGTGCGATGGCCTTGCGGGGACGCTCGGGGAGCATCTCGGCACCGGCCCCCGCGAAGGAGTCGAGACCGGCCGCGTGGATGCGCTGGATCGCCTCCTCCACGCTCACCTTGGAGATACGAGCCATGTGCTCGACCTCCGAGGCACCCAGCGAGTGGATCACCAGCTGGGGGAAGTCCTTCTTGATGGCGGCGAAGTGCTTCTCGTAGTACTCGACGCCGTAGTCCGGGTGGTGGCCGCCCTGGAACATGATCTGGGTGCCGCCGAGCTCGACGGTCTCCGCGCACCGGCGCAGGATGTCGTCCAGGTCGCGCGTCCAGCCCTTGTCCTTGGCCGTGGGCGGGGCGTAGAAGGCGCAGAACTTGCACGCAGTGACGCACACGTTCGTGTAGTTGATGTTCCGCTCGATGATGTAGGTCGCGATGTGCTCCGTGCCCGCGTACCGACGGCGGCGCACCGCGTCCGCGGCCGAGCCCAGCGCGTGCAGCGGGGCGTCGCGGTAGAGGTCGAGCGCCTCCTCCGGAGTGATCCGCCCACCGGATGCGGCGCGGTCGAGGACGGACTGAAGGTCGGCCTTCTCGGTCACCGGAGCGTCCCTTTCGTCAAGGGTTGTGGACGGAACCATCCGTATTGGACGGACCCGGCCAGCCTACGCCAGCCCATGTACGGCACCGACGTCAGGCCGCGTACGCGCCGATCAGCAGTCCGACGAACGCCCCCATGATCAGGAACGGTCCGAACGGGATCGCTGTTTTGCGCCCCGCCTTCCGCGCGACGACCAGCGCACCGCCGTACAGCGCCCCCAGCAGGAACCCGGCGAAGGTCCCCAGCATGACTGTCGGCCAGCCGTACCAGCCCAGCACCGCCCCCGTCCCGAGCGCGAGCTTCACATCGCCGAAGCCCATGCCGGCGGGGTTGATCAGGAACAGCACGAAGTAGCCGCCGCCGAGCGCGAGGGCGCCCAGGAGTGCTGTCAGCCAGTCCCCGGTGTGCTCGGGCACGAACGACATCGCGCCCAGCAGTGCGAGGGCGGTGCCCGCGAGCGGCAGGGTCAGGACGTCGGGCAGCCGCTGCACCCGCAGGTCGACCACGGCCAGCAGTACGCCGACCGGGGCGAGCAGCAGCCAGACGGCGATCTCGGGCCGGGTGCCGGTCGCGGCGGCGAGGGCGGCGCAGACGAGGGCGGTGACGGTGGAGAGGAGGGCCACGGGAGGGCCGTAGGGCTGTGCTCGCTCTTCGCACCGTTTGCAGCGCGCCCGTCCGATCCACCCGCCGAGGGGATGGCCGCCCGGGCAGGTGGCCTGCCACTCCTCCCCCGACGGGACGGAGAACCGATAGGCGGCCCTCGGCAGGAACGCGCCCGCCGCCGCGCCCCACAGCGCGGCGGCGATCACGAGGGAGGTGGTCATCCCACGGCCGCGACGCCGTTGCGCCACGTCGGCAGGAGTTCGTCGAGCAGTGCCTCGGTGCGCGGCGGCAGGCCGCGGGCCCCGCTGCGGGTGATGAGGTCGGCGGCGAGGGCCTGGAGCCGGTCGGTGTCGCCGGTGGCGTGGGTGGCACGGAGCAGTTCGTGCCAGAGGCGCTCGTCGCCGGGCGCGGAGTTGAGGGCGGCGCCGAGGGCCTCGATGGCCTTCTCCGCGCGGTCCTTCACCAGGTGGAACTCGGACAGCGCGAGGCCGATGTCCGCGACGAGGAGGGGGAGTTGGGCGTCGATGATCTCGTGGGTGAGCCAGCGGTAGCGGCCCTCGGGCCGGTCGGCGAGGAGCGGTCCGCGGACCAGGACGAGCGCGTCGGTGAGCAGCCGGCCGCGCACGGCACGGCTGTCGACGCCGCGGCCCTGCGTGGCCTCGTGGTAGAGGGAGCGCAGGACGTCGAGGTCGGAGACGACGGTCTTGGCGAGCGTGAGCCGGCCGGTGCTGTCGGTCCTGAGGCGCGGCGAGCCGTCGGGGTCGGTGCCGAGCCAGGCCCGGAGCCGGTCGAGGAGGGCCTCGCGTACGTCGTCCGTGACGCCGCGCGGCCAGAGCGCGGAGGACAGCACGCGCGGGTGCACGCCCTCGCGGTGCAGGAGCAGCAGGGCGAGCGCCTCGTGGAGCAGGGCGCTGCGGTCACCGTCGGGGGTGTCGAGGCCGATGATCTCGTACGGCCCGACGAGCCGCGCGTACACCGCCGGCCGTCCCTGCTCGCTGACGTCGACGAGGAACGGGGGTGCGGTGGCCGGCCCCTGCGGTTCGCGCTCCGGGTCGGACTCGACGAACAGTTCGACGACCGCGCGCTGCAGGGGTACGGGCAGGAGCTGGGCGTCGAGTTCGAGGCCGAGCAGCGGTGCGAGCAGCTTGCCCTGGCCGGTGATCTCCATCTCCCAGGCGGCGCCGGGCAGATCGCCGCTCTCGGTGCCCACGAGGTAGCCGATGCCGAGCCGACTGGCGTCCGCGGCGAGTTCGGCGAGCTTGATCGCGTCGTCGGCGGAGGGCTCGGCGGCGAGGAGGACGAGGTGCGGGGCCCAACGGGTGTGCTGGGCGGGTCCGGTACGCCCGGTGAGGACCGAGTCGTGCCCGGCGGCCCCCAGCGCACCGCGCCGCTGCCGGGTCTCGGCCTCCATGGTCTCGACGAGGTCGTCGATCCCTTCGAGGTGCCGCAGCCGGTTGGGCGCGAGGGGCGTGAGGTCCTCGCCGAAGCCGACGAGGGTGATGGTCATGCGGTCCGACCAGCCGTTGGTGGCCAGTTCGGCGGCGACGGAGGCGAAGACGGCGGCACGGTCGGCCTCGCTGCCGCTCAGCGACACGATGCCGGGCACCGACTCCAGGTTGAGCAGCAGCCGGGAGTCGTCCATGGTGCCGAGGCTGACGAGGCCGGGGTAGGGGGCGGCGGCGTCGACGTCCTCGTACTGCTCGGCGTCGGTGCGCGCGAGCATCCAGAACGTCTGGTCCTGGCCGAGCTGCCAGGGGGCCGGCGGGTTTCCGGACGGCTGGGCGAGCTGGAGGTGAAGGTCGCCGTTGTTGCTGAGCCAGGTCGCGTAGACGGTGGGCAGGGGGCGCGACTCGGCGGCGAGGGAGGCGGCGAGCCCGCGCAGGGAGCGGTCCAGCAGTCGTACGCCTTCGGGGTCGGCGCCCACGAGCAGGGCGTCCTGCGCGTCGGCGGCGTCCCCGGTCGGCGTGGGCGGCTCCATGCCGCGCCGGCCGCCGACGGCACCGAAGGCCGACTGCCACAGGGCCTGCCGACGGCGACGCCCGAGGGCGCCGAGGAGACCGGCGGCGAGGAGGGGGGCGCCGACGAGGGCCTGCGGGAGGCCGAAGGCGTCGGAGGCGGCGTTCGTGGAGGTGGCGTGCTGCTGGTGCTGCTCCTGGTGGCCGGTCCGCTGGTCGGGGGCGGGGCGCTGCTCCGGGAGGGAGACCTGGCCGGCGCCGCCGCCCTGCTGTGCTCCACCGCCCTGCTGTGCTCCGCCGCCCTGGGCGTGGTCGCCGCTCCGGCCGTAGTCGTGGATCTGCTGCTGGGCGGCGGAGCCTCCGGACGCCTCGGGCATCTCGACGAGGTCCCCGCCCCGGGCGTCGCCCGGCATCTCCATGATCCAGCCGGGCCGGATGAGGCTGGCCTCGGACAGCTTGGAACCGTCCGGCTGCACCCGGTCCTTGTTGAGGTCGAAGATCTCCTTGTACCGGCGCCCGTCACCGAGGTGCCGTTCGGCGATCTCCCAGAGGGAGTCGTGGTGACGTCCCTCGGGCGGCTGGATCCGGTAGTACTTCGTGTCGTCGGCCTTGGACGCGCTGCCCCCGGCATCCGCGTGCGCTGCGGCGCCGGCGGCCTGCTCGGCGAGGGCCGCGGCAGTGCTCGCGGCCTGCTCCTGCTGCTGGGCGAAGAGACCGCCGCCGGGGGTCTGCTGTGCGGCGGCGACCGTGCCCCGCTGGTTCCCCTCCATGTCGTGCCCGAGCTGGGACAGCCCCGGGGTGAGGCTGGCGGCGGTGGCGCCGACGAGCAGGAGGGCGGCGACGAGCTGCCGGGCGAGGAGCTGGCTGGGGCCGGAGCCGGGAACGCGGCCGGGGACGCCGATGCCGGAGACGGCGGCCTTTATCTCGACGAGCACACAGGCGGTGAACTGGGCCCACGCGAGCCACACGATGACCGTGAGGATGTTCAGGAAGGTGCCGGTGGTGATGGGCTTCTGGAGCCACTCGAGCTCAGGCACCCCATGGGGCAACGGCCACCCGACGGACACGGCCAACGCGCCCGGCACTCCCACGACCAGCACCAGCAGCGCGACGAACGCAAAGAACGCCTTGACGAAGTCCCCGAACGAACGCCGCCGGATCCGCACGGGCTGCGGGGTCCGGTTCCTCGGGGTACTCGGGCTGCCCGTCGAGCTTCCCGTCGAGCTTGACGAGCTGGAAGTGCGGCGTCGCGGCATGGCGGGTGTCCTGGGTGGTGTGTGAAGGGAGTGGGTGTGGGTGTGCTGAGGGGTGTACTGAGCCTACAGAGATCTTATGTACGGAGTCGAAGGTCGGGCAGGGCCCTGTGGACAACCTCTCGGATCACTTCCTCACGACCTGCCGGACATGCCCGAGTTGACGCCCCTTTGACCTCTCACTCGTATCGTCGTTCGCAATTGCCACGCCACACCCTCACGCTCTCTGCACAAGGCTCCGCAGGCAGTTAAAGGCCCCCCACCTGCCCCTGATAGCTTCGTTCCCCGTTGCACACGCCGACCTCCGGGGGAGATCCATCGTGGCCCGCCGCGCCCTGCCCGTCACCGCCGCCGCGTTCGCCATGACGGCGACCCTTCTGCTCACCGCGTGCGGTGGGGGTGACGGGGGGTCTCCGGACGACATCAAGGGGGCGGGTACGGCGTCGGGCAGTCCGTCTGCTTCAACCTCCGCGTCGGCATCGCCCGTTGCCGACAGACCGGACGTGAGTCTCCCCAAGGACCTGGACCTGGTCTTCGACTTCGAGAAGCCGTCGGACGCGGACAACGCGGCGGCACTCGCGGACGCGGAGAACTACCTGCGCGCGCTGAACCACGGCATCACGCGGCAGGACCCCTCCGACCCCGCCTATCAGTACTACTCCGCCGGGGACGCGGCCCGGTACGCGAACACGCAGATCAAGGAGTACGTGAAGGGCGGCTGGACGCTCACCGGCAAGGACCGTTACCACCGGGCGGAGACCAGCGCGGCCGGGGACTCGACGTCGGTGAAGCTGGTGCGCGTCGCCTTCTGCGAGGACGCCTCGAAGGTCTACGGCAAGGAAGTGAAGAGCGGGAAGGTCCTCCACACCGAGGAAAGCCCGGACGATTTCCTCAAGTTCAGCCTCGTCATGGCGTCCGCGAAGGGCTCGCCGGTGTGGCGTGCCCAGCAAATCACCGTCAAGGAGAAGGCGACGGAATGCCAGGAGTGATCTCCCCCCGGCGCGCGACGTGGGTTCTGGCCCTCACCGCGGGAGCCCTCGTCTGGACCGCGAGCACCGCGTACGCCGGCAAGCCCGTGCCCGGCGGCCACGACACCCCGCAGGGCGGCGCCGACGGGAAGACCCTGCTGGCCTCCGCCGGCCGGTCCCGGATCAAGGTCACCCAGGTCAGCGGTCCCACCGGCGGCAAGCGCGGTGCCGTCTCGTCCGTGGACGTCAACTGGAAGCCGCCGGCCTGCTGGTACGAGCCGGTCTTCACCCCCGCGGCACTGAAGGACTTCTCGGAGACCAACGGGGTCGGAGACGTCGGCATCCACGAGTACTGGGCCGGCAAGGGACTCTGGACGGACCACTACCGGGACGACAAACCCACGACCAACATCTTCGAGAACGGTGCGAGCGTCGAGGGCTACAAGGACTACAACCTCGGCCAGGACGGCTACTTCTGGCGCAGCGTCGCACCGGACATCTCCGACCCGGACTCCTGGGACTGCACCCGCATCATGTTCTGGCAGCCGGCGGGCGCGATACCGAAGATCGCCCACGCGCCCACCCCGAAGACGCTCGCCGAGTACGCTTACAACGAGGTCGAGGTCCCCGACACCGAGATCGAGCTGAAGCCCACCACCAAGTCCACGGTGAACCTGCCCACTTGGGCCTGGCTGGACAAAGCCACCTTCCAGGACGTCAAGGTCCGCGCCGAGCTCCCGAACACGGGGTTGTGGGCCGAAACGACCGCCAAGCCGGTCGCCCTCCACCTGGATCCGGGTACGGCCGACGCCGAGACCTACCCCGCGTCCGGCAACTGCGAGATCAACGCCGACGGCAGCATCGGCACGCCGTACCAGAAGGGCGACTCCGACCGGACCCCGCCCTGCGGCATCCGCTACCTCAAGGCCACGGACGGCACGCCCTACCGCCTGTCCGCCTCCGTGACCTGGCAGATCACCTGGCAGGGCGCGAACGGCACCGGCGGCGACCTGCCCGACGGGACCTTCGAGACGACGCAGGACATGGACGTCCAGGAGATCCAGGCGATCAACCGCTGATCCGCCGACTCCGCCCCTCCCCACCGTGACAACCGTGACAAGAGAAGAGAGAGCCTGATGACGCCCCGCGCGCGCACCACCCGTTCCCTGCCCGGCCGTCGCCTCACCGCGACCGCGCTGGGCGTGGCCACGGCCGTCGCCCTCACCGCATGCGGTGGCGGCACGGGCTCCGACGGCGCGAACGGCGAGGAGTCCGCGAGCGCCGCACCCCAGGGCGTGGTGACGGAGAAGGCCGCCGCCGCGGTGATGGACAACTACGAGAAGGTCAACAACAAGGCCAACGCGGCGCTCGACGAGAAGCTCCTCGCCACGGTCGAGGGCGGCCAGGTCCACGCGATGGACAAGGCGAACTACACCCTCGTCCCGACCTTCTCGGCCAAGGACCGGAAGGCCTACGCCAAGCCCTTCTCCTACACGGACCGCCAGTACGTGATCCCGGAGAAGGGCGCCGGGGACTGGTTCGCCGTCCGGGCCGGTTCCAGCGAGAACGAGAAGAGTTCGGTGCTGCTGGTCTTCGACAAGGTGGACGGGACGTACAAGATGGTGCTGTCCCTGTGGGCCGACAGCGGGGAACCGTTCCCGAAGCTCGCCGTCGGCAAGGGCGGTCTGGCCCAGGCCGTCGCCCCCGGCACGAAGGTCGGCAAGCTCGCCCCGTCCGACGTGGCCACCGCCTACGAGGACCTTCTCGAGACCGGCGGCACAAAGGAAGGCAAGGGCCTCGCCGCCACGGGGCCGGTCGAGGAAGCCCTCAAGACCTACAAGAACAGCAGCACCAAGGGCGCGGCCGACGGCGCCGCCACCCAGAAGTTCTTCACCAAGACCCCGGCCGACCCCAGCGTGTACGCCCTGCGCACCGCCGACGGCGGCGTCCTCGCCCTGTTCCCGGCCTCGCACACCCAGGAAACCCTGCTGAAGCCCGCCTACCGCTCCAACGCCTCTCTCGTGCCCAGCGACACGCAGTCCGCCCTCGGCGCCACCAGGGGCCCCCTGATCACCGACACGTTCCAGGGCCAGGGCGTGGCCGAACTGACCCCGAAGGCCGCCCGGATCACGGCCGTCGACTTCCAGCACGTCGATTCGCGCTGAGCCACGCCTGAGTCTCCGGCCAGATCAGTGCAGCCCGTCGCCCGCTCACGGACCGCATCCGAGACAGGGATGACACGCCACTCACTCAGGCTTCCCTGACCCGCACGTCGGCCAGTCGTCCCCGGCGAGGGTCGCCATGAGGCGCCCCTCGCCGAGCGACACCTCCACATCCATACCGGCGGACACCGCCTCGGCGAACGCCGCGGGTGAGGCGCCGTCGAGCAGGAAGACGAAGTGCAGGGCGAACGGATTCCAGTCCGGGTCCGGCACTCCGTCTGCGTCGAGCCGAAGATTGGCCCGCCAGGCGGCCTGGCACAGGACCGAGACGAACGTCCCCAGGAAGTCGACTCCGAGCAGACCGTCGGCATGGTCGATCACGACAGCGGTGTCCTGCTCGTCGTGCCGATCGTGCAGACAGTCCACGAGCGCGTCCCAGTTGTGGCCGAAGTAGCCCGGGAAGCCCAACTCGCGGGCGAATACGGTGAACAGGGTCCCCCGCTCCAGCAACTCCCGCCCGTTGAGCCGGAACACGCGTCCGTCCCGTTCCAGGAGTTCGGCGGTCGCGGCAGCCGGCCAAGGGTCGTTCCGCAACGTGAAGACGGCCCAGGGCGGCCGGCGCCGAGTGAGGGACGGTCCCAGGCGCGGGCCCGCGCCCTTCGTCACCGGGCCCTCCGTGTCAGCCACTGCATCGCCTCGTCCGGTGTCGGCGCCAGCAGCGCGACCGAGTCCATACCCACGTACACCGTGCCGACCTGCTCGCTGAGGTCGTCGAAGATCTCATCGTCCCACAGGGTCAGGAGCGGCTCCGGTCGGAACGCTCCCCACGGCACGGAGTCCCACGGCTCCCGGAACGGGACGCCCACACCACCGAACTCGGCGAGGAACCGCCGCGGTGGGCACGGAGCGCCCCGGACTCCAGCCGGCCGCGCGCAGTACCCGGTCGGTCTCATCCGGCTGGCGCCGCCCCGCGTCGTCGCCTGCCCTCACCGTCCCGACACGATCCCAGAACGCCGATGCGCCCGCCGGAGTCTCCGGAACCCACAGCCCGGCCATCGTGGCCTGCGACCGTACGAGCGCGTCGAGCCCCTGGTCGGCGGAGTCGCCCAGTTACTCCAGGTCCTCCCCGGCGAGGTACAGGACCCCGTCCTCCCCCATGCCCAGGAAGCTATTCCCGTTGTCGGCGCGGCCGACGGGACACACCGGCGTTCCGGCCTTCTCACTCACCCTGACGAACGTCTCCTCGGCGGTGAGCGGGTCGAAGTGGACCGCCGATCGCGTCGTACGCGAGTCCACCGGCAAGCCGTAGATCACCAAACCCCCCGAACTCGGCGAGGAATTGACGGGCAGCCTCGTGGACCACGAAGGCGGTGGTCACCGCTCACGACGACCGCGTACGGCATTCCAGGCGTCCTCGGCCGCATACGTGATGGTCAGTCGCCAGGTCTTCAGTTTGTCCTGCACCTTTGACGCGATCTTCCGCCACTTGAACCAGGTCGGCAGTTGCCGGAACGGCACGTAGGTCAAGGTGTCGTCGATGGCGTTCTGGGCGATGCCACGATGCCCCTCCGCGCGCAGCGCGGCGTACAGCTCCGGTGTCAGCGTGCCGTTGAGGCGGGCCGCGGTGCCGGCCGCGGTGTAGGCGAAGCCTCGCTGACCGCGGTCCGGCAATCCCATCGCCTTGATGATGCGCGGCGATGCCTCTTCCAGGGAGCAGTTGAAGGCCAGTCCGATCGCCGCCGTGCCGAGGTGCTGCTCACCGCGCTCGTACGCCGCGTCCCAGTCCGCGGGGTCGTCGAGACCCAGCAGACCCTCGCCGCTTTCCCAGTTCCACTCGGACGGCATGACTGGTCGTCTTCCTTCTTTCGTCCGTCACCCGTCGCACGGGGGCGGGAGCACCTTCTGCTTCTTCTTGTTGTTGATCATCTTGAGCTTCACCAGCTTGGCCAGAACGTTTTCCTTGACGGCAGGGGACGGGTACGAGGCCTGGACGTGGCCATGGTAGATCTCCTTGACGATCTTGCCGTTCTCGTCAGTGAAGTACTTGTGCCGGTCGAGCACCACGATCTCGTTGTTGACGTGGTCCACGCCGACGCGCCGGAAGTCGTCCGCGGCGGCGGTGTCGCCGCGTGTGATGGACCGGTCCAGTGCGGCCTGACCATTCGAGGGAGCGCGGCCGATCTCGCCCTTGGCCGACGAGGAGGAGCTCGAACCGTGCTTGTCGTACTCCGAGTCGTCGTAGATCCGGACCGGCTCGTCGCCCTCCAGGCCGAGCGGGTCGCTCCAGCGCAGCGGGTTTTCGACGTACGCGTGGTGGTTCGGGGCGGGCTCCAGGCCCAGGGGGTCCGGTGAGAGGTAGCTCGCGGTGTCCGGGTCGTAGTAGCGGGACAGGTTGTAGTGCAGGCCCGTCTCCGGGTCGCGGTACTGGCCCGGGAAGGACAGCGGGCACAGGTCTCCGGCGTCGCCGCCGGGCAGCGGCCGTCCCCACAGGGTCGTCGCCGACCGCCAGGCGATCTCCCCGTCCTCGCCGATCAGCTCGCTCGGCGTGCCGACGAGGTCGGTGACGATCGCGTAGAACCGCCGGTCGACCGAGGCCTGGTCGTCGTCGGCCCGCCATCGGCTGCGCACCTGCGCCGCCGCCCGGTGCGTGCCCGGCTCCCAGTCCCAGGTGTCGGTCTCAGCCACGCCGTCCCGCAGCGTCTGCTGCTCCGCGAGGTTGGCGGCGTCCCAGGTGAAGAGGGTCTCATCGGTGACGGAACCGTCCTCGCGCACCCGTGCCTTGGAGGTGCGGCGGCCCAGCACGTCGTAGCGGTAGCGCCATACGCCATGGTCCGGCGTCATGGCCTCGGTGAGGTGGTCGTCCGCGTCCCAGACGTAGGTCCAGACCCGTCGCAGTCCGGACAGCGTGCGGCGGATGACCCGGGTCACCCGCCCCTGGGCGTCGTGGTCGTACGAGGTACGTCCCGCCGAGGTGACCTTGGTACCTGAGTGGAGCGCCGGGCCCTGGGCATCCTGGCCGCCCGGCGCCGGGTGCTCTGCGGCAGTGAGGTTGCCGAGTTCGTCGTAGGCGTAGGACTCGGTCCAGGTGTCCGCCGACACCCGGGTGACGCGCCCCACAGGGTCGAGGTCGAAGCGGCGGGTGCCGGAGAGGCGGTCGGTGATCGCGGTCAGGTGACCGTCGGCGCGGTAGGCGTAGGTGCGGGCCTGGCGGATCGTGGGAGCGCCCTGCCGGCTGCTGCCGCCGGTGGCCGTCGCCGCCTGGACGATCTGCTCCACCATGCGGTGGCCGGAATCCCAGGACTGGGTCAGGGTGGCCGCCGCGCCCAGACCCCGGGCGGTCTCCCGGCCGGCCGCGTCGTAGGCGAAGGTGAGTTCACCGGCCGCGGTGACGAGCGAGACGGGCAGACCCACGGAGTCGTACGACCACTGCGACACCGCGCCTGAGGGTGTGGTCCGACGGATGCGCCGCCCCAGCAGGTCGTAGCCGCTGGTGACGGTCCGGCCGTCCACCGCCTCCGCGACGACCCGGCCCGCCCCGTCATACGCGTACGTGACCCGGCTGTCGGCGTTCACGGCCTCGGCCATCCGGCCGGACACGTCGTACCGCAGCTCGGTGACCGTGCCGCTGTCGGTCTGCGCCGTCACGACCCGGCCCGCGATGTCGCGGGTGAGCCGCACCGTCTGACCGGCGCCGTTGCCGCGCTTGATCGCGCGGCCGGTCGGGTCGTAGGCGTAGGTGAGCGTGCGGCCGTTGAAGTCCGTCTCGGCGAGCAGGTTGCCCGCGGCGTCGTAGTCGTAACTCCACTGAGCGCCCTGCGGGTTGGTCACGGCGGTGAGGCGCAGCTCGGCGTCGTGTGTGAAGACATAGCGGGTGCCGTCCGGGTCGGTCCGGGCGCGTGGCAGGTCGAACGCGCCGTACTCGAAGACGGTGGCGGCCGGACCGCCCGGCTCCCTGTGTTCGGTGAGGTTGCCCTCCGCGTCGTAGGACCAGGACTCCCGGCCGCCGTCCGCGCGCTCGCGCCACAGCAGCAGGCCCTCGGGGTTCCAGCTCTGGCGGACGGTGCCGCCGACGGGGTCGTCGATGCGCACGACACGGCCGTACGCGTCCCGGTGCACGGTCACGACGCTGCCGCGCGGATCGACGACCCGCACCGGCATCCCGGTCCCGTCGGTGACGTACCGGAACGTGTTGCCGAGCGCGTCGGTCTCCGCGATCCGGTGCCCGCGCTCGTCGTACGCGTACGAGGTCACCGCGCCCAGCGGATCGGTGCTGGTGAGCAGGTTGCCCCGGTCGTCGTAGGCGCATTCCCAGCGCGACCCGTCGGGCTGCGTGACCGCGACGGGCTTGGCGTCGGCGTCGTACTCGACCTCGATGCTGGTGCCGTCGGGCCGGTCCATGCGCACCGGCTCGCCGTGCTCGCCGAGGGTGAAACGGGTCGTACGCCCGAGTTCGTCGGTGCGGGAGAGCATCCGCCCGTAGCGGTCCCACTCGGTGTACGTGCGGTGGCCAAGGGGGTCGGTCTCGGCGGTGAGCTGGAGCAGTTCGTTGTAGTGGTACGTCGTCGTATGGCCGAGCGCGTCGGTGTAGCGCGTCTCGCGGCTCTCCGTGTCGTACGTGATCGAGGAGGCGAGGCTGCCGTCCGAGCCCGTACCGCCGGTGCAGCGGTCCAGGGCGTCGTAGGTGAAGCGGTAGGAGTAGGCGTTGCGGTCGGTCCACGACGTGATGCGCCCGCGGGCGTCGTACGTGAGCTTCCGGGGCAGCCCGCTGGAGTTGTGGACCTCGGTGAGGTTGCCTTCGGAGTCGTAGCCGAACCGCTTGAGCGTCGTGCCGTCGGGGCCGTCCTCCGGATTGTGGAGACGGAGTGCGGTGACGCGTCCGCTGTCGTTGTCGGTGTCGACGTACACATGACGGCCCGCCGAGTCCCGTACGGCGACCGGTGTGCCATCGTCGTCGCGGTCGAAGTCGACGCGGAGGCCGTTGCGGTCGGTGATGGCGGCGAGGTGGAGGGTGAAAACGTCGGCGGCCGAAGGGCGTCGACGCGGGGCGAAGTGACGGGTGATGCCGCTGCCCTGGTCGGTGATTCGCACCGGCGCGCCGGGAGCGCCGTCCCAGTCCAGCAGCAGGCGCGGGCCCTCCAGCGGCAGGACAGCGGTGCCCGGTGCGGGCACCGGGTAGAAGAGGAGCATGCCGTCCTCGGTGGCGAAGACGGCGCCCTCATCGTCCAGTTCGAGGCGTTCGTCCAGGGTGGAGGACCAGGACTGCCCGAAGGAACGGCCGTACGGGTAGGTCGACAGGTGCGTGCGACGCAAGACGGTCGGGAGGAGGCCCGGCAGGTCGACGTCGGTCTCCTGCATGAGCATCTCGCCGGAGATCATGTCGATCGGATCGCCGTTCTTGCAGCGGCCCTTCGGGGGCTTGCTGTGCCCGGCGACCTCGTCGGCCTCCTTGCGCAGACCCTTCTTCCCCAGCCCCTTGGCCATGGCCTTGAGGCCACCCTTGCCGAGCATCTTCAGCCCCTTGGCAAGGCCGCCGAGGCTGGTCAGGCCCTTCATGCCGGGTATGCAGTCCAGCGCGGCCAGGCCCACATCCCATAGGGACGCCTGGCCTTTTGAGTATTTGTAGAGCGTGTCCGCGAGCACGACGAGCGCGGCAATGAGGACGATCGCGCCGAGGATCGGCCCGCCGATGATCATCGCGACGATCCCGACGACCGCGACCACGACCTTGCAGACGGTGACGATGTTGTCCCAGTTGTCGGTGAACCAGTCCCCGACCTCCTCCCACCAGGACCGGTTCTGGATGCCGGCGTCGGAGGCCTCGTCGATCTTCGTTTTGGCCTCGCGGGCGGCGTCCTCACGCATCTTGCGGGCGTCGGCGGCCATCTTCTTCGCCGCGTCCAGGGCGTCCTGGGCGTTGTCGACGTCCGACTGGGCCGTGGTCTGCGCGGACTTGGCGTGCTGGGCGTCCCGGGTGGCGGCCCTGACCTTGGACTCGTCGGGCTTGTCGGCGCTGGACTTGCTGCCGGTGGGGTCGTCCTTGTACTTGTCGGCTTCCTTGCTCGCCCGGGTCACCCATGAATCGGCTGAAGCAAGGCGTGAGTTGGCCGAGGACAGGTTCGCCTGCGCCTCACGCGCCTTGGCGAGCGCCTTGTCGGCGAGGGCCTGGGCACGCTCCAGCTTGGGCCAGAAGTCCGCGAGCGCGTCCCCGCACATGGCGTAGGACTTCTCCAGCTTCTTCAGGTTCTTCGGGACCCCGCCGAACTCGTCCTTGAAGACTTCCGCCGACTTGCCGGCCCACTGCAACAGGGTGTCCTCGTCCGACATGCCCTTGACGAGGCGGAGTGCGTCGGAGACGTCGTCGGCGAAGTCATGCAGCGTCCTGGCCAGACTCCGGACCCGGTCCGGATCACCCGGGGTCGGATCCTTGTCCAGGTCGAGGACATGCCAATCCGCCGGTCGATGCCCCGCCATAGTGCGACCCCCGTCACCTGCGCATCACGAACAACAGCTATGTGCACACGCGAACTTACAGGGCACTCCCGTTCGACGTGAAGCTCAGCCGGACCGAGAGCCTCGCACGGCCCGCCACGCCTCACGGACCGCCTCCACCGGGCGCAGCCACCAGCGCAGCAACGTCTCCCGCACCGTCACGTACACCCACCGACGCTTCAACCACGGCGGCAGGGCCCGGAACGGCACGAACGACAGCGTGTCGTCGATCGCGTGATCGGCGGCTCCGCCGATGCCCTCCGCGCGGAGGGCGGCGTACAGCTCCGGAGTCAGTCGGCCGTCGAGCCGGGCCAGGTGGGCGACCGCCGTGAAGGGGAAGTCCCGCCCCGGGCCGGGCAGCAGTTCCAGTGCCCGGATGATCCGCGGTGACACCACCTCCGGCGGGCAGTTGAGGGCGAGGCCGATCACCGCCGCGCCGAGGTACCGGTCGGCACGATCGAGCGCGGCGTCCACCTCGGCGGGGTCGTCCATGCCGAGCAGGCCCTTGCCGGTCTCCCAGTTCCAGTCGGGTGTTATCGCAATCACCACTTGTCGGAGTTGTTCAGCATCTTCACATCTTCGGTACGTGTGGCGAGAAAGGCTTCCAATTCACGCTTCACGTAGCGTGAAAGGTCGGTCAGCCCGTTTACGGTGTCCCGCAACTCGCGTGCCGAAGACGGGGTATCCACCCACGCTTCCGGCCTTCTGGTGACGACCGCGTAGAGCAGATCCTCGTCGTACCAGCCGACGGCCGCCTGACGGGGGGCGGTGTCCCGGAGGAACTCCACAGCCAGCTGAGCCTCCTCGCTGTCCCAGAGTGTCGACGCGCCCAGGCTGACGGGTCCTTCGGGCCGGAGGCATGCACTCTGTTGGGGACGGCCCGCGACCGGCCGCTGCCAGGTCACGTCGAACGGAAACTCGTCCAGCTCCGTTCGCAGCACCCCCGGCAGAAAGGCCACGCGCGACACCCGAAACGCCTCCCGCACCGCTCGTTCGAGGTCGGCACCCACCAGTGCAGCCACCTTGCGGACGGCGGATACGACGACACGGGCGCCCGGCTCAGCCCCAGGCGCCCGCATCATCGCGGCGCCAACCAGCCCGGGAGAGGTCCCCGATCTCAGCCGCTGAACCGGAACGTCGACGTGATCGCGTCGAAGATGTCGAAAAAGGACTCGGCGAGGTCCAGCACCTGGCTGCTCCCCGCCACCAGCGCGACCTTGCCCTCCTGCCCCAGCACGGGAATGTACGTCTGCATCAGTACGGCCCGGATGGTCCGGTTGAGCGCGTCGTCGGGTACGACGATGTCCTCGACGCCGTACGTCCGTGCCGCCGGCCCGACCCCCGGAATGTCGACGGTCGTCACCTTCCGCCAGGAGTCGCCCTCCTTCTTGGCTTCCTTGACGGCAAGCTGGCCGGCGATGACGGAGGGGTCGTTCGACAGGGGCTCGCCCCGCTCGTTGCGACCGCCGACCATCGACACCGTCACCGAGCCCGTGATCGGTGTTTCGCCGCCGAAGCTCTCCGCCATGCAGCCGCAGTACAGCGCGCCCGACTTCCACGCGTCCGCCGCGGCCTTGCGGAGGAAGTCCATGTAGGTGTCGCGGTACTGGGCGAGCTCCGGGTGCTGCTGGACGCGTTCGTTCACCATGCGGCGGATCGAGTCGTCCCGGGACTCCGGTCGCACGTCGAACTCCCACCACGACTCGGGGACCTTGATACGGAAACCCCCGCGCTCGACCGTGAGCGCCTCCATGTAGCGGGCCATGTTGCCGACCGACCTTCCCCGTTTGCTCGTTCGCTCTCGCCGGAATCTTTCCGTTGTACCGTGCACGTCAGACTACGAGATCGGGGGAGTCCAGAATGGGACAGGGCGGCAAGAGCGACCTCTCCATCCCGCTGAGCGAGTTGGAGGACTACGGCCGCCAGCTGCGGTCGATCAAGACCCGGCTCAACCACACCAAGAAGCTTTTCGAGCAGTACAGGGACGACATCGGCGACGGCAGCGTCAACGACTCCCTCGACGACTTCGAATCCAACTGGGAGGACGGGCGCGAGGACATCACGCAGCAGCTCGACGCGCTCGCGAAGATGTCGGACGCCGTTGTCCGCGAGTTCAAGAAGCTCGACGACGAGCTCGCCAAGCAGGTCAACGACAAGATGAAGACCGAGGAAAAGCGGCCCGAGAAGGAAAAGTAGGCCACCGCCTCACACACCGCCCAGCAAAGACGCCAACCCACGCTCCAGGGCCGGTTCCAGGGCCTCGCCGCCCGGTTCCATGACGGCGTACGAGCGGAGCAGGAACCGGTGCAGTGCCCTCGTCTCGAAGATGACCAGCGCGATGCCCTCCGGTGCGCGGAACTCCACGGCGGTGCGGGACGGGTCGTACGGCTGGACGTGGACGTTGCCGACTCCGGCCGGGCAGCCGAGGCCCTCTTCCAGCAGGCCGCGGGCGAAGGTCCAGGTGACCTCGTCGCCGTCGAGTGAGATCCAGGGCGGGAAGACGAAGTGGACGGCCAGGGGGTCGTCCGAGGCGTAGCGGAGGGTCACGGGGACCGCCAGCTCCTCGTCGTCCTCGGTGAGCAGACGCGCGCCGGTGGGCTGTTCCAGGGCGAAGTACATGGACGGGCTCCGATGGTGGGGCGGTTGGGCCGATGCGTGTGTACGAGCGGTTGGAGGGGTCTCTGATTACGCCGTTATGGAGGTGACGTGTGTCACTTTCCGTGATGGCTGAAACTTTGATTGAAACTTTTGTCATCTAGGCTTACAAATCCTTCCCCGCCCTAGAGCAGGCCCCCTGGAGCGTTTCGCCATGTCCGACGTTTCCACCGCCGTTTCCACCGCCGACTACGCGCGGATCTACGAGGAGCAGCAGCCGCGTCTCGTCGCGTACGCCCGCTCCCTCACCCGGAACGCCCACACCGCCGAAGACCTCGTCGCCGAGGCGCACTTCCGGGTGTGGCGGCGGCTGGCCGCGGGGCACGGGATCGACAACGTGCCGGCGTATCTGATGACGACCGTGCGGCATCTGGCGAGCGCCGCGGGTACCGGTGCCGGACGGGAGACGCCCCGCGACCCGCAGGGTGACGAGCGCGTCGAGGTCCCGGCGCAGGGCGGCGATCCGGCCGAACAGGTGTCCTCCGTGGACCTGTTGGTGCGGGTGCTGGAGCAGTTGCCCGAACGGTGGGTCAAGGCACTGTGGTTGGCCGAGGCGGAGGGGCAGCCGCTCGCGGCGATCGGGCCGCAGCTCGGGACCAAGGAGGGCGCCACCGCCGTACTGCTGCATCGGGCGCGGGAAGGGATGCGGCTGGCGTTTCTGCGGACGCAGACCGGTGCGCCCGACGATCCCGCGTGCCAGGTGCACTGGGCTCGTATGCCCGCCTATGTACGGGGTTCCGCCACCGCCCGGCAGTCCGAGCGGCTGCTCGGGCATGTGGACGCGTGCGACGACTGCCGGGCGCGGCTGGCGGCGCTGATGAGCGCCAACAACCGGCTGCCGGCGCTGGTCGGGCCCGCGCTGCTGGTGTTCGCGGTGGGCGGGACCGGCAAGTTCCTGCTCGGGTTCGCGGGTACGGCGACCGCCTTCGGCGGGTCCGGGGGCGGGTTGCTTGACGGAATGCGGCACAGCTCGGTCGGGGGGTCCAAGGCCGCGGCCGCCGCGGGGGCCGTGGTGGTGGGTGCCGCCGCGGTGTTCCTTGCCCTCGGGCCCGTCGAGTCCGGTTCGATTCCGGCTCAGCGGGCGCCGGTTGCCGAGGCGCCGGTGACCCAGGTTCCGGTGGCGGAGGCGCCGGCGACGGGTGACGGGGTGGAGAGCGGTGGTACGGCGGAGGAGGAGGTCGGCGTCCAGCCCGGTGGGCAGGTTCGGGCCGAGGGCGCGAACGGGGGCGTAACCGGTGTGACGGAGGCGGACGCGGAGGCAGAGGAGGGGCCGGTCGCTGCTACGCCGTCGCCCACCGAGACCGCGCCGCCGGAGGAGCCTGGTGGCACCACACCGGGGGACACGGATCCGGCACCGCCGACGACCGGAGGGGCGGGCGAGGACCCGGCGCCTCCGGCACCCCCTGCCGAGGACTCCCCCAAGACACCGGAACCTCCCACCGAGGAACCTCCGAAGACACCGACACCGCCCACCGAGCAGCCCCCCCCCACACCGGCACCGCCCGCCGAAGAGCCCACCCAAGAGCCCCCTCAGACACCGGAAG
>NZ_JXTE01000450.1 GCF_000972385.1 Streptomyces sp. WM6386
AGTCGGCGGCCGGCGCCGAGAAGTACCACTCGTCGATGGTCCCGCACGCCGGGGCCGACAGCGAGCTGTTCCGCGCGGTCGCCGAGCTCGGCGCCACCCTCAAGACCCTGGCCCCGGTGGCCGGTTCGACCCGGGAGAGCGCGAAGGTCGGGATCGTCTTCGACTGGGACTCCTGGTGGGCGAGCGAGCAGGACTCCCACCCCACCTCGCTGCTCAAATACCGCCAGGAAGGCCTGGACTGGTACTCGGCGCTCCTCGCACTCGGCGTGCGCGCCGACCTGATCACCACCAAGAGCGACTTCGCACGCTACGACGTGCTGATCGCGCCCGTCCTGCACGTGGTCCCGGCGGAGCTCGCCAAGGAGCTGACCCGCTACACCGAGCAGGGCGGCCACCTGGTCACGACCTACTTCTCCGGCATCGTCGACCAGAACGACCACATCTGGCTCGGCGGCTATCCCGGCGCCCTGCGCGAGCTGCTCGGCATCCGCGTCG
>NZ_JXTE01000451.1 GCF_000972385.1 Streptomyces sp. WM6386
GGGTTGACGGCTCCGCCGACATCAGCCGGTCACCCGGCCCGTCCGCCGGCCCCAGGCCTTCGTCACCGGCAGCGGTTGCGCGCGACAGACCTCGGCGAAGGTATTTCAATAGAAGGGTGAGCACTCTGCGATGGATTGCCGCAGCCGGGCTGACGACGCTGCTGTGCGCCATGGCACCGGGGCCTTCACCGCCCCCGGCCCAGCCTCCGCCCCAGCTCGACGACGCAGAGGTCCAGCGCGCCGTGGACCAGCTCGACGGAGTCGTGCGGGCGGCCATGAAGCGCACGGGGATACCCGGCGTGGCCGTCGCCGTCGTCCACGACGGCAAGGTCATCCACCTCAAGGGCTACGGCGTACGCAAGGCCGGCGAGAAGGCAGCCGTCGACGCCGACACCGTCTTCCAGCTCGCCTCCGTCTCGAAGCCGATCGCCTCCACCGTGGTCTCCGCAGCGGTGGGCGTCGAGGGCTGGAGCGAGCCCGTCGCCCCGAACGTGC
>NZ_JXTE01000452.1 GCF_000972385.1 Streptomyces sp. WM6386
GACCTCTCCCTCGTACCCGCTGGTGACCGCGTGCCGCTGATCCGCTGTCAAGGCGACCGCGAGCACCCAGCTGGGGTGGCCGGGGAGTTCGAACCCGGTGGCGGATTCGAAGTCGAGCACCAGCGCGCGCCGGGTGCCCCCGCCGACGACCAGGACGCGTCCGTCGTCGCGGACCGCGAGTGTCGAGGCGCGGTAGTTCTCCAGCCGCAGTTCCTGGCGGCACTCCCCCGTGGCCAGGTCCCAGATCCGCAGCCCGCCGGAACCGTCCGCCGAGATTCCGGTCGTGCCGTCCGGGGTCAGGGGGAGGGCGGTGATCCAGTCGTCGTGTTCCCCGGGCAGCACGGACTGGGCCGGGGCGGGCGCGTCCTGCACTGAGGCAAGAGCGGCGGCGATCTGCGGGTCGTCGGGCATCCGTGCGGACGCGTCCCGCAGCAGTTCGGCCGCGGCAGGCGCGTCGCCCCGCTCGCGGTGCACCAGCGCGAGCAGGTACGTGC
>NZ_JXTE01000453.1 GCF_000972385.1 Streptomyces sp. WM6386
GGGGGGGGGGTGTTATGGCACCGCCGATGCTGACCCCAGTACCGGGGTGATCACCGGCCCCGACCACGACGACGGGGTGGAGCCATGGACGCGAGCATGCCGGCGGTGCACCGGCCGACCCGAAGCGGTGCCGCGGACGCGCCGCGGCACTTCGCCGTGTGGGCGCCGGCCGCCACGCATCCGCGCACTCCCCCGCTGTTCCCGGTGGAACGGCTGCTGCACGCGATCGACGGCCGGGACAACGGCCGTGCCTGGGTACCCGGTTCGGTGCGCACGGTCCGTATCGGCCGCGATGTCACGGGCAGCGCCATGTCCTGGTCGACGTACCTGGGCGAGCTGCGCGCCGCCGGAGCGGCGCGGGCCTCTGCTTCGAACACCTCGTGGCGCGGTGGGGCGTGTGGGTTCAGCAGGTCGGCTGACGCCTGACGCATGACTCACCTCCACATCAGCCGGAATCGGAGCCTCGTACGGTTTCAGCCACCGTAAGCAATG
>NZ_JXTE01000454.1 GCF_000972385.1 Streptomyces sp. WM6386
GCCTGCGCTGCAGTTTCGCCTCATCGAGAGGGTCTGTCATGGGTCCAGGTGTACCAACGTGAGCCCCCCGGTCTTCGTGGCCCAGGGCGCGTCGGCCGACTTGATGGAGTCGAACGACAGCGACGACGACGGCTACCTCATCTACACGCTGCGGGCGGGCGACGGCGCGGTCCAGGTGGCCCGCGTCGCCGACGACAGCCCGATCAACCGGTTCGGGTTCGGCATGCTGCTCATCGGGCTGTTCTGCGTGGTCGGCGGCGCCCTTGTCGGGCGGACCGTGGCGCGGACCGGGCTGGCACCGATCGACCGGCTGACCGCCGCCGCGGTACGTGTCGGGCGCACCCGGGATCTCGACGCCGACATCCCGGATGAGGGCGGTGGGGAGATCCGGCGGCTGATCCGGTCGATCAACGACATGCTCGCCGCGCTCCGGGACTCCCGGCGGGCCCAGCGGCTGCTCGCCGAGGATGCCGCCCACGAGCTCAAGACCC
>NZ_JXTE01000455.1 GCF_000972385.1 Streptomyces sp. WM6386
GGCCTGACCCATGCCGGACGCGATAGCCGCTGTGGCCGCCACGCCCTTGCCGCGTGGCGGCCCCGCCGGCTTTCCCCGTGCTCCGTCCCTCGTCCGATTTGCTGCCGTTCCCTGGTGAGGTTGTGTCCGATGGCAGTTCGTCCCTCTTCCCCCGCAGACAACCCTTCCCGTACCCGTACCAAGGCGATGGTGATCGGCGCCGTAGCCGCCCTGGTGCTGGCCATGGGCCTGTTCGGCGGCAATGACACCGCGTCCGACACCGCATCGTCCGACGCCCCCCGCCCGTCGCGGCCCGCTCACACCGCCGCGGCGGCTCCGCCGGCCGCACAGCCCGCGGCGAAGCATCTGCCGCGATCGAGGCCCGTACGCCTGCTCATTCCGAAGATCTCCGTCGACGCGCCTTTCACGGAACTGGCCATCGGCCGCACGGGGCAGCTCGAGCCGCCCCCGGCCGACGACACCAACCTCGTCGGCTGGCACGCCAAGGGAGC
>NZ_JXTE01000456.1 GCF_000972385.1 Streptomyces sp. WM6386
ATCGTGATCTCCGCGTTCGTCCCGCCGGAACAGCGCGGCGCCTGGACGATCGCGCTGGTGCTGGCGATCACCGGCTGGGCCGGGTCGGCTCGCGTCCTGCGCGCCCAGACCCTGTCCCTGCGCAACCGCGACTATGTGCTGGCCGCCCGTGTCGCCGGGGAAAGACCCTGGCGGGTCATCGGCGTCGAGATTCTGCCCAACCTCCTGCCACTGCTCGCCTCCCAGTTCGTGTTCTCAGTGATCGCCGCGATACTGAGCGAGGCCGGCCTGTCGTTCCTGGGCCTGGGCGCATCCTCCTCGTCGACCCTCGGCACGATGCTCTACTACGCGCAGAACGGCTTCGCCCTCCAGCTCGGCGCCTGGTGGTGGTTCGTACCGCCAGGGCTGATCATCGCCCTGTTCGGCTGCGGTCTCGCCCTGGTGAACTTCACCATCGACGAGATCATCAACCCGACGCTGCGGAACCTCCCGCGGCAGGCACGCCCTGTGAC
>NZ_JXTE01000457.1 GCF_000972385.1 Streptomyces sp. WM6386
CCCGAGTCGTACCCGACGACGCTGTTCCCGGAGATCTCGGAATTCGCGAAGAACGCCCCGTACGAGTACGACGGTGCGCGCGTCCTCGTCTACGGCGAGACGATCTCGCGCAAGGAGGAGTACCACAAGCTCGCCGTGTACTTCCGCCGGCCGGCCTCGTTCTGGAACAACCTGCCGCTGGCCGCCACGTTCGAACAGCTCGTAGCCGGCCTGGCGCGCCGAGCAGTGACATCAGGGACCTCGAGGAACGCCAGGAGGAGTCATGTCCGAAACCGTTGAGATCGACGAGCGCAGCGCCGCCGTCGACACCCTGGGCGGGGTGATCGGCGAGGCCGGCGCGGCCGCCCTCGAAGGGCCGCGCGAGCAGCTCACCGAGAGCGCCCTGCGCGCCGCCTTCGCGCTGTGGGAGGACCCCGAGGTACGCCCGAAGCTGCTCGGGATCCTCCAGGCCGCGGTCAACAGCGAGGAAGGCGCCGAGCAGATGCGC
>NZ_JXTE01000458.1 GCF_000972385.1 Streptomyces sp. WM6386
GTTCGGGGGCTGGTCGCTGTACTTCGCCGGGGGCAGACCGTCGTACGCCTACAACTACTTCGGCATGGACCTGTACACCGTGTGCGGCGGCGCGGCCCTCGTACCCGGACGGCACGAGATCCGGCTGGAGTTCGACTACGACGGCGGAGGGCTCGGCAAGGGCGGGACGGCCGTGCTCCTGGTGGACGGTGAGAAACACGCGTCCGAGCGGGTCGAGCGGACCATCGCGTACTACTTCTCCTTCGACGAGACACTCGACGTGGGCGTGGACCTCGGCACCCCGGTGACCGACGACTATCCCGTCCTCGACAACGAGTTCACCGGGACGATCCACACGGTGCGCATCGATCTGGACGAACCCCGGCACAGCGCCTTCGACGGCGGACTCCCCCGGCGTGTGATGGGGGCCCAGTGAGCTGCTGCACGCCCTCCGGCGGACGGACCACGGACCGAGCGGCGCCCCGGCTCGAACCGTCCGCCGCGCAC
>NZ_JXTE01000459.1 GCF_000972385.1 Streptomyces sp. WM6386
CGGTGGCTGAAACCGTACGAGGCTCCGATTCCGGCTGATGTGGAGGTGAGTCATGCGTCAGGCGTCAGCCGACCTGCTGAACCCACACGCACCACTGCGCCACGAGGTGTTCGAAGCAGAGGCCCGCGCCGCTCCGGCGGCGCACACGGCTTGGCGTGTCCTGATCGTCGACGCCCGCGCCGAGGACGCGGCACCGCTGGCGGAGGCACTGCGCCGGCACGGGCACCACGTCGAGCGTGCCCGCAACGGCTATGCCGCGCTCGAGACCTACGGCGAGGCGGACGTCGACATCGTGCTCCTCGACCCCGACCTGCCCGACGTCGACGGACTTCAGGTGTGCCGTCAGCTGACCGCGGCCGGCCGCACCGCGGTCGTCGTGCTCAGCGACCGCGGCAGCGAACTCGACGTCGTGCTCGGCCTCCAGGCCGGCGCCGACGACTACCTGGTCAAACCCTGTGGGCTCAGAGAACTCCTGGCCCGTAT
>NZ_JXTE01000046.1 GCF_000972385.1 Streptomyces sp. WM6386
CCCCCCGGCCGGTCCCGCCCCCTACGCCCAGGACAGTCACGTCCCCCCGCCGCCCATCGCCCCCGACGGCCCGGGCCAGGTGCCCTACGGCTATCCGGGCGGCGGCTACGGCTACCCGGGTGCCGCACCGCAGGGCTACTACGGCTGGCCCGGCATGCAGCCCCTGCCCAGCAACGGCATGGGCACCGCCGGACTCGTGCTCGGTATCCTCTCGGCCCTCGTGTTCTGCCTCTGGCCGCTGGCGATCGTCCTGGGCATCCTTGGTGTGATCTTCGGCGCGATCGGTCGCGGCAAGGCCCGCAGGGGCGTGGCCACCAACCCCGGTCAGGCCCTGGCCGGGATCATCTGCGGAGCCGCGGGCATCGCACTGGGCATCGGCATGGTCGTACTGCTGGTCGCGACGTAGGCAAGAAGCGCGATCTGTGGGGACCCGGGGTCGTGCCGGCTTACGGCTCCGCGGCGTGGGCGCGACCGGCCTGTAGGCGCCCGCGCCTCCATCAACGCGGACCCCCGCGGATTCGCCACCGTCACCGCCACGTGCCCGATTCCCCGCAGGCCTCACCCGTCCCTGTCGGTCTCACCGGCCGCAGACACCCAATCCGCCCCGCCTAGGCGCCGTCGGCCCCCCGCAACCGATCCCGAGCCTCCATCAACGCGAAGCCCAGCAGATTCGGGCCCCGCCACCGCTCCGGATCCAGCGCCCCCTCGTCCGCGGCCGCGAGTCCGATCCCCCATACCCGGTCCAGCGGGCTCGCCTCCACCAGCACCCGCTCCCCGGTGCCCAGGAGGAACGACCGCAGTCCGTCGTCCGCGCCGAACTTGTGCACGCTGCCCTCGACGACGATCCCGAAGCGCTCGCGCTCCCAGGTCGCCTCGTCGAAGCCCCGGACCAGCCGCCCTTCCTTCTTCGCCACCGAAGGATGTCCCGCGGCCAGCACCCGCCGTTCCGCCTCCGCGTCGTCGAACAGTCGCGCCTTGCCCGCCATCATCCAGTGCTCGGCGGTCGGATAAGTGACTCCGTCCACCACGAACGGTGACGGCCACCACTGGCTCAGACAGCTCGCCCCGATCCGGCCGTCCGGCAGCGGGCGGTGTCCCCAGAAGTGGAGGTACTTGACCCTCGCCCCCGTCCGGACCGCCCTGACCAGGGTGTCCCGAGAATCGATCTTCATCATGCATGCGAGTCTGGCAGGCACCACTGACACTCCGTCCTGGCTTTCCCATGCCGACTCGACACCTGGTCGACAGATTTCGTCGCGTAACTAAAAGGCAACAACGGAATCCCTTGTCGGACGCCACTTGCTCTGTCAGGATCGGCACTCAAATCGAGCTGGAGCTACGCCCCGCCTGCGGGAACGTGGGCCGACGGCGGAGGAGAGCGACATGCACAACCCGGGCAACGCCACCCCGGACCGATTCCCCGCGCAGGAGCGCTTCGCGGACGGTGCGCAGTACATCGCGGGCCGCCTCACGAAGGGCACCTCGGGACGGACGCACGCGGTCGTCGACCCCGCGACCGGCGAGGAGGTCTGCACCTACGAGCTGGCGAGCACCGCCGACGTGGACGCAGCCGTCGCCGCGGCCCGGGAGGCGTTCCCCGGCTGGGCCGCCACCACCCCCGGCGAGCGCTCGGACGCGCTGCACCGCTTCGCCGCCGTGCTGGCCGACCGCGCCGAGGATTTCGCCCGCGCCGAGTCCCTCCAGTGCGGCAAGCCGCTGAAGCTGACGCGTGAGTTCGACGTGCCGGGGACCATCGACAACATCGCCTTCTTCGCGGGCGCGGCCCGGCATCTCCAGGGGCAGTCGGCCGGTGAGTACTCCGGCGACCACACCTCGTACGTCCGACGTGAGCCCATCGGTGTCGTCGGCTCCATCGCGCCCTGGAACTACCCGCTCCAGATGGCCGCCTGGAAGGTCCTCCCGGCGATCGCCGCGGGCAACACGATCGTGCTCAAGCCCGCCGAGCTCACCCCCCTGACCTCGCTGCTGTTCGCGCAGGCCGCCACCGACGCGGGGATCCCCGACGGTGTCATCAACATCGTCACCGGAACCGGGAAGGAAGCGGGCGAGCATCTCGTCGGGCATCCCGATGTCGCCATGACCTCCTTCACCGGGTCCACCGCCGTCGGCAAGCGGGTCGCCGAGATCGCCACCGCCACCGTCAAGCGCATCCACCTGGAGCTCGGCGGCAAGGCGCCCTTCGTGGTCTTCGACGACGCCGACCTGGACGCCGCCGTCAACGGCGCCGTCGCGGGCTCGCTCATCAACACCGGCCAGGACTGCACGGCCGCCACGCGCGCGTACGTGCAACGCCCGCTCTACGAGGCGTTCGTGGAGAGGACGGCCGAGCTCATGGCTCAGGTCCGGCTCGGCGACCCCTTCGCCCCCGGTACCGATCTCGGCCCCCTCATCTCGCACGTCCAGCGGGACCGGGTCGCCGCCTTCGTCGACCGTGCGCGTGGCTACGCGCGCGTGGTGACCGGCGGGGAGGCTCCTCAGGGAGAACTCAAGAACGGCGCGTACTATCGCCCCACCCTGGTCGCGGACGCCGCCCAGGACAGCGAGATCGTCCAGTCCGAGCTCTTCGGACCCGTCCTCGTGGTGCTGCCCTTCGACAGTGACGACGAGGGGATCCGGCTCGCCAACGACACCCCGTACGGGCTCGCCGCCTCCGCCTGGAGCCGCGACGTCTACCGGGCGAACCGCGCCACCCGTGAGATCAAGGCGGGCTGTGTGTGGGTCAACGACCACATCCCGATCATCAGCGAGATGCCCCACGGCGGGTACAAGGCGTCCGGCTTCGGCAAGGACATGTCCTCGTACTCGTTCGAGGAGTACACCCAGATCAAGCACGTCATGTTCGACAACACGGCGGTCGTCAGGAAGGACTGGCACCGCACGATCTTCGGGGACCGGCTGTAACCATTTCCGGCTACCGCCGGGTGACGTATCCAGGCCGCCCGACCCGCGGCCGACCCTCCCGAAAGGGCACCACGCGCATGGAGCAGTACGAGCCCGACCGCCTGAGCCCGGCCCAAGTGGCCGCCATGCGGCGCAGCTTCCGCAATGGCCGGGCCGCCATGACCCGGCGGTCCCTGTTGCGCGCCTCCGCGGGCGGCGCGCTCGCGGCCGGCGGCCTCGGGGCGCTGACCGGCTGCGGTATCCCCGCGGCGGGCAACACCAAGGGCGGAGTCTCCGCGGAGGACCACTCGGCGAAGGAGAAGGTCGTCAACTTCTCCAACTGGACCGAGTACATCGACGTGGACGAGAGCGAGAAGCACCACCCCACGCTCGACCAGTTCAAGCAGCGGACCGGCATCACGGTCAAGTACACCGAGGACATCAACGACAACGTCGAGTTCTTCGGCAAGATCAAGCCGCAGCTCGCCGCCGGTCAGGACACCGGCCGCGACATCATCGTCCTCACCGACTGGCTCGCGGCCCGGCTGATCCGCCTCGGGTGGGTCCAGAAACTGGACCAGGCGAACCTGCCCCATGCGTACACCAACCTGTCGGCGCAGTTCCGCAACCCCGACTGGGACCCCGGCCGTGCCTATTCGTACGTGTGGCAGGGCATCTCGACCGTCATCGCGTACAACAAGAAGGCCCTCGACGGCGTCGAGGTGAAGTCACTCTCCGACCTGCTCGACAACCCCAAGCTCAAGGGCAAGGTCGGCTTTCTGTCGGAGATGCGCGACAGCATCGGCATGACCCTGCTCGACATGGGCAAGGACCCGGCGAACTTCACCGCCGACGACTACGACGCGGCCGTCGCCCGCATCCAGAAGGCCGTCGACAAGGGCCAGATCCGCCGCTTCACCGGCAACGACTACACCTCCGACCTGACCAGCGGCGACTTCGCGGCCTGTATCGCCTGGGCCGGTGACGTCGTCCAGCTGAAGGCGGACAGCCCGGACATCGACTTCCTGATCCCGGACAGCGGGTACATCACGTCGACCGACAACTTCCTGATCCCCAACAAGGCCCGTCACAAGACGAACGCCGAACGGCTCATCGACTACTACTACGAGCCGAAGCCGGCCGCCGAGCTCGCCGCGTACATCAACTACGTGACGCCCGTCGACGGGGTGAAGGCCGAGCTGGAGAAGCTCGACCCGGATGCGGCGAACAACCCGCTGATCATCCCGGACAAGGCCATGGCCGCGAAGTCCCACGCCTTCCGCTCGCTGAGCTCGAAGGAAGAGACCGAGTTCGAAGAGAAGTTCGCGAAGCTGACTGGGGCGTGACCACCGTGACGAACAAGACAGACAACACCGGCGACGTCCGCCTCTCGGGCATCAGCAAGACGTACGACAACGGCTTCACCGCCGTACAGCCGCTGGACCTGACCGTGCCGCAGGGCTCCTTCTTCGCCCTGCTCGGCGCCTCCGGCTGCGGCAAGACCACCACCCTGCGGATGATCGCCGGCCTGGAGGAGCCCACCACGGGCACCGTCTCGCTCGGCGAGCAGGACGTGACCAACCTGCCGCCCTACAAGCGGCCGGTGAACACCGTCTTCCAGTCCTACGCCCTCTTCCCGCACCTCGACATCTTCGAGAACGTCGCCTTCGGCCTGCGCCGGCGTGGCATCAAGTCGGTGAAGAAGCAGGTCGAGGACATGCTGGAGCTCGTCCAGCTCGGTGAGCAGGCGCGCAAGAAGCCGCACCAGCTCTCCGGCGGCCAGCAGCAGCGTGTCGCCGTGGCCCGTGCGCTGATCAACACCCCCAAGGTGCTCCTCCTCGACGAGCCCCTGGGCGCCCTGGACCTCAAGCTGCGCCGCCAGATGCAGCTGGAGCTCAAGCGCATCCAGACCGAGGTCGGCATCACGTTCGTCCACGTCACGCACGACCAGGAGGAGGCCATGACCATGGCCGACACGGTCGCCGTGATGAACGCGGGCCGCGTCGAGCAGCTCGGCTCGCCGACCGACCTGTACGAGAACCCCAACACCACCTTCGTCGCCAACTTCCTGGGCACGTCGAACCTGATCGAGGCCGAGGTCGACTCCAAGAGCGGCGACGACATCGTCCTGAAGGCAGGCGGCGGCAAGCTCGTCCTGCCCGAGTCGCGATGTTCGGCGCCCACGCAGACCGGCGGCAAGGTGCTGGTCGGCGTCCGCCCGGAGAAGATCTCCCTCACCCACGCCGACGACGCGGGCGAGATCCCCGAGGGCCGCAACCGCATCACCGGCAAGATCGCCAACGGCAGTTTCATCGGCGTCTCCACCCAGTACGTCATCGACAGCGCGGTCTGCCCCGAGTTCGAGGTCTACGTCCAGAACATCGAGCGCGACTCCCGGCTGGTGCCCGGCGCCGACGTCGTCCTGCACTGGAGCCCGGCGCACACCTTCGGCCTCGACGCCGCTCAGGACATCGACGCCGGCCTCGACGAAGCGGTGGCGGTCTGATGACGACCCTCACCGAGGCGCCGCCGCCTCTCTCCCCGACCGCGCCCGAGAAGAAGCCCCCGCGCAAGCGCGGCCGGCTCGTGCCGTACTGGCTGCTGCTGCCCGGCATCCTGTGGCTGCTGATCTTCTTCGCGCTGCCGATGATCTACCAGGCCTCCACGTCCGTGCAGACGGGCTCTCTGGAGGAGGGCTACAAGGTCACCTGGCACGTCGCCACGTACTGGGACGCGCTGTCCGAGTACTGGCCGCAGTACCTGCGCTCGATCCTGTACGCGGGCTCGGCGACCATCCTGTGTCTGATCCTCGGCTACCCGCTGGCCTACCTGATCGCGTTCCGCGCGGGCCGCTGGCGGAACCTGATCATGATCCTGGTGATCGCGCCGTTCTTCACCAGCTTCCTGATCCGCACCCTCGCCTGGAAGACGATCCTCGCGGACGGCGGCCCGGTCGTCGGCGCCCTCAACACCCTGCACGTCCTGGACGTCACCAGCTGGCTCGGCTGGACCTCGGGCGACCGAGTGCTGGCCACGCCGCTGGCGGTGGTGTGCGGTCTGACGTACAACTTCCTGCCGTTCATGATCCTGCCGCTCTACACCTCACTGGAGCGCATCGACACCCGCCTCCACGAGGCCGCGGGCGACCTGTACGCCAAGCCGGTCACGACCTTCCGGAAGGTCACCTTCCCGCTGTCGATGCCGGGTGTCGTCTCCGGCACGCTGCTGACCTTCATCCCGGCCGCCGGTGACTACGTCAACGCGGACCTGCTCGGCTCGACGGACACCCGCATGGTCGGAAACGTCATCCAGTCCCAGTTCCTGCGGATTCTGGACTACCCGACGGCCGCGGCACTCTCCTTCATCCTGATGGCCGCCATCCTCGTCATGGTCACGGTCTACATCCGCAGGTCCGGAACGGAGGATCTGGTTTAAATGGCCTTCGTCAACTGGCTCAAGCGCAAATTCGTCGTCATCGCGGGACTGCTGACCCTCGGATATCTCCTGCTGCCGAACGTCGTCGTGACGGTGTTCTCCTTCAACAATCCGAAGGGGCGCTTCAACTACGAATGGCAGCAGTTCTCCCTGGACGCCTGGAAGGACCCGTGCGGCGTCGCCGGCATGTGCGGCTCGCTGTCGATCAGCCTCCAGATCGCGTTCTTCGCGACGATCGGCGCCACCGTCCTCGGCACGATGATCGCCTTCGCGCTGGTCCGCTACCGCTTCCGGGCGCGCGGTGCCGTGAACTCGCTGATCTTCCTGCCGATGGCGATGCCCGAGGTCGTCATGGCCGCCTCGCTGCTCACCCTGTTCCTCAACATGGGCGCGCAGTTGGGCTTTTGGACGATCCTCATCGCCCACATCATGTTCTGCCTGAGCTTCGTCGTCACCGCCGTCAAGGCGCGGGTGATGTCGATGGACCCGAGGCTGGAGCAGGCCGCCCAGGACCTCTACGCCGGCCCGTTCCAGACCTTCATCAGGGTCACCCTGCCGATCGCCGCCCCCGGAATCGCGGCGGGTGCGCTGCTCGCCTTCGCGCTCTCCTTCGACGATTTCATCATCACCAATTTCAACGCGGGTTCGACCGTCACCTTCCCCATGTTCGTCTGGGGTTCGGCACAGCGCGGCACACCCGTTCAGATCAATGTGATCGGTACGGCCATGTTCCTGGTCGCCGTACTGCTCGTCCTGACCTCTATGGTCATCAGTAATCGCCGCAACAAGCAAAAGGCATGACCGAAAAACCCTTGTAGGGAGTTGAAATCATGGCCCCAAGCGCCATGAGTCGTGGCAGTGACCGGATGAAATCCCTTTCCGACGCCCAGCCGGTCCCGTACTGGCTGGACGACCCCGGCAAGCCCCACCCCGAACCCGCCCTCACCGGCGCCGAGACCTGCGACCTGCTGGTCGTCGGCGGTGGCTACAGCGGACTGTGGACCGCGCTCCTCGCCAAGGAGCGCGACCCGCAGCGGGACGTGGTCCTGCTGGAGGGCCGTGAGGTGGGCTGGGCCGCCTCCGGCCGCAACGGCGGCTTCTGCGCCGCCTCCCTCACCCACGGTCTGGGCAACGGGCTGACCCGCTGGCCGGACGAGATCCACCGGCTGGAGGAGCTGGGCGCCCGCAATCTCGACGAGATCGAGAAGGCGGTCGCCCGCTACTCCCTCGACTGCGACTTCGAGCGCACCGGCGAGATCGACGTCGCGACCGAGACGTACCAGGCGCGCGAACTGCGCGACTGGTACGAGGAGATGAAGCGCGCGGGCCTCGCCGAGGGCGTGGAGTTCCTGGACGCCGAGGCGGTACGGGAACAAGTCGACTCACCGACGTTCCAGGCGGGCCTGTACGACCGCCGGGGCGTCGCCATGCTCAACCCGGCGAAGCTCGCCTGGGGCCTGAAGCGGGCCTGTGTGCAACTCGGCGTCCGCGTCCACGAGCACACCCCCGCCCTGACACTGAAGCCGTACGGCGCCGGGATGGCCGTACGCACCCCCTACGGCTCGGTCCGGGCCCGCAAGGTCGCGCTCGGCACCAACATCTTCCCGAACCTGGTCAAGCGGGTCCGCTCGTACACCGTCCCGGTCTACGACTACGCGCTGATGACCGAGCCGCTGAGCGGCGAGCAGCTCGCGGCGATCGGCTGGAAGAACCGCCAGGGCCTCGGGGACAGCGCCAACCAGTTCCACTACTTCCGGCTGAGCGCCGACAACCGCATCCTGTGGGGCGGCTACGACGCGGTCCACCACTACGGCGGCCGGGTGCGCGCCGAGTACGACGACCGCCCGGAGACGTACGCCAAGCTCGCCGAGCACTTCTTCAGCTGCTTCCCGCAGCTCGAAGGCGTCCGCTTCACGCACGCGTGGGGCGGCGCGATCGACACCTGCTCGCGCTTCTCGGCGTTCTTCGGCACCGCACACCACGGGAACGTGGCCTACGCGGCCGGCTACACCGGACTCGGCGTCGGCGCGACCCGGTTCGGCGCGGACGTGATGCTGGACCTGCTGGACGGCGAGACCACGGAGCGGACCTCGCTGGAGATGGTCCGCAAGAAGCCACTGCCGTTCCCGCCCGAGCCGTTCGCGTGGACCGGCATCGCGCTGACCAAGTGGTCGCTGGCACGGGCGGACGCGCACGGCGGGCGGCGCAATCTGTGGCTGAAGACGATGGACAGGCTGGGACTCGGCTTCGACAGCTGATCATTCGGAGGTCCGGCCCCGCTCGCTCGCCGGCGGGGCCGGCGGCTCCGGCTCCTGCCGTCCCGGCGACGCATCCTGACGCTGCCACGCGGCGTACAGCGTGGACAGCCCGATCGCCACGGTGGACACCGCCTCCGGCTCGATCCCGGACAGGACAAGAACGACTCCGGTCACCAGGACCGCGAGGAAGACCACCAGGTCGGTTCGTCGTCGTGGGGTGTGCATTGCTGCCCTCTCTGATCTGATCTCGTGCGAAGCTGCTCCCGTGGGGGAGGGACAACAGGCTGCGCCGGACGCGAAGTGTTGCGCCACGCGTCACAGTTGCCAGTTGTCGCAACGCTCGGTACGAGGGAGATCAGGGGGATCGGCATGGGCAGTCTCGTGCCCTTGGCAGGCGATCTGCCGGACGAGGGGCGAGCGCTCGCGGAGGCGTTGCGCGGCCTGTTCGGCGGACTGGGCCTCAGCGTCCGCAGATACGCCACCCGGCGGCACCGGGATGCCGGTTCGGTGTCCCGGTTCCTCAACGGCAGCCGCGTACCGCCCTGGGAGTTCGTCAACGACCTGATCAGCGACGTGACCGAGCAGCAGGGTCAGCCGCCCACCCCCGAAGCCATGGAGCTGCTGCGCCGACTGCACCGCGAGGCCCTCGCCGAGAGCGGCTCCGCGTACGGCAGGGTCCAGCTCCTCGAGGACCAACTCGCCGACGCCGACCGCCAGTCCATGGAGTCCACCAACCTGGTGCGAGCCCTGGAGAGGGCGTTGGTGAACGCGCAACACCGCGCCGCCGACCTGGAGTTGCAGCTCCGTCAGCTGCACGGCCGCCAGGACGACCGGATCGCCGAGAAGGACAAGTCCCTTCAGCTGTACGAGGATCAGGTGACCGCGCTGCTCAGGGAGCGGCAGAACCTGCTGCGGGAGGTGGAGGCGCTCGGCGAGCAACTCCAGGACGCGCACGCCCGGCGGGCGCGGGCCGAGCACCGCTGCGAGGAACTGGAGCGGCAGCTGGTCGTGGCCGAGGAGCTGTGGGAGGAGGAGAGCGACGAGGCCGACGACCACTCGCCCACCCCCGGTGTCGGCACACCGGCGCAGGACGACGGCCCCGCCACCGAGAACGGGCTCGACCCCCGGTACCGTCTCGAGGCCTTCGTCGCGGGTGACGCCAACCGCTTCGCGCACTCGGCCGCCACCGCCGTGGCAGAGGCCCCCGCCAAGCTGTACAACCCGCTGTTCGTCTACGGCACTTCGGCCATCGGCAAGACGCATCTGCTGCACGCGGTCGGGCAGCGTACGCGCCGTCTGCACCCGGACAAGCGCGTGTGTTACGTGACCGCGGAGGAGTTCGGCGACGAGTTCGCCCGGGCGGGCCAGGGCCGCGGCCTCGACCGATTCCGCCGTCGGTACCGGGGCGTGGACGTCCTCCTGCTCGACGACATCCAGTTCCTCGCGGACCGGCAGCCGTTGCGCGAGGAGTTCCTCCACACCTTCGACGCGCTGCACGCCGCGAACAAGCAGATCGTGCTGTCCTCGGACCGTCCGCCCAAGCAGCTCACCGAACTAGGGGACCGGCTGCGCAACCGGCTGGAATCGGGGCTGATCACCCATGTCCAGGCCCCCGACCAGGAGGCGCGGATCGCGCTGCTGCGACACAAGGCGGAACGGGACGGGCTCGTCGCCGCGCCGGAGGTCCTGGAGTACATCGCCTCGCAGATCCAGCGCAACGTCCGCGAGCTCGAGGGCGCGTTGATCCGCGTGAGCGCCTTCGCGTCCCTGAACCGGCAGCCGATGGACGTGCCGTTGGCGGAGAAGGTCCTCAAGGACCTGGTCCCGGACCGCGTGCCGACACGGGAGGAGGACGTCGTGCACCTGATCATCGACGAGACCGCCCACTACTTCGGTGTCACCTCCGACGACCTGTGCGGAAGGAACCGCGGTCGTGCCATCGTGACGGCCCGCCAGATCGCCATGTACCTGTGTCGTGAGCTCACCGACGTGTCGACACCGAGGATCGCCACCGTCTTCGGAGGGCGTGACCCGGGGACGGTCGAGCACGCGGATCGCAAGATCCGCCACCTGATGGCCCAGCGTCGCTCCGTCTACAACCAGATGACGGAACTCACCACGCGTATCAAGGACGCCGGCGGCCTGAGTGTCGACCGGCCCGCCCTTCCCGCCCCCCATGTGATCCGGTTCACTCCAACGGGGTCGTGAAACCCGCGTAATGCCTGCCCGGAACCCCCCTCTCCCTGGTGGACGCGATCCGCGTCCGCGAAGGAACAGGGAGGTCTTCTCATGACTGGGGCGAAGACGGCGGTCGAGTGGCTGGCATCGGTGGCACCGGATCCCGAAGCCTGCCGCTGGGAGTGGGAGCGCAATCCCCTCGGGGTCGCGCTGCTGCCCGCCGGCAAGGCCTGGGACGTACTCATCCTGCCGGGTGAGCTCGGTTATCCCACGCTCGACGTCCTCACCCGCATCATCGACCAGCCCGGCCCGGTGCTGGTCGACTTCGGCGACGCCCGGATGGGCTTCCTCGTGCCGCCCGGTACCGCCGCACGCTGGGTCGGCACGGGCATCCGCACGGCTGGCGCCGGCACCTGGATCGTGGTGCCGTACCCGGGACGCTCCACCGGTGGCGTCCGCTGGCTGGTCCCCCCGGACGGTTCCGGCACCCTCACCGACCCGGCACTCCTCGAACTGGCGATGCACGAGGCGGCGGCGGGTCTGGCCACGGAGAGGGACGGGTAGCCGGCCGTGGGAGGCCTGGACAACTGAATTGATCTGGACCACGTAGGGCGCGCTCCACCCCTCCGATTCCCCCAGTTCCGGAGGCACTCGTGGATCGCTCCAGACCTTTCGTCGGCCGCCCGTGCGGCCGACTGCACGCATGCCCGGTACGTGCCGCGCCCGAGACGGGCAAGGTCATCGGGATCGACCGGGCGTGACCATCACAGCCGCTCTGTCCGACGGCTGCCTCGACTGACCGCCAGGACGTAACCGGTGAGCAGGACCGTGGAGAGGCACCAACTGGCCACGACGTCCAGTGGCCAGTGGTAGCCGCGGCGGATCAGTCCGTAGGAGACGCCGAGGACGAGGGCGCCGTAGAGGAACACGATCGTGCGGCGAACCCAGATGGTGCGCGGCCAGGGGAGCAGGAGCAGGGTCGCGGCGCCGTAGGCGACGGCCGCCGTGGCCGTGTGGCCGGACGGGTAGTAGCCGGTGGCCGGTGGTACGACCGGGGTGCCAGGGCGGTCGGTCAGTTCCTTGATCGGGACGATCAGGGCGGGGACCAGGGCCATCAGCAGTGCGGCACCGGCGGACGGCTGCCACCAGCGGTCTGTACCGATGCGCCGGGCCCGCCAGGCCGCGTATCCGAGCGCAAGGGCCAGGACCGGGACCGCGACCTGGACATTGCCGAGGTCGGCGAGGAGTTCCGAGGTGCGGTCGGGGTGGACCAGGGCGCGGCTGACGCGTTCGTCCAGGCGCACCAAAGGGCCGCCCTCGACGATCTGCCAGGTGATCAGCGCGAAGAGGACGGCCGGAAAGCCGAGAAGAAGGAAGAGAAAGAAGGAGGTCGGCCACCCCGGAACAGGGGGGGTGGTTCCGGGGTGGCCGTCCGGACCGGATCGTCGCGCGCCCCGGGGGGTTTGGGGCGGGCGACCGTCCGATCGGTGAGGAGATCCGGAGCCGGAGGCTCCGGTTGTGTGCGCGAGGGCACGACCAGGTCGAAGCTGGGGAGGCCCCGGCCTGATGTCGCCCACAGTCCCCTGTGGGCGGGGTGTATCTCTCATCTGGGTAGAACCTACGACAGCCGGTGGGGCTGCGACAGCCGGAATCGCGTCCTGACAGAGACCCCGCACACGTTCTTCACACGCTCTGACGGCGGCCGCCCCAGACCCGGAATCCGCTGTGGATCCGGGGCTGGGGCGGGTGTGACGGGTGTGACCTGGGGCGGGGCGCGCCCCGTGTTCTTCCTGGGGCGTCAGACGCGTGCGAAGGCCTGCTCGATGATGTCGAGGCCCTCGTTGAGGAGGTCCTCGCCGATGACCAGGGGCGGCAGGAAACGCAGCACGTTGCCGTAGGTGCCACAGGTCAGGACCAGCAGGCCCTCCTGGTGGCAGGCCTTGGCGAGGGCGGCGGTCGCCTCCGGGTTGGGCTCCTTGGTGGCGCGGTCCTTGACGAGCTCGATGGCGATCATCGCGCCCCGGCCGCGGACGTCGCCGATGATGTCGAACTTCTCGGCCATCGCGGTGAGACGGGCCTTCATCGTGGCCTCGATGTTCTTCGCCCTGGCGTTGAGGTCGAGCTCCTTCATCGTCTCGATCGAGCCGAGCGCACCGGCACACGCCACCGGGTTGCCGCCGTAGGTACCGCCCAGGCCACCGGAGTGCGCGGCGTCCATGATCTCGGCGCGGCCGGTCACGGCGGCGAGCGGCAGACCGCCCGCGATGCCCTTGGCGGTGGTGATCAGGTCCGGGACGATGCCCTCGTCCTCGCACGCGAACCACTGGCCGGTACGGCAGAAGCCGGACTGGATCTCGTCGGCGACGAAGACGATGCCGTTGTCCTTCGCGAACTTGCTGAGCGCCGGCAGGAAGCCCTTGGCCGGCTCGATGAAGCCGCCCTCGCCGAGCACGGGCTCGATGATGATCGCGGCGACGTTGTCCGGCCCGACCTGCTTGGTGATCTGGTCGATGGCCTGCGCGGCGGCCTCGGGACCGGCGTTCTCCGGACCGGTCGGCCAGCGGTAGCCGTAGGCGACCGGAACGCGGTAGACCTCGGGCGCGAAGGGGCCGAAGCCGTGCTTGTACGGCATGTTCTTCGCGGTCAGCGCCATCGTGAGGTTCGTACGGCCGTGATAGCCGTGGTCGAAGACGACGACCGCCTGCCGCTTGGTGTACGCGCGGGCGATCTTGACGGCGTTCTCGACGGCCTCGGCACCGCTGTTGAACAGCGCGGACTTTTTGGCGTGGTCACCCGGCGTGAGCTCGGCGAGGGCCTCGGCGACCTCGACGTAGCCCTCGTACGGCGTGACCATGAAACAGGTGTGGGTGAAGTCGGCGAGCTGGGCTGCGGCCCGGCGTACGACGGCCTCGGCGGAGGCGCCGACGCTCGTCACGGCGATGCCGGAACCGAAGTCGATCAGGCGGTTGCCGTCGACGTCCTCGATGATGCCGCCGCCCGCCCGCGCGGTGAACACGGGCAGCACCGAGCCCACGCCCTGCGCGACCGCGGCGACGCGGCGGGCCTGCAGCTCCTGCGACTTCGGGCCGGGGATGGCGGTGACGATCCGGCGCTCCTGCGGAAGTGCGCTCATGAGGGGCTCCTGGGGGTGTTGCGAACGGGGTCTTTGCGGACGCTTCTCTTCTTTTCTCGCAGGCTAGGACGGAGGACGGGGGGTGGGCATGCTCCATGTGGGCGTTGTCCGGGGGGCGGGTTTGTCCGTGGTGGACATAGCGAGGGTGCGCGGACCCCGTACGTCCGCTCCTCGGACGTCGGCCGCGTAAGCGGTGAACTCCCCTTGCGGGGGCGTTAGATTGACGGCTGACGGTGGACGGAACGGCTGGTCAGGGAACGAGGGCGATGGACAGGGACGGGACGCAGGACGCGCGGGGTACGCATGCGAATCCTGTGCCGCGTCCGGCGGGGCCGCCGGACGTACCGAAGGCACCGCCGCGACCGGCCCGTACGCCGGGGATGTCCGTGGTCGACTGGCTCAACGAGGACCGGCCCGAGACCGAGCCCGGCGTCTGGCGCTTCGGATACCGGATGCCGAAGGCCGCGTCGAAGGCGGAGCGGCTCAATCCGCTGACCGTCGCCGGCATGCTCATCCCGTTCGTCGTGGCGCTGGTGGTGTGGTCCTTCTGGCGGCGCGGCGGGCTCCCGTACCAGTTCACGCTGCTGCGGCTCTTCACCCCGGACGACTGGTGGTGGGGCGGCACGATGGCGTCACCGAAGCGGCTGGAGGGACAGTCGCTGGAGTACCCGGGCGTGGAGGCGCTGGAGGTCTACAGCGGTCTCTTCTTCGCCGTGCTCGTCTACACGGTGGGCCGGCTGGGCAGCTGGCCGGCCGTCGTCCGGCACCTCGTGACCCGCAAGCCCCAGCCCGCCCGCGCCCTGCTGGCCGCCCTGGGCGCCCTGATCACCCTCAGCTTCGTCTTCCCGGACGCCTTCCCCGGCGTCGGCTGGGACGCCCTGCCCGTCGTGAACCCGCTGTTCTCCCTCATCGCCCTCATCAGCGGCGGATACGGCGTCTACACCTCGCCCTGGGCCACGGACGCGCTCTACGCCCTCGTCACCGCCCTCGTCCTGTGGCCCTTCGCCCGGATCGGCGGCTGGTGGTCCCTGGCCCGTACCTGGCTCGCCGCCCGGCGCCGGGCCCGACAGGGCCAGGACCCCGTACCCGTCACCGCACAGCCCCGCTCCCGCTGGCCCGAGCTGCGGGAGGCCGGGCAGCACCAGGCGGCCGATGTGCTCACCGCCGAAGTGCTGGCCGGGCGGATGAACGACGTGGACTGCGCCCGTGTCGAGCGCGGCTGGCAGCGGGCCCGCGGCCAGGGCCGGCTCACCGCCTTCACGGACACCGTGCTGCGCCAGGGCGCCGCCGCGCTCACCCACCCCTCCGGCGCCCGCGACCTGGCAGGCCGCACCGCCCGGCACGACCTGCTCACCGGACAGGTCCGCATCGGACAGTGGGCCACCGCCGAGCGCACCCCGCGGGCGTACCGCGGCGTGGGCGCGGCTCTCGGACCCGAGACCCTCGCCACCTCGCTGCTGGTCGTCGGGCCCTCGGGCGCCGGCAAGACCCGGCAGGTGATCGCTCCGGTGGTCGAGTCCCTCACCCTTCAGGCACTCACCGGCGGTTGTGCCGTCGTCGCGGTGTGCGGTGCGGGTACGCCGATCGGGGCGGACTCGTCGTACGACGTCGTCGTACGCGTCGGCGACCCCGGCTCCGTGCACGACCTGGACCCGTACGCCGAGACCGACGACCCCGACGAGGCGGCCGCGCTCCTCGCCGAGGCGCTGGCCGGAGACCTCGACACGGTGAGCCCCGAGCGCGCGGCGCGGGCCCTCGCCCAGCTCCTCGGTCCCTACCGGACCGCGTACGGGCACTTCCCGCCCCTGCCCGTCCTGCGCGAACTGCTGGAAGGGGACCCCGCGGTCCTCGCCGGGCTGCGCGAGCGGCTGGCGGACGAGCGGTTCGCGGTGATGCGTCGCGAGCTCGACGCCCGTGCGCGGCAGAGCGCCCACCCCGGCGACCCCGGTCCCGTCCTCGCCGACCGGCTGGCCCTGCTGGACCGGCCCGCGTTCGCCGGCTTCTTCGGAGCGGGCGGGTCGGACGGCTCCGGTGGGGACGGGCTCCGCCCGTTCTCGCTGCGCGCCCTCGTCCACCACCCCCTGCGCGTCCGGATCGACCTGCCCGAGCGTGGCCACGCAGAGGCGTCCCGGCTGATCGCCCGGCTGGTGCTGGCCCAGTTCACCGGCGTCGTACGGGAAGGGGGACGCGATCACTTCGCCGGTCTGGTCGTCGACGACGCCACCGGCACCGTGACCCCCGAGTCCGTACGGCGGATCCAGCGGCTGCGCTCGCAGAACGCGGGTGTCGTGCTCGCGCTGCGCACGGTCTCCGATGTTCCGGAGGCGCTGCACGGGCCCCTGTTCGGGGCGGTCGGCTGCCGGATGGCGCTGTCCGGGGTGACGACCTGGGACGGCAGCCGTTTCGCCGACGCCTGGGGCACCGAGTGGGTGGAGACCAAGGACGTCGCCCAGCACACGGTCTTCGCCGATCAGCCGATGACCCGGGCCATGCACGCCCTGCGCAAACTGGTGACCGGCAAGGCGGTGACGACCGAGGCCGTCACTGTCCGCCAGGTCGAACGGGAGCGGTGGTCCGCCTCCGAGCTGGCGCACGCCGTGCCGCCGGGGCACGCGGTGCTGTCGCTGACCGGTGCGAAGGGGGAGCACGCGCCGCCGTTGCTGGTGGATCTACGGGGCTAGGGCCCTTCTGACGGATCAGCGTGGGCCGAGGAGCGGCGTCCGGTGCGGCTGGGGGTCCCCCCACGCCCTTCAGGCAGTGGGGGAGTGCGTGCCGGGCGTCGCGACGCCGCGATGATCCGTCAGAAGGGCCCTGGGCCGGGGCTTGCGGTGCCGGGACTTCCGGTGACCGGGTGACCGTACGGTGAGGCAGAATCGGCACAGGCCGTTCATACAGGACGGCCAAGTGATCACCGGGCACGTCCGATCCCCGTAGACCTGAAGGCCTCATGCCACCCACGCTCGCCTCGCTCGTCCATCACTCCGCGCTCAAGCTGACCGTGCGGGCGGGCGAGGACCGGCTCGACGTCCCCGTGCGCTGGGCGCATGTCAGCGAGCTCGCCGATCCCGTGCCGTACATGGAGGGCGGGGAGCTGCTGCTGATCACCGCGCTGAAGCTGGACGCGGAGGATCCGCAGGCGATGCGGCGGTATGTGAAGCGGCTGGTCGGGGCGGGGGTCGTGGGGCTCGGGTTCGCGGTCGGGGTCAACTACGAGGACATTCCCGAGGCGCTCGTCGACGCGGCCGCGGGCGAGGGGCTCCCGCTGCTCGAAGTGCCTAGGCGCACGCCTTTCCTCGCCATCAGCAAGGCCGTCTCCGCGGCCATCGCCGCGGATCAGTACCGGGCGGTGACGGCCGGGTTCGCCGCGCAGCGGGAGCTGACCAAACAGGCGTTGACGGACGGCCCCGAGGGGCTGTTGTCCGCGCTCGCCTCGCAGGTGGACGGGTGGGCCGCGCTGTACGACGCGTCCGGCGCCGTCGTCGCCACCGCGCCGGAGTGGGCGGGGCGGCGGGCCGCACGGCTCACGGCGGACGTGGAGCGACTGAGGGAGCGGCCCGCGCCGGCCTCCTCCGTGGTCGGCGGCCCCGACAACGAGGACCGCGTCGAGCTGCACTCCCTGGGCACCGGGCGGCGGCCGCGGGCCGCGCTCGCGGTGGGGACGGCGGCGGCGCCGGGGACGGCGGAGCGGTACGCCGTCCACTCGGCGATCGCCCTGCTGACCCTGACCACCGAGCGGTCCCGGTCCCTGCGCGCCGCCGAGCAGCGGCTCGGGGCGGCGGTGCTGCGGATGCTGCTGGCGGGGGAGCCGGACCATGCGCGGGCGGTCGCCGGGGATCTGTACGGGTCGCTGCTGGACGCGCCGTTCCGGATGGTCGTCGCGGAGGAGGGGCGTGCTCCGGCGGAGGGCGACCTTCTGGGTGCCCTCGCCGAGGTCGTGGAGTCCGCCGCCGCGCGGGCCGGGGAGGCCGTGCTGGTCGTTCCGGAGGGGGAGCGGCTGGTGGTGCTGGCCGTGGACGGGGGTGCGGCGGTCGGGGCGTGCGGGGAGTACACCGCCGGGCTGGAGGCCGGGCGGGCGGTGGGGGAGCAGGGCGGTCCGGGGGGCGAGGACGAGCTGGTCGTGGGGGTGTCGGCGCCGGTCGGGCCGGTCGGGGCCGCGGCCGCCTACAGGCAGGCCGAGCAGGCGTTGTCCGTCGCGCGGCGGCGGGGGCGGGTGTGTGTGGAGCATGAGCAGCTGGCGGCGGGGTCGGTGGTGCCGCTGCTGGCCGACGACGCGGTGAGGGCTTTCGCGGACGGGTTGCTGCGGCCGCTGAACGAGCATGACGCGACCGGGCGGGGGGATCTGGCAGCCTCGCTGCGGGCGTGGTTGTCGCGGCACGGACAGTGGGACGCGGCGGCCGCGGACCTCGGCGTGCACCGGCACACCTTGCGGTATCGGATGCGGCGCGTGGAGGAGATCCTCGGGCGGTCGCTGGACGATCCGGACGTACGGATGGAGCTGTGGCTGGCACTGAAGGCGACGTCGACGGAACAGTGACCGCGGGGGCGAGAACGGCTTGGCGCCCACCCCTACTCCGCCAAACCGGCGCACCGCCATCCCTCACCACTCCGCCCCGGACAAACGCCCCTCCGCGCCCCCGCCCCTACCGTGGACCCGAAAGCCAACGCACACCCCCAACGCGGAAGGGCCGGGACATGACTGCCACCCACGCCTTCTGGCTCGCCGGGCGCCAGGTCGCCGGCGAGGTCAGCTTCGATGTCAGCTCGCCGTGGGACGGGCGGATCGTCGGCAAGGTCAGCGTGCCGAGCGACGCCCAGACCGAGGAGGCGGTCGCCGCCGCGTACGCCGTACGGGACGAGTTCGCCGCCACGCCCGCCCACACCCGCGCCGCCGCCCTCGACCACGTGAGCCGCCGCCTCGTCGAGCGCACCGAGGAGATCGCCCAGCTGATCTCCGCCGAGAACGGCAAGCCCGTCAAGTGGGCCCGAGGCGAGGTCGGCCGCGCCGTCTCCGTGTTCCGGTTCGCCGCCGAAGAGGCCCGCCGGTTCAACGGCGGCGAGGCCCAGCGCCTCGACACCGACCTCGGCGGCCAGGGCCGGCTCGCGCTCACCCGCCGCTTCCCGAAGGGCGTCGTCCTCGGCATCGCGCCCTTCAACTTCCCGCTCAACCTGTGCGCCCACAAGATCGCTCCGGCGATCGCGGCCGGCGTGCCGATCATCCTGAAGCCCGCCCCGGCCACCCCGCTCTCCGGGCTCGTCATCGGCGAACTCCTCGCCGAGACCGAGCTGCCGGCCGGTTCCTGGAGCATCCTTCCCGTCCCGAACGACCGGATGCCCGCCCTGGTGCAGGACGAGCGGCTGCCCGTCATCTCCTTCACCGGTTCCGAGAAGGTCGGCTACGCGATCATGGACTCGGTGCCGCGCAAGCACTGCACCCTGGAGCTGGGCGGCAACGGCGCGGCGGTCGTGCTCGGCGACTTCGCCTCCGACGCCGACCTCGACTGGGCCGCGACCCGTATCGCCACCTTCTCCAACTACCAGGGCGGCCAGTCCTGCATCTCCGTGCAGCGGGTCATCGCCGACGCGTCGGTGTACGACCGGCTGCTTCCCCGGATCGTCGCCGCCGTCGAGGCCCAGGTCACCGGCGACCCGTCCGACGACAAGACCGACGTCGGCCCGCTGGTCAGCGAGGACGCCGCCAAGCGTGTCGAGACGTGGGTGGACGAGGCCGTGGCCGCCGGCGCCAACCTCCTCGCCGGTGGCAAGCGCGACGGCGCCTCCTACGCGCCGACCGTCCTGACCGACGTACCGGCCGACACGACGATCTCCTGCGAGGAGGTCTTCGGACCCGTCCTGACCGTGCAGAAGGTGGACGGCGAGGCCGAGGCCTTCGCGGCCGCCAACGACTCCAAGTACGGCCTCCAGGCAGGCGTGTTCACCCACGACCTCCAGGCCGCCTTCCGCGCCCACCGTGCGCTCGAGGTCGGCGGTGTCGTCATCGGCGACGTGCCCTCCTACCGCGCCGACCAGATGCCGTACGGCGGCGCCAAGCAGTCCGGTGTGGGCCGCGAGGGCGTGAAGTTCGCGATGGACGACTACACCTACGAGCGGGTGCTCGTCCTCACGGGGCTCGCCCTGTAGTCGCCGCGAGAGTCACCGAGAGCAGCCTCTAGCTAATGGGAACCATTTTCAGATAGGCTCCCGAAAGGGGCCCGGCACCGATGCCTTCCGGTGCCGGGCCCCTTCTTTGTGCCGATCTCCTCCGGACCCTCAACCGGAGAAGCCGGCATGCGCGAGCCGCAGCGGGCCGCGCAGCCTGAGGTGGACGTCGTGCACACCGGACGCCGTGAGCGCGGTGCGGAGCGTGACATGGTCGTACGGCCCTGATGTGGGCGTCTTCGGTGACAGCGTCGCGAGCGCCGGGCCGCCGTCGAGCGAGATCTCCACCGTGCCCTCACCCGCCACGGCCACCGTCACCTCCGTGACCCCCGCCCCGAAGTCGCAGGAACGGTAGACCAGTTCGGCCGCCACGCCGTTCGCCGGCGTCACCGCGTCGCCCACCGTCTTCGTCCGGTCGACGATCGCGACACCGCTCTGCTCGTCGAAGTCGGCCCCGTCCAGGCCCCGTTCGACGACGGGGCGTGGTCCGCCCGGCTCACCGTCCAGGAGAACCGTCGTGCGCAGCCGCACGTCCTCGCTGGAGGCGGCCGCCATCAGGTCGTACGGCCCCGGCTCCAGGCGCCACCGGCCGTGCGCCACGTCCCAGAACTCAAGGGCCGGCAGCGGGACTTCGAAGGACAGCTCCGCCTTCTCGCCGGGTGCGAGCGTGACCCTGCGGTGTGCCACCAGCTCACGGCGCGGGCGCGGGACCGAGGGGTTCACGGCGCGGGTGTAGAGCTGGGCGACCTCGTCGGCCGTCACGTCCCCCGTGTTCGTGACCGTGAAGGAGACGTGCAACGCCCCTTCCTCCGTACGGGACTTGAGATCCCCGTAGGAGAAGGGCGCGTACGACAGGCCGTGTCCGAAGGGGAACAGCGGGGTGCCCTCGTAGTACAGGTACGTCTGGCGGCCGCCGAGCACGTCGTAGTCCAGCAGGTCGGGCAGGTCGGCGTCGTCGGCGTACCAGGTCTGCGGGAGGCGGCCCGCGGGGGAGACGTCGCCCGCCAGGACCCGGGCCAGCGCGGTGCCCGCGGCCTGGCCGCCGTGGGACATCCAGAGCGCGGCCCGCAGCGGACCCGGCTGAAACGTGTACGGGTAGGCGGAGACCAGGGCCAGCACCGTGTTCGGGTTGGCGGCGCGGGCCGCCCGCAGCAGGCGGTCCTGGTGGGCGGGGAGGGCGAGGGTCCTGCGGTCCTCCGTCTCGCGGCCGTCGATGTGCGGGTCGTTGCCCGCGACCACCAGCACGACATCGGCCTCGGCGGCGGCCCTGGCGACCGCGTCCCTTCCGTGCTCGGTGATGATCAGCGTGAAGATTTCGGGCTGATCGTCGAGTTCCGCGTTTTCATCGGCAACCTTTACTCCGGCGGCGCCGACAGAGACGTGCCGACCCGTGCCGACGTGCCTGAGGAGGTGTCCGTTCTCATGGGGTTCCAGCCGGAATGTCTCCTGGACGACCCAGCCTCCGGGCTGGTCGGCGGAGGCCCGCACACAGCCGTCCTCGGCGACCGAGAGATAGCGGCCGTCGGGAGCGCGCAGGGTCAGGACGCCCTCGCCCCAGTCGACCAGGGCGAGCTCGGTGCCGACCGCGTGGGTGGTGAGCGGCGGGAGGTCCGTGCGGCCCGCGAGCAGTGCCGGGTCGAGGGCACCCTCGGCGCCGCGCACCGTGTCGTCGGCGTTCGCTTCGGGCACGTGGAGGAAGGCTCCGTCGGACGCCTGCAGCAGGACCCGGTCCACGCCCTCCGCGAACTCGATCCGGTCGGCGCCGAACCGCTCGTACAGGCCCTCCAGCGGGGTGGAGCGATGGATCAGCGTGCCGCTGTACCAGTCGAGCTTGCACTCGTCGGCGAGCAGGCCGACCACGGCGAGCCGGGTGTCCGGGGCGAGCGGCAGCACACCGTCGTTGCGCAGCAGGACGACCGACTGCTCGGCCGCCTCCTGCGCCAGGGCGCGGTGGGCCGGCGTGTCGAAGTCCCTCGTAAGGGCATGCGGGTCGTACTCCGGGTCGAACTCGCCGAGGCGGAAGCGGACCGAGAGCTGGCGGCGGACCGCCGTGTCGATGTCGGCCTCGGTCAACAGGCCCTGTTCGTACGCCTTCTTGACCCGTCCGGTGATCTGCGTGCTGTCCGTGCCGTGGTCGGTGAAGCTGTCGACGCCGGCCAGGAGCGAGGCCGCGGTGGCCTCCTCGTGCGTGTCGTAGTAGTGCTCGTGGTCGACCAGGTTGGAGGGCGCGCCCGCGTCCGAGCAGACCAGCAGATCCTCGTCCGTCCAGGTGCGCAGGTGCTCGCGCAGATACGGACTCACATGGTTCGGGCGGCCGTTGACCAGGTTGTACGCGGGCATCACCCCGGCCACCGCGCCCGCCTCGACGGTCTCGCGGAAGGCGCGCAGGTCGTACTCGTGCAGCACGCGAGGGCGGACCGAGCTGGACGAAGTGGCCCGGTCCGTCTCGTTGTTGTGGGCCAGCCAGTGCTTGAGGACGGGGGCGGTGCGCCAGTACGTCGGATGGTCGCCGCGCAGCCCGCGGGTGTACGCGACGGCGATCGCCGAGGTGAGCTTCGGGTCCTCCGAGTAGCCCTCCTCGTTGCGGCCCCACAGGGGGTGGCGAAGGAGGTTCACCGTCGGGGACCAGACGTTGAGGCCGATGCGGTCGTCGCGGGCCCGCATCGCGCGGACCTCCTTGGAGACGGCCTCGCCGACCCGTCGTACGAGATCGGTGTTCCAGGTCGCGCCCAGGCCCACCGCCTGCGGGAACACCGTCGCCGGGCCCATCCAGGCGACCCCGTGCAGGGCCTCCTGGCCGGTGCGGAAGGCGTCGACGCCGAGCCGCTCGACGGCCGGGGCGAACTGGTGCAGGAACCCGATCTTCTCGTCGAGGGCGAGCCGCGACAGCAGATCGTCGATGCGCTTCGCGAACGGCAGATGCGGATCGCGGAAAGGCGGCGTGGGCGGCGGCTGTGCGGTCACGTGGGGTTCCCCTTGGAGTGGAGCGGTCGAGCCCTTTCGAAGCGCTTCGATGCTCATTCGACACCAGGGCGGGTGTCAAGGGAGCGGCGCCATCACTTCAAGCGGTGCATAAGAAAAGGTCGCCTCCCATACCTCGGAGGAATATTGGGAGCGACTCTTGTGCACCCACAGGGCTTCACTTAACCTCACAGCAACATCGAAGCGCTTCGACTACACGGTGCCCGTAGAAGTCGAAGGAGCGCTTCAGCTCAGCCAGTTCCACTCAAGACACCGCAGCCGACGGCTCCTCCGCCGGGTGTCCTGGTGCGCCATGAAGGGTTGACGCAATGACGCCGAACGCCGCTGCCCCCTCCTCTGGTCCTTCCGGTCCCAGCCGGAGAAGCTTCCTCGCCTCCACCGCGGTGGCCACCGCAGCGGTGGCGGGCGGGGTGCCGCTGCTCTCCGCCTGCGGCGGCTCGGACAGTGGCTCGCGTGACGGCACCACGTCGGGCAAGGACGCGAAGAAGATCCTGCCGACCTATGTGGCGAGCAACGTGGTGAAGCCGGACATCCCGTCCAAGAACGGCTCGTCGATGGGCTTCACCGCCAAGCTCGACGTCGCCACGCTCAAGACGTCGGTGCCCAAGAAGCTCGGCAGCGGCGGCGAGGTCACCATCATGTCGCCGTTCTGGGGCTCGCCCCCGAAGGGGAACAACCCCTACTACACGTCGATGAACGACCTGATCGGCGTCGACGTCCAGTGGCGGAACCAGGACGGCAACACCTACGACCAGAAGCTCGGCGCGGTCCTCGCCTCCAGTGACGTCCCGGACGTGGTGGTCATCCCCGGCTGGAACATGATGGGCAAGATACCCAGCGCCATCGCCGGCAAGATGGCCGACCTCGGCCCGTACCTGTCCGGCGACAAGATCAAGAAATACCCGAACCTCGCGGCCATCCCCAGCGGCGCCTGGCAGCGCTCCATCTTCGGCGGCAAGCTGATGGGCCTGCCGATGCCCGCCTCGGAGATCCAGAACATCGTCCCCCTGTACCGCCGGGACATCTTCGACAACGAGGGCTACGAAGTCCCGCGGTCCGCCGACGAGTTCATGGCCCTGTGCAAGGACATCACCAACGCCCGGGCCAAGGTGTGGGCCTGCGGCGACATGAAGTGGACCGCGATGAACACCTTCGGAGTGTTCAGCGGCGGGGAGAAGCCGCTCTGGTGGGACATGGTCGACGGCAAGCTGGTCAACCGCATCGAAACCCAGGAGTACCTCGAAGCCATCGAGTGGACGCGCAAGCTGTTCGCCGCCGGAGTCGTCCACCCCGACTTCAAGCTCGGCAAGAGCCAGGCGGTCGACCCCGCCCCCAAGTTCGCCGCCGGCGAGTTCCTGATCTGGAACAACAACGTCGTCAACTGGTACGGCCAGCAGGCCTCCCTGGCCACCCAGAACCCCGACGTCAAGGTCTGGGGCATGGACGTCTGGGGCCACGACGGCGGTAACCCGACGCTGTACGCCGCGAACCCCGCCGGCATCTTCGCCTTCGTCAGCAAGAAGGCCTCCGAGTCCGTCATCCACGACGTGCTGGCGGTCGCCAACGTCACCGCGGCGCCGTACGGCACCAAGGAGTGGATGATGACCAACTACGGCGTCGAGGGCACGCACTACACCGTGAAGGACGGCGTGGCCGTCAAGAACGACAAGGGCAACAACGAAGTCGTCAACGCCTATGTCATGGTGGCCAGTCCCGCCCCGACCACGGCGCACCCGGACCTGCCGGACTACACCAAGGCCATGGTCGAGTGGGAGCAGCGGATGGGTGCCTTCACCAAGAAGTCGTCCTTCTGGGGCCTTCAGGTCACCGAGCCCTCCCGCTACACCAACCTCGCCAACAACTTCGAGCAGCTCGAGGACGACATCATCCGCGGGCACAAGAAGATCAGCGACATGCAGCAGGCCGTGTCCGACTGGAAGGGCCAGGGCGGCGACAAGCTGCGCGACTGGTACAAGAAGCTGCTCGACGAGAACGGCACGGCGGCGAGCTGACCGGGCTCTGAGGCAAGGAGAACAGCCGTGTCCCACAGCACGGTGCCTCGGAGCAGCGCCGAGGCCGGCACACCGGTGAAGACCCCGGTGGCGTCCGAGGACGCCACCGGCGCCCGCAAGAAACAGGGCTCGGGCAGGCTGAGCCTCAAGCTCAGGTTCAGACGCGACCGCACCCTGATCCTCATGACGCTGCCGGCCGTCGTGCTGGTCCTGGTCTTCAACTACCTGCCGATCCTCGGCAATGTCGTCGCCTTCCAGGACTACGACCCCTACATCAGCGACAACGGCATCGTCTCCATCCTGCACAGCCCCTTCGTGGGCCTGGAGAACTTCCAGCGGATGTTCGAGGACTCGGCCTTCTGGAACGCGGTCCAGAACACCCTGGTCCTGTTCTTCGTCCAGCTGGTGCTGTTCTTCCCGATCCCGGTCCTGCTGGCGCTGCTCATCAACAGCGTGGTCCGGCCCCGGGTCCGAGCCGTCGCGCAGGCGGTCCTCTACCTGCCGCACTTCTTCTCCTGGGTCCTGGTCATCGCCGTCTTCCAGCAGATGTTCGGCGGCGCGGGCATGCTCTCCCAACTGCTCAGGCAGAACGGGTACGACGGCCTCAACATCATGACCAACCCGGACACCTTCGCCTTCCTGATCACCGCGCAGAGCGTGTGGAAGGACGCCGGGTGGGGGATCATCGTCTTCCTCGCCGCGCTGTCCTCGGTCTCCCCGGACCTGTACGAGGCCGCCGCGATGGACGGAGCCGGGCGCTGGCGCCGCATGTGGCACGTCACGCTGCCCGCCCTGCGCCCGGTGATCGCCCTCCTCCTCGTGCTGCGCGTCGGTGACGCCCTGACCGTCGGGTTCGAACAGATCCTGCTGCAACGTGACGGCGTCGGCACGGGCGCGGGAGAGGTCCTCGACACCTTCGTGTGGTGGAACGGTGTGCGCAACCAGGACTTCGGCTACGCGGCCGCCGCCGGTCTCGTCAAGGGCGTGGTCAGCATCGGTCTGGTCCTCGCCGCGAACAAAGTGGCCCATCTCATGGGCGAGCAGGGGGTGTACAAGAAGTGACCACCGTCATCGACAAGCCGGCGAGCAAGCCGCGCCCGTGGGCCGCACCTCCGCGTCCGGCATGGGAGGAAGAGCCCTCGAAGGCCGGCCTCGCGAGCAAGGGCCTCGTCCTGGCACTCGCCTGCCTGGCGGTCCTCTTCCCGCTGTGGATCGTGGTCGTCACCAGCCTCTCCTCACGGAAGACCATCGACGAGGCGGGGGGCCTCGTGATGGTGCCCAAGGACATCACCTTCATCGCCTACCAGGAACTGCTCAGCGGCGGCCAGGTCACCCGTGCCACGCTCGTCAGCATCTTCGTCACCCTGGTCGGCACGCTGTTCTCGATGACGGTGTCCGTCCTGTGCGCCTATGGCCTGTCCCGCAGCGGATCCCTCGCCCACCGCGGGATCCTGATGACACTGCTGGCGACCATGTTCTTCAGCGCCGGACTCATCCCCACCTACCTGCTGGTGCAGTCCCTCGGCCTGACGGACAGCTATCTCGCGCTGATCCTGCCGAGTGCGCTGAGCGTCTTCAACATCCTCGTGCTGCGCGGCTTCTTCATGGGGATCTCGCAGGAACTCATCGACAGCGCGCGCATCGACGGCGCCGGGGACTTCCGGGTCCTGTGGCAGATCGTCATGCCGCTGTCGCGGGCGGTCCTCGCGGTGATCACCCTGTTCTACGCCGTCGGGTACTGGAGCGCCTGGTTCAACGCGTCGCTGTACCTGAACGACCAGGACAAGATGCCGTTGCAGAACGTCATGATCCAGCTGGTGCAGAAGCAGGAGGCACCGGTGGGGCTCAGCCAGGCCATCAGGACCGGGCAGCTGTCGGGGCTGGCGATTCAGATGGCGGTCATGGTGATGGCGCTGCTGCCGGTGGCTGTGCTGTCGCCCTTCGTCCAGAAGCACTTCAGGAAGGGCATGCTCACGGGTGCGGTGAAGGGCTGACCGGTCGCCCTCTCGGAGGGGTGGTTCTGCGCGTCGGCGGCTGCTGGTTCGTTGTGGCTGGTCGCGCAGTTCCTCGCGCCCCTAGGTAGGTCCAACTCCCCTCATCCCTCAGAGCGAGGCTTGTCATGCGTACGTTCAACCTGAGCCGTCGTGCCGTTCTTGCCGGGTCCGCTGGCGCGGCCGCGCTCACCGCTCTTCCCGTCGGGCAGGTGCGGGCGCACGCTGCCGAGGGTGCCGCCTCCTCCTATCGGTGGCGCAACGTGTTCATCGGGGGCACCGGGTTTGTCACCGGGGTGCTCTTCCATCCCTCCGTCCGTGGGCTCGCCTACGCCCGTACGGACATCGGTGGGGCCTACAGATGGGACAGCGGGGCCGCCGCCTGGATCCCGCTCACCGACCACCTGGGCTGGGACGACTGGAACCTTCTCGGCGTCGAGGCCATCGCCGTCGACCCGGCCCACCCCGACCGGGTCTATCTGGCCCTCGGGACCTATGCGCAGTCCTGGGCGTCCAACGGAGCCGTGCTGCGGTCCGACGACCGTGGTGCCACCTGGGCCCGAACCGACCTCACCGTGAAGCTCGGGGGCAACGAGGACGGGCGGGGGACCGGCGAGCGGCTGCTCGTCGATCCGCGCGACAGTGACACCCTGTGGCTGGGGACCCGGCACGACGGGCTGCTCAAGTCCACCGACCGGGGCGCCACTTGGGCCGCCGCCACCGGCTTCCCGGGCACGCCGAGCGCCTCCGGGCAGGGCGTCACCCTCCTCGTCGCCGTCGGGCGCACCCTCTACGCCGGCTGGGGGGACTCCGACGGGAGCGCCGCCAACCTGTTCCGCACCGCCGACGGGACGATTTGGCAGGCCGTGCCCGGACAGCCTTCCGGTGCGGTCGCCAAGGTGCCGATCCGGGCCGCGTACGACCGCTTCACCCGGGAGCTGTACGTGACGTACGCCAACGCCCCCGGGCCCAACGGGCAGTCCGACGGCAGCGTGCACAAGCTGTGCACCGCCGACGGGAAGTGGACCGACGTGACCCCGGTGAAGCCCGGCGGGACCACGAGCGACGGTTCCGCCGACAGCTTCGGCTACGGCGGGGTCGCCGTGGACGCCCGACGGCCCGGCACCCTCGTCGTCTCCACCAACAACCGGTGGGCCGCCGTCGACACCGTGTTCCGGTCCACCGACGGCGGTCGCCACTGGACGTCCCTCAAGGACTCCGCCGTCCTCGACGTGTCGGAGACCCCCTATCTCAAGTGGGGCGCGGACGCCCCCAAGTTCGGCTGGTGGATCCAGGCACTCGCCCTCGACCCGTACGACTCCCGGCACGTCGTCTACGGCACCGGCGCCACCCTCTACGGCACCCGGGACCTGAAGCACTGGGCGCCGCAGATCCGGGGCATGGAGGAGACGTCCGTGCGGCAGCTGATCTCGCCCCCGGCCGGGGAGGCGCATCTGATCAGCGGGTCCGGGGACATCGGCGTGATGTACCACGAGCGGCTCACCGCCTCGCCCTCGCGCGGCATGGCCACGAACCCCGTGTTCGGGACGGCGACGGGACTCGCACAGGCCGCGCGGAAGCCTGCGTACGTCGTCCGCAGCGGGTGGGGCGACCACGGCAACGGTGCCTACTCGAACGACGGCGGACAGACCTGGGCGCCCTTCGCGGCCCAGCCCTCCCTCGCCAAGGACGCACCGGGGCCGATCGCCACCAACGCCGACGGCAGCGTGCTGCTGTGGGTCTTCGCGCACTGGGACGGCACGAAGTACCCGGCCCACCGCTCCACGGACGACGGGGCCACCTGGACCGAGATCTCCTCCTTCCCGAAGGGCGCCACGCCGGTCGCCGACCCGGCCGACCCGACGCTCTTCTACGCGTACGACACCGACACAGGAACGCTACTCGCCAGCACTGACAGTGGCCTCACCTTCACCGAGCGTGCGACGGGGCTGCCCTCCGGCGACGCCCAGTTCGAGCTCGTCGCCGCGCCCGGGCGCTCCGGCGACCTGTGGCTGAGCGTGAAGGGGAACGGGCTGTACCGGTCCACCGACGGGGGCGCCACGTTCTCCAAGGTCGCCAGCTGCTGGGCCTCGTACACCCTCGGCTTCGGCAAGGCCGCCGACGGGGCCGACTACCCGGCGATCTACCTGGTCGGCTCCACCGAGAGCATCACCGCCGTGTACAGGTCGGACGACGAGGCGAAGACCTGGGTGCGGATCAACGACGACCGGCACCAGTGGGGATGGACCGGCGAGGTCATCACCGGAGACCCGCGGGTGTACGGGCGCGTCTACCTCGCCACCAACGGGCGCGGCATCCAGTACGGGGAGCCGGTCTGATGCCCGACCTCGGTGATGTGACGCGCGGTCGCATCCTCTTCGGCGGCGACTACAACCCCGAGCAGTGGCCCGAGGAGACGTGGCACGAAGACGTCCGGCTCATGAAGGACGCCGGCGTCAACTCCGTCACCCTCGGTGTCTTCTCCTGGGCCAGGCTCGAACCCCGCCCGGGAGAGCGGGACTTCGGCTGGCTCGACCGGCTGATGGACCTGATGCACGACCACGGCATCGGCGTCGTCCTCGCCACCCCGACCTCCTCGCCCCCGCCCTGGCTGGGCCATCTGCACCCCGACACCCTGCCCGTCGACCAGGACGGCCGCACCGAGTGGTGGGGCGGCCGACAGCACTTCTCGCACTCCAGTGCCGTCTACCGCCGCTGCGCCGCCGCCATCACCGAGGATCTCGCCGCCCGCTACGGCAGCCACCCCGCCCTCACCATGTGGCACATCAACAACGAGTACTGCACCTACGACTGGGGCCCCGAGGCCGCCGTCCGCTTCCGCCGCTGGCTCCAGAACAGATACGGCACCCTCGCGGAACTCAACGACGCCTGGGGCACCGCCTTCTGGAGCCAGGGCTACGGCGACTGGGCCGAGGTGCACACGCCCCGGCACGCCCACTACCTCAAGAACCCCGCCCAGGTGCTGGACTTCAAGCGGTTCACCTCCGACATGCTCCTGGAGTGCTATGTCGCCGAGCGGGACATCGTGCGCCGGCACACCCCGCACGTCCCGGTCACGTCCAACTTCATGCCGCTCTGGTCCGGGCAGGACGCCTGGCGGTGGGCCGAGGAGGAGGACGTCGTCTCCGTCGACCTGTACCCCGATCCGCGCAACCCCTTCGGCGCCCAGGCCGGTGCTCTCGTACAGGACATGACCCGTTCGCAGGCCCGCGGGCCCTGGATGCTGATGGAGCAGGCCGCGGGGCCGGTCAACTGGCGGGGCGTCAACCACCCCAAGCCGCGTGGCCTCAACCGCCTCTGGTCCCTCCAGGCCGTCGCCCGCGGCGCCGACGCCGTCTGCTACTTCCAGTGGCGGCAGTCGCGGCAGGGCGCGGAGAAGTTCCACTCCGGGATGGTCAGTCACGCGGGGGAGCGGGGACGGACGTACCAGGAGGTCAAGCGGCTCGGCGCCGAACTCGCCCGGATCTCCGGCGAGGTGACGGGTAGTCACACCGCCAACGACATCGCCGTCCTGCACGACTGGCACTCCTGGTGGGCCGGCGCCCACGAGGGCCGCCTCTCCACCCAGGTCGACTACGCCCAGGTCCTCACCACCTGGCACCGAGCCCTGTGGGAGGCCCACCTCGCCACCGACTTCGCCCACCCCGAGCACGACCTGAGCGCGTACAAGCTCGTCGTCGTCCCTCAGCTGTACTCCCTGAGCGACGCGGCGATCGACAACCTCATCGCGTACACCCGGCAGGGCGGCACCCTCGTCTCCGGCTTCCTCACCGGCATCGCCGACGAGGACGACCGGGTGCGACCCGGCGGTATGGACGGACGGCTGCGTGAGCTGTTCGGCATCCGCACCCTGCACGAGTGGTGGCCGCTGGACGAGGGCGAGAACGTCGAGTGCGACGGGTTCCGCGGGACGCTGTGGTCGGAGGAGATCGAGAAGGACGCGGACGCTGTCGCCGAGGCCGTCTTCAAGGGCGGCGAACTCGACGGGCTGCCGGCGGTGCTCCGCAAGGGGCGGGCGCGGTATCTCGCGACGCTTCCCGAAGCGGACCGACTACGCGCTCTCCTCGCACAGTTCGCGTCCGAGGCGGACATCCGACCGGTGCTCGACCGGCTTCCCGCGGGCGTCGAGGCCGTACGACGCGGTGACCTGCTCTTCGTGCTCAACCACTCCCGCGAGTCCGTGACCGTCGAGGTCCCCGGCACCCACCACGACCTGCTCACGGGGACGACCGTCTCGGACGTGTTGACCTTGGACCGGTACGGCGTGGTGGTGTTGCGCCCATGAACGCGAACGAGGACGTGAACGCGGACACCGGCATCGTGCACGGCACCTGGGAACCTCATCCCGCCACTCGCTGGGAGGACGGCTTCCTGAGTGGCAACGGCCATCACGGCGCTCTTGTGTTCGGCGAGCCGAATGACGAGCGGGTCGTCGTCACCCATCACACCCTCGTCCGCCCCAACGGCGCCGAACAGGCCCGCCCGCCCGAGCTGGCCGCCGAACTGCCCGCACTCCAGGACCGGTTGCTCGCCGGAGAGCTCGATGCTGCGGAGAGCTTCACGGACGGGCGGAACCTCCAGTGGGTGCAGCCCTTCCACCCCGCCTTCCAGATACGGCTGCGCCGAGCGAATGGCGGCGCGCGCAGACACAGACGTTCCATCGACTTCACCACCGGTGTCGTCCACAGCGGGTACGAGGGCTGGGACAGCCGGGTCTTCGTCTCCCGCGCCGACGACGTCATCGTCCAGCAGGTCATCGCGACCGAGCTCGACATCTCCCTGGACCACCGGCTCCCCGGCGCCCCGAAGGACCTCGGAGTCGGCCACGGCGCCGTCCTCACCCCCGACGGCGCCCTGCTCACCCTGCGGGCCCGCTACCCCGGCAGCGACCGCGCCTACACCGGCGTCACCCTGGTCCTCGTCACCGGCGGCACCACCACGCTCACACCCCCCGGCCTGCGGATCGCCGGAGCCGGGTCCGTGCTGCTGCTGACCCGCGTACTGCGGCACACCGGCGAGCTCGACGCGCTGGAGCAGGCGCGCGCCCTGCGCGAACTCGCCGCGCACGAAGGGGACTCGTACGCCCTCCTCCTCGATCGCCACACCGCCCTCCACCGCACCGCCTACGAACGCGTCACCCTCGACCTCGACGCGGACCCCGACGAACGCGCCCTTCCCGGCTCGGAGTTGCTCCACCGCACCGAGAGCCCCGCCCTCCTGGAACGCCTCTTCGCCGCCGGCCGCTACCACCTGCTCTCCGCCAGCGGCCTCTTCCCGCCCCGCCTGACCGGCCTGTGGACCGGCGACTGGGACACGGCCTGGTCGGGGGCGTTCACCAACGACGCCAACGTCAACCTCCAGACCGCGTCCGCGGCCGCCGCCGCCCTGCCCGAAGTCACTGCGGCCCACGCCTCACTGATCCACCGTCAGCTCCACGACTGGCGGGAGAACGCACGCGCCGTCTTCGGCGCCCGGGGGGTCGTCGCCCCGCCGCACAGCGACGGCGAGTCCGGGCTGACGTACCACTTCAGCCGCGAATACCCGCTGCACCTGTGGACGGCCGGCGCCGACTGGCTGCTCAAGCCGCTCGTCGACCACGACGAGACCCGCGGCGAGCACGACCCGCGCACCGCCGCCGCGCTCGCCGAAGTCGCCCTGTTCCACGAGGACTTTCTGACCCGAACCGACACCGACGGGAATCTCGTCCTCGTCCCCTCCTACTCGCCCGAGAACCGGCCCGCCAACGCCAGTTGGGGCGCGATCAACGCGGCGATGGACCTCTCGGCCGCCCGGCACGCGCTGCTGACAGCCGCCGCGTACCACCCCGGGACCCAGGAGGCCGATCGCTGGCTGACCCTCGCCGACCGGCTCCCACCCCACCGGATCAACGACGACGGCGCCCTCGCCGAATGGGCCTGGCCCGGCCTCGACGACACCTACGACCACCGCCATCTCAGCCACCTCTACGGCGTCTGGCCGCTCGACGAGATCACCCCCTACGACACCCCGGACCTCGCCGCGGCCGCGTACCGCGCGCTCGAACTCCGGGGCGCCGAGAACGACTCGGCCCACGGCCACCTCCACCACGCCCTCGTCGCCGCCCGGCTGCGCGACGGCGAACGGGTCGCGCACGCCCTCGGCCAGGTCCTCAAGGGCGACTTCTTCCACGCCTCCCTGATGAGCGCGCACTACCCGAACCGCGACGTCTACAACGCGGACGCCGCACACACCCTCCCCGCCGTGCTCGTCGAGATGCTCGTGCAGTCCACGCCGGACCGGCTGGTCCTGCTGCCGGCCCTCCCGGCGGCATACCCGTCAGGCCGGCTCAAAGGGGTCCGCACCCGGTTCGGGGCGGAACTCGACCTCAGCTGGACCCCGCAAGAAGCGACCGCGGTGCTACGCCCCACCCGTACCCACCGCATCGAACTCCGGACTTCCACCGGCGCAGAGCCGCTCGACCTCGTCGCCGGAGAAGACCACGTCCTCCCGCTTGGGACGTGGTGACCACCCCCGCAACTCCCCCCACCCATGGAAAGGGACCCCATGGCAAAGAGCACACTGCGCAAGATCACCATGGCGATTCTGGCCCCGGCGATGGCCCTCGGCGCCACCGTCGGCCTCGCCTCCGCCCCCGCCTCCGCCGCCGTCTGGAACTCCTGCGACCAGTGGGGCAACACCAGCCTGAACGGCTACACGCTCTACAACAACATCTGGGGCTCCGGCGCCGGCAGCCAGTGCATATGGGCCAACTCCGGCACCAACTGGGGCGTCTGGGCCAACCACCCCAACACCGGCGGCATCAAGTCCTACCCGAACTCCAAGAAGGTGGTCAACAAGACCATCGCCTCCCTGGGCACCCTCACCAGCAACTACAACGTCACGGTCCCGTCGTCCGGCGCGTACAACACGTCGTACGACATCTGGGACACGGACTACGACTACGAGATCATGCTCTGGGTCAACTACAACGGGGCCGTCGGCCCGCTCGGCACCTCGCAGGGCAACGTGACCCTCGGCGGCCACACCTGGACCGTCTACAAGGGCAGCAACGGCGCCAACGAGGTCTTCTCGTTCCTGCGCACCTCGGACTCCAGCTCCGGCACCGTGAACATCAAGCCGATCCTCACCTGGATCTCGGGCACCAAGGGCTGGATGTCGAGCAGCGAGACCATCGGCGACGTCCAGTTCGGCTACGAGATCACCAGCTCCTCCGGCGGTCTGGACTTCGTCACCAACAACCTGACAGTCAGCAGTAGTTGACCGGGCGGGGTGGGGTTACACGGACCCCATGCGCAACTCCACCCCCCTCACCGTCACCCTGATCGCCGCCGCGCTGCTCGCCTCATCGGGCACCGCGGCGGCGACACCCCAGCCCTCGCAACTGCGACCCGTGGCCGAGCTCGCCGCCTGGGGGTACCTCCCACGCCCTTAAGGCAGTGGGGGAGCCTCGCCACCGCCGACCTTGTCGCGGCCGCGAAATGGGGCACCGACAGCCCCATCGACGACCCCGCCCGTGAGCAGCAGGTCCTCGACACCGTCGCCGCACAGGCCCAGCGGATCGGCGCCGACCCTGACGAGATCCGGCGGATCTTCCGCGACCAGATCGAGGCCAACAAGCTGGTCCAGCACGGCCTTTACCGGCGCTGGACCGGGCATCCCGACCAGGCCCCGACGACCAAGCCGGACCTGAACGTCGTACGGCAGCAGATCAACCGCGTCAACACCGACCTCGTCGACGCCCTCGCCGGCTCGACCGCGCCGCGCCCACCTGCGAACCCGAACTCGCCCTGACCGTCGTCGAGATCCACCACGAGCGGCCCCCCGACCTCCTGCACACGGGTGCGCTGGTCCGCTCCCTCGCCTCCGTCTGCCGCTGACATGAGCGTGCGGCCGGTCCCCTCCCCTATCGGGACCGGCCGCACCGGCACGCCTACTCCGCTACGGGCAGGCGCGCCCCGTCCCGCAGGAACAGCGGGATGCGGTCCAGGGGGGCGTCGACCGTCACGGTCGTGCCGCCCTCGTACGTCTCACCGGTCCACGCGTCCGTCCAGGTCGCGCCCGCCGGGAGATAGGTGGTGCGGGCCGTCGCGCCCGCGGTGAGCACCGGGGCCACCAGCAGGTCGCCGCCGAAGAGATAGGCGTCGTCGACGGACCAGGTCGCATGGTCCTCGGGGAACTCCAGGAACAGCGGCCGCATGGGCGGCAGGCCTTCCTCATGGGCCTCCCGCATGACCTGGAGGACATACGGCTTCAGGCGCTCGCGCAGCCGCAGATACCGCTCCAGGATGGCGCCGGCCTCCTCGCCGTACGACCACACCTCGTTCGGACCGCCGGTCATCTCCGGGCCCAGCGGCATGCCCGGGTCACGGAAGCCGTGCAGGCGCATCAGCGGCGACAGGGCGCCGAACTGGAACCAGCGGACCATGACCTCGCGGTACGCCTCGTCGTCCGGGTCGCCGCCGTGGAAGCCGCCGATGTCGGTGTTCCACCAGGGGATGCCGGAGAGCGAGGTGTTGAGGCCGGCCGCGATCTGGCGGCGCAGGGTCGGGAAGTCGGTGCCGATGTCCCCGGACCACAGGGCGGCGCCGTAGCGCTGGCTGCCCGCCCACGCCGAGCGGTTGAGGGTGATGACCTCCTCGCCCTCGGCCGTGAGGCCCTCGTGGAAGGTACGGGCGTTCTCCGCCGGGTAGCTGTTGCCGACCTCCAGGCCCGGGCCCGCCCAGTAGCGCAGGTTCTCCGGGAAGCCCGGCTTCAGCTCCGGCTCGCAGGCGTCCAGCCAGAAGGCCGTGATGCCGTACGGGGTCAGGTAGTTGTCGCGGACGCGCGACCACATGAACTCGCGGGCCTCGGGGTTCGTGGCGTCGTAGAACGCGACCTGGACGGTGGAGGCGACCTCCTTGTCCGGCCAGTCGGCGTGCGCCATCGGGCCGTACTGGGTGCCGATGAAGTAGCCGCGCTGCTCCATGAGCTGGTGGTTCTCGCTCAACGGGGACACCGACGGCCAGACGGAGACGACGAGTTTGATTCCGAGCTCCTCCAGCTCCCGCACCATGGCGCCCGGGTCGGGCCACTCGTTCAGGTCGAACTTCCAGTCGCCCAGGTGCGTCCAGTGGAAGAAGTCGCAGACGATCGCGGAGATGGGCAGGCCGCGGCGCTTGTACTCCCGTGCCACGGCGAGGAGTTCGTCCTGGGTGCGGTAGCGCAGCTTGCACTGCCAGAAGCCCGCCGCCCACTCCGGCATCATCGGGGTGCGGCCGGTCGCCGCGGAGTAGCGGCGCTGACCGTCGGCCGGGGCGCCCGCGGTGATCCAGTAGTCGATCTGACGGGCCGAGTCGGCGACCCAGCGGGTGCCGTTGTGCGCGAGCTCGACCCGGCCGATCGCCGGGTTGTTCCACAGCAGGGTGTAGCCGCGGCTGGAGCTCAGCACCGGGATGCCGACCTCGGCGTTGCGCTGCACCAGGTCGAGGACCAGGCCCTTCTGGTCGAGCCGGCCGTGCTGATGCTGGCCGAGGCCGTACAGCTTCTCGTCGTCGTAGGCGGCGAAGCGCTGTTCCAGACGGTGGTGGCCGTTGCCGACGGCGGTGTAGAGGCGGGAGCCGGGCCACCAGAAGTGGGCGCGGGCCTCGGCGAGGAGCTCGGCGGAGTCCTCGGTGCGAAGGAAGCGGATCAGTCCCTCGGCGTCGACCTCGACGGTGAGAGTGCCCACGGTCAACTGGCCCCGGCCGTCCTCGATCTTGACCGTGGACGAGGTGGCGGGCGGGCTCTCCAGCAACGCACCCGGCAGTCCCTCGAGGATCGGGCCACCGAGCCTCGCCCGGACCCGGACCGCGTCGGGGCCCCAGGGCTCGATACGGAGCGTCTCCTGGCGGCCGCTCCACTCCAGGCCGCCGTCCCGCTCACGGAACGTGCCGATGGTGGGAGACGACTGGGCGAGGCTGACAACGCCCTGCTGGGGCTGATTTTCGGCAGGCTGAGTCACGAGGGGTGCTCCTGGAGGCGAGTGGAGACAGGTGGTGCCCCAGCGGGGCTGCTCGGGCTGCTCGGTGCGGAAGGAACAGAGAGGTTCGTCAGAGCGCCGTCGGCGCGGGTCCCGTGCTCGTGCGGACCGTCAACTCGGGTGCGATGAGCACGACTTCGTCCTTGCCGCGGCCTTCGAGCTTGGCCACCAGACGCTCCACGGCGTGCCGGCCCATCTCCTGCGCGGGGATGGCGACCGAGGTGAGCCGCACGGAGGCCTGGGTGGCGACCTGGTCGGGGCAGACCGCGACGACCGACACGTCCTCGGGCACGGCGCGGCCCTGCTGGCGCAGCAGGGCGAGCAGCGGCTCGACGGCCGACTCGTTCTGCACGACGAAGCCCGTGGTGGCGGCGCGCTCGTCGAGGATGCGGGCGAGGGTCACGGCCATCGCGTCGTATCCGCCCTCGCACGGCCGGTGCAGCAGTCGTACGCCCAACTCCTGGGCCCGTGACCGGAGTCCGTCCAGGGTGCGCTCGGCGAAGCCGGTGTGCCGTTCATAGACCGCCGGGGCCTCGCCGATGACAGCGATGTCGCGGTGGCCGAGCTTCGCGAGGTGCTCGACGCACAGTGCGCCGGTGGCCCGGAAGTCGAGGTCGACGCAGGTCAGTCCGGAGACGTCGGCGGGCAGACCGATGAGCACGGACGGCTGGTCGGTGCCGCGCAGCAACGGCAGCCGCTCGTCGTCGAGTTCGACGTCCATCAGGATCATCGCGTCGGCGAGCCCGCTGCCGGTGACGCGGCGCACGGCGTCGGGGCCCTCCTCGCCGGTGAGCAACAGGACGTCGTAGCCGTGGAGACGGGCCGTGGTGGCCACCGCGATGGCGATCTCCATCATCACCGGCACGTACATGTCGGTGCGCAACGGGACCATGAGCGCGATGATGTTCGACCTGTTGCTGGCCAGGGCGCGGGCGCCCGCGTTCGGGTGGTAGCCCAACTCGCGGATGCTCTGCTCCACCCGCTCCCGGGTGGCCCCGGAGATGGACCGCTTGCCGCTGAGGACATAGCTCACCGTGCTCGCCGAGACTCCGGCGTGCTGGGCGACCTCGGCGAGGGTGACCATCCAGCTCTCCAAGCTTTGTGAAGCGCTTCGACAGTGCGCAGTGCGAATAAGGGCGGGTGAGGGTGGTTCGACAGTAGCTCCACCGGGGGTGGGTGTCCATAGGCTGTCGAAGCGCTTCGACATCGAGTTGGTACGGGCTCCCCTTCGGGCCTCCCGGCGGCTCTTCCGGGGTGTGGGGTTCCTCCCTACCATGGCCGATCGCTGGGGGCCACGGAACGGAATCGGGGGAGCCCGGCCGGTGGATCGGCCCGCACCGGGCCGTCGCGCTGCTCGACGAGGGCGGGGCGCAGGCGCTGCCGGGTTCGTCGACTTCGGCATCGTGCGACCCGAGTACGGACTGACGCTGACCCAGCCGGGAGGGAGAACGACGAGGTGACGGCGTACCGCGCCACCACCGGCGCCCCCTGTGGAGCCGCACCCTGTCCACCACCGCGCTCGACGTCCAGTACAACGGCCCGACCCGGCGCACCGTCGCCGCCGCCGACGGCACCGCGGTCCTCGCCGGGCGCGGCGTCCTCCGCCTCGACCTGCGCACCGGCCGCACCCCGTGGAGCCTCGACCCCGAGGACACCGGCACCGGTTCGAAGGGCCGTGTGCTGCACGGCGGTACGACCATCGACGGCCCCACGGTCTACCTGACGGCCCTGGGCAAGGACCCGGCCGTCATCCGACGCGACGACCGCCTCCAGAGCTGGACCTGGAAGAGCAACCGCGCCCTCATCGACGAACCGGCCCCACCCCCGCTGCTCGCGGCCGGCTACGTCTTCCCCCGGACGGGCGGAGTCCTCCAGAGCGACGGCAACCTTTGACGCCCCGGCGCCCACTGAAGGGACGTAATCGATCACCCCCTTCGTGAGGACCCGCCCCATGCAGCACCGCCGCCCCCGCTTCTCCAAGAAGGCGAAGACTCTCGTCTCCGGCACGGTCGCGCTTGCCGCGGCCGTCGGTGTGACCGTCGCGCAGGCGGACGAGCCGAGCAAGAAGTGCACGGACTTCGACACGATCACGCTCGGCAAGTACTACGTGAACAACAACGTCTGGAACCGGGAGAAGGCCACCGGTACGCAGTGCGTCTGGGACAACTCCCGGTCGGGATCGACCATTTCGTGGGGTACGAACTACAGCCTGGCCAACAGCGGCAACGGCAAGGACTACGACGTGAAGTCCTACGCGTCCAGCGTCCTCGGCTGGCACTGGGGCTGGAAGGTCGACAAGTCCTCCACCGGTCTGCCGATCCGCGTCGGCGACCGCAAACCGGTGAAGACCAGCTGGGAGTTCACGGTCAGCTCTAACCCCGGCGTCATGAACGTCGCCTACGACCTGTGGCTGCACAACAAGAACACCGCCGACTGGCAGGACCAGCCCACCGACGAGATCATGATCTGGCTCAACCGGCAGGGCGGCGCCGGACCCCTCGGCAGCAAGTACGGATCCGTCAGCCTCGGCGGCGCCATGTGGGACATCTACCAGGGCGACATCGGCTGGAAGGTCTACTCCTTCGTCCGCCGCACCAACACCACCAAGGCCTCCCTCGACCTCGACGACTTCACCCAGGCCCTCGTCCGGCGCAAGCTCCTCAGCAACGACAAGTACGTCTCCGGCATCGAGTCCGGCACCGAGGTATTCAAGGGCACCGGACGCCTTGACACCAAGGCGTACTCCGTCAACATCGGCTGAACGGCCGCGTCCCAGGGGTGGTGGCCACGCTCGGTATCGGGTACATACGATCGAGTAGCACCGGTCGGTAACCATGATCCCGATTCGCGGTGAGGTGGCCCTCATGTCCGCACCACAACAGAAGCCTGTCGTCACCGAGCGTGAGGCCCGTCAGGTGGCCGAAGCGGCCCGGGAGCAGGACTGGCGCAAGCCCAGCTTCGCCAAGGAACTGTTCCTCGGCCGTTTCCGGCTCGATCTCATCCATCCCCACCCCATGCCGCCCGACGAGGACGCCCAGCGCGGCGAGGAGTTCCTCGCCAAGCTCCGCGACTTCTGCGAGAGCAAGGTGGACGGCGCCCTCATCGAGCGCGAGGCCCAGATCCCCGACGAGGTCATCGCCGGCCTCAAGGAGCTCGGCGCCCTCGGCATGAAGATCGACACCAAGTACGGCGGCCTCGGCCTCACCCAGGTGTACTACAACAAGGCACTGGCCCTCGCGGGCTCGGCCAGCCCCGCGATCGGCGTACTGCTCTCCGCCCACCAGTCCATCGGCGTCCCCCAACCGCTGAAGCTGTTCGGCACCCAGGAGCAGAAGGACACCTTCCTGCCCCGCTGCGCCCGCACCGACATCAGCGCCTTCCTCCTCACCGAGCCGGACGTCGGCTCCGACCCGGCGCGGCTCGCCACGAGCGCGGTGCCGGACGGGGACGACTACGTCCTCGACGGAGTGAAGCTCTGGACCACCAACGGAGTCGTCGCCGACCTGCTCGTCGTGATGGCCCGGGTCCCCAAGAGCGAGGGCCACAAGGGCGGCATCACCGCCTTCGTCGTCGAGAGCAACTCACCCGGCGTCACCGTCGAGAACCGCAACGCCTTCATGGGCCTGCGCGGCATCGAGAACGGCGTCACCCGCTTCCACCAGGTCAGGGTCCCGGCGGCGAACCGCATCGGCCCGGAGGGCGCCGGCCTCAAGATCGCGCTGACCACCCTCAACACCGGCCGCCTCTCACTGCCCGCCTCCTGTGTCGCGGCCGGCAAGTGGTGCCTGAAGATCGCCCGCGAATGGTCGGCGGCCCGTGAGCAGTGGGGCAAGCCGATCGCCGACCACGAGGCCGTCGGCGCGAAGATCAGCTTCATCGCGGCGACGACCTTCGCCCTGGAGGCCGTACTGGACCTTTCCAGCCAGATGGCCGACGAGAACAGGAACGACATCCGCATCGAAGGCGCCCTGGCCAAGCTCTTCTCCTCCGAGATGGCCTGGCTCATGGCCGACGAACTGGTTCAGATCCGCGGCGGCCGCGGCTTCGAGACGGCGGCCTCCCTGGCGGCCCGCGGCGAACGTGCGGTCCCGGCCGAGCAGGTCCTGCGCGACCTCCGTATCAACCGCATCTTCGAAGGTTCGACGGAGATCATGCACCTCCTGATCGCCCGCGAGGCGGTCGACGCCCACCTCTCCGTCGCCGGCGACCTGATCGACCCGGAGAAGTCCCTGTCGGACAAGGCGAAGGCAGGCGCGCAGGCAGGTGCCTTCTACGCCAAGTGGCTGCCGAAACTGGTGGCGGGCCAGGGTCAACTCCCGTACTCGTACAACGAATTCAAACGCGAGGTCGACCTCTCGGTCCATCTCCGCTACGTCGAACGCACGGCCCGCAAGCTCGCCCGCTCCACCTTCTACGCCATGTCCCGCTGGCAGGGCCGCATGGAGACCAAGCAGGGCTTCCTCGGCCGGATCGTCGACATCGGCGCGGAACTCTTCGCGATGAGCGCGGTCTGCGTACGCGCCGAGCTCCTGCGCACCACCGAGGGCCACGGCCGCGAGGCCTACCAACTCGCCGACGCCTTCTGCCGGCAGTCCCGCATCCGCGTCGAGGAACTCTTCGGCCGCCTGTGGACCAACACCGACGACCTGGACCGCAAGGTCGTCAAGGGCGTCATGTCCGGCACCTACGAATGGCTGGAGGAGGGCATCGTCGACCCGTCCGGCGAGGGCCCGTGGATCGCCGACGCCACACCGGGAGCTTCGGAGAAGGAGAACGTCCACCGCCCGATCCGCTGACCGGCCCATGACAGCGCGCCCCCCGGGAAACCTCCTTCGAGGGACGCGCTGTCCTCACACACCGTCCTTACGGCGACAATGGGGGGATGAGCGACAGTCCAGCCCCTCGAGGGCACGGGCCGGAAGCCCCGTCTGCCCCGCGACGCCATGCACGCGCCCCCATCCTCGAACCTGCTACGCACGGCTCGGACGGGGGGACCCCCTTCGCCGCACCGGGCGCTGACCCAAGTACATCCAGTACGAGGGTCAACGCCCGGCACGCCGAGAGCACGCACCTACCGGCGACATCAGCCGCTCCGCGGCGGGCGCAGGGCCCGCCCTCCGGGCGGACGACGGGGCTTCCGGCCCGCGCCCTCGCCGACCCGCACCTCGTCTACGACCCCGTGGCGGGCGACGGCCCCAAGGACGTGGTGATCCTCGGCTCCACCGGGTCGATCGGGACCCAGGCCATCGACCTCGTCCTGCGCAACCCGGACCGCTTCCGCGTCACCGCGCTCTCCGCCAACGGCGGCCGGGTCGCCCTCCTCGCCGAGCAGGCGCACCGGCTCGGGGTGCGGACCGTCGCGGTCGCCCGCGAGGACGTCGTACCGCAGCTGCGCGAGGCCCTGACAAGCCTCTACGGCACGGGCGAGCCGCTCCCCGAGATCCTCGCCGGACCGGACGCGGCCACCCAGGTCGCCGCCTCCGACAGCCACACCGTGCTGAACGGCATCACGGGCTCCATCGGCCTCGCCCCGACCCTCGCCGCCCTGGAGGCGGGCCGCACCCTCGCGCTCGCCAACAAGGAGTCGCTCATCGTCGGCGGCCCGCTGGTCAAGGCCCTCGCCAAGCCCGGGCAGATCATCCCGGTCGACTCCGAGCACGCGGCGCTGTTCCAGTCGCTGGCGTCCGGCACGCGGGCCGACGTACGCAAGCTGGTCGTGACCGCTTCCGGCGGCCCCTTCCGCGGCCGAACCAAAGCCGACCTCGCCCAGGTGACCGTCGAGGAGGCCCTCGCCCACCCCACCTGGGCCATGGGCCCGGTGATCACGATCAACTCCGCGACCCTCGTCAACAAGGGCCTGGAGGTCATCGAGGCACACCTCCTCTACGACATTCCCTTCGACCGCATTGAGGTGGTCGTGCATCCCCAGTCGTATGTCCACTCGATGGTTGAGTTCACGGACGGATCGACAATCGCCCAGGCGACGCCCCCCGACATGCGCGGGCCCATCGCCATCGGCCTCGGCTGGCCGGAACGCGTCCCCGACGCGGCCCCCGCGTTCGACTGGAGCAAGGCGTCGACGTGGGAGTTCTTCCCGCTCGACAACGACGCGTTTCCTTCGGTCAACCTTGCGAGGCACGTGGGGGAGCTCGCGGGCACGGCCCCGGCAGTGTTCAATGCCGCCAACGAGGAGTGCGTGGAGGCCTTCCGGGCCGGCGCGCTGCCGTTCAACGGGATCATGGAGACCGTGACGCGCGTGGTGGACGAACACGGCACGCCGGCCACGGGAACCTCACTCACCGTGTCGGACGTCCTCGAAGCGGAGACCTGGGCGCGCACCCGGGCCCGGGAACTGGCAGCACAGACGGCGGAGGCCCGTGCATGACGACCCTGATGTTCATCCTCGGCATAGTGGTCTTCGCCTTCGGCCTGCTGGTGTCGATCGCGTGGCACGAGCTGGGGCACCTGTCCACGGCCAAGCTCTTCGGCATCCGGGTGCCGCAGTACATGGTCGGCTTCGGCCCGACCATCTGGTCGAGGAACAAGGGCGAGACCGAGTACGGGGTCAAGGCCATCCCGTTCGGCGGCTACATCCGCATGATCGGCATGTTCCCGCCGGGCGCCGACGGCAAGCTGGAGGCCCGCTCCACCTCGCCCTGGCGCGGCATGATCGAGGACGCCCGCTCGGCCGCGTACGAGGAACTCCAGCCGGGTGACGAGAAGCGGATGTTCTACACCCGCAAGCCCTGGAAACGGGTCATCGTGATGTTCGCGGGCCCGTTCATGAACCTGATCCTCGCGGTCGCCCTGTTCCTGACGGTCCTGATGGGCTTCGGCATCCAGCAGCAGACCACCGACGTCGCCTCGGTCTCCCCCTGCGTGATCTCCCAGAGCGAGAACCGCGACACGTGCAAGAAGACCGACGCGGCCTCCCCGGCCGCGGCGGCCGGCATGAAGAAGGGCGACAGGATCGTCTCCTTCGCCGGCGTGCGGACCGACAACTGGGACACCCTCTCCGACCTCATCCGCGACAGCGCAGGCAAGACCGTGGCGATCGTCGTCGACCGGGACGGCAAGGAGGTCCCCCTCCAGGCGAAGATCGCCACCAACCTCGTCGCGAAGAAGGACTCCAACGGCACGTATGTCGAGGGCGAGTACGTCAAGGCGGGCTTCCTCGGCTTCAGCTCCGCCACCGGCGTCGTCAAGCAGGACTTCGGCGACTCGGTGGTCTGGATGACGGACCGGGTGGGCGACGCCGTCGACTCCCTCGCCGCCCTGCCCTCCAAGATCCCGGCCCTGTGGGACGCCGCCTTCGGCGACGGCCAGCGCGAGCCGGACTCCCCGATGGGCGTGGTCGGCGCGGCCCGGGTGGGCGGTGAGATCGCGACACTGGACATCCCGGCCTCGCAAGCGCTCGCGATGTTCGTGATGCTGCTGGCCGGCTTCAACCTCTCCCTGTTCCTCTTCAACATGCTCCCGCTACTGCCGCTCGACGGCGGCCATATCGCGGGCGCCCTGTGGGAGTCGCTGAGGCGGAACGTGGCCAAGGTGCTCCGCCGCCCGGACCCGGGGCCGTTCGACGTGGCGAAGCTGATGCCGGTGGCTTATGTGGTTGCGGGGATCTTTATTTGCTTTACCCTGCTGGTCCTGGTGGCAGATGTCGTTAATCCGGTCAAAATCAGCTGAGAATCTGTCATTTTCTGTCATCGCGGTAGTCGCGCCGCGCCCGTTCTTGCTGTTCATGGGTGACCCCAGCGGTGCGCCAACACCCTGGGGTTTTGGGAAGGGTTTTGGCCCATGCGCGGGACTGGTTGGCGGAGCTGAGGACCCGAGTCGACACGGATGCCCGGCTGGCGGCTGTCATGGGGACGAGCGACCTGGACGTCCGGTCGCTCACAGCGGCTGAGCAGCGTTGCCTGTTCGACGCGCTCAAGGTGTGCGTCGACATCGTGGCCGCGGAGTTTCGGTACCGCGAGGGGACGAAGTGCTCGACCATGCAGTGGCATGAGCGCACCGGGACACTCGTTCCTGTTGATCCCACGGACAGCCCGTGGGCTCGTATCGAAGAGCTGTTGCGTTCCAAGTACAGGGCGCACCATTTTCGGTCACCGCTGGACCTGCGGGCTGCCTTGGAGGGGATGCTCACCGTCTGCGCACGGGGATCCTGTGGCGCGATCTTCCGGCGCGGTTCGGTCCCTCGGGGAAGGTTCGTCCTCGGCAGCGGACCTGGTTGGCGGACGGCATGTGGACGGAGATCATGGAGCTGCTGAACGAGGCAGGCGGGGGCACCCCGGTGTTGGGCTACAGGAACGCTCCGGAGTTGAGGTTCCAAAGCGATCCGGGCGTGGTTAACCCGGTGAGAATCTCCTAGCCACACGGCGTTCGTGGCGGCCCGGCACGCTGTGTGCCGGGCCGTCCCCGTTCGTGTGGGTTGATCGGCGGGATGTGCCGGGGCCTCGGCGCGTGCCGTAATCTCGAAGCCTGGAGCCCGCTGCGTACGGGAACCGGACCTTGATCCACGACTTGGGGTTGCACAGCAGATGACTGCGATTTCTCTCGGCATGCCGTCCGTTCCGACCAGGGTTGCCGAGCGCCGTAAGAGCCGGCAGATCCAGGTCGGCTCCGTCGCGGTCGGTGGAGACGCCCCGGTGTCCGTGCAGTCGATGACCACGACCCGTACGTCGGACATCGGCGCGACCCTCCAGCAGATCGCCGAGCTGACGGCCTCCGGCTGCCAGATCGTCCGGGTGGCCTGCCCCACCCAGGACGACGCCGACGCCCTCTCCACCATCGCCCGCAAGTCCCAGCTCCCGGTCATCGCGGACATCCACTTCCAGCCCAAGTACGTCTTCGCGGCCATCGAGGCCGGCTGTGCCGCGGTCCGGGTGAACCCCGGCAACATCAAGCAGTTCGACGACAAGGTCAAGGAGATCGCGAAGGCGGCGAGGGACCACGGCACCCCGATCCGCATCGGCGTGAACGCGGGCTCTCTGGACCGCCGCCTCCTCCAGAAGTACGGCAAGGCGACCCCCGAGGCCCTGGTCGAGTCGGCCCTGTGGGAGGCGTCCCTCTTCGAGGAGCACGACTTCCGGGACATCAAGATCTCGGTGAAGCACAACGACCCGGTCGTGATGATCGAGGCGTACAAGCAGCTCGCCGCCCAGTGCGACTACCCCCTCCACCTCGGCGTCACCGAGGCGGGCCCGGCGTTCCAGGGCACGATCAAGTCGGCGGTGGCGTTCGGCGCGCTGCTGTCCCAGGGCATCGGCGACACGATCCGGGTGTCGTTGAGCGCTCCTCCGGTCGAGGAGGTCAAGGTCGGCAACCAGATCCTGGAGTCCCTGAACCTCAGGCAGCGCGGCCTGGAGATCGTCTCCTGCCCGTCCTGCGGCCGCGCCCAGGTCGACGTCTACAAGCTGGCCGAAGAGGTCACGGCAGGCCTCACCGGCATGGAGGTCCCGCTGCGCGTCGCCGTCATGGGCTGTGTGGTGAACGGCCCCGGCGAGGCCCGAGAGGCCGACCTCGGCGTCGCCTCCGGCAACGGCAAGGGACAGATCTTCGTCAAGGGCGAGGTCATCAAGACCGTCCCCGAGTCCAAGATCGTCGAGACCCTCATCGAGGAAGCCATGAAGCTGGCCGAACAGATGGAAGCGGACGGCGTGGCATCGGGCGAGCCGTCGGTGGCGGTCGCGGGCTGAAGGCTGGAGGGCTGAGGGCCGCAGGCCCCAGCACTCCAGGGGCGCGGGGAACTGCGCGACCAGCCCGCACGACCCGCAGCCGCCGACGCACCGCAGCCCCCGAGCTCATAGGCGCCCGGCACCCCCCACGCCCCGCACATGAAAACAACGGCACCCTCCACTGGGCGGCATGGCTCAGCTTCCGCAGGTACAGTGCGGAGATCAGCAGTCCCCAGTGTGAGGCCCCGCCCGTGTTGACCCAGACGACCTCCCGGGTCCTCGAACCGAGCGACCTGGACGCCGCGCTCGCCGTCCTCGACCGCGCCCCGGTCGCGAACGCCTTCGTGACATCCCGCGTACAGGTCGCCGGCCTCGACCCCTGGCGGCTCGGCGGCGAGATGTGGGGCTGGTACGAGGACGGCATGCTGACGTCCCTCTGCTACGCCGGCGCCAACCTGGTCCCCATCTGCGCCACCCCCCGAGCCGTCCGCGCCTTCGCCGACCGCGCTCGCAGGGCGGGCCGCCGCTGCTCCTCGATCGTCGGCCCGGCCGAACCCACCGCCGAACTCTGGCGCCTCCTCGAACCCAGCTGGGGCCCGGCCCGTGACGTCCGCCCGCGCCAGCCCCTCATGGTCACCGACCGTATGCCCACCGACATCGCCCCGGATCCCTACGTCCGCCGCGTCCGCAAGGACGAGATGGAAACGATCATGCCGGCGTGCGTGGCGATGTTCACCGAAGAGGTCGGCGTCTCCCCGCTGGCCGGCGACGGCGGCCTCCTCTACCAGGCGAGGGTCGCCGAACTCGTCGGCTCCGGCCGCTCGTTCGCCCGGCTCGACGCCGACGGCAAGGTCGTCTTCAAGGCCGAGATCGGCGCTGCCACGACCAAGGCCTGCCAGATCCAGGGCGTGTGGGTGGCCCCCGAGTACCGGGGGAGGGGCCTGGCGGCCCCGGGCATGGCGGCGGTCCTGCGCTACGCGCTGGCGGACGTGGCCCCGGTGGTGAGCCTGTACGTGAACGACTTCAACACGTCGGCGAGAAGGACGTACAGGAGGGTGGGCTTCCAGGAGGTCGGCGCCTTCATGAGCGTCCTGTTCTGAGAAACCCCCTTCCGGCAAACGCCCTTGGGGGCATCGGCCCCGGGGCGCGGGAAACCGCGCGGCCGACCACGGACAACCCGCACCCGACCAAGAACGCGCACCCCCCTATACGATCCCCACATGCGCTTCCCCGGTCACGGACACCGCCGCCACCCCGACGACGACGTAGTGATCGGCCCCCTCGACCTCTCCACCCACGTCGACGAAGCCCTCGCCGTCCAAGCCCTCGCCTTCGGACTCGGCCCCGACGAAGTAGCCGTACGCCGCCAGATCGTCCTCCGTCACATGACGTACCCCGGTGCGAGAGCGCTCGGCGCAACCGCCGGCCCCAGCCTCGTGGGCTTCGTCTACGGCATGCCCAACGACCGCACCCACTGGTGGTCCACGGTCGTGGAGCCCTACCTCCGCGCGCAGGGCCACGACATCTGGCTGGACGACTCCTTCGTGATCACGGAACTCCACGTCCACCCGCACTACCAGAACCGCGGCGTGGGCCGCTCCCTGATCACCACCATCACGGACGGCGCCCGCGAACCCCGCTCGATCCTCTCCGCGATCGACACCGACAGCCCGGCCCGCGGCCTCTACCACTCCCTCGGCTACCAGGACCTGGCCCGCCAGGTCCTGTTCCCCAGCGCCCCCAAGCCGTACGCGGTGATGGGCGCCCCCCTGCCGCTGCGCCGCCGTTAACCGATTTCCGCCACAACCGGACCCCCGGCTAACCTCCTAGCCATCACCCTTATCCGGCAGGAGTACGAGAACCATGGCCAACGCACCGGTCCAGCGCATGTCCCAGTTGATGGCGAAGACGCTGCGCGACGACCCGGCGGACGCCGAGGTCCTCAGCCACAAGCTCCTCGTCCGCGCCGGCTACGTCCGCCGCACCGCGGCCGGCATCTGGAGCTGGCTGCCCCTCGGCATGCGGGTTCTGCGCAATGTGGAACGGATCGTCCGTGAGGAGATGGACGCGATCGGCGCCCAGGAGGTGCTGCTTCCCGCCATTCTGCCGCGCGAGCCCTACGAGGCGACCGGCCGCTGGGAGGAGTACGGCCCCGAGCTGTTCCGCCTCCAGGACCGCAAGGGCGGCGACTACCTCCTCGGCCCGACCCACGAGGAGATCTTCACCCTGCTGGTGAAGGACCAGGCGTCCTCCTACAAGGACCTGCCGGTCATCCTCTACCAGATCCAGAACAAGTACCGGGACGAGGCCCGCCCGCGGGCCGGAGTCCTGCGCGGCCGCGAGTTCCTCATGAAGGACTCGTACTCCTTCGACACCGAGGACGAGGGCCTGGCCCAGTCCTACGCGCTGCACCGCGAGGCCTACCAGAAGATCTTCACGCGCCTCGGCCTCGACTACCGCATCTGCGCCGCCACCGCGGGCGCGATGGGCGGCTCCAAGTCCGAGGAGTTCCTCGCTCCGGCCGGCGCCGGCGAGGACACCTTCGCCGACTGCCCGAACTGCGACTTCGCGGCCAACACCGAAGCGATCTCGTACGAGCTCCAGCCCGTGGACGCCACCGACGTCCCCGCCGCCGAGGACATCCCGACCCCCGACACCCCCACCATCGAGACCCTCGCCGCCCACCTCGGTGTCGAGGCCTCCGCCACCCTCAAGAACCTCCTGGTGAAGGTCGACGGCGAGATCGTGGCGGTCGGTGTCCCCGGCGACCGTGAGGTCGACATGGGCAAGGTCGAGGCGCACTTCGCCCCGGCGGTCGTCGAGATGGTCACCGAGGCCGACTTCGCGGGCCGCCCGGACCTGGTCCGTGGCTACGTCGGCCCGCAGGGGCTGGGCGAGAAGGTCAAGTACATCGCCGACCCGCGCGTGGCCCCGGGCACCGCCTGGATCACGGGCGCCAACAAGACGAACACGCACACCAGGAACGTCGTCGTGGGCCGTGACTTCGAGGTCGGTGAGTACGTCGACGTCGTGGTCGTCCAGGACGGCGACCCGTGCCCCAAGTGCGGCACCGGCCTCAAGCTGGACCGCGCCATCGAGATCGGCCACATCTTCCAGCTGGGCCGCAAGTACGCCGACGCCCTCAAGCTCGACGTCCTCGGCCAGCAGGGCAAGCCGGTCCGCGTGACCATGGGCTCCTACGGCATCGGCGTCACCCGCGCGGTCGCGGCCATCGCCGAGCAGAGCGCCGACGAGCAGGGCCTGTGCTGGCCGGCCGAGGTCGCCCCGGCCGACGTCCACGTCGTCGCCGCCGGCAAGGCCCTCCAGACCGAGCTGGCTCTCGACGTCTCCGAGAAGCTGCGCGCGGCCGGCCTGCGGGTCCTGGTCGACGACCGGGCCGGCGTCTCCCCGGGCGTGAAGTTCACGGACGCCGAGCTGATCGGCGTACCGAAGATCCTCGTCGCGGGCCGCCGCTCCGCCGAGGGCGTCCTGGAGCTCAAGGACCGCCGGACCGGCGAGCGCGAGGAACTGACGGTGGACGAGGCGATCGCCCGCCTCAGCGCCTGAAGAAACTCCTCAGAAACGTCTGTGAGTCCCCATAGGGGACTCACAGACGGGGTCCCTAAAGCCACCCGGCAAACTCCAGCAACAACTCAGCATCCTGAAGCCGGCCGACCCGCCGCGCCCGAACCCCCGACTCCACGGCGCGGAAGAGCGTCCACCCCCGCAACCGCTCCTGATCCACATCCAAGGACTCGGCAAGCCGCTTGATCCGACGCCGAGTAATCGCCGCCCCCGACGGCTGGGCAATCAGATCCTCGACCCGATCCCTGACCAACCGAGCCAGATCGAACGCACACTCACCGACCACCGGATCCGGCCCCACGGCCAGCCACGGAGACCGCTCACCCGCCAGCACCTTGCTCTGCCGAAACGTCCCATGCAGCAACCGCGACTCCGGCGGAGCCACCAGCAACTCCGAGCGAGCGGCCAGCGCCGCATCGACAAGCGGCGCTACCTCGGCCCGGCCCGACGCGGTCGCCCGCATCGCCTCGGCCTGCCGCCCGGTCCGCTCGGCCACCGTCTCGAAGACCTGGGCGTTCCCGTCGCCAGGTGGCTCCACCCACAACCGCCGCAACGTCCCCGCCGCCTCCAACAGCGCCTTCGCCTCCGGCAACGACCGCACCGACACATCGGGATGCAGCCGCTCCAGCAGCAGCACCCCCTCGGTCACCGGCTCGTCGAGCAACTGCACCGCACCCAGCCCACCCCAGTGCGCCAGCGCCGCCCGCTCGGCCTCCGGCCGGCACCGCGGCGGGGCCAGCTTGAGCACGGCGGGGGTGCCGTCGAACCGCCGGACCAGCACGACGAGGCTGCTGCGGCCGCCCGGCACCTGCACCCGCTCCACGGTCGACTCGCGTAGCGCGACGGCCTGCCGAGCCGCCTCGGGCAGCTTCTCCAACCAGCCGTCACCAGGTGCCGTCTCACCGAGCGCCCTCACCAGACGCTGTGGCGGTTCGAAAGCCATACGCGAGCAGTTCCCTTCCCGTACCCGTTACGCCGTGGGTGTTGCCGCAGTCGGCGAGGCCGACGCGGTCGCCGCCCGTTCGGCGAGACCAGGGAAGGCTACGCTCTCCCCGCGCCAGCGCACCGCCCGCACCGCCGCCTCCCGCAGCGCCTCGGCGCCCATGGAGCGCCGCCCGTCCACGGTTGCCCGCACCAGGTCGGAGTACACCCCGGCGACCCGGTCCTCCAGCTCGGCGGCCAGCCGTACGGCCGCGTCCGAGTCCAGCACCGGGAACGGCAGCGCGTACCCCGCCGCCGCTGCCGCCGGGGTGCCGCCCAGATCCCGCACCTCACGGGCGAGTGCGTCGCGCCGGGCGCGATGGGCGTCGTAGGCCGACTTCGCCTCGCTACGCCGCCCCTCACGGATCCGCCCGCCGACGACCCCGTACCCGTACACGGCGGCATGCTCGGCCGCCAGTGCCGACTGGAGCGCTGCCAGCTCACGCTTGTCCTGCTCGTCGCTCACTTCGCCGCCTCCGTCAGCAGATACGCGTGCGCCGCCCCGGCCGCCGCCACGGAGGCCAGCAGCCGGGCCAGCTCGCCCGGCACCTCGAGGAGCGACTTCGCCCGGGCGTCCGCGAGCGACCGCTCGGCGGTGGCGAGCCCGGCGAGGGCGTCCTTCTCGGTGCCGGGTACGACGGAGGGGGCGGGGGAGCCGACGGTGGGCGACGCCGAACCGGTCACCGCCGTCGTGCCGCCGAACGCCTCCACATGCCGCACGGCCTGCGCCCGCAGCACCCCCAGCCGCTCCGCGAGCCCCGGATACGCGGCGATCACCGCGTCGTACCGTTCGACGATCCCCCGGCTGTCCCGCGCCGCACGCGTGCGTGCCCGCTCGGCGACCGAGGGACTGCCTCCGGTGCTCTCCTCGGTCTCATCGGAACCGGAGGAGCAGCCCACCAGCAGGGCGGCACCGGCGGCCGAGGCGAGGATTGTTCTTCGGCACGGCCCCGAGGGGGTGCGCGGCGGCGGGGGGTACGGCACGGCAGACGTCCTCGGGGGGCTCGTACGAACACATGGGCGGGAAGGCGGCCCGCCGGTGATCACGGTACCCGCGTCCCGGTCCACAACCCCTCATCGGCACCGCTGCGGACCCCCGGTCGCCGCACGGTGGACGGCAACACACCTTTGGACCGGATACCCTTTGACCAGACACGCGACCTACCCACAACAGCACACGCGGCCGAGGAGTCACCCGGATGAGCACCACCCAGAGCGAGAGGCTGCGAGAGCTCCTGGAACCGCTCGTCAGCTCCCAGGGTCTGGATCTGGAAGAGATCTCAGTGGACTCCGTAGGACGGAAGCGGGTGCTCAGCGTCGTCGTCGACTCCGACACCGGGGCGGACCTGGACCAGATCGCCGATGTGAGCCGCGCGCTCTCGGCGAAGCTCGACGAGACGAACGCGATGGGCGAGGGCGAGTACACCCTCGAGGTCGGCACCCCGGGCGCGGAGCGCCCCCTCAAGGAGCACCGCCACTATGTGCGCGCCGTGGACCGGCTGGTGAAGTTCCAGCTGACCGAGGGCGGCGAAGTGATCGCACGGATCCTTGAGGTCGACGACGAGGGTCTGGACGTCGAGGTGCCCGGAGTCAAGGGCCGCAAGGCCACCAGCCGCAGACTCGCCTTCTCCGACATCGACAAGGCGCGCGTGCAGGTCGAGTTCAACCGCAAGGACAAGAAGGAAGAGGAGGCGTAGCCGTGGACATCGACATGAGTGCCCTGCGGGGCTTGGTACGGGAGAAGGAGATCTCCTTCCCCCTGCTGGTCGAGGCGATCGAGTCGGCCCTCCTCATCGCCTATCACCGCACCGAGGGAAGCCGCCGCCACGCGCGCGTGGAGCTCAACCGGGAAACCGGCCACGTGACGGTGTGGGCGAAGGAGGACCCCGAGGACCTCGAGGAGGGCCAGGAGGCCCGGGAGTTCGACGACACCCCGTCCGGCTTCGGCCGTATCGCCGCCACCACCGCCAAGCAGGTCATCCTGCAGCGGCTGCGCGACGCGGAGGACGACGCGACGCTCGGCGAGTACGCCGGCCGTGAGGGCGACATCGTCATGGGCGTGGTCCAGCAGGGCCGTGACCCGAAGAACGTGCTCGTCGACATCGGCAAGCTGGAGGCCATCCTGCCGGTGCAGGAGCAGGTCCCCGGTGAGACGTATCCGCACGGTCTGCGGCTTCGGTCGTACGTCGTACGGGTGGCGAGGGGTGTGCGCGGTCCGTCCGTCACGCTGTCGCGCACACATCCCAATCTGGTGAAGAAGCTCTTCGCCCTGGAGGTGCCGGAGATCGCCGACGGTTCGGTGGAGATCTCCGCCATCGCGCGTGAGGCCGGTCACCGGACGAAGATCGCCGTACGGTCCACCCGTTCCGGACTGAACGCCAAGGGTGCCTGCATCGGCCCCATGGGCGGGCGGGTGCGCAACGTCATGGGTGAGCTGAACGGCGAGAAGATCGACATCGTCGACTGGTCGGACGACCCGGCCGAGATGGTGGCGAACGCGCTCTCCCCGGCCCGGGTCTCCAAGGTGGAGGTCGTCGATCTCGCGGCCCGCTCCGCGCGCGTGACGGTGCCGGACTACCAGCTGTCGCTGGCGATCGGCAAGGAAGGGCAGAATGCCCGGCTTGCGGCTCGTCTGACCGGCTGGCGGATCGACATCCGCCCGGACATCGAACAGCCGAGCGAATAGGTTCCGGATCACGATCGGGAATAGATCTCGGCCCAACAGGGCTGAGATCACGACAACAACCGTTCGATCGCTACCCCAAAGGGGTGAGGTCGCTACGGGGAGGTAGACTTAGCAGTGTCTGGCCGGACGCACGCCCGCGCATGCCCTGAACGCACCTGTGTGGGGTGCAGGCAGCGAGCGGCCAAGACCGATCTGCTGCGCACCGTGGCGATCAAGGACGCATGCGTCCCCGATCCTCGCGGTACGCTGCCCGGCCGGGGCGCCTATGTGCACCCCGCCCTGGTCTGTCTCGACCAGGCGGTACGCCGCCGGGCGTTCACGAGGGCGCTTCGCGCCCCGGGAGCGCTCGACGTAAAGGCGTTGCGCCAGTACGTCGAGCAGACAGACAGTTGCTGAGCAGGCAACACCGCAAGGAGCGTCGCACGGAACCCCCGTGCGGCCCTGGTACCCCGCGAGTTGGAAGTAGGTCGAGATTGCGATGAGCACTCGATGAGCACGCGATGAGTACGCCCATGAAGTAGCGACGGTCCGGACGCAACCCGGACCTAAAAGGAGCGAAGTGGCTAAGGTCCGGGTATACGAACTCGCCAAGGAGTTCGGGGTGGAGAGCAAGGTCGTCATGGCCAAGCTCCAAGAACTCGGTGAATTCGTCCGTTCGGCGTCTTCGACCATCGAAGCGCCCGTCGTCCGTAAGTTGACGGACGCCCTTCAGCAGGGCAACGGAGGCGGCAAGCCCGCCCCCGCCCGCAAGGCTGCCCCGGCCAAGCCGGGCGCCCCCTCTCCGGCGCAGGCTGCCCGTCCGGCCGCCCCGCGCCCGCCGGCCCCCAAGCCGGCCGTTGCCGAGACGCCCGCGGCTCCCGCCGCGTCGGCCGCTCCCGGCCCCCGTCCCACTCCGGGCCCGAAGCCCGCGCCGCGCCCCGCGCCGGCGTCCCCGGCTCCGACCACGCCCGAGTTCACGGCACCCCCGTCGGCCCCGGCTCCGGCCACGCCGCCGGCCTCCCAGGGCTCCGGTCAGGGCTCCGGTGCGCGTCCGGGCGCCCCGCGTCCGGCCGGCCAGCAGGCGCCGCGTCCGGGTGCTCCTCGTCCTGCCGGTGGCCCCGGTCAGGGTGGCGGCCAGGGTCGTGACCGTGGCGACCGCGGCGACCGTCCGGGCGCCCCGCGTCCGGGTGGACAGGCCTCGCGTCCCGGTGCCCGTCCGGCCGGTCCCCGTCCGGGCAACAATCCCTTCACCTCTGGTGGCTCCACCGGCATGGCGCGCCCGCAGGCGCCCCGTCCGGGCGGCGCCCCGCGTCCCGGCGGCCAGGGTGGCCCCGGTGACCGTCCCGGCGGCGCTCCGCGTCCGCAGGGCCAGGACCGTGGTCCCCGTCCCCAGGGCGCGGCGGGCGGTGCCCGTCCGCAGGCTCCGGGCGGCGCTCGTCCCTCCCCGGGCGGCATGCCCCGTCCGCAGGGCGGCGCTCCGCGTCCCGGCGGCGGCCCGCGTCCGAACCCCGGCATGATGCCGCAGCGTCCGGCTGCCGGCCCGCGTCCCGGTGGCGGTGGCCCCGGCGGCCGCGGTCCTGGTGGCGGTGGCGGCGGTCGTCCTGGTGGCGGTGGCGGCGGTCGTCCCGGTGGCGGCGGCGGCTTCGCCGGTCGTCCGGGCGGTCCCGGTGGCGGTGGCGGCGGCTTCGCCGGTCGTCCCGGCGGTCCCGGTGGCGGTGGCGGCGGCTTCGCCGGTCGTCCCGGTGGTCCGGGCGGTCCCGGCGGCGGCGGTCGTCCCGGCTTCGGCGGTCGTCCCGGTGGTCCCGGTGGCCGTGGTGGCACGCAGGGCGCCTTCGGTCGTCCCGGCGGTCCCGCGCGTCGTGGTCGCAAGTCGAAGCGGCAGAGGCGCCAGGAGTACGAGGCCATGCAGGCCCCGTCGGTCGGCGGCGTGATGCTGCCTCGCGGCAACGGACAGTCCGTCCGCCTGTCGCGCGGTGCGTCCCTCACCGACTTCGCGGAGAAGATCAACGCCAACCCGGCGTCGCTCGTCGGCGTGATGATGAACCTCGGCGAGATGGTCACTGCCACGCAGTCCGTCTCCGACGAGACGCTGAAGCTCCTCGCGGACGAGATGAACTTCATCCTCGAGATCGTCAGCCCCGAGGAGGAGGACCGCGAGCTTCTCGAGTCCTTCGACATCGAGTTCGGCGAGGACGAGGGCGACGAGGAGGACCTGGTGGTCCGTCCGCCGGTCGTCACCGTCATGGGTCACGTCGACCACGGTAAGACCCGCCTCCTCGACACCATCCGCAAGACGAACGTCGTCGCGGGCGAGGCCGGCGGTATCACGCAGCACATCGGTGCGTACCAGGTCGCGACCGAGGTCAACGGCGAAGAGCGCAGGATCACCTTCATCGACACCCCGGGTCACGAGGCGTTCACCGCCATGCGTGCCCGTGGTGCCAAGTCGACCGACATCGCGATCCTCGTGGTGGCGGCCAACGACGGTGTGATGCCCCAGACGATCGAAGCGTTGAACCACGCCAAGGCGGCCGACGTGCCGATCGTGGTCGCGGTCAACAAGATCGACGTCGAGGGCGCGGACCCGACCAAGGTGCGCGGTCAGCTCACCGAGTTCGGTCTGGTGGCCGAGGAGTACGGCGGCGACACCATGTTCGTCGACATCTCCGCCAAGCAGGGCCTCAACATCGAGAGCCTGCTGGAGGCCGTGGTCCTCACCGCGGACGCCTCGCTCGACCTGCGGGCCAACCCGGAGCAGGACGCGCAGGGTATTGCGATCGAGTCCCACCTCGACCGCGGCCGCGGTGCCGTCTCCACGGTCCTGGTCCAGCGCGGCACGCTGCGCATCGGCGACACCATGGTGGTCGGCGACGCGTACGGCCGAGTCCGGGCCATGCTCGACGACAACGGCAACAACGTCGAGGAAGCGGGTCCGTCGACCCCCGTCCTGGTCCTGGGTCTCACCAACGTCCCGGGCGCCGGCGACAACTTCCTGGTCGTCGACGAGGACCGCACGGCACGTCAGATCGCCGAGAAGCGCGCGGCGCGCGAGCGCAACGCCAACTTCGCCCGGCGTGGCGTCCGGTTCTCCCTGGAGAACCTGGACGAGGCCCTCAAGGCCGGTCTGGTGCAGGAACTCAACCTCATCATCAAGGGCGACGCGTCCGGTTCGGTGGAGGCTCTCGAGTCCTCGCTGCTCCAGCTCGACGTCGGCGACGAGGTCGACATCCGTGTCCTGCACCGCGGTGTGGGTGCGGTCACCGAGTCCGACATCAACCTGGCGACCGGCTCCGACGCCATCGTCATCGGCTTCAACGTCCGCGCTGCGGGCCGCGCGGCGCAGATGGCGGAGCGCGAGGGCGTCGACGTCCGGTACTACTCGGTGATCTACCAGGCCATCGAGGAGATCGAGGCGGCCCTCAAGGGCATGCTCAAGCCGGAGTACGAGGAGGTCGAGCTCGGCACGGCGGAGATCCGCGAGGTCTTCAAGTCGTCCAAGCTGGGCAACATCGCCGGTGTCCTGGTCCGCTCGGGCGAGGTCAAGCGCAACACGAAGGCTCGACTCGTCCGCGACGGCAAGGTCATCGCGGAGAACCTCAACATCTCCGGTCTGCGCCGCTTCAAGGACGACGTCACCGAGATCCGCGAAGGGTTCGAGGGCGGTATCAACCTCGGCAACTTCAACGACATCAAGATCGACGACGTCATCGCGACGTACGAGATGCGCGAGAAGCCGCGCGGCTGATTGTCGTAGCACGCGATCGGGGCCGATCGGCGGACGTAATATCCGTCGATCGGCCCCGGCCGTTGCGTGTACGGTTCCTGTATCGGCGTCGACGCGGCGCCCATACCCCGAACCGGCGGGACATCCGGAACACACATGTATGTGGGGACTCTGTCCTTCGATCTGCTCCTCGGCGACGTTCACTCGCTCAAGGAGAAACGCTCTCTCGTCCGTCCGATCGTGGCCGAGCTCCAGCGCAAGTACGCGGTGAGCGCGGCGGAGACGGGCAACCAGGACCTCCATCGCAGGGCCGAGATCGGGCTGGCGATGGTCTCCGGGGACACCGGACACCTCACCGACGTACTGGACCGCTGTGAGCGGCTGGTCGCCGGGCGGCCCGAGGTGGAACTGCTCTCGGTTCGACGCAGACTCCACGGCGACGAAGACTGAAGCGGCGAAGACTCAGCAAGAAGCAAGACACTTAAGGAGACGGACCAGTGGCCGACAACGCGCGGGCGAAGAGGCTGGCGGACCTCATCCGGGAGGTGGTGGCCCAGAAGCTGCAGCGCGGGATCAAGGACCCGCGGCTCGGCTCGCACGTCACCATCACGGACACCCGGGTCACGGGTGACCTCCGGGAGGCGACCGTCTTCTACACGGTGTACGGGGACGACGAGGAGCGCGCGGCCGCGGCCGCCGGTCTGGAGAGCGCCAAGGGCGTGCTGCGTTCCGCGGTGGGCGCGGCGGCGGGTGTGAAGTTCACGCCGACGCTGACCTTCATGGCGGACGCGCTTCCGGACACCGCCAAGACCATCGAGGACCTCCTCGACAAGGCGCGCCAGTCCGACGAGAAGGTGCGCGAGGTCTCGGCCGGTGCCGCCTACGCCGGTGAGGCGGACCCGTACAAGAAGCCGGGTGAAGACGAGGACGACACCGCCGAATGACACAGAAGAACCAGACGCCCGACGGGCTTGTCATCGTCGACAAGCCGTCGGGCTTCACTTCGCACGACGTGGTCGCCAAGATGCGCGGGATCGCGAAGACCCGCCGCGTCGGACACGCCGGCACCCTCGACCCGATGGCGACCGGAGTGCTCGTCCTCGGCGTCGAGAAGGCGACCAAGCTCCTCGGGCACCTCGCGCTCACCGAGAAGGAATACCTGGGCACGATCCGCCTGGGTCAGACCACCCTGACCGATGACGCCGAGGGCGAGATCACGGGCTCGACAGACGCCTCGAAGGTCACCCGGGACGCCGTCGACGCGGGGATCGCCAAGCTGAGCGGCGACATCATGCAGGTGCCGTCCAAGGTCAGCGCCATCAAGATCAACGGTGTGCGCTCCTACAAGCGGGCACGTGACGGCGAGGAGTTCGAAATCCCCGCCCGGCCCGTGAAGATCTCGTCCTTCGCGGTGTACGACGTCCGGGACGCCCTCGCCGAGGACGGCACGCCCGTCCAGGACCTGGTCGTCTCGGTGGTCTGCTCGTCCGGTACGTACATCCGGGCGCTGGCCCGTGACCTGGGCGCGGACCTGGGCGTGGGCGGCCACCTCACCGCTCTGCGGCGCACGCGGGTCGGCCCGTACAAGCTGGACGCGGCCAAGACCCTGGAGCAGCACCAGCAGGAGCTGACGGTGATGCCGATCGCCGACGCGGCCGCGGCCGCGTTCCCGCGCTGGGACGTGGACGAGAGGCGGGCCCGGCTGCTCACCAACGGCGTACGCCTGGAGATGCCCGACGAGTACACGGGCCGCGGCACCATCGCCGTCTTCGCCCCCGAGGGCCGGCTGCTGGCCCTCGTGGAGGAGCAGAAGGGCAAGGCGAAGAGCCTCGCCGTCTTCGGCTGAGACGCTCTGCCCGTGGAGCGGCGGTCACGGAGTTGTCCGCCGCTCCACGGTCCCCCCTCGGTTCCCCCACCCCTAGGGTGTATCCACCGATCCCCTCCCATTCACCCGTGCGGGCAGGCGCTCGGAGTGAAGCGGGGGAGCGGACGGGGGCGCGTTCACCGCGCGGTCTGTCCCGCCGATCACCTGGTGCCTACCGTCGAAGACAGGGCAGGGCACGGCGGGGAGGTTCGACCATGGCGGGACGGGGCCCGCGGACTGCGGGCGGCCGCCGACGCGCGGGTGAGAGCGAGCACTCCGCGTCCTGCGGCGCGACTTCCGGGCCGGGACACGCACGCGACGAATCCCTTGTCCGGATCCACGACTTGGCCGGCCGCCCCCGGGGCACCGGTTTCATGGCCGACCACCACGGTACCGTGATCACCAGCCATGAGGCCGTCGACGGACTGCCGAGGCTTCTGCTCTACGCCACCGAGGACCGCCACTGCGTGGTGACCGCCGACGCGGTGACCGCCCTGCCCGAGCTGAACCTGGCCCTCGTACGGACCGAGGGGCTCGGCGTCGACCCGCTCCCCGTCACCGTGCGGGACCGGATCGAGACCGGTGCCTATGTGCGGATCGCCGCCGGGTGCTGGCGTGAGGCGAGGGTGCTCGGCGTGGCCGCCGTGACGTACACGGCGACGGATCGCTTCCATCTCCTAGACGGTGCACTGGAGTTGGCGATCGGCACGGCCGGGCGGGACGCGCTGCGGCTGGGCGGCGGGGCGGCCGGCGGACCGGTGCTCGACGCCGCGACCGGCGCGGTGGTCGGCGTCCTCGGCACCGCGCTGCAGGGCGGCGGCCGGGACGCCGGGTTCGCGGTACCCCTGCTCCCGGCACCGCCCGGCCCGCTCGCCGAGCTCCTCGCCGAGAACGCGGCGACCGTCCCCGCGTACGGCGTGGACCTCAACCTCGCGGGCGTACTCGAACTGACGGCGACATCGGTGGGCCAGGACGGCCCGCCGGGTGCGCTCGCGGGTTACGTCGGCCGGACGAGCACCGGCACCCCCTGGTCGGTGACACCGGTCCAACGGGCGGCCACGGCAACGGAGTTCGAGGCCTTCGCCGATGGCCCGGCCGCCGTCCTCGCCCTCGTCGGCCCACCCGGCAGCGGTCGTACGACAGAACTCGTGTCCCTCGCCGCCCGCCGCAACCGGGGTGCCCGACCCGCCCCGACACTGTGGCTGCGCGGCGCGGACCTGGGGGACGACGACACCTCGGTCGCGGACGCGGCACGCAGGGCGCTGACCCGGGCGGCACGGATCGTAGCCGCGTCGCGCTCGGTGCACGTCGCGGACCTGGGCGACGTGACCCCTGAGCGCCTGGCCCGGCTCGCCCACACCGACGGCCGCCCCCTGCTCCTCCTCCTCGACGGCCCCGAGGAGATGCCACCCGTCCTGGCCCACCGCCTCACGGAGTGGACCGACGGGACGGCGACCTGGCTGGAGGAGACGAGGGCACGGCTGGTGGTGGCGTGCCGGGAGGAGTACTGGGAGCGGGCGGGGGAGGGGTTCCCGGGAGGAACACTGCACAGCTCGGATGCTGAGCCACTTCCAGCCCGTCCGGCGTTCGAGGACGAGAAACCGCCCTGCGTGCACCTCGCCGACCTGCACGAGGACGAAGCCCGCCAAGCCCGGGCCCGCTACGGCATCCCCGAGGGCGCCCTCACGGACACCGACGCCCGCCACCCCCTCACCCTCCGCCTCCTCTCCGAGGTCCGAGCCGCCCTCCCTGACACCGACACCCCCGCCACCCGTGGCATCCCCGGCACCCGCGCGGACCGCCACGACGTCTTCGCCGCCCACCTCGACCTGATGTGCCTCCGCATCAGCGTCCGCCTCGCCGCCGAGAACGGGCTGCGCGGCACCGCCGTACGCCGCCTCGCCGCAAAGGTCTCCGGCCAGGTGCACGAGGCCGCCCGCCGCAGCCTCGGCCCGGGCCAGGGCGAGCTGGACCGCGAGTCGTTCGAGGCGGTGTTCCCCTGGGGCCAGGCCCCCGCCCGGCTCGGCGGCGGCACCGGCTGGGCGTCCGCCGTCCTCACCGAAGGCCTCCTGGTCCCCGCCGGCAACGGCTACCGCTTCGCCCACGAGGAACTCGCCGACTGGATCCAGGGCATGCACCTCGACCTGGACGAGGCCCTGCGCGCCCTGGTCCACCGCCACAGCCCGCACCCCTTCCCGGTGCCGCACCACCGCATCGGCCCGGTCGTCCAGGCACTGCTCCTCCAGTCCCGCCAGCACGGCACCCCCCGACTCGCCCTCCGCCTGGAGGAGTTGATCCAGGCGCTGGACACCGACCCCGACTCCTGGTGGGCGGCCCGTCTCCTCACCGAGTCCCTGCTCCGCGTACCCGACGCGACGCCGTACACGGGCGTACTGCGCCTGCTCGCGGACCGCGTGGTGCACTGGCGGCGCCAAGGACGCGACCAGGGGCACGGACAACACCCCGTCCGAGCCACCGAGTTCGCCCCCGACTTCTGGCTGGCCCTCCCGCTCCCCCCGATCACCCTCTTCGACCTGCTCCGCCGTCTCGTCCTCGCCGACGGCCCCGCGCACGACACCGCCCCCCGTTTCCTGGACGCGGCCTCCGGGCTGCTCGCCGCCGACCCCACCGCCGTATCACCGCATCTGACGCGCTGGTTCGACGATGAGCGCCCGCTGCCCGCCACCCCGCACGCGACCGTCGCGAAGGCCGCGCAGGCGCTGCTGCACACCCACCGGCAGCTGGCCCTCGACGAGCTCACCGAGGTGCTCGTCGACTGCGCGCACCGGCGGGCCGACGAGCTGCTCGCCGTGCTCGCGGAGGACGAACCGTCGGCGGTGTGCCGGGCCGTGGACCGATGGGCGCACGACGAACGCCCTGACCGGCGGGTCGCGGCGGTGGCGTACGGCCTGCGCGCCGCCCCGCACGTGACGACGGAGGCCGACCGCGAGCTGCTGCGCTACGCCGCCCTCACCCTGCTGGCCCGCCCCGCCGACTGCACCCTGCACGGCGGCGCGCTCGCCCTCCTCGTCCGCGATCCACGCACGCGTGCCCGTCATCTCCCGCAGGCCCTCGGCCACTTCATGGCCGGCGACCCGCAGTTCCCGCCGAGCGCGCTGGTCGCCGCCCTGGCCACCCACCCGGAGCCGGTCCTCGACGCCTTCCGCGCCCGGCTGCGCCGCCCCGGTGGCGGAGCGGCCCTGCGCACCCTCGCCGACGTCACCACACCCACGCAGGCCCGCCGGATCGCCGTGCTCGTGCGGGAGGCGGTGGAGCGGCGCCCGGAGACCGCGGCGGACATGGCCGCGTACGTCGACCGGCGCCTCGACCAGGGGCCGGGTGCGCGGGCGGTGCTCCTCCCTCTGGTCACCGGCCTGCTGGACGGCGGCTCGGAGGAGGTGCGGGCTGCCCTCGCCGCCATACTGGCCACCCCCGGCGCCCCGGCCTCCCGCCCCCTCCGTCGCGAACTGCTCGAATTCCTGCTGAGCCACGAGCACGCGCCCGCCGTCCTGGACGCCCTCCTGCGCGCCGCCGCCCGCCACGCCGACGACGGACTGCGTGAACTCGTCCACCGCACCGGCCTCCTCCTCGTCCGCACCCCGGAGGGCGCGGCCCGTTTCGACCGCGGCCTCGTCGATCTCGGCCGTCTGACGCCGGGCTTCGCCGCGCAGGTGGCGGGCTGGCTGACCGACGCTCCGCAGCAGTGGGCGGCGGTGGTCGGCCCCAGTACCCGCCGGATGATCGAGAACCTGGCAGGCGTACGCGTCCCCGCCTGACCCGCCGTCCTACGTGCGTCGAGTCACAGCGCCCATGCCGATGCGGGCCGGAGCGACGCGGCATGGCACCCTTAGACCTGCGTAAGAGATAAGCCGTACATACGGACACAGGTTCGACGAGGAGCGGTCACAGTGCAGCGCTGGCGTGGCTTGGAGGACATCCCCGAGGACTGGGGACGCAGCGTCGTCACCATCGGCTCCTACGACGGAGTCCACCGCGGACACCAGCTGATCATCCGGCATGCCGTGGAACGCGCCCGTGAGCTGGGCGTTCCCGCCGTCGTCGTCACCTTCGACCCGCACCCCAGCGAGGTCGTCCGCCCCGGCAGCCACCCGCCCCTGCTGGCCCCGCACCACCGTCGCGCCGAGCTGATGGCGGAGCTGGGCGTGGACGCGATTCTCATCCTGCCCTTCACGACGGAGTTCTCGAAGCTCTCGCCGGCCGAGTTCGTCGTCAAGGTCCTGGTCGACAAGCTGCACGCCAAGGCGGTCGTCGAGGGCCCCAACTTCCGCTTCGGCCACAAGGCCGCGGGGAACGTGGAGTTCCTCGCCGAGCAGGGCAAGACGTACGACTTCGAGGTCGAGGTCATCGACCTGTTCGTGTCCGGCGAGGCGGGCGGCGGCGAGCCGTTCTCCTCCACCCTCACCCGCCGCCTGGTCGCCGGCGGCGACGTCGAGGGCGCCCACGAGATCCTGGGCCGCCCGCACCGGGTCGAGGGCGTGGTCGTCCGAGGCGCACAGCGCGGCCGCGAGCTGGGCTTCCCCACGGCCAACGTCGAGACCCTCCCGCACACCGCCATCCCCGCCGACGGCGTCTACGCCGGCTGGCTGCACGCCCAGGGCGAGGCGATGCCGGCCGCGATCTCCGTCGGCACCAACCCACAGTTCGACGGCACCGAGCGCACGGTCGAGGCCTACGCCATCGACCGCGTCGGCCTCGACCTCTACGGCCTGCACGTCGCCGTCGACTTCCTCGCGTATGTACGCGGCCAGGCGAAGTTCGACTCGCTGGAGGCGTTGCTGGAGCAGATGGCCGAGGACGTCAAGAAGTGCCGAGAGCTGATTTCGGCGGCCGAGGTCGAGGGCTGACGTCGCCGGGAGCCGGCTGCTGAACGGGTTCCTCGGTCGGACTCCCGAGTTCCTTTCGGGCCGTGTTCCGGGCTTCGCGCAGGCGGCGGACGATCCGTTCGACCTGCTGGGACGCCTGTGAACCCGGTTCCAGGGCGTCCAGGGCGGTGGCGAGCACGGAGCAGTCGCCCGTCTGGCGCACGCTCAGGTCGATCAGCTCGAAGAGCAGGGGGCGTGGCGGCAGGCCGCCGACGTCCAGCGAGCCGACGTCAATGCCCGTCTGCCGGACCCAGATCGGCCGGATGATGCCATCGCTGATCGAATCGGCCTTGAGCAGCGCGTTGACCAGGGGGATGTGGAGCTGTGCGGGCGTGGTCGGGGTTCCGGCCGTGATCCCGCCGGGGTATCCGGTGCCCGGGGTTCGTCCGCCCGGGAACCGCGAACCCATCCCGGTGGGCCTCCCCGAGGTCTGCGCGAGCGCCTCAGCCGACTGGACGAGCAGATCTCTGGCGCTGCCCTCGTCGAGGTCGCGCAGCGCCAGTCCCGGGAACTGACGGAACGAGACGGGCATCGCCCGGGGTTCGGGTGGGTCGAGGAAGACCGGGATCATCCGCAGCCAGTCGCTCGAACCCTCGCTGAGCGCCAGATCGAGGGCGGCGGCCGACATGTCGCCGTGCGAGAAGAACGAGCCCGAGACCAGGACCAGCACCCGGTCAGCTCGATGGAGTGCTCGCCGGAGCCGTTCGACCGTGCTCCGGTCGGCGGCCGAGACGACCTCCGCGTCGACGTCGTAGCCCTGCTTGCCCAGTTCGTCGATGGCCCACAGTCCCCACTCCGAGTCGTCGTCCAGGTCGGTGTAGACGATCACGACGTCGACAGGGCGCAGCCGCTCCGGGCCGAAGAGCGGGGTCAGGGCCCGTGCCTCCGTCACTTCGAGGTGCGGAAGGTCTGCGCCGTTGTACAGGACGGTGGCCAGCCGTTTGGCGACCGCCAGAACGATCTTCTTGTACTCCTTGCTCTTGGGCTCGTTCTCCTCGGGGACGAGGTGGAAGAGTCCCGACTCCGCGTAGTCCGGGCCGAAGTGGCCCGTCAGGATCTGGTCGTCGAGGCCGTCCGGCCGGCTCATCGGCCCGATGCGCCAGCTGACGCCCAGCAGGTGTTCGTCCTCCGCCCCGCTGTCTCGGCGGTGTCGGTTCATGCGCTCGGAGAACGTCGTCCACTCACGGGCGCACCACTCGCTCTGAAAGTAGCTCGGGCTGTACAGGGCCAGCATCGTCCGCGTGGTGCAGGCCCCGTACATCAGCCGCTGCCGCCACCGGTTGCCCGGCTCGATGGTCTCCCGGTCCAGAAAGCCACTGCCCGGAGTCCGCTTGCCGAGTTGGGCCCGCACCTCCTTCTCGACATCCGCATGGAAGCGTTGGACGTAGGGCACGTCCTCGTCGAGTTCGGAGTAGCTCGTGAAGAACCAGTGGTCCGCGTCGCTCACACGGCGTCCCGGAGGAGCTCGATCCGGTCGACGATCCGCCGCACCTCCCGCACTTCGGCGGAGTCCGGGTCGTCCAGCAACTCAAGCGCCTGAGCCATGGCTGTCAGACCGTCGGGGTAACGCAGACACGTCCGCACGATGCACGCTATGTCCGTCCTGGCTCCGACAGCGCGGGGCACGGACCGCGAGATGGGTTGCCGTGCGGCCGCGTCGATGAGCTCCAGCCACCTGTCCCGCTCGCCGGGCGAGGCGATGAAAGCGGAGTTGAGCAGCGCGTTGACGAGCTGCCGTTCCAGTACGAGACTCCACGACGGCTCACTGGACGTGCCCGGGAACTCCCGTTCCACGACGGGCCTGTGCGGCGACCGTACGGCGTAGTCCAGCAGTTCGCGGGCCGCCTCCTCGTCCAGCTCCGCCAGCGGAGGTCCGGCGGCGTGCTGGGCCAGCTGAGCGGGCAGCCGTGGCTCGGGCCGCTCGATCACGATCGGGACCAGTTGCCGCCGCGCCAGCGCGTCCAGCAGCCGCAGCCTGGAAATCTCGGACTCGTCCGCGAGACCCGTCGCGGAAAGGTAGGCGGTGGAGATCAGCGCCAGCACGGCCCCCGTGTGCCGGGAGAGAAGCGCGGGCAGTTCGGTACCTTCGCCCCGCGCGTCCACCGCGTGCAGGCCCACCGTGTGACCCGCCTCTTCCAGGTGTGACGCCGCCCACTCGGCCCAGTTCTCGTCGTGCTCCGCGTAGCTCAGCAGCACGTCCGAGGGGCCCCCGACCGATCGGGGATGCAGGGCTGTCGCAGAGCTGCCACGCGCGGACTCGTGCCAGGTGGCGTCGGAGCCCGCGTCCCGGGGCGAGACCACGTCGCGCCGACGCAGCCACGACCCGAGGGCGAGTTCGCCGGTGTGGTCGCCGTCATCCGTCGGGGGAAGAACCGAGCCGATCCGCGACCACCAGGCCAGGGGTGCACCGGCCTTGGCGCGCGACGAGGGCGCGGGCACGCCGCTCTCCTGGAGCGCGTCCGTCGACCGGGCGGACATGTACTCATCCAGCTCCTGCGCCGAGTCCTGCTTGCCGAGGTCCGTGAGCAGCCTGATCAGCAGCCTGGCCGTCGCCACCGTGTCCGGGTGCAGCTCGCCGAGCACGCGTCGGCGGCGTACGTAGACCTCCTCCGCCAGGTCCCGGGCGGCCTCCGTGGCGCCGTGACCGGCCCGCAGGGCGGCGAGGTCCGCGGCGGCAGCGAGGGAGTCCGGGTGATCCTGACCGAGGACACGCCGACGCCGTACGAGCACCTCCTCGACGAGTCGCAGCGCGCCGTCCGTGTCGCCCAGGTCCCGGAGGTCCACGGCGAGGTTGGCGGCCAGGGTGAGCGTGACGGGATGGTCCTCGCCCAGGACCCGGCGCATCCGGCCCAGGGTTTCCTCGGCGAGCCGCGAGGCTTCCAGCGGTTCGCCGTCCTCACCCAGCTGCGCGGCGAGCCGGGCGGCGGTGACGAGGGTGTCCGGGTGGTCCTCGCCGAGGGTGCGCCGGCGGCGATCGAGGATGTCCGCCAGCAGTTGCCGGGAGGCGTCCGCGGCACCTGTGCGCCGCAATGCCTTCGCCAGCAGGACCGCCGCCAGCAGGGTGTCCGGATGCTGGTCGCCGAGCGCCGACGACCAGGACCGGAACAGCCGTGTGAGCCGGTCCCGGGCGGCGGAGGCGTCGCCCCGTTCCATGAGCAGCTCGCCTGCGGCGCGGACTGTGTGCCGCCCTTGCGCCGTCACCGGGACCGCCGGGTCCACGGCCAGCAGGTGGGGCAGCAGATCGGTCCAACGCTGTTCGGCGCCCGGCTCGTTGTCGTCGTCCGGAACGGCGGAGAGCAGCAGGGCTTCCGCGGTCCGGGCCGCGGCCGTCCTTTCGGAGTCGGGCAGCAGGTCCCGCAGCACGGACTGGGTCAGGGGGTGCAGGCGTACGGTCTCGTCCTGGACGTGGACGAGGCCGTACCGGCGCAGCGCCTGGAGGAGCTCGGGCAACGCCTGGCCGTCCGGCAGGGCGCCGATCAGCGGATCGGGGAGCCCACGTGCGGAGCTCGGCTTCGTCCCTACTGGCAGCGGAGCGGGCGCGAGAAGAGCACAGGCGAACAGGAGACGTGCGACGCCGGGCGGCCCGGCCGCTCGCAGCCGGTCGACGGCCATGTGTACCGTCGCGACGAGCGAGGGCGGGAAGAAGTGGTGCTCCGCCCCGTCGTCGACGGTCAGCATCCGCAGGAACTCCCGCACGGGCAGGCCGTCGCGCAGGACCGCGAGCGCATGCGCCAGGGCGAGGGGAAGGTCGTCAAGGGCGGCCGCCACGGCATCGGCGTCCGCCACGGTCACGGACGGCAGCGTCGAACGGAGCAGCGCGATGGACTCCGCTCGGGTGAAGTCCAGGTTGAACTCGGTGGAGTGGGCGCTGTGTTGGAGAGCCGGTGGAGCGGTGATCAGCACATGGCCGACTCCGTCCGGCATGTGCGGTGTGAGCTCGGTCGGATCCGTGACGTCGTCGAAGACGAGCAACCAGCGGCTGCGCTCCCTCAGTTCCGCCTTCAAGGCCTCCGTGGCCTCGGCCGGGGGCGTGCCGACGGGCGCCGCGCCGATCCGTGCCGCCAGTTCGGCGAGTTGCTTCTCGATCGGACGGTTGGACCTGATCCACCAGACGAGTTCGTACTCGCCTGCGAAGCGGTAGGCGTATTCCAGGGCCAGTTGGGTCTTTCCACTGCCTGCCGGTCCCATGACGACGACCTCGGAGCGGTCGGTCAGTTCGTCGCGCAGCCGGGAGAGGTCCTCGTCACGGCCGACGAACCCGGGATTGCGGGCCGGCAGGTTCCACACCCGGGGCAGGCTGCCGGGCGTGCGGGGCCCGGCCAGTCCCAGTCTGCGCAACCGCCGTTCGCCCACCAGGTGTCCGGTGGGGGAGTCGCTCGGCGCGGAGCGGATGCCGAGGACGGCCTGGACCAGCCTGTCCCGCGCCTCCGCCTCGTCCGCCCCCACGAGGTCGACCGCCTGGAAGGCGCGGACCTCCGCGGGTATGGGGGTGCCGTCGAGACGGACGGGTACGAGCGGTATCCCGGAGCGGATCTCGGCGGCCGCGAAAGAAGACGTCGCCCAACCGGCGGAGAGCAGGACGACCATCGCGTCCGCGGTGTCCAACTCCCGCTCGATGCGTGCCAGGAAGTTCTCACCGACGGCCACGTCCCGTACGTCGAAGAACGTGCTGCAACCCGCGTCGGTCAACTGCCAGGCGACCCACTCCGCCCACGCGCGATCGGCGCCCGCGTAACTGATGAAGACCCGCTGCTCCACTCAACCCCCCCAGTGGGCGCCCTGGTCACACCGGGACACCGTCTGCATCGTAGGTGGCGAAGGGGCCGAACGCGGCGGAAACACCCATCCTCACCTGTGGGTACGCCGGGGGCCCGCACGATGCGCGTGCGGGCCCCCGGCGGGTGGAGTTGAGGTCGCCTACTGCTGCGGAGGCGCGGGCGGGTACGGCTGCCCGGGCTGGGGCGGGTACGGCTGACCGGGCTGCTGGGGGTGCTGCGGGTAGGGCTGACCGGGCTGCTGGTCCTGCGGCGGGTAAGGCTGGCCCGGCTGGGGGGCGTAGGGCTGGCCCTGTTGCGGGGGCTGCTGCTGCGGATAGGGCTGGCCCTGCTGCGGGTACGGCTGGCCGGGCGCGGGCTGGCCGCCCGGCATCGCCTGGCCAGGCAGTGGCGGGGCCGCCACCGGGGGCGGGTTGCCGTCGCTGGTCCACAGGCCGTGCATCTGCTGGTGGCGTACGAAGTCCTCGGCGACCATCGCCGCGAGGTTGAAGTACGACTCCCGCACCTTCGGCCGCATCATGTCGAGGTCGACCTCGGCACCGGCCGCGAGGTGCTCGTCGAAGGGCACGACCACGACACCGCGGCAGCGCGTCTCGAAGTGGCTGACGATGTCGTCCACCTTGATCATCTTGCCGGTCTCGCGCACACCCGAGATGACGGTGAGGGACCTCGACACGAGATCCGCGTACCCGTGCGCCGACAGCCAGTCCAGCGTCGTGCTCGCGCTGCTCGCACCGTCCACGGACGGCGTCGAGATGATGATGAGCTGGTCGGCGAGGTCGAGCACACCGCGCATGGCGGAGTAGAGCAGACCGGTACCGGAGTCCGTGAGGATCACCGGGTACTGCTTGCCCAGCACATCGAGGGCCCGCCGGTAGTCCTCGTCGTTGAAGGCCGTGGACACGGCCGGGTCGACGTCGTTGGCGATGATCTCGAGCCCGGACGGCGCCTGGGAGGTGAACCGGCGGATGTCCATGTACGAGTTGAGGTACGGGATCGCCTGGACGAGGTCACGGATGGTGGCCCCGGTCTCCCGCCGCACCCGGCGGCCGAGGGTACCGGCGTCCGGGTTGGCGTCGATGGCGAGGATCTTGTCCTGCCGCTCGGTGGCGAGGGTCGAACCGAGGGCGGTGGTGGTCGTGGTCTTGCCGACGCCGCCCTTGAGGCTGATGACCGCGATGCGGTAGCAGGACAGCACGGGCGTGCGGATCAGCTCCAACTTCCGCTGCCGCTCGGCCTCTTCCTTCTTCCCGCCGATCTTGAAGCGGGAGGGCTGGGCGGCGGGACGGCCGCTCTTCGCCTTCTGCTTCTTGTTGTTCAGCAGCCGGTCCGAGGACAGCTCCACGGCAGCGGTGTAACCGAGCGGCGCCGCACCGGGGTTGGTCATCTGCCGCTGGTCGTGCTGCATGGGCTGCGGCCAGGCGGTGCCGCTGCGGGGGTCGATGGGGGGCTGGGGAGCCTGCGGGGCCTGGGGGTTGTAAGGCGCCTGCGGAGGGGCTCCCGGCTGTTGGGCGGCGGCCGGGGGCTGCGCGCCGGGGTGGGGCTGGGCCTGCTGCGCGGGTGCCTGGGGGAAGCCGTAGC
>NZ_JXTE01000460.1 GCF_000972385.1 Streptomyces sp. WM6386
GGCCACCATCGGTTCCCCGTCGAGCCGCTCCAGCGGGACCGGTCCTTCGGGGAAGGTGCCGGCGCCTGCCACCAGCAGGTACGGGTCGTCGAGCAGCTTGAGTTGTTCGACATCGCCGTCGATGCGGCCGTCGTAGAACAGCAGATCGAGGTCGCCGATTTGCCGCTGGTCCGGCTCCTCCCCGGACAACCTGATGTCGCAGCCCGGGTAGTCGTCGCGCAGCCGCCGTACGACGGACGGAAGGATCACATTGGACACGCTCTGGAACGTGCCGATGTCGATCCGGCCGCCTCCCGCCTTGAACCGGTCCACGGCGTCGGCCAACGCGTCCGCCTTCGCCAGCAGTTCACGGCCCTGGTCCAGGACCACGGAGCCCAACGGAGTCAGCCGCACCGGCTTGGGACCGCCCGGCCGGTCGAACACCGGACCACCCACGGCCTTCTCCAAAGCGGCCACCTGTTGGCTCACCGTCGACTGGGTGT
>NZ_JXTE01000461.1 GCF_000972385.1 Streptomyces sp. WM6386
GCTCCCCGCCCTTCACCCCCCCCCCCCCCGCCGCCCGAAAAGGACCCCCCGGGGCAGTGCGCCTCTTTTTCTGTGTCCCCGCGGTTTTTTCCGGTCCCCCACCCGAAAGGAACACCGCCATGAACACGGACCGGATCCTGCGCACCTTCACGGACTTCTACGTCGAGCGCGGACACCACCTCATCACCGGCAGCACCCTGCTGCCGCCGCCCTCGGACCCGGTGCTGTTCACCACGTCCGGGATGCACCCCCTCACCCCGTACCTGGAAGGCCGCCCGCACCCTCAGGGCCGGCGCCTGGTCAACGTCCAGCGCTGTCTGCGCACCACCGACCTCGACGAGGTCGGCGACTCCACGCATCTGACGGTCTTCGAGATGCTGGGCTCCTGGTCGCTCGGCGACTACGGCCATTCGCAGAGCCTGCGCTGGGGACACGAGCTGCTGCACGACGGATTCGGCATCCCGGACGGGCAGTTGTACGT
>NZ_JXTE01000462.1 GCF_000972385.1 Streptomyces sp. WM6386
GTAGTAGACGCCGACCAGGCCGCCGGCCGCGTCGCCCGCGGTCTCGTCCACGCCGCTGAGCTGGCCGACGACGAGGTCGTCGTAGCCGTCGCCGTCGAGGTCGCCGGAGGCGACCGCCTGCCCGAAGCGGTCGCCGAACTCGGAGGTTCCGGGCACGCCCTTGGACGACTGGCTGATGAGCTCGACCCGGCCCTTGGGCACAGTGGTGTTGGTGCCGATGCCGTTGGGCGCGCCGTACTGCACGTTGACGTAGCCGGCACCCTCCCGGCCGTCGACCGTGCCGTCCGGGACGCCGGTGACGAGGTCGGTGTACCCGTCGCCGTTGAAGTCACTGTTGCGGTCGGCCGCGGAAGTGCCGCCGGGAATGCCCGCGTACGCGGGGGGCGCGGCCAGGATGCCCCCTCCCGCCAGCAGCAGGAACGAGGCGGCTGCGACGGCGGCCGAGCCCGCGGTACGGCGGGTGGTGGGCGCAGTGGTGCTC
>NZ_JXTE01000463.1 GCF_000972385.1 Streptomyces sp. WM6386
GTCCTCCGTGTCGCGAATATCGGCGGAGAGGGAGCGCGCGCGTACGGCTCGTTCGTACGAGGCGGACGCACGAGTCCATGGCCGGGCCGGGCCGACCACGGCGGTGCGGTCGGTCAGCCGCCGTAGGAGATGTGAACGGTCGGCATCGGGGACGAGCAGCACACCGAAGGCGTCCGGCAGATCGTCCAGGACGAGGGTGCTCGGGTCGAGCGCACGGTAGGCAGGCCGGGCCTGGGCGGCGGGCAGCAGGACCGCGGTCAGCGAAACCGGAGGCTGCCACCCGGCCCGTTGAGCAGAGACGAGCAGCACGTCCGGGCTCGCGCCGGCGAGGAGGTCACGGGCCAGGTGTTCCAGGTGGCGCTCCTGAGCCCGGCCCCGGGCGGCCAGTTCGTCGGCGTGGCCCGCGGCGCTCGCGGCGGAGAGCTCGTCGATGTAGGCGAAGGTCAGCTCGGCGAACTTGGCGACCTCGGCGGCGGGCAGG
>NZ_JXTE01000464.1 GCF_000972385.1 Streptomyces sp. WM6386
CAGGGCCGAGCCGGGGGATTGGGGGGAGCCGGTCCGGGCCTCCATCCCAAAAAGACCAGGTGGCCCCGGCAGGGATACGGGGAGCCACCAATCGGGAAGCAGCATCCGCACTGTTTCTTAGTGCGAAGACAGTTGAGTTCCACCTTGGCCACGTGTACCACAAACTCGGCGTCCGCAACCGGACCGAACTCGCCCATCAATACCTTGCGTTGGAAGACTGAAGTGGTGCCGTACGGAGTGATCACCGTCCCGATCCGTGGCGCAGCAACGCTTTGGCGTCCTGCATCGGGGGACCGGGCGCGAGCAGCCTTGGTCTGCACGGACCCAGGGGGATGTGGAGGACTTGCCCGGGCCATGCGTGGTTGCAGTGTCCTGGCCGCGGTGGTCGACAAGTCATTCGCGCCAACCGGTAAAGCCGGGTCCGTTGCGGTGGATTGCATGTTGGTCGTAGCCGGTCAGGAAGGCCGTCAGAGTGGGGA
>NZ_JXTE01000465.1 GCF_000972385.1 Streptomyces sp. WM6386
CCCGTACCCGGCACGCCTTCGGCCGTCCGATCGGCAACTTCCAGGCGGTCGCCCACGCCATGGCCGACCTGCAGACCGAGATCGATTCCGCGCGGCTGCTCGCCTATCGCGCCGCCTGGCTGCTCGCCAGGGGCAAGCCGTGCACGCGGGAAGGATCGATGGCGAAGCTGAAGGGGTCGGAGACCTATGTGGCGGCCGCCCGGCTCGGGATGCAGGTCTGCGCGGGACAGGGCTTCTCGACGGAGAGCGTGATGAGTTTCCGCTACCGTGAGTCGATCGTGGCCACGATCTCCGGGGGAACCAGCCAGATCCAGCGCAACGGCATCGCCCGCAGCATGGGACTTCGGTCCTACTGACCGTCCTGCTGAGGGTCCTGTGGGCCCTCACCGTCCGTCTGCTGGCCGGCCAGCCAGGCCTCGTGCCGTGCGAAGTGACCCGGGTCGCGGGTCACCCAGATCCCGAACCCCCGGGCCAGCACG
>NZ_JXTE01000466.1 GCF_000972385.1 Streptomyces sp. WM6386
GGTGACGGCGGGGACCGCCCCGTGCAGCACGGTCCCGTTCCCGTATCCGGCCACGACGTCACGTACTTCGAGCATCAGGCCACCTCCTCGCCAAGATAGACAGCACGGACCTGAGCGTCCTGCTCGATCTGTGACATCGAGCCTTCCGCAATGACGCGGCCGAGGTGCAGCACGGTGACCTCGGCGTCCAGCGCGCGCACGAATCCCATGTCGTGCTCCACCACGATCGCGGCGACGCCCTGGGTCTCGACGAGTTCACGCACCAGGCCGGCCGTCATCATCGTCTCCCCGGGGGTCATGCCGGCGGTGGGCTCGTGGAGCAGCATGATCTGCGCCCGTCGGCCGACGCCCACCCCGATCTCGAGCCATTGCGTGCCCCCGTGGGGCAGATGAGCCGCCGGCTTGTCGAACTCGTCGCCGAGGAGGACGCTCTCGGCGACCTCCTGCACGCGGGCGGCGAGGGATCGCCGCCGCAGT
>NZ_JXTE01000467.1 GCF_000972385.1 Streptomyces sp. WM6386
TCCACGACCAGGTCGCGTGGGCATGACTCGCGTGGGCTGTCGTATTCGATCCGTAGCCGGCGACCTCGCCGCACTGGGCCGATCAGGGAAGCCGGAGTCGTGCCACAAGCTCGTGTCTGGATCCAGGGGCGGCTGTCCACGTGCACTACCTCGGTGAGCGGCAGGAGCTCATGAACTCGACGTGACGGTGTAGCGACGATCTTGGAGAGCGCGCGCCGGCTTTCGACCGATGCGTTGAGCTCCGCACGTTGCTTCTCGTCCAGCCCGGTGAGCGAGAGATGATCACGCTCGCCCGGTGTGAGTCGCGTGAGGTCGAGCCCGGATCCGGGCAGCATGGTCACGCCTCCGAGGCGGCCCCGCTGTGCGGTCACCGGCAGACCGGCGTCGCGGAGCCAGTTCAGGTCCCGGGTGATGGTTCGAAGGGACACCCCGAGCGCCGAGGCAAGTTCCTGTGTGGTCACTGCATCCCTCGATTC
>NZ_JXTE01000468.1 GCF_000972385.1 Streptomyces sp. WM6386
CCGTAGCTGGAGTACGCCGGCAAGCGCGCGCTCGGTGTCCGGGCCGTAGTACACGGGCTCGCGTACGTCGACGGCGTCGACCGCTGTGAAGCCGGCCGTGGTCAGGGCGTCGGCCACGATGTGCGGATCGGCCAGTGTGAACGGGTCGTCGGCCTTGGGGACCGGCAGCGAGGGCGGATGCCCGGGGGAGAGCGCTGCCCGGATCGCGGTATGCCAGTCCTGAAGGTCGGCGGCCTGCCAGACCAACTGCACCAAGGGCGCACCCGGACGCAGCGCATGCCCGATGTTGGCGAACGCGAGGGCCGGGTCGGAGAAGAACATCGTGCCGAACCGGCTCATGGCCAGACTGAACTCCTCCGGCCCAAAGGCATGGGGCTGGGCGTCGGCCTGCACGAAAGCGGTATTGCCGAGCCCTTCCCTCTCGGCCTGTCGGCGGGCCCCGGCAACGCGGCCCCGGGCGCGGCGCCCCAACCC
>NZ_JXTE01000469.1 GCF_000972385.1 Streptomyces sp. WM6386
GGTCGCGGGTCCGGCCAAGTCGCCTTGCAGGCAGCCGAAGGCGCTGACTGCGGCAGCGAACTCATCGATGGCATCGCAGGCGTCGTAGGGTTCCATCGCGCTCTTCTTTCTGCGCTTTGTTTTGGTTGGCACCTACGAAGGTAGAAAGAAGAGCCTTTATCGTTCAGGGAGTTCCCCCGCCCGCCTCGGCTGTCCGGTGAGCGAGCGCGAACAGCCCGGGTTGGTCCTCGGTCAGCCAGCCCCGCTCCACCAGCCGTTTCAGCTTGCCCCGCGTCCCCTCGATCTTCGCCGTCACCGCCGGCAGCCCGATCCTCGGCACGATCTGCTTGGCCTGCATCGGAGTCGACGCGTCTGCCACGACCTCCACGATGTCGCGGTACACATCCGGCAGCGCATCCGCCGACAGCCCCTCCCGCCAGTGCGGCACCATGATCGCCCCGACCACCCGCACCGGCTGCTCGGCGACCGACGCC
>NZ_JXTE01000047.1 GCF_000972385.1 Streptomyces sp. WM6386
GGCGGGTGCTGTACGCGCTCACGGACGCGGGGCGGGCCGAGCTGCGGGCCTGGTTCTCGCGGCCCGTGGAGCGGGGGATCCCGCAGCGCGACGAGCCGGCCATCAAGCAGGTGGCCGAGCTGCGCGGCTCGACCTCCCCCAGCGAGGCGCGGCTGCTGCGGCTCACCCAGGTCCGTGGGAGCGGCGAGTGACGGAAACTTCCGCACCGTAAACGGTGGATCACCCTCCATGGGGGGCACCTCAGTGATGAGGTGTACCGGTGCGAGAGAATGGCGGCATGGAGATGCCGAGGAACGAACGGTCGCCCGAGCAGCCCCAGATCCTGGTCGTGGGCCAGGACGGAATGGCGCTCGGCGGCACCGGGGACGAGGACTCCCGCGAGATTCCGGTGACGGAGATGGTGGAGCAGCCCGCCAAGGTCATGCGGATCGGCAGCATGATCAAGCAGCTTCTGGAGGAAGTGCGAGCGGCTCCCCTGGACGAGGCGAGCCGCGTCCGGCTCAAGGAGATCCACCGCAGCTCGGTGAAGGAGCTGGAGGACGGTCTGGCCCCTGAGCTGGTCGAGGAGCTGGAGCGACTCTCCCTGCCCTTCACGGAAGGGGCGACCCCGAGCGACGCCGAACTGCGGATCGCGCAGGCCCAGTTGGTCGGCTGGCTGGAGGGTCTCTTCCACGGGATCCAGACCACCCTGTTCGCCCAGCAGATGGCCGCGCGGGCGCAGTTGGAGCAGATGCGGCGGGCCCTGCCGCCCGGCGTCGGCCACGACGGCGAGGACGGCCACATGGGCGGCCGTTCGGGCGGGCCCTACCTGTAAACCACGTAAACGAAGGGGCCGGCGAAGAACGTCGGCCCCTTCACTCATGCCTCACGGCACTGACGACTCACAGCACTCGGACTCACGCCCAGGTGATCAGCCGCTTCGGCTGCTCCAGGATCGCCGCCACGTCCGCCAGCACCTTGGAGCCCAGCTCCCCGTCCACCAGCCGGTGGTCGAAGGAGAGCGCCAGGGTCGTCACCTGACGCGGTTTCACCTTGCCCTTGTGGACCCACGGCTGGAGCTTGATCGAGCCGACCGCGAGGATCGCGGACTCACCGGGGTTGAGGATCGGCGTACCGGTGTCGACGCCGAAGACGCCGACATTGGTGATGGTGACGGTGCCGCCCTGCATGGCGGCGGGCGAGGTCTTGCCCTCCTTCGCCGTCGCCACCAGCTCACCCAGCGCCTGGGCCAGCTGCGGCAGCGTCTTGGCGTGCGCGTCCTTGATGTTCGGCACGATCAGACCGCGCGGGGTGGCCGCGGCGATGCCCAGGTTCACGTAGTGCTTCTGCACGATCTCCTGGGTCGCCTCGTCCCAGGACGCGTTGACGTCCGGGTTCCGCTTGATGGCGACCAGCAGGGCCTTGGCGATCAGCAGCAGCGGGTTCACCCGCAGGCCCTGCATCCCGTACTTGTCGGACTGCTTGAGCTCCTCGACCAGCTTCATCGTGCGGGTCACGTCGACGGTCACGAACTCCGTGACATGCGGCGCGGTGAACGCCGAGCCGACCATCGCCGCGGCCGTCGCCTTGCGGACGCCCTTGACCGGGATACGGGTCTCCCTGGCCGTGTCGTACGTCGGTACGGGCGCGGGCGCCTGGGCCGGGGTGGGCGCCGGCGTCTCGACGACCGCCGACTCCGGGGCCGCCGCCGCGTGGACGTCCTCGCGGGTGATGATGCCGTCGGGGCCGGACGGGACGATCGTCGTCAGGTCGACGCCGAGATCCTTGGCCAGCTTGCGCACCGGCGGCTTGGCCAGCGGGCGCTCCCTGAGCGCCGCCACCGGGGCCCCATGGCCGTTCAGCTCGGTCTGGATCACGACCGAGGTCTCCTGGACCGGCGCGGGCTCCTGGACGGGGACCTGGGGGCCCTTGCGGGGGCGCCGCTTGGTCGAGGACGCGGCGACGCCGTACCCGACGAGCACGGGCTGACGTCCCTCGGGCTTCTTCTCGGGCTCGGGCTCCGGCTCGGCAGCGGGTGCCGGTGCCTCGACGGGAGCCGCCCCGCCCGACACGTCCACCGCGATGATCGACGTGCCCACGTCGACCGTGGTGCCCTCGGGGAAGTGGAGCTCCCGGACGACACCGTCGTAGGGGATGGGCAGTTCGACGGCCGCCTTGGCGGTCTCGACCTCGCACACCACCTGGCCGTCGGTGACCTCGTCACCGGGCTTGACGTACCACTTGAGGATCTCGGCCTCGGTGAGGCCCTCGCCCACGTCCGGCATCTTGAACTCGCGTACGGACGCTTCCGTCATCGTCGTCACGACCCTCTCCTCAGTACGCCAGGGCACGGTCGACGGCGTCGAGTACCCGGTCCAGGCCCGGCAGGTACTCCTCTTCCAGGCGGGCCGGCGGGTAGGGGGCGTGGTAGCCGCCGACCCGGAGCACCGGGGCCTCCAGGTGGTAGAAGCAGCGCTCCGTGATCCGCGCCGCGATCTCCGCGCCCGAGCCGAAGAACACCGGTGCCTCGTGGACGACGATCAGACGGCGGGTCTTCTCGACCGAGGCCTGGATGGAGTCGAAGTCCAGCGGAGACACCGAGCGCAGGTCGAGAACCTCGAGGTTCCTGCCTTCCTCGGCGGCCGCGTCGGCGACCTCCCGGCAGAGCTTCACCATCGGGCCGTACGCGACCAGGGTGAGGTCGGTGCCCTCGCGGACCACCTGCGCCTTGTGCAGCGGGCCGGGGATGGCTTCGGTGTTGACCTCGCCCTTGTCCCAGTAGCGACGCTTGGGCTCGAAGAAGATCACCGGGTCGTCGCTCTGGATGGCCTGCTGCATCATCCAGTACGCGTCGAAGGGGTTGGAGGGGCTGACGACCTTGAGGCCCGCCACGTGCGCGAAGAGCGACTCGGGGGACTCGGAGTGGTGCTCGACCGCGCCGATGCCACCGCCGTAGGGAATGCGCACGACGACGGGGAGCTTGACCTTGCCCAGCGAGCGGGCGTGCATCTTCGCGAGCTGCGTGACGATCTGGTCGTAGGCCGGGAAGACGAAGCCGTCGAACTGGATCTCCACCACCGGGCGGTAGCCGCGCAGCGCGAGGCCGATCGCGGTGCCGACGATGCCCGACTCGGCGAGCGGGGTGTCGATGACCCGCTCCTCGCCGAAGTCCTTCTGCAGTCCGTCCGTCACCCGGAACACACCGCCGAGCTTGCCGACGTCCTCGCCCATGATGAGGACCTTGGGGTCCGTCTCCAGGGCACGGCGCAGCGATTCGTTGATCGCCTTCGCCAGAGCCAACTTTTCGGCTGCCATGTCAGACCCCCTCTTCCTCTGCGAACGACGCCTGGTAGGCGGCGAACTGGGCGCGCTCCTCGTCGACGAGCGCGTGTCCGTCCGCGTACGCGTGCTCGAAGATGGCGAAGCGGTCCGGGTCCGGCATGGCGCGGACCGCTTCACGTACTCGCTTGCCCAACGCCTCGCTCTCGGCCTCGAGTTCCGCGAAGAATCCGTCGTCCGTGTGGTTTGAGGCCTCCAGGTACCGGCGAAGGCGCAGGATCGGGTCCTTCGCCTCCCAGGCCACGCGCTCCTCGTCGGCCCGGTACTTGGTCGGGTCGTCGGAGGTGGTGTGGGCACCCATCCGGTAGGTGTACGCCTCGACCAGGGTGGGGCCCTCGCCGTTGCGGGCGCGTTCCAGGGCCCACTTGGTGACCGCGAGGCAGGCCAGCACGTCGTTGCCGTCCACGCGCACGCCCGGGAAGCCGAAGCCCTGGGCGCGCTGGTAGAGCGGCACCCGGGTCTGCTTCTCGGTGGGCTCGGAGATCGCCCACTGGTTGTTCTGGCAGAAGAACACGACCGGGGCGTTGTAGACCGCGGAAAAGGTGAAGGACTCGGCCACGTCGCCCTGGCTGCTCGCGCCGTCGCCGAAGTAGGCGATGACGGCACTGTCCGCGCCGTCCTTGGCGATGCCCATGGCGTAGCCGGTGGCGTGCAGGGTCTGGGAGCCGATGACGATCGTGTAGAGCTGGAAGTTGTTGCTGTTGGGGTCCCAGCCGCCGTTGTTCACACCGCGGAACATGCCCAGCAGGTTGGCCGGGTCGACCCCGCGGCACCAGGCGACGCCGTGCTCGCGGTAGGTCGGGAAGACGTAGTCGTCCTCGCGGGTGGCTCGTCCGGAGCCGATCTGGGCTGCCTCCTGGCCGAGCAGCGAGGCCCACAGGCCCAGCTCGCCCTGGCGCTGCAGGGACGTGGCCTCGGCGTCGAAGCGGCGGGTGAGCACCATGTCGCGGTACAGACCGCGGAGCTCCTCGGGGGTGATGCCGGCGACGTACTTGTCGTACGTGGCGTCCTTGACGCGCTTGCCTTCGGGCGTCAGCAGCTGCACGAGCTCGGGCTCGGGGCCCGGCTGCTTTTTGGCGGTCGTGCGCTTGCCGGCCGTGCTCTTGGTACTGGCGCTGCGTCGCGATGTGCGCGCGGCAGTGCTCTCCACGGTCACGTGTGCTCCTCCGTCGGTCCGGCTACCCGGGTTCGCCGGGCGCCTGGGGGTCCCCCCAGCTCCGTTCAGGAGCCTGGGGGAGCGGCGCACCTGAAGCCCTGCGGACGCACGGGGTGGGTGCGGCTCGGTCGGGAACAGGCGTGACAGGTGCCCCGGCGAGCGCCCTGCACGATGCACGTTACCCAGTGCCTCACATTTCTGTGAAACCCCTCCTGACCTGCGATTTTGCTTGGATTTCCAAGTAAAGTCGGCAAAGTCGGGAACAACTCCTGGTCACAGCCTTGCAGGGGGCCGGAACAACGGCACGTTAACCCGGTGACCCAGGTCACGGGAAGAGCCTGCCTGGAGCGAGCTCTCAGGGGCTGTGTGAGACTGCCCTCGTGCGCGAAGACGGAAAAATCCGGGTATTTCTCCTCGACGACCACGAGGTCGTCCGGCGGGGTGTCCATGAGCTGCTCTCGGTGGAGGACGACATCGAGGTGGTCGGCGAGGCCGGTACGGCGGCCGACGCGCTGGTCCGGATCCCGGCCACCCGGCCCGACGTGGCCGTCCTCGACGTACGGCTTCCGGACGGCAGCGGGGTGGAGGTCTGCCGGGAGATCCGGTCCGGGGACGAGAACATCAAGTGCCTGATGCTGACGTCGTTCGCCGACGACGAGGCCCTCTTCGACGCGATCATGGCGGGCGCCTCCGGATATGTCCTGAAGGCCATCCGGGGCAGTGAACTCCTGGCGGCCGTACGTGATGTCGCCGCCGGGAGGTCCCTCCTGGACCCGGTGGCCACCGCGCGCGTGCTCGAACGGCTGCGGGGCGGCGGCAGCGCCAAGAGCGACGACCGGCTCGCGCACCTCACCGAGCAGGAGCGCAGGATCCTCGACCTGATCGGCGAGGGGCTCACCAACCGCGCGATCGGCGAGCGGCTGCACCTGGCAGAGAAGACGATCAAGAACTATGTATCGAGTCTGCTTTCCAAACTCGGTATGGAGCGTCGCTCGCAGGCGGCGGCGTACGTGGCGCGGATGCAGGTCGAGCAGGAACGTCGCTGAGGACCGCGGCGGGCGTGTCGCAGCGTATTGCAGGCGTATTGGGGACCAAAGACCCCTGCCCCGGGCGGCGTGTACGGCCGACATTGGTCGTATGCCCTTCGACGAACGGCCCTCCGGCGAACAGCTCGCCGTCGATCTGCTCGCCCGCACCGGCTACGGCCGGGTGGCCACCAGCATGCGTGCCCTGCCCTTCCTCGCCTTCGCCCGGCACGTCGTGGACGACGGGCGGGTCCTGCTGCGGCTGCCCAGGAGCTGCGGCTACCACCGGGCGTGCGTCGGCGGCGTCGTCGCGTACGGCGCGGACAATCTGAGCTCGGCCCGGCCGGGCGAGGGGCTGTGGTCCGTCCAGGTCGTGGGCGAGTGCACGGCGTACGAGCCGACGGCCGCCGAGCTCGAGCGGTTCGGGCCGACACCCCGGTTCGTGGACGGCGAGCCCTATGAGCCGGTCTATCTGAGCGTCGAGCCGCAGTTCGGCACGGTCCACTCGACCGACGGCGCCCTGGAAAGTCACTTCGCGCACATGCCGTGACCAAAAGCGACTGTCTGTGACAACGCCCAGCTCACAGGCCCGGCTCGTGCCCTAGCATCTGGCGCGTGCCGCGCCCTTGTGTACCACCCCCCATGCCTCACGCGCCCCCACTGCGGGCCCTCCTCAGCCAGTACGCCACCGGCTCCGCCGTCACCTGCGAACCCGTCGACCAGGGGCTGCTCAACCGCGGTTACCGCCTGCGCACGACCCGCGGCCACTACTTCCTCAAGCATCACTTCGACCCCGAGACCGCCGACCCGGCAGCCATCGCCCGCCAGCACCGCGCCACCGAGCGGCTGGCGGTCCTGGGCGTCCCGGTCGCCCCGCCCCTGCCCGACCGCGACGGCCGCACCGTCGCGGTCGTCGGCGGCCACTCCTACGCCCTCCACCCATGGATCGAGGGCCGCCACCGCCACGGGGGCCAGCTGACGCCGGAGCAGTGCGGACGGCTGGGGGCGCTGCTCGGGGTGGTGCACGCGAGTCTGGAGCGGGTGATGCCGGTGCAGGGGCGAGTGCCGGGCGCGCGCAGTGAGGCGTGCGCCGGGCCTCAGGGCCGCACGCCCGCGGCCGCCGCAGACCCCCGCGCCAAGAGCGCCGACCCGGCCGACACCTTCGCCCTCATCGACGACCTGCTCACCCGCGTACGCCGGCACCGCCCCGCCGACTCCTTCGACGAGCTGGCCCGGCACCGGCTCCTGGAACGGCGGGCGCTGCTGGAGCGGCACGCGGATCGGCGGCCGTCGCGGGGCGGGTGTGTGGGGTGGGTGCACGGGGACTTCCACCCGTTCAACCTGCTCTACAAGGGGGACGCCCCGGCCGCGATCGTCGACTGGGACCGGCTGGGGGTGCAGCCCCGCGCGGAGGAGGCCGTACGCGCCGCCGCGATCTTCTTCGTACGGCCCGCGGGGGCGCTCGACCTGCCGAAGGTGCGGGCGTACGCGCGCGCGTACCGGCGTACGGCGGGCGCCACGCCCTCGGAGCTGACGGCGGCCGTCCACCGGGTCTGGTGGGAGCGCCTCAACGACTTCTGGATGCTGCGCTGGCACTACGAACGCGGCGACACCCGCGCGGACCCCCAGTTCCCGGCGGCCTCGGCGCTGGTGGTGTGGTGGACGCGGGAGTACGAGGCGGTGTGCGAGGCCTTCGCCGACTGAGCCGCCCGTCCGGGAAAACGCCACGCGCGCGTGCGGTCCGTTTCCGGTCCGCACGCGCGCGTGGAGGCGTACTGCTGCGTCAGCCGCCCTCTACGTCACCGGTGGTGCCGCCCGCGTCGGTGCCGCCGTCCGTCTCCGTCGGCCCCTCCGTCGGCTCCGTGGGCGTCGGCTCGGTCGTCGTCGGCTCCGCGGTCGTCGGCTCGCCCGTCGGCTCCGTGGCCGTCTCCGTGGGGGTCGGCGAGGGTGTGTACGACGGGGTCGAGGACGGGGACCAGGACGAACCGGTGCTCACGGAGCCGTCGTCGGTCTGCTCGTCGGTCGCCTCGTCCGTCGGCTCGTCGCTCGGCGACTCGCTGGTCGTCTCCGAGGGCGTCGTGGAGGTGGTCGGCTTCTGGGTGGTGCCGTCCTTGCCGCCGTCCCCGCCGCCCCCGTTCAGCGCCAGCGCGACACCTGCCGCTATGGCGACCACCGCGAGGACCGCGAGGATCCACAGCTTGCCGCGGCCACTGCCCCGGTTGCCGTGCCCCTCGAAGCCGCCGTCGTCCCCGCCGCCGTAGCCGCCGGGCAGGATCGGCTGCGGGATCTGCGTGGTGCCGGAGGCGTCGCCGGGGTGCTGCATGACGGTGGTGCCGGCGAAGCCGCCCGAGGGAGTGTGCCGGCCGTCGTGCATCGCGACCGGCCCGGTGTTCCAGGTGCCGGTGTGACCGCCCTGCTCGTACAGCATCTGCAGCCCGTACTGGACCAGCCCGCGCATCTCCTCGGCCGTCTGGAACCGGTCGTCCGGCTCCTTGGCGAGCGAGCGCATGACCAGGCCGTCGAGCTCCGGAGGCGTGGCGTCGGAGACCTCGGACGGAGGCGTCGGGATGTCCTGGACGTGCTGGTAGACGACGGACAGCGGGGTCTCACCGGTGAACGGCGGCCGCAGCGCCAGGAGTTCGTAGAGGAGGCAGCCCGTCGCGTACAGGTCGGAGCGGTGGTCCACCGCCTTGCCGAGCGCCTGCTCGGGCGACAGGTACTGAGGGGTGCCCATGACCATGCCGGTCTGCGTCATCGTCGACTGTGCGCCGTGCAGCGCGCGGGCGATGCCGAAGTCCATCACCTTCACGGCGCCGCTGTGGGTGATGATGACGTTGGCCGGCTTGATGTCCCGGTGCACGATGCCGTGCTGGTGCGAGTAGGCGAGCGCCTCCAGGACACCGGAGACGATGATCAGCGCCTGCTCGGGCCCCGGGGCCTCGGCGTTGAGCAACAGGTCCCGGATCGTCCGGCCTTCGACGATCTCCATGACGATGTACGGAACGGCATGGCCGTTCGCATAGTCCTCGCCGGAGTCGTACACCGCGACGATCGCGTGGTGGTTGAGGCCGGCCACGGACTGGGCCTCGCGGGTGAAGCGGGCCTTGGAGACCGGGTCCTCGGCGAGGTCGGCGCGCAGCAGCTTGACCGCCACGGTGCGGCCGAGACGTACGTCCTCGGCGGCGAACACCTCGGCCATGCCGCCCCGGCCGAGTCTGTGTGTCAGTCGATACCGGCCGTCGCCGACCAGTCCGCCGTTGCCCCACATCTCCGGCGCGTCTGACATCCCGCCGCCAGTCGCCTCGGGGTCGGACGGGCCCTGAGCGCGCTGCTGCTGTGCCATCGGTCCTCGCCGTCGTTTCTGCCCGCGGTGCGCGCGGTGTTGTTACGGTCTCCGTCGGCCACGCTACAGCCTCCGCGCAAGCCTCCGGTCCGGGATGAGCTTGGGGGCCGGTCCGAGACGGACCGGTCATCAAAGCGGTAGCACGCGCTGTCGTGCAAATTCTGTGTACCGGCCGTAGGCCACCTGTAACGCTTCCGCGACGCTTCTTTCGCGTACGGTCACGGAACGGGCACCTGGCTTGACCTGTCAGTGCCGTGGGGCAGACTTGGCCGGGAATGAGCCATTCGATCAACGACAGTCGGGCCGGCGCCTGATGGCCGATGGGGGACGCGGAACATGAGCCAGGACGGCGCACACGGCCGGTATGCGGGGCGGGCGATCGCCAACAACCGCTATCAGCTGCGCGACTTGCTCGGTGAGGGTGGCATGGCCTCGGTGCACCTCGCGCACGACACCGTGCTCGACCGCCCCGTCGCGATCAAGACCCTCCATACCGAGCTGGGCCGGGAACAGGCCTTCCGCGAGCGCTTCCGCCGCGAGGCCCAGGCCGTGGCCAAGCTCACGCACACCAATATCGTCTCGGTCTACGACACGGGCGAGGACAACCTCGACGGGATGACGATGCCGTACATCGTCATGGAGTACGTCGAGGGCCGGCCGCTCGGCTCGGTGCTCGACGAGGACGTACGGCAGTACGGCGCGATGCCCGCCGACAAGGCGCTGAAGATCACCGCCGATGTGCTGGCGGCGCTGGAGATCAGCCACGAGATGGGCCTGGTCCACCGCGACATCAAGCCGGGCAACGTGATGATGACCAAGCGCGGCGTGGTCAAGGTCATGGACTTCGGCATCGCGCGCGCCATGCAGTCGGGTGTCACGTCGATGACGCAGACCGGCATGGTGGTCGGCACCCCCCAGTACCTCTCCCCCGAGCAGGCGCTGGGCCGAGGTGTGGACGCGCGCTCCGACCTCTACTCGGTCGGCATCATGCTGTTCCAACTGGTCACCGGGCGGCTGCCGTTCGACGCGGACTCGCCGCTGGCGATCGCGTACGCGCATGTGCAGGAAGAGCCGGTGGCCGCTTCGCAGATCAACCGCTCGCTGCCGCCCGCGGTGGACGCGCTGATCGCCCGCGCCCTGAAGAAGAACCCGAACGAGCGCTTCCCCAGCGCCGAGGCCATGCGCACCGAGTGCCTGCGGGTGGCGGCGTCCTTCCAGGCGGCCGCGCCGAGCATCGTCCCCGGCGCGCAGACGTCGAGCGGGGCGGGCGTGGGCTCGGCGGTGTTCCCGCCGGTGGACCAGGGGACCCCGGCGCCGACGGGGCCGGTCCAGACGCCGTACCAGCCGACGCCGAACCCCTACGGCACCCCGCCGCCCTCGACCCCTTCCCCGGCGTACGGCTATCCGCAGCAGGGCGGATACCAGACCCCCACGCCGGCGCCGAACGCGTACGCCTCGACGCCGCCGCCGTACAACATCACCCCGCACCAGGCACCGCCCTCGGGCGGCGGCGGCAAGAGCAACAAGCCGGTCATCCTCGGCTCGATCATCGTGTCCGTCGTGGCGGTCGGCGGCCTGATCGCGGCGCTGACGCTGAACGGGGGCGGGACGGACGACGACGCCGGCGGCGACACCACACCGACCACCTCGTCGACGCCGTCGGGATACCGGACCGGGGACGCGAACCGGACGGTCGAGACGACCGAGTGCACCGAGCCGCAGGAGTCGAACAACGACCCCAAGCAGGTGCAGATGCCGGACTTCGCGTTCAAGAACTGGGACTCGGTCAAGCTGTGCCTGCAGGCGGCGGGCTGGTCGTACGACCCCAACGACTACGCCGAGAACACATACGGTCAGGGCACGATCATGAACCAGTTCCCCAAGGCCGGGACCGACTTCGACCCGAAGAACCCGCCGGACATGCAGTTCGACGTCTCGACGGGCGTTCCGGCCGGTTAAGAGGCCGGGGTGGAACCGGACGGGCCCCACGGGTTCCACTTCAGGTCGCTGGAGCAGAGCCGCAGAAGGTCGTCGCCCTCGAAGACCAGGTCTCCGGCGTTTCTGACATGCCCGCAGTGATCATGCTGTGACCTGCCTCAGACCGCCGTGCTGCCGACCATGAGGATCTTGATGGCTACGGTGTCGCCGTCGATCTCGTACGTGGCTCTGCAGGCATCGACGCGCAGCCGCCGCAGGTTGGTGTTGCCGAGCTTGGTGCTTGCCGCGGGTTCGGGGTTCTGGGCGACGGTGTTGATCGCCTTGACCAGGGCTTTCACCGCGTCGCCGTCGCGGGATCGGAGCCGTTTGAGGCCTTCGGAGGCGGCCCGTTCCCAGATGATCGTCTAGCTCAAGAGGCTTCTGCTCCGGCGATGATGGCGTCGATCTGGGCCGAGGTGGACGTAGCGCCGCCCGTAGTCCGCGCGTACAGGGATACGGCTACGTCGGCGAAGTCGATCGCCTGCTCACGCGTGTCCTCGTCCGGGATGGAGTCGGCGAGCCCCTGGGTCCACCAGTGGTTGAGGAACGCCTCGAAGCCTCCGGAGTCGGACAGCGAGCCCAGCTCCGTGTAGAAGTCGGCGCGGTGATCGAGACGGAGGGCTGCTCCGACGCTGTCGACAGTGCGCTGGATGACGTCGGCCGTATAGCCGGTGGCCTCCCGGGCCTCGGCTACAGCGTTCTTGCCCGCCCCCGGGCTCGAAGAGCGGTTGCGGTCCCTGCTGTTCGGGAGTCCCGAGCCGCGGTTGCGGTGTCTCGTCGCGGAGTTGGACGGGGCCGTCGTCGGATACGCCACCTGTTCCGCCGAGGTGTCCACCTGGGACGGTTCCGAGTACCTCCACATGGACTGTCTGTTCCTGCGGCACGGGCACCGCGGGCTCGGACAGGTGCAGTGGCAGACGCCTGCGTGGAACGAGGGGGCCATTCGCTTCTATGGGCGGATCGGGGCCACGTCCAAGGACAAGCGGCGGTTCTTTCTGCCCGTCACATGAGTCGGGAACGTGAGGAAGGGGCCTGCACCGCAGGCCCCTTCCCGTGTTCACGTCCTCGCGTCAGCTGATCTTCGCGTAGCCGTAGTTGATGAGCTTCTTCACGTCCGCCGTGCGGTTGGCCTCCGAGGAGGCGGTGAGGACCGTGCCGATCACCGACTCGCCGTTGAGGGTGGCGGCGAAGATGAGGCAGTACTTCGCCTCGGTGCCCGAGCCGGTCTTCACGCCAAGCGTGCCGTTCCAGCCGAGCAGGAGGTTGGTGTTCTTCCAGGCCGCCATGGTGCGGGTGGAGCCGGTCTTCGTGATCGTCTTGGCCGTGTACGACTTGGTCTTGACGACGGTCTTCATGGTGGAGTTCTTCATCGCGCTGCGCGCGAGCTTCGTCAGGTCGCGCGGCGTCGAGGCGTTGGCGCCCTTGCTGATGCCGTCGAACGAGTCGAACTTGGTGTTCGTCATGCCCAGGCTCTTGGCCATGGTGTTCATCTTGCCGATGAAGCTCTTGGTGCGGGCCGCGACCGTCGTGCCGCTGCCGTACTTGTCGGCGAGGGCCATCGCGGCGTCGCAGCCCGACTTCAGCAGCATCCCGTAGAGCAGCTGACGGACGGTGACCTTGTCGCCGACGATCAGGTTCGCGGAGGAGGCGCCGTTGGCGACGATGTAGTCGCTGTACGCCTTCTTGATCGTGACCTTGGCGTCCAGGTTCAGGTTCGACTGCGACAGGACGACCTTCGCGGTCATGACCTTCGTGGTGGACGCGGTGAGCCGCTTGGTGTCGGCGGACTTCGAGAAGAGCGTCGTGCCGGTGGCGCTGTTCATCAGGAACCCGCCCTTGGCGGTGATGGTGGGCGCGGTGACGGCCTGCGCCGGCGCCGCGGTGAGGGCTCCTGTGGCGAGCAGCGAGCCGGTGGTCACGGCCACGGCTACGGCTCTGCGGATACGGATGCCCTGAATGCCGGTAATCAAGTGAGGTACCCCGAATACGTTGAATGCCCCTGGCGTGCGGCCGAGTTGAGACCTGAAAGTTGTTGGGGCCGCACGTGTCTGACTCGTAAGTAGCACAGAAGGTTGTGCGACTGCTGGGGCGGGTTTGGATTTCCCTGTCCTACGGGGCCCCTGGGGTCCGCAATATGGACCGGTCTCCGGCATGCGTACGTGTTGTATCTATGATGTGCGCATGCCTTCAGCCCCACCCGCCCCGTCCGCCGCTCACCTCAAGCAGCCGCCCGCCGCCGACCGCGTCTACGACCACGTCAAGCAAGGCGTCCTGGAGCGTCACTACGAGGGCGGCACCCTGCTCACCGAGGGCGAGCTCGCCGAGGCCGTGGGGGTCTCGCGGACGCCGGTGCGCGAGGCGCTGCTGCGGCTCCAGGTGGAAGGGCTGATCAAGCTCTACCCGAAGAAGGGCGCGCTGGTCCTGCCCGTCTCCGCACAGGAGATCGCGGACGTGGTGGAGACCCGCCAGCTCGTCGAGGAACACGCCGCCCGCAAGGCCGTACCGGCGTCGCCGCGGCTCATCGCACGGCTCGAGGAACTCCTCGCCCAGCAGAAGGAGCAGGCCGCCGCCGGGGACCTGGCCGGCGCCGCCGTCACCGACCGCTGCTTCCACGCCGAGATCGTCCGCAGTGGGGGCAACGAGATCCTGTCCCGGCTCTACGACCAGCTCCGCGACCGGCAGCTGAGGATGGGCGTCGCCGTGATGCACGCCCACCCCGACCGCATCACCAAGACCCTCGCCGAGCACGAGCAGATCCTCGACGCGCTGCGCTCCGGCGACGCGGAGGCGGTCGTCGGTCTCATCCACGGCCACGTCGAGTGGTTCTCCCACCTGGCGCGGGGCGAGGTCCGATGAGCGCCACTCTGCCGGGTGACCCGCCGGGCGGCCGCCGCGCGATGGCCGTCTGGGGCATCGGCGTCTCCGTCTACTTCGTCGCCGTCATCTTCCGTACGTCGTTGGGGGTGGCCGGCCTCGACGCCGCCGACCGCTTTCACGTGGGCGCTTCCGCGCTGTCGACCTTCTCCATCCTCCAGCTGCTCGTGTACGCGGGCATGCAGATACCCGTCGGCCTGCTCGTCGACCGGCTCGGCACCAAGAAGGTGCTGACCATCGGGGTGGTGCTGTTCACGGCCGGACAGCTCGGCTTCGCCTTCTCCCCCTCGTACGGCATGGCCCTCGCCTCGCGCGCGCTGCTGGGCTGCGGTGACGCGATGACGTTCATCAGCGTGCTGCGGCTCGGCACCCGCTGGTTCCCGGCCCGGCGCGGGCCGATGGTCGCGCAGTTCGCGGGGCTGGTCGGCATGGCGGGCAACCTGGTCTCCACCCTCGTGCTGGCCCGGCTGCTGCACGGCATCGGCTGGACGGCGGCCTTCGCTGGCAGCGCGGTCGCGGGTGTGGTCGTGCTGGTCCTGCTGCTGCTCTTCCTCAAGGACCACCCCGAGGGACACGAGCCGGAGCCCTTCCCGCACCAGGGCGCGGCCTACGTACGACGGCAGATCGCCGCCTCCTGGCGGGAGCCGGGCACGCGGCTCGGCCTGTGGGTGCACTTCACGACCCAGTTCCCGGCGATGGTGTTCCTGCTGCTGTGGGGCATGCCGTTCCTGGTCGAGGCGCAGGGGCTGTCCCGGGCGGTCGCCGGTGAGCTGCTGACCCTCGTCGTACTGTCGAACATGGTGGTCGGGCTGGTCTACGGCCAGGTCGTCGCCCGGCACCACGAGGCGCGGCTGCCGCTGGCGCTGGGGACCGTGGGGGCGACGGGGCTGGTGTGGGCGGTGACGCTGGCGTACCCGGGTGAGCATGCGCCGATGTGGCTGCTCGTGGTGCTCTGCACGGTGCTGGGCGCGTGCGGGCCGGCCTCGATGATCGGCTTCGACTTCGCGCGTCCGGCGAACCCGCCGGAGCGTCAGGGCACCGCGTCCGGTATCACCAACATGGGCGGCTTCGTCGCCTCGATGACGACCCTGTTCGCGGTCGGGGTGCTGCTGGACGCGACCGGGGACAACTACCGGGTCGCCTTCTCCGCGGTCTTCGTGCTGCAGGCCCTGGGGATCAGCCAGATCCTGCGGCTGCGCAAGCGGGCGATCCGCCGGGAGCGGGAGCGGTTGGTGGTGAGCCGGGTGGAGACGGTGCACGTGCCGGTGTAGAGCTGGGGGCCGCCGCCCCCAGCTCCGTCAACGGTCCCGTCATCGCGGTCCCGCTACCGCGTCACCGTGAAGTTCCGCAGGATCGCCGCCGTCAGTGCCGGGTCGCCCTCCGTCTTCACCCGGTCCGGTACCGCGTCCGCCGTCACCCGGCCGCAGGCCAGGCGGACGTAGGTCTCCCAGTCGAGGGTGAGAGTGGCGGCGGGGCCGAGGGCGGGGGCCGTTTCGAGGGTGCCGCGGCCCTGGATGTCGACGCGGATCGTGCGCAGGAACTCGATCGGGCCGTGGACGTCGAGGACGATCGCCGAGCTGCGAGGGGCGTCGGCCTTCTCGGCGACTATTGCGGGCAGTTCGGCGAGCAGGACGTCACGGGCGATGTGCGCACCGGGGGAGTCCAGGTTGCCGGGACGGCCGAGGGCGGCGCGGAGGTCCTGTTCGTGCACCCAGACGTCGAAGGCGTGCTTGCGCATGGACTCTTCGAGCGTCAGTTCGCTGCTGAGAGGACCGCGCACCTTCGTACCCGGATCCCGCGACTCGTTGCGCAGCTGGCGGTTGCGGCGGATGATCACGTACTCCAGCTCGGACGTCATCTCCGGCGCAGTGTGATGACGGCGGACGTCGACCTGCATCTCCGTGTACCGCTGGTGCTCATTGGTGACGTGGTACAGGTCGCGAGGCAGCGAGTGGATGGGGCGCGGGTCTCCCAGCATCTCGGTGTCCAGACCGATGACATGGGACACGACGTCACGCACCGACCAGCCGGGGCATGGGGTACGCCGGTTCCACTCTCCCTCCACAAGCGGGGTCACCAGCTCGGATATCGCATCGATGGAGTGGGTCCAGGCGTCGGCGTAGGGCTGGAGGGTGGGATGCAGACTCACGGAACGGGACCCCTCGGCGGTCGGTGCACGGGCTGGTGATGGCGTCGTTGCCAGTGGGAGTGTGGCTGTCGGCGGGTGTCTTGAAACGCTAAGTTACGCTGCTGTGAGGCACCCCGGCAGTGCTTTCGTGTGACGATCGTAGGCCCGTGTGAACGGCTCGAATGCCAGGACGGTGGTAGTGTGCGCGCCTCGTTGATTCAGATCGCCGTAAGTGAGGGCGAATCGGTCGAATCGCGCCGACGGCGGGTGGCCTCGCTGGTGCGGGACCAGTCCGGTGCCGATCTGGTCGTGCTGCCGGAGCTGTGGACCACGGGCGCGTTCGCCTACGAGGGGTTCGGCAGCGAGGCCGAGCCGCTGGAGGGGCCGACGTACGAGGCCATGGCGAAGGCCGCGAGCGACGCGGGCGTCTGGCTGCACGCGGGCTCGATCCCGGAGCACACCCCCGACGGCACCCTCTACAACACCTCTCTCGTCTTCTCCCCCTCCGGCGACCTGATCGCCGCCTACCGCAAGATCCACCGCTTCGGCTTCGACAAGGGTGAGGCCGTGCTGATGGGCGCGGGCCGGGACCTGGTGACGGTCCGTCTGCCCGAGACCACCCTCGGCGTGGCCACCTGCTACGACCTCCGGTTCCCCGAACTCTTCCGTGGCCTCGTCGACGCCGGCGCCGAGACCCTGGTGATCCCCGCGGGCTGGCCGGAGCGCCGCCGGTCGCACTGGACGCTGCTGGCCCAGGCGCGGGCGGTCGAGAACCAGGCGTACGTGCTTGCCTGTGGAACGGCCGGGACACATGCGGGAGTTCCACAGGCCGGTCACTCGATCGTGGTGGATCCGTGGGGCGAGGTACTGGCCGAGGCCGGTGTCGGCGAGGAGGTCCTCACCGTCGAGTTCGACCCCGCGAAGGTGGCCGTGACACGGGATCAGTTCCCGGCGCTGAAGGACCGGATGCTGGGACTCGACGCACCCCGGCGCTAGGGCTTGTCCGCCGAGCAGGCCCTGGGTCTCAGTCGGACTCCCGCTCCTTCTCGGCGAGGTGGATCACGCACACCGTCACCGCGATCAGCAGCGCCGGGTCGGTGTCTTCGCGTACGACGTCGACGCCGTAGGTCTCCCGCACGTGCAGCCACCGCCGGGAGACGACGGCGAGCAGCTCACCGTCGTACTCGACCGCGAACTCCCGGTCGAGGATCTTCCCGCTGACGTCGAGTTCGGTGCTGCCGTCCGCCAGGGACACCCGGTAGTGGTTGCGCAGCAGGGACAGGCGCTTGCGCTTGATGGTGGCCAGCGGTTCGCCGCCCCGTTCGATGAGCATCGTGTCCCGCAGGGCGAACATCTTCTGCCGGATGTCGATCAGGACGCGCCCACGGGTGTCCTTCAGCTCGAAGGTGTCCCGCAGCCGCATGGCCTTGCCGTCGACGAGGAACACCTTGTTGCCCTGGTCGTCCTCGATCCAGTAGTCGTCACCGAAGCCGAGGAGCCGGTCGCGTACGAGGAATCTCATGCCGTTACGGCTTCCCCGACCGGCGCGACGGAACGCAGCCAATAGGCCGTCAGGATGGTCGACACGCCAGGGTCGGTGTGGTGTCCGAGCCGGGCGTGCACGTCATTCGGCCGCTGCCGAGCGTCCCGGAGAAGGTCTCCGCGGCCTGGGCGCGACAGCTCAGGTCCGAGGCCACGGCACGTCCGTCGCCGACGTCCCGAACCGCCTGCGGTACGCCGACGGGCTGAGCCCCGTCTCGCGCCGCACGCGCGCGCGGAGGTTCGCGGCCGTCCCCAGGCCACTGCGGGCGGCCACCACGTCCAGCCGTTCCTCGCCCCGCTCGATGAGCCGGCAGGCCAGCGTCACGCGCTCCCCCGTCAGCCAGGCCAGCGGCGTCGTGCCGAGTTGGGCCTGGAAACGGCGGTGCAGCGTGGCGGGGGAGACGGCCGCGCGGGCGGCGAGCTCCGCCACCGTCATCGGCTCCCCCAGCCGCTCCCGCGCCCACGCCAGCAACGGCGCCAGCGACTCGTCCGGCACCTCGGGCACCGGACGCTCCACGAACTGCCGCTGCCCGCCGTCGCGGTGGGCAGCGAACACCAGTCGCCGCGACACGTGGTTGGCGATCTCGGCGCCATGGTCCCGTCGTACGACATGCAGCCCCAGGTCGAGCGCGGAAGCGCTGCCGGACGCGGTGAGGATGTCCCCGTCGTCGACGAAGAGCACGTCCGGCTCCAGCAGGACACGCGGGAACCGGGACCGGAAGGCGTCGGCCCACATCCAGTGACACGCTGCCCGTCGCCCGTCCAGCAGCCCGGCCTCCGCCATGGTGAACGCGCCCGAGCAGAAGCCGACGAGGCGGGCGCCACGCGCGTGTGCCCGCTGTACGGCGCCCAGGACGTGAGGCGGGCGCGGGGTGTCGGTGTCGGGCCGGTTCGGCACGATCAGGGTGTCCGCGTCCTCGGTGGCCTCCAGCCCGGCGACGTCGGTGAGCGTGAAGAAGCCGTCCCGCATGCGGGTGCTCGGGGCGGCGGCGCACAGCTGGAAGTCGTACAACTCCCGTCCCAGTTCCGGCCGTCGCAACCCGAAGATCTCGATGGCGCAGCTCATCTCGAACGGGTTCGAGTTCTCGTCCACCAGCAGGACGACGCGGTGAGAGGATCCTTGCGACATATGCGATTTCTAGCACTCGTCCGCCGGTCCCGTCACACCCGACCATGGCGGACATGAGCGAACCCGTCTCCCTCGAGCCGATCTCCCTGGAAAAGGCCCTCGCGTCCTTCACGGACCAGTGGAGCCCTCGCATCGTCACCACCGTCAACGACAACGACGTACGCGTCGCCAAGGTCGAGGGCGAGCATGTGTGGCACGTCCACGACCACACCGACGAGTTCTTCCTGGTCCTCGACGGCGAACTCCACATCGCCCTGCGCGAACCGACCGGCGAACGCACGGTCGTCCTCCCCAGGGGCTCGGTCTTCACGGTCCCCCGCGGCACGGAACACAAGCCGTACGCCCCCGTCCCGTCGGCGATCCTCCTCCTCGAACCCACCGGCACCCTCACGGTCGGCGATCGCCACGAGGACGTACCGGGGCATGTGGATGCGACCACGGGGCACGCGCTCAACCAGGCGTGACCGAAGGGAACAGGACCGGGGTGTGCCGGTCCGTCTCGCCGGGGGCGATGCGGACCGGCCGCCCCTCGTGCCGGCCGGTGTGGAGATCAGGCGCCGTAGCCGCCCCCACGCCGGTGCTGGTCGTCCTCGACCACCGTGGTCGTGGACGGCGGTACGACCACCCGCCTGCGCCGGGCGATGCTGCTGAACGTGCTGACGCCGATCAGGCCGACGATCATGAAGATGACGCCGACCAGGTCGAGATTGACTCCCTGCATTTCCCAGTCGGTCGCGAACGTGAGGATGGCTCCCGCGGCGATGAGGATGATGCATCCGCCGAGGCCCATAGTGTCGCCTCCCTGTCCGGTGGTTCCGGTTGCAGGCGGGTACCCGGCCCTGCGGGGGCTATCCCTCGCTGTCTCTTGCTATCCCTCCAGGAACGCCACCAGCGCGTTCGCCAGCAGATGCGGGTCGTCCGCGCCGCACAGTTCGCGGGCGCTGTGCATCGACAGGATGGCGACGCCGATGTCGACGGTCTTGATGCCGTGCCGGGCCGCGGTGATGGGGCCGATCGTGGTGCCGCAGGGCATGGAGTTGTTGGAGACGAAGGACTGGAAGGGGACGCCGGCCCTCTCGCAGGCGGCGGCGAAGACCGCGCGGCCCGAACCGTCCGTGGCGTAGCGGTTGTTGACGTTGACCTTGAGGATCGGGCCGCCGTTGACCCGCGGGTGGTGCGTGGGGTCGTGGCGCTCCGCGTAGTTGGGGTGGATCGCGTGGCCCGTGTCGGAGGACAGACATACCGTGCCGGCGAAGGCTCGCGCCCGGTCCTCGTACGAGCCCCCGCGCGCGAACACCGAACGCTCCAGCACACTGCCGAGCAGCGGCCCGTCCGCGCCGGTGTCCGACTGCGAGCCGTTCTCCTCGTGGTCGAAGGCGGCGAGTACGGGGATGTGGGACAGGGCCGAGCCGGCGCAGACGGCGCTCAGCGCGGCGACCTCGGCGTGCACGGACAGCAGGTTGTCCATGCGCGGGCCGGCCACCAGCTCCTTGTCGCGGCCCAGATAGGCCGGGGGCTCCACGGAGTGCACCATCAGGTCCCAGCCGGTCACCTCGCCCGCCGGGAGCCCGTTCTCCTCCTCCAGGAAGGCGATGAGGTCGCCCTCGCGGATGTCGTCGCCGAGTCCCCAGATGGGCTGCAGATGCCGCTGCTTGTCGAGCTTGAGGCCCTCCGTCGACACCGAACGGTCCAGGTGGACGGCGAGCTGCGGAACCCTCAGCAGCGGCCGGCCGACGTTGACCAGTCGCGTCGAGCCGTCCCGCAGGGTCAGCCGGCCGGCCAGGCCCAGGTCACGGTCGAGCCAGGAGTTCAGCAGCGGTCCGCCGTAGATCTCCACGGCGACCTGGCGCCAGCCGTGCGCCCCGGCGTCCGGCAGCGGCTTGACCCGCAGGTTGGGGGAGTCGGTGTGCGAGCCGACGATCCGGAACGGCGTGTGCGGCTCGGCGCCCTCGGGGACGTACCAGGCCACCATCGCACCGCCGCGCAGCACGTACTTGCCGCCGGTCGTCCCGTCCCAGGCGTCCGTCTCCGCGACCTGCCTGAAGCCCGCCTTCTCCAGTCGCTCGGCGGCGTTCGCCACGGCGTGGTACGGCGAGGGGCTGGCAGCCAGGAAGGACATGAGGTCGTCGGTGTGACCGCGGTCGAAGCGGGAGGGTTCGCTCATGGGGTTCACCTTAACGACGTACGAAGGCCCGCTCCGGTGATGGGAGCGGGCCTTCGGGAGAGCTGTGCGGGTGTGTCCTAGAACGCGGCCTCGTCCAGCTCCATCAGGTCGAGCTCGACGCCCTGGGCGAGCTTGCGGGCGCCGGTGACGCCGGGCAGGACGTTGGCGGCGAAGAACTTCGCCGCCGCGATCTTGCCGGTGTAGAACGCCACATCCTTGGAAGACACAGCCTTGGCGGAGGCCGTCTCCAGCTTCTCGGCGGCGACCGCGGCGCCCTTGAGGAGCAGGTAGCCGACGACGACGTCGCCGGAGGCCAGCAGCAGGCGGGTGGTGTTCAGGCCCACCTTGTAGATGTTCTTGACGTCCTGCTCGGTGGCCGCGAGGTCGGTCAGCATCAGACCGACGATGGCCTCCAGCTCCACGGCCGCCTTGGCCAGGTGCTCACGGGCGCCCGCGAGGTCCTCGCCGCCCGTGCCGAGCGCCAGGAACTTCTTGATGTCCTCGGCGAGACCGTTCAGGGCCGCGCCCTGGTTGCGGACGATCTTCCGGAAGAAGAAGTCCTGGCCCTGGATGGCCGTGGTGCCCTCGTACAGGGTGTCGATCTTGGCGTCGCGGATGTACTGCTCGATCGGGTACTCCTGCAGGAAGCCGGAGCCGCCGAAGGTCTGCAGCGACTGGGCGAGCTGCTCGTAGCCCTTCTCGGAGCCGTAGCCCTTGACGATGGGCAGGAGGAGGTCGTTGAGCGCGTGCTCCGTCTTCGCCTCCTCACCCGCCGCCTCCTTCACCGCGATCGCGTCCTGGATGGAGGCGGTGTAGAGGACGAGGGCGCGCATGCCCTCCGCGTAGGCCTTCTGCGTCATGAGCGAGCGGCGTACGTCGGGGTGGTGGGTGATGGTGACCTTGGGCGCGGCCTTGTCGCCGAAGGCGGCGAGGTCGGAGCCCTGGACGCGCTCCTTGGCGTACTCCAGCGCGTTCAGGTAGCCCGTCGACAGGGTGGAGATCGCCTTCGTGCCGACCATCATGCGGGCGAACTCGATGATGCGGAACATCTGGCGGATGCCGTCGTGCTTGTCGCCGATCAGCCAGCCCTTGGCGGGGTGCTGGTCGCCGAAGGTCATCTCGCAGGTGTTGGAGGCCTTCAGGCCCATCTTGTGCTCGACGTTGGTGGCGTAGGCGCCGTTGCGCTCGCCCAGCTCGCCGGTCTCGAAGTCGAAGAGGTACTTCGGGACCATGAAGAGGGACAGGCCCTTGGTGCCGGGGCCGTGGCCCTCGGGGCGGGCGAGGACGTAGTGGAGGATGTTCTCCTCCATGTCGTGCTCACCGGACGTGATGAAGCGCTTGACGCCCTCGATGTGCCAGGAGCCGTCATCCTGCTGGATCGCCTTGGTGCGGCCGGCGCCGACGTCCGAACCCGCGTCGGGCTCGGTCAGCACCATGGTCGAACCCCAGGTCCGCTCCACCGCGATCTGGGCGATCTTCTTCTGTACGTCATTGCCCTCGTCGTAGAGGATCCCGGCGAACGCCGGACCGGAGGAGTACATCCACACGGCCGGGTTGGCGCCCAGGATCAGCTCCGCGTACGACCAGATCAGGGACGGCGGGGCGGTGGTGCCGCCGATGGCCTCCGGGACGCCCAGACGCCAGTACTCGGAGTCCATGAAGGCCTTGTAGCTCTTCTTGAAGGACGCCGGGACCGGCGCGGTGTTGGTCTCCGGGTCGAAGACCGGCGGGTTGCGGTCGGCGTCGGCGAAGGACTCCGCCAGGTCGTTCTCGGCGAGACGGGTCATCTCGTCGAGGATGCTCTTCGCGGTCTCGACGTCCATCTCCTCGAAGGGACCCGTGCCGTACAGCTTGTCGCGGCCGAGTACTTCGAAGAGGTTGAACTCGATGTCGCGGAGATTCGACTTGTAGTGCCCCATGGCGACGGCTCCCGTAGAGAAGAGACGGGCGAGGCACTGGATCCTCGCGCTAGTTCACGTACCAACAAGTAGCTTCGATACGATGATGCTACCCGCCAGTAATAAAGCGCAACCCTGATCCGGCCATCTGTGACGGTTCACACCGCAACGGTGAGCGTGGCGGCGTACCCCTCGGCCGCGCTGCCCTTCACCGTCGCCAGCTGCTGGTCATGGCCGTCGCGGAAGATGCTGTCCGTCTCCAGGGAGAGCTCGGCGAGGTTCGGCACGCTCTCCTCGTAGCCCTCCGTCGCGTACACCGTGTCGCAGACGTCCTCGGGGAGGGCGAGCTGCGAGGTGTTCGTGATCGACGTGGCCGCCGTGGCGTCCTCCAGGCTGCCGTAGACCTCGAAGTGGATGTGCGGCCAGCGGTTCGGGTAGCAGCCGGGAAAGACGCTGGTGAAGGTGACCTGACCGGCGGCGTCGGTCTCCTGCACACCCCGCAGGTAGTTCTCGTCGGCGATGCCCTCGGAATACAGGGAGTAGTCGCCCGCACGGTCGCAGTGCCAGATGTATACGGCCGCACCCTGTTTCGGCGTCCCGCAGCCCGAGGCCGCGTCCACGACCGTCAGCGTGACGGACAGGGGCACGCCCTCGGCGGTGCCGCCCGCGGAGTCGCCGAAGCTCCTGGTGATGTCGCCGCGCACGACACCGCTCTCCTTCAGGACGTTCACTCCGTTCGAACCGTCGCCCGGGAAGGGCCCGGCGGTCTCGTCGGGAATCGTCGCGCACTCGGCGGAACTTCCGGCGGACGACGAGGCGCCGCCCGGGGAAGCCGTCGAGGAAGAGGGGGAGGAGGCGGCCTTCTCGTCCTCCGACGTGCAGCCCACCAGCGGAATCAGGCTCGCCCCCGCCATCAGCCGGATCATCCGGCGGCGGGCGAGGACGGGAAGGTCGTAGGAAAGTCCCCTGTCGTGCTCGTGGACCTCGTCGACCCCGTCGCCGTGGTGTCCGTGCATGGCTGTCCCCTTGCCCGTGCGGTGCCGTTTCTCCGTGCTTTACCTGACATGACAGACGTTATGGGCGGTCGGCGGCGAGAACACCACACCAGGGCTGTCAAGTCACTGTCGATCCCCCGCCGCTCCACCGACCCACCCCGTAGCGGCCCGCCCCCCGGCCGCTCTCGGTACTCTTGCGCCCATGTACGGCTACGACCAGAGCGCGGGTACGCAGCAGCAGTACGCCGCCCCACAGCAGCAGATGCCGGGCGGGTACGGCCAGCAGCCGCCGCTGTATCCCGAGCCGTCCCCGCCGTCCCTCGCGGACGCGGTGCGGGCCTTCACGACGGGCCAGCTGGCGGCGGAGGACTTCCAGCAGGTCTTCGCCACGTCGAAGGTGTACTGCCCGCGCGGTGACAACCCCGGATTCCTCGCCCTGCACAACACCCAGCAGCCGGTGATCCCGATGTTCACCTCGCTGAAGGAACTGCGCCGGTACGCGGGCAAGGAGTCCAAGTACTTCGTGATCACCGGGGCGGAGGTGATCGACCTGCTGCCCACCGGCTACGGCTTCGTCCTCGACATGGAGGGCGAACACCGGATGGTCTTCGACGCGAAGGCCGTGGAGCAGATGGTCGAGTTCGCGATGCGGCGGATGTATGGCTGAGTGCCGCATCCACCACCGCTCCGACTGAACCGCTCCTTCCGGTCGCCGGGCTCGCCTACTGTGCCCGCGTGACCGAGATCGACACATCGCCGCTGGTCCTGCACGGCCGGCGGCGTTCTGTTGCCCGCCTCCGGGCCGGCGTCGTGTTGCTGGAGACCGGCGGAGTGCGCCACCGGATCCCCGTCGCCGCGATCGCCCGCGTCGACGTGACCGGCCCCGGAGGCCGGGTGCTGACGGTCGTCGTCGCCACGACACCCACCGATTCCGTGACCTACTCCCTCACCTCCCGCAGCGCACCTGCCGTACGGGCGTTCGCAGAAGCGGTACGCCGGGCGCTGCCCGTGCGCGACGCCGACGAACCGCGTCCGGAGGTGTCGGCGGAGCCGGTCGAGCGGCGCGGCCCGTACCTGGGATACGCGATCCTCGGCGCGTTGGTCCTCACGTATGTGCTGGTCGCGGTGGTGCTGGTGAACCGCGGTGCGGGGGAGCAGGCCGTCGTCTACTGGCTGGTCGGTCCGGTGCTGACGGGTGCCGGGGGCACCGCCCTGGCGGGCGGCGTGCGCACGGTGCGGGAGGCTGTCGTGCTGCGCCGCCGGGGGATCACGGTGGAGGGGCGGCGCGAGCGGTCGTACGAGGTCGGGACCGGCGAGGACACCGTCATGCATCACACGTACGCGTACGTCGACGCCCTGGGGAAGGCGCGTACGCGCAGCGGTCCGCAGGGCGGGGCGGACGAGGTCGACATCCTGTACGACCCCGAGGATCCGGAGGGCACCACCAAGGTCGGGCACGGTACCGCCGGGCACCTCGCCCTCGGCCTGTTCCGCCTGGTCCTCGGGGTGTCCACGGTGTCGGCGGGCCTGTGGGCGATGGGCGTCGGGACGGTGGCCCTGTTGCGTTGACGGCGGCGGGAATGCGCCCGCGGACCTCATGGTTAGGGGTGGCAGGAAGTTCAATGCTCAACTAAACTGGACGCACCAAGGAGGTACCGACATGCCCGCAGTGACCGTGGAGAACCCGCTGACGCTCCCCCGCGTGGCCGCCCCGGCCGACGCCGTGGCCCGTCCCGTGCTCGGCGTCACGACCGCGCCGAGCGGTTTCGAGGGTGAGGGATTTCCGGTGCGGCGTGCGTTCGCCGGGATTCATTACCGGCATCTGGATCCGTTCATCATGATGGATCAGATGGGCGAGGTTGATTACGGGGCAAATGAGCCAAAAGGGACGCCCTGGCATCCGCACCGTGGCTTCGAGACCGTCACGTACATCATTGACGGCACCTTCATTCACCAGGACTCCAACGGTGGTGGCGGCACCATCACGAACGGGGACACGCAGTGGATGACAGCGGGCTCCGGCCTTCTGCACATCGAGACCCCGCCCGAGTCGCTGGTGAAGTCGGGTGGGCTGTTCCACGGCCTCCAGCTGTGGGTGAACCTGCCCGCCAAGGACAAGATGAAGGACCCGCGCTACCAGGACATCCGTGGCGGCCAGGTCCAGCTTCTGACCTCGCCGGACGGTGGCGCGCTGTTGCGGGTGATTGCCGGTGAATTGGACGGTCACCAGGGGCCTGGTGCCACGCACACACCGATCACGATGATCCACGCGACCGTGGCTCCCGGCGCCGAGATCACGCTCCCGTGGCGTGAGGACTTCAACGGGCTTGCGTACGTCCTGGCCGGCCGTGGTTCGGTGGGCGCCGAGCGGCGCCCGGTGCACCTGGGACAGACTGCAGTGTTCGGTGCGGGCTCCTCGCTGACCGTGCGAGCGGACGAGAAGCAGGACTCGAACGCGCCGGAACTCGAGGTCGTACTGCTCGGCGGCCAGCCGATCCGTGAGCCCATGGCCCACTACGGCCCGTTCGTCATGAACACCCGTGAGGAACTCCAGCAGGCGTTCGACGATTTCCAGAAGGGGCGGCTGGGGACGGTGCCGGCTGTGCACGGGATGTCGGAGGGTGGCCTGTAAAGCGGGCTGCGACTCGGTAGGTTGTGGGAAGGCCCGAAGCCGCAAGTTCGAGGTGCGGCTTCGGGCCTGTCCTACGTGGGCGCTACCGGACTACGGCAGTACGTAGAACGGCGCGCCGTTCGGTGCGCGGCCCACCTGCCGCACACATTCCTGCTCGGACAGCAACTCCAGGCTGTCGTGGACGCGGTCGGACGACAACCCGGTACAGACGGAGATCTCCTCCACGCTGTAACCGGCGCCGCCGTGCAGCAGCGCAGGAGCCAGGTGGGCAGCCACCGCGTGGACGTCCTCGGTGACGACCAGGTTCCGGGACTTCCAGTTGGCCAGGAGCTGCTGAGGCGTCAACTCCGGGGCCTGGACCGGGCGGGCGCGATCGCCGGAACGCCGGAGGGTCTGGGCGAGGTCCCGGAGGGACTCGATGATCACGTTCTGCTTGTTGTCGATCCGCTGTAGCGCTTCGTCCGTCCTGCAGGCGCGCTCTTCGAGCCGGACAAGGGCGTCGGCGAGCTGTTGGGGCACGGCGTATGCGGTGCAGTCGGTGGTGGCGGGCTGCACGGGGGCCGGTTCCAGGGAGTAGGAGCCGTCGCGCTGGATGGTGGCGATGACTTCGGAGACCCAGGCCTTGAAGGGCTGGGACTCCGGCTTCGTGCAGCCGTTGACCAAGCGGATCAGGCCCTGGAGATTCACGAGATTCATGTCTCGGCGCCACTCTCGACCTGCGGGAATGTCGAGAGCGTGCCTCTGAAGCACACTCTCGGCGCTGGAGAAGTTGGCTGTGTCGGCGACGTTCCGCAGTGTCGATCCGATGTGTTTGTAGCCCAGGTGCCTGCATACGTCGACGGCCGGGAACCAGTACGTCCCGTCCGGCAGGGTCAGCCTTCGGACCCGTGCGCCTGTCGCGGCGAACACGAAGTCACTGATCTCGATCGCGTCCTTGCGCGTGTTGTTCTGCTCGTTCATCGAGCATCACCTCCGTGTCGGAACCTAAGGACGCAGGGGCGCAACTCGCGTCCATAGCAAGGATGTTCATCCGAAAGGTGGACAGACGTACCGATTCTGCCGGCCGCGTCAGTCCTTCACCTGACCGGCCGACCGCGCAGGACAAGGGCGGGGGCGCGTGGTGCGCTGGGGGTGTGCAACTGCTTCCCGAGCCCGTACGGCGGCTGGCCGCCTGGTGTGTTGTCGTGCTGCTTGTCGCCGGGGTTGTGTACGTCGGGATTCGGTTGTGTGTGGAGTTCCGGACCGCTGTTGTGCCTGTGCTGCTCGCGCTGTTGGGGACTGCGCTGCTCGGGCCCCTGCACCGGTGGCTCGTCAAGGGCAGGGTCAATCGGTCGGTGGGTGCCGGGCTCACATGTGTCGCCGTCGTGGGTGTCGTCGGCGGGGCCGTCTATGTCGTCGTCGCCGCGCTCATCGACACCGGGGATGAGATCGTCGCCTCGCTCAAGCAGGCGGCTCAGGATCTCGCCGAGCACTTCGGGGCCGCGGGGACCTCGCTGGACGACCTTGCCTCCAACGCGAAGGAACTGCTCGCCAAGTTCGGGGGGACCGCAGCCTCCGGGGTGATCAGCGGGGTCAGTGTCGTCGGCGAGACGATTGCCATGGCTGTGCTCGCGCTGCTGCTCGTCTTCTTCTTTCTCCGGGACTCGCATCGGGCCGTCGGCGTGCTGCGCTCCCTTGTTCCCCGTTCCTCCGGTGACCTCGTCGAGGCCATGGCCCGGCGGGCGTACGAAGGGGTCGAGGGGTTCATGCGGGGGACGACGCTCATCGCTCTCATCGACGCCCTCTGCATCACCGTCGGGCTGCTGATCCTCGATGTGCCGGGGGCCGTCGGGCTCGGGGCGCTGGTGTTCGTGGGGGCGTACATCCCTTACCTGGGCGCCTTCATCTCCGGGGCCGTCGCCGTTCTTGTCGCGCTCGCCGACCGGGGGTTCGTCATCGCGCTGTGGGTGCTCGGGGTCGTACTGGCCGTGCAGGTGCTCGAAGGGCATGTGCTGCAGCCGATGATCCAGAGCCGGACCGTGCAGATGCATCCGGCGGTCGTCATGCTCGCCATCACGGCCGGGGCCTCCGTCGCCGGGATTCTCGGCATGCTGCTCGCCGTGCCGCTCACCGCCGCCGCCTTCGGGGTCGCGCATGAGCTGCGGGAGCGTTACTCAGACGCGTCCGCGGCCGTGGACTCGTAGAGCTCGAACCAGATGCTCTTGCCCTCGCCCTGTGGGTCCACGCCCCAGGTGTCGGCCAGTAGTTCGATGAGGACGAGGCCGCGGCCGGAGGAGGCCAGTTCGCCGGGGCGGCGGACGTGGGGGAGGTCGTCGCTGGTGTCCGTCACCTTCACGTGCATACGGCGGGAGCCCTGTTCGCCGCGTACCTCCGCCAGGAGCAGCGCGTCCGCGTCGGTGTGGACCAGGACGTTCGTCAGCATCTCGGACAGCAGCAGCACCGCCGAGTCCACCTGGTCCTGCGACGGCCAGTCGTGGAGGAGCTCCTTCAGGTGCTGGCGGGCCACCGCCACGCGTTCCGGTTCCGCCTGGGCCACCGACAGCATCGTGCGGCGGATCCGCGGGGTCGTCACGACGGTGTCGCCGCAGCCGCAGCCCTCTCCCTCGCGGCACAGCAGCAACACCGCTATGTCGTCCTCGCGGCGGTCCGCCAGGGGGCCCGTCGTGTGGTGGGAGGAGGGGCCGTGCACTGCCTGGACCAGGGCGTCCGCCAGTTCCTCCAGGTCGCCCTTGTGTTCCTCCAGGATCGTGCGGACCCGCTGCCAGCCGGTCTCCAGGTCGTGGCCACCCGTCTCGATCAGGCCGTCGGTGCAGACCATCATCGTCTCGCCGGGCTCGAGGGTGAGGCGGGTCGTGGGGTAGTCGGCGTCGGGGTCGATGCCGAGGGGGAGGCCGCCGTCCGTGCGGCGGACCAGGACCGTGCCGTCCGCCATGCGGATCGCGGGGTCGGGGTGGCCGGCGCGGGCGATGTCGAGGCGGCCGGTGGCGGGGTCGACCTCGACGTAGAGGCAGGTCGCGAAGCGCTGGTCGGCGGGGTCGTCGGAGTCGTACGTCATGCCGTGCAGGAAGCGGGAGGCGCGGGACAGGACCGCGTCGGGGCGGTGGCCCTCCGAGGCGTAGGCCCGCAGGGCTATGCGCAACTGGCCCATCAGGCCTGCCGCGTGGACGTCGTGGCCCTGTACGTCGCCTATGACCAGGGCGAAGCGTCCGCCCCCGGGCAGCGGGATCATGTCGTACCAGTCGCCGCCCACCTGGAGGCCGCCGCCGGTGGGGACGTAGCGGGCCGCCACGCTCATGCCCGGTATCTCGGGGCCCAGCTTGGGGAGCATGGAGCGTTGGAGGCCGTCGGTGAGCTCTCTGGCGGATTCCGCCGCCTCCGCGCGGGACAGTGCCTGGGCGAGCATCCGGGCGACCGTCGTGAGCACGGATCTCTCGTCCGGGGTGAAGGCGACCGGGTAGGCGAAGGCCGCCATCCAGGCGCCCATCGTGCGGCCCGCGACCGTGAGGGGGAGAAAGGCCCAGGACTGGCGGCCGAAGTTGGCCGCGAGGGGCCAGGTGACCGGGTAGCGGCTCCGGTACTGCTCGGGGGTGGAGAGGTACACCGCGCGGCCGGTGCGGACCACCTCGGCGGCGGGGTAGTCCGTCTCCAGGGCCATGTGGGAGAAGGGGCCCTCGTCGCCGGGCTGCTGGCCGTGGTGGCCGATGATCTTCAGGCGGTCGCCCTCGACGCCGAAGACCGCGAGGCCGTCCGGGGAGAAGCCCGGCATCGACAGGCCCGCGGCGACCCGGAGAACCTCCTCGGTGGACCGAGCCTCGGCCAGGGCGCGGCCCGCGTCCAGCAGGAACGCCTCCCTGGAGCGCCGCCAGTCGCCGGTGATCGCGCTGCGGCCGGCCGGGGTGCCGGGCGAGGGCTCAGTGACCTCTTGCAGGGTGCCGATCAGGACGAAGGCGCGGCGCTCGGCGTCGTAGGAGGGATTCGAGCGGCTGCGGACGACCCGTACGACCCGGTTCTGCTCGTCCATGATCCGGATGCGGACCTCGGCGAGGGTGCCCTCGGCGACGGCGAGCTGGATGACGCCGGTGATCTCGTTCCAGTCGACGGCGTGCATACGCGCGCGTGCCTGGACCTCCGTGAGGGTGGTCGGCTCGGCGGGCAGCCCGAGCAGCCGTGCGGCCTCGGCGTCCACGGTGACCTGGCCCGTTGCGGTGTCCCAGTGCCACAGGCCGGTCGCGAGGGCGGCGAGGACGTCCCCCACGGCGGGCAGGGGCTCACCAGTGCGCATTGCCCCACTGTAGGGAGAGGTGATCGGAGGCTGCCACCGATGGCGGGGCCCGCGTCCCGCGATTAATGGTGGGGAGCCGATCGTGGGGCGGCCGGTACCCTTGGGAGGTCCGGGCACCATGGCCCGTTCCTTGTCGGGGAGTGACCCTCGGCACAGCCCAAGATGTAAGGACGATGAACGACGATGCATCGGTACAGGTCCCACACCTGCGGCGAGCTCCGCGCCTCTGACGTCGGTACCGACGTCCGGCTGAGTGGCTGGCTGCACAATCGGCGCGACCTGGGCGGCATCCTCTTCATCGATCTGCGCGACCACTACGGCATCACGCAGCTCGTCGCCCGGCCCGGCACGCCCGCGTACGAGGCCCTGGACAAGGTCTCCAAGGAGTCGACGGTCCGTGTAGACGGCAAGGTTGTTTCACGTGGAACCGACAACGTGAACCCCGACCTGCCCACCGGCGAGATCGAGGTCGAGGTCGGCGAGGTCGAGCTGCTCGGCGCGGCCGCCCCGCTGCCGTTCACGATCAACACCGAGGACGGGGTCAACGAGGAGCGGCGTCTGGAGTACCGCTTCCTGGACCTGCGCCGCGAGCGCATGCACAAGAACATCCTGCTGCGTACGTCGGTCATCTCCGCCATTCGTCACAAGATGACGGCCCTCGGGTTCAACGAGATGGCGACGCCGATCCTGTCCGCCACCTCTCCTGAGGGCGCGCGTGACTTCGTCGTGCCGTCGCGTCTGAACCCGGGCAAGTTCTACGCCCTCCCCCAGGCGCCGCAGCAGTTCAAGCAGCTGCTGATGATCTCCGGCTTCGACCGCTACTTCCAGATCGCACCCTGTTTCCGTGACGAGGACGCGCGCGCGGACCGTTCGCCGGGCGAGTTCTACCAGCTCGACGTGGAGATGAGCTTCGTCGAGCAGGAGGACGTCTTCCAGCCGATCGAGAAGCTCATGACGGAGCTGTTCGAGGAGTTCGGCAACGGGCGTCACGTGACGTCTCCGTTCCCGCGGATCCCGTTCCGTGAGGCGATGCTGAAGTACGGCTCCGACAAGCCGGACCTGCGGGCCCAGCTGGAGCTCGTCGACATCACCGATGTCTTCGAGGGCTCGGAGTTCAAGGCGTTCGCCGGCAAGCACGTGCGGGCGCTTGCGGTGCCGGACGTCTCCGCGCAGCCGCGGAAGTTCTTCGACCAGCTCGGCGACTACGCCGTCTCGCAGGGTGCGAAGGGTCTGGCCTGGGTCCGCGTGGCCGAGGACGGTTCGCTGTCCGGGCCGATCGCGAAGTTCCTCACCGAGGAGAACGTCGCCGAGCTGACCAAGCGGCTGTCGCTGGCCGCCGGGCACGCCGTGTTCTTCGGCGCGGGCGAGTTCGACGAGGTCTCGAAGATCATGGGCGCGGTGCGGGTCGAGGCCGCCAAGCGTGCCGGGCACTTCGAGGAGGGCGTCTTCCGGTTCTGCTGGATCGTCGACTTCCCGATGTACGAGAAGGACGAGGAGAGCGGCGCGATCGACTTCTCGCACAACCCGTTCTCCATGCCGCAGGGCGGTCTTGAGGCCCTGGAGACCCAGGACCCGCTGGACATCCTCGGCTGGCAGTACGACATCGTCTGCAACGGCGTCGAGCTGTCCTCCGGCGCGATCCGGAACCACGAGCCCGAGATCATGCTGAAGGCCTTCGAGATCGCGGGCTACGACCGCGAGACGGTGGAGGAGAAGTTCGCCGGCATGCTGCGCGCGTTCCGCTTCGGCGCCCCGCCGCACGGCGGCATCGCGCCCGGCGTCGACCGCATCGTCATGCTGCTGGCCGACGAGCCGAACATCCGCGAGACCATCGCCTTCCCGCTCAACGGCAACGCCCAGGACCTGATGATGGGTGCGCCGACGGAGCTGGAGGAGGCGCGGCTGAAGGAGCTGCACCTGTCGGTGCGCAAGCCGCAGCCGAAGTAAGGCAAGCCTTGTAACTCGGTTGATCGCAAAGGGACTTGAAATCGACGGACGATTTCAGGTCCCTTTTGCGTGCGTGCCGGAAACGGGCTGTTTTCTCAGCTCGCTGACAGCCTTCTTACCTAGCTTCCAGCCGCATGACAGCGAATCACCAGCCTCAAGAGGCAGCGGAAGTACGGGATGTGACGCGCCGTAAGGTCGTCGCGGTGGGTGCCGGAGCGGTCGCGGCGTTGGGCCTGGGCGGCAGCGCGTACGCGTCGAACGCCGGAGCGGGGGAGAAGAGACGGTCACCGGCGCAGGGCGCCGAGGAGTGCTATGTGCTGACCTCGGAGACCACCGAGGGTCCGTACTACATCGACGCGGACAAGATCCGCCGCGACGTCACCGAGGATCGGCCGGGTATCCCGTTCCTCCTCAGGATCAAGGTGATCGACAACGAGACCTGCCGACCGGTCCGGAACGCGGCCGTGGACATCTGGCACTGCGACGCGGTGGGCGTCTACTCGGGGTACGAGGACATGGGCAATGGAGGCGGGGGCGGTGGGCCGGCTCCCACGGGAACGCCTACCGGCGTACCGACCGGCCCTCCCCCGGGCGGTGGCGGTGGGCACCAGGAGCCCACCGACGACACCCGCTATCTGCGCGGCACGTGGCGTACGGACCGGCAGGGGTTCGTCACCTTCAAGACGGTCTTCCCGGGCTGGTACCGGGGTCGCACCGTCCACGTCCACACCAAGGTGCACGTGGGCGGTGAGTGGACGGACGCCGGTTACGAGGGCGGCAACACCTGTCACACCGGCCAGTTCTTCTTCGACGAGGAGTCGGTGCTCGCCTCGGCGGGCGTGGAGCCGTACGCCTCCAACACGGCGGAGCGGACCACGCTCGACGAGGACACGATCTACGACGGCAGCGGCACCGCGGGCGGTCTGCTGAAGCTGCAATACCGCAAGGACGACATCGGCAAGGGCGTCCGCGGGTCGATCACGGTCGGCGTGGACCCGGAGGCGACCAACGACGGGCAGGGCTCCCCGCCCCCGGCGAGTGCGTCCGCGTCTGTGTCCGCCGGCTGATCCACCGGGCCCCGCTCCTCCCCCACCTGCGGCTCGGGAGGAGCGGGGCCCTCCCCTGTTGACCCGGAAGAAACGCCTCTGAAAGTAAGGGAAGGCTTCCCTCTCATGTTCCTTTGAGAACGCCACAGTGCTTTCCCACGCCCCTGACAGTCTTCTTACCTAACTTTCCTGCACATGACGGGAAACCAGCAGGACTACGAGCCGAAGCACAAGCGGGACCTGACGCGTCGCAAGGTCGTCGTGGCGGGCGCGGGCGCCGCCGTGGCCGTGGGGGCGGGCGCCACGCTCGCCTCGGGTGCCTTCGCCGACGAGACGACGAGCAGCACTTCCGCGAGCAGTACCTCCTCCGCCGAGGTCTGCTACAAGCTCACCTCGGAGACCACCGAGGGGCCGTACTACATCGACGCCGACAAGCTCCGCCGTGACATCACCGAGGACAAGGAGGGCATCCCGCTCGTCCTCGACCTCAAGGTGATCGACTCGGAGACCTGCAAGCCGATCCGCAACGCCGCCGTGGACATCTGGCACTGCGACGCCCTGGGCATCTACTCGGGCTACGAGAGCCTGTCGACCGGCGGTGGCGGCACCACCCCCACGGACGCCCCCTCCGGCACCCCGACCGGTGAGCCGCCGTCGGGTGCGCCGTCCGGTGGCACCGGCGGCGGGGGCCACGAGGAGCCCACCGACGACGAGCGCTATCTGCGCGGCACGTGGAAGACGGACAAGCACGGCAAGGTCACCTTCAAGACGGTCTTCCCGGGCTGGTACCGGGGCCGTACCGTCCACATCCACACCAAGGTGCACGTGGGCGGCGAGTGGACGGACGCCGGTTACGAGGGCGGCAACACCTGTCACACCGGCCAGTTCTTCTTCGACGAGACGTCCGTGCTCGCCTCCGCCGAGGTCGAGCCGTACTCGACCTCGACGACCGAGCGCACCACGCTCGACGAGGACACCATCTACGACCAGAGCGGCACCACGGGCGGCCTGCTCAAGCTGAAGTACAACAAGAAGAACATCGCCAAGGGCGTCACCGGCTCCCTCACGATGGGCGTCGACCCCGACGCGACGAACGAGGGCACCTCGCTGTAACCACGGACATGCACCAGGGCGCCCGGGACGGTCAGGTCCCGGGCGCCCTTTGTCGTGAGCCGTCACGGCGTTCTCACAGGAGCCGTACAGACGGCTCGGCATCTGTGCACAGCGGCCCGGGGTCTCATGGGGACATACGGGGTCGGGTCGCCCCGCCCCGTGGGAGACCGCAAGCGCTGGAGGAAGCGATGGGATACGTCGTACTCGCACTGTTGCTGGTCGTCGGAGCGGCGGGCGCGGGCGCCGCGGTCGTCGCACCGCGGAGGCAGGGCGGTCGGGCGGAGCCTTTCGTGCCGGTGGCTGTGCCGCCCGCTGTCCCCGATCCCGAGCCCGGGACCGGCGCCCGTGTCGAGGCCGAGCGGTGGGTCGAGCGGCTCGGGGCCGGGCCGGCGGGGATCGACGCGGCGGGTGACAAGGCGGCCGTGCAGGCCCTCGCCGACGCGACCGAGCGGTACCGCGCCGCGCGAGGGGAGCTCGCCGCCGGGCGGTACGACACGGCCACGGCGGCCGCCGTCGAGGGCCTCCACTACGTCCGCGCCGCCCGCACCGCGCTCCGCCTGGACCCCGGGCCCGTCCTGCCCGGCCTGGGCACGCCCGCGGTCACGGCCCGGGACGGGCGGGTCATCCTGGACGAGCGGACGTACACCGTCTCCAACCGCTGGCGGGACGGAGTGACGCCGTACTACTACGCGGGCGGGGTCGTCGCCGGGCGCCGGGTTCCCGGGGGCTGGTACAGCTCGCCCTGGTGGAACCCGGCGCCGGCGGTCGCCTGAGCGGTCAGATCACCCAGAGCAGCCCGGCGCCGCCGAGCAGCGTGCCGCTCTGCTGAGGGAGCCCGACCGACACAGCCGCGAACATCCTGCTGCCCGGGGCCACAGGGCGGGACGAACCGCCGGAGAAGACCCGGACCGCTCCGTTGAAGTGGTTCTCGCCGGTCGCGCCGACGAACAGTTCGGGCTTGCCGTCCTTGTACACGTCCCCGGCCGAGACCGTCATACGGCCCGTCCCGGTTCAGGTCGGCCACGGCCAGTGCGGAGCCGAAGTGGTCGCCCGACTCCGACGGCACCGCCGAGATCACCGGCGGCACGCTCGTGGCCGACGGCCCCGAGACGGGCGGCAACGGGGCGCTCGACGTCGACGGCGGGCGACGCCCCCGAAGGAGGCTTCGGGGGCGGCCCGCGCAGGTAGTGCTGAGCGGGTCGGGTGAAGTCGGCCGCGGTTCGGCAGCGCCCCGCCGCGGGGCGCGACCAGCCACGACGGCGCCGCAGACGAACAACAACCCGTCCACCGCACTTCCAGCGGAGCGCTCAGCGCGCGACGTACTGGGTGAGGATCGCCTGCACCTCGTAGATGTCCACGCCCTTGGTGAAGGTCTTCTGGATCGGCACGGAGTTGCCGGAGACCCAGATCTTCAGCTCGGCGTCGAGGTCGAAGGTGCCGGCCGTCTCCACCGCGAAGTGCGTGATGCTGCGGTACGGGATCGAGTGGTACTCGACCTTCTTGCCGGTGATGCCCTGCTTGTCGACCAGGATCAGCCGCCGGTCGGTGAACATGATGACGTCGCGCACCAGCTGGTACGCCGCCTGCACACCCTCACCGGCGCCCAGCAGCTTGGCGAAGTCCGATGCCGCCTGGGCAGGATCGATGGTGTGCGCGTTGCCGAAAAGTGCCATGGATGAAACCCCCCACTAGTGATCTTCGGGCATGTATAGCGCCTGTGGGGGCGTCTGCCTAGATCAGGTGTCGTAACTCCCGTCCCAGGGTGGCCCGAAGCCCAGATTGTCCGGGTACAGCTCGGCCCAGAGCTCGTCCTCGTCCTCCCCGGTGACCAGACCGAACAGGACACCGTCGACGACGAGTTGGAAGGGCCGTACGGCGATGTCGGTGTAGGTGCGCCGGGGCAGACTGCGCAACAGCGTGGCGAGGTGAGCCCGCGCACGTCCGAGCACCGAACCGTCGCGCTGCTGCTCCGCCCAGGTACCGGCGCACCAGATCTGCGAGTCGCGGTAGTTGCCCTGCGCGTCGAAGGTGTGCAGTACGGCGTAGAGGCGCTTGTGCTCCTCCCAGCCGCTGTCGAGCCGGAACCCCTTGGGGAAGGCATACGAGACCGACCCGAGGAACTGCCCGTCCGCGTATAGCCCGATGGCCTCGGTACGGCCGTGCGGCTCGTAGGCGATCGGGATGATCCCAGGTACTGCCATGGCGCAAACCATACGTAGCTTCTCTGGCAAGTTCCGCCCCCCATCCATCAGTTGATCACCGAACGGGCAAAAGTTTTACGGCAACCTTTTGGATCTCCACGACCACAGAAGAGTCGGAACTACCCCCCAAGTACGTAAGGACTCATCCGTGGCTGCTCCCGCACACCGCCGGTCTCTCCGTAAGCGCCGCACCCTCGTCGTCTCCGCCGCCGTGGTGGCGGCCGGTGTCGGCGCGGGCGCGCTGGTGCTGAACGCGAACGCCGGGACCGTCGACCTGTACCACGAGACCCTCGCCGCCAAGGACGGCTGGGCCTCCTCGGGGACGGGCACGACCGGCGGCAAGAAGGCCGACGCCGCGCACACCTTCACCGTCTCCACCCGTGCCCAGCTGGTCAAGGCACTGGGCTCGGCCTCCGACACCACGCCCCGGATCATCAAGGTCAAGGGCACGATCGACGCCAACACGAACGACGCGGGCAAGAAGCTGACCTGCGCGGACTACGCGTCGGGCACGGGTTACTCGCTGACCTCGTACCTCAAGGCGTACGACCCGTCGACGTACGGCCGCTCGAAGCTCCCCTCCGGCAGCCAGGAGACGGCCCGCGCCGCCGCGCAGAAGAAGCAGGCCGCGAACATTGTCTTCAAGGTCCCGGCGAACACGTCGATCGTGGGCGTGCCGGGTACGAAGGCGGGTCTGACCGGCGCGATGCTCCAGATCCAGAACGTGGACAACGTCATCGTCCGCAACCTCGCCTTCTCCGCCACCGAGGACTGCTTCCCGCAGTGGGACCCGACCGACGGTGACGACGGCAACTGGAACTCCAACTACGACTCGGTGACCCTGCGCGGCGCGACCCATGTCTGGGCGGACCACAACACGTTCACGGACACGCCGCACCTGGACTCCGCGAACCCGAAGTACTACGGCCGCGAGTACCAGATCCACGACGGCGCGCTGGACATCACCAAGAGCTCCGACCTGGTGACGGTCTCCCGCAACCAGTTCACCAACCACGACAAGACGACCCTGATCGGCAGCAGCGACAGCGAGCCCGCCGGCAAGCTGCGCGTCTCGATCCACCACAACATCTACAAGGGCATCACCCAGCGCGCCCCGCTGTCCCGCGTGGGCCAGGTCCACATCTACAACAACTACTACGACGTGACGCCCCTGAACGGCTACGCGGTGCAGTACAGCATCAACTCCCGCGCCAAGGCCCAGGTCGTCGCCGAGAACAACTACTGGAAGGTCCCGTCGAGCGTGAAGGTCGCCAAGCTCCTGAGCGGCGACGGCACGGGCGCCATCAAGGGCGGCGGCAACCTCGTGAACGGCACGGTGACGGACCTGGTGGCGGCCTACAACGCCGCGTCGTCGAAGGACCTGAAGACGACGGTGAACTGGACCCCGACCCTGACGGCGGGCCTGGAGTCGTCGGCGAAGAACCTGCCGACGTCACTGGCGACTTCGACGGGTGCGGCCGTCCTGAAGTAGGGCAGGAGGAATTGGCGGATGTGTCCCACGCCGGGCGACAGTGACCTGCGCTTTCGCCGGCTGGGCGGGGACAGATCTGCCAATTGCCGACGTGCGGGCCCGGGGACCGTACGTCCCGGGGCCCTTTTCCGCGTGGGCGGGGCTTACGCGGTCGGTTCGCCGCCGAAGCGGGCCTTGTACGTTTCCAGGTCCTCTTCCGTGAGCTTGGCGAAGAGGACCGGGGGGACCGTGAAGGGGGTGCCGACGGGGACGGCGGTGAGGGACTTGGCCTCGTCCGTGGAGATCCAGGCGGCCGTGTCGTCCTTGAGGGCGAAGGCCCGGCGCATCGCCGCCGAGGTGGCCGGGATCAAGGGTTCCGAGACCACCGCGTAGAGGTGGATCAGGTTCATCGCCGTGCGCAGGGTGAGGGCGGCGGCTTCCTGGTCGGTCTTGATCTCCAGCCAGGGTGCCTTCTCCTCCAGGTAGGAGTTGCCCGCGGACCACAGGGCGCGCAGGGCGGCCGCGGCCTTGCGGAACTGGAGGGCCTCCATCTGCTCCTCGTACTCGGCGAGGAGGCGGGCGATCTCCTCGCCCAGCTTCGCCTCCGCCGCGCCCGGCTCGCCGCCCGCGGGGACCTCCTCGCCGAAGCGCTTCTTGGAGAAGGACAGGACGCGGTTGACGAAGTTGCCGAGGGTGTCGGCGAGGTCCTTGTTCACCGTGGCGGTGAAGTGCTCCCAGGTGAAGGACGAGTCGTCGGACTCGGGAGCGTTGGCGATCAGGAAGTAGCGCCAGTAGTCGGCCGGGAGGATGTCCAGGGCCTGGTCCGTGAAGACGCCCCGCCGCTGGCTCGTGGAGAACTTTCCGCCGTAGTACGTCAGCCAGTTGAAGGCCTTGACGTAGTCCACCTTCTTCCACGGCTCCCGGACGCCGAGCTCCGTCGCCGGGAACATCACCGTGTGGAAGGGGACGTTGTCCTTCGCCATGAACTCGGTGTAGCGGACCGGGTTCTCGCCGGAGTCGGCCTCGTACCACCAGGACTTCCAGTCCCGGTTCTCCGGGTCCAGGTCCGACCACTCCTTCGTCGCGCCGATGTACTCGATCGGGGCGTCGAACCAGACGTAGAAGACCTTGCCCTCGGCCGCCAGCTCCGGCCACGTGTCCGCCGGGACCGGGACGCCCCAGTCCAGGTCACGGGTGATCGCACGGTCGTGCAGGCCCTCGGTCAGCCACTTGCGGGCGATGGAGGAGGCCAGCTGGGGCCACTCGTCCTCGTGGCGGGAGACCCACTCCTCGACCTCGTGCTGGAGCTTGGACTGGAGGAGGAAGAGGTGCTTGGTCTCCCTCACTTCGAGATCCGTGGAGCCCGAGATCGCCGAGCGCGGGTCGATCAGGTCGGTCGGGTCCAGGACGCGGGTGCAGTTCTCGCACTGGTCGCCGCGGGCCTTGTCGTAGCCGCAGTGGGGGCAGGTGCCCTCGACGTAGCGGTCCGGGAGGAAGCGGCCGTCGGTGGGGGAGTACACCTGGCGGATCGCCCGCTCCTCGATGAAGCCGTTCTCGTTGAGGCGGCGTGCGAAGTGCTGGGTGATCTCGACGTTCTGCTCGCTGGAGCTGCGGCCGAAGTAGTCGAAGGCCAGCGCGAAGCCGTCGTAGACCGCCTTCTGGGCGTCGTGCGCCTGGGCGCAGAACTCGGCGACGCTGAGCCCCGCCTCCTTCGCGGCGAGCTCGGCGGGGGTGCCGTGCTCGTCGGTGGCGCAGATGTAGAGGACGTCGTGGCCGCGCTGGCGGAGGTACCGGGAGTACACGTCCGCCGGGAGCATCGACCCCACCATGTTGCCCAGGTGCTTGATCCCGTTGATGTACGGAAGGGCGCTGGTGATGAGGTGTCGAGCCATCGGGGGCTGCTCCCAGGTCGGAATTCTCGGTGCTTTGCGAACCAAGAAATCGTATCCGACAGCGGTGGGCCGCCCGCTCTCCGTATTGAGGGTCGACACCCTCCCCCTCTCAAAAGAGGGGGATTCCAACCCAGGCGGGTTGAGGTTCACGGGCGCTCGAACGGCTGGTGGCCATTGTCACCCCTCCGGCACCGGCCGTTCGCCGGGGGCGGGGAATCCCGCCCTGTCCTGCCGCGATGTTGATCCTTGCGTTTTCATCGGCGTTGCAAGAGCCAAGCCGACTTCGTCTGCGTATCCTGCGGCTTCACTTGGAGACGGCGGTCTGAAGGGGCTTCCACCCCGCCTGGAAGGCGGGGTGGAAGAGGACGGCAGGAGACGGGATCGCTGGGGGCTACGGGCGCCAGTCGATCAGTACGCCGTCGTAGAGCTCCGCGTCCGTGAGTTCCTTGGGGGTCGGGCCCGCGTGGAAGAAGGCCGTGTTGTCGGTCTTCAGTTTGCGGAGGTAGTCGAACGCCTTGTTCTCGTGCTCGCCGAACGCGACGAAGGAGAAGAACACCGAGGGGTGGGTCTTCGCGGCGTCGGTCAGGGCCTGGGTGGCGGGGGTCTTCGCGTCGGGGGCGCCGTCGGTCTGGAAGACGACCAGGGCGGGGGTCTGCGCGTCGGGGATGTTCTTGTCGTAGTGGGCGAGTACGGCTTCCACGGCGGCGTGGTAGCTGGTGCGGCCCATGCGGCCGAGGCCGGCGTGCGCCTCGTCGATCGCGTCCTTCGGGGAGGCGGGGGTGAGGTCGGTGGTGCCGTCGACCTCGGTGGAGAAGAAGACGACGTGGACGGCGGGGGTGCCGGCTTCGGTGTCCGGGGTGAGGTGGGTCGCGAGCGCGAGGGTCTGGTCGGCGAGGGCCTGAGCGGAGCCGTCCTTGTAGTACGGGCGCATGCTCGCCGAGCGGTCCAGGACGAGGTAGGTCCTGGCGCGGGCGGTGGTGAGGCCGGCCTTGGCGAGGGCGAGGGCGGCGGCGTCGTGGGCGACCGTCGCCTCGGCTTCGCCTTCGGCGGCCGCGGCGATCGGTTCGGGGGGGGTGGGTTCCTCGACGGCCGACTGCGGGTCGGGTTCTGCCGCCGGCTCGGGGGCGCTCTCTTCGGCGGACGGCTCGGGCTGGGTTTCAGCGACCGCCTCGGACTCGGTGGTGGGCTCGGGGGCGGGCTCTACGACCGGCTCCGGGGTGGGCTCCTCCGTGACCTGCGCGACCGCCTCCGGCGAGGTTTCCTCGACGACCGTCTCGGGCTCGGCCTCTACGGCGGGCTCAGTGGTCTCGGTTTCCACGGCAGCGGCCGCCTCGGCGGGCTCCGGCGCGGGCTCCTCGGCCACGGGCTCCGCCTCGGGAGCCGTTTCCGCAGTTGCTTCCGGGGTGGGCTCGTCCTCGACAGGAGCCTCGGCGGAGGGTGCCTCCTCTGCGGTCGGCTCTTCGACGACGGGCGTCTCATCGGTGGCCGGGGCCTCGGCGGGGGCGACCTCCGCGACGGGCTCCTCGGCAGTCGTCGGCTCCTCTGCGGCCGCGTCCGGCGCGGACGCCTCGACCGCAGGCTCCGGCTCAGGCTCGGGGGCGGCTTCGGCGGTGGGCTCCGGCTGGGTCTCCGCGGCCGGCTCCGGGGCGGTTTCCGCGACCGGCTCGGTGTCGGCTGTCGCGGCGGGTTCCTCGGCCGTCGGCGCCTCTTCCGTGACGGGTTCGGCAGCCGTCTCGTGCACGGCGGTCTCCTTGACCGCAGGCTCCGGCTCAGGCTCGGGGGCGGCTTCGGCGGTGGGCTCCGGCTGGGTCTCCGTGACCGGCTCCGGGGCGGTTTCCGCGACCGGCTCGGTGTCGGCTGTCGCGGCGGGTTCCTCGGCCGTCGGCGCCTCTTCCGTGGCGGGTTCGGCAGCCGTCTCGTGCACGGCGGTCTCCTCGACCGGCGCGGACTCCTCGACCTTCGCCTTCTCCTTGACCGGCTCCGCCACGGCGGTCTCCGCCACAGCCTCCGCGGTGGGGACCGGCGTCGGCTCCTCCGCGGACTCAGCGGCCGCTCCCGGTGTCGCCTCCTCGGCGACCACCGGCGCGGTATCCGCCGAGCCCGCCGCGGGCTCCCGTTCATCCGCCGGGCCGGCCGGCTTCGGTACCGCCACGTTGTCGAACGCCGCCGACACCAGATCGTGCTCGTCCTTGGTCGACAGGGACGCCGACGTCGACGGACGCTGCTCCGGGACCTGAACCGAGGCCGAGGCCGAGGCCGGGGCCGGCGTCGGGGTCGAGGGCTCGGGTGACGGCGAGGGCACCGTCGGCTTTGTCCCTTCCGCACCCTCTGCCTCGGCGCTACGCCCCTTGCGTGACCGGCCGAACGCGTTCCGCAGGAGAGTGAGAATGCCCATGTGCGCAACCCTTCGCGTGAGTTGATGCCCGTAAATCCCTGGCCAGGACGGACACGTAAGGTTAGCGGCCTCGGATGGTGATCTTGGGGAGGGGCGGACACAGGACCCTGCCTCCGTCAAGACCGCCAACCGGCCACAGGCCGGTCCCCATCCTCCCCCGGGCCGCCAACTCCCTTACCGCTACCTCGGATTCACCGGCCGTTCACCGAGAGTCCCCGCTGCCGCACAAACGGGCTCCTAGCGTCCGTGACGCGGATTCAAGGGGATTCCATGGGGAAGCAAGGGGAATACAAAATGCGCAAACTGCTGCCGTTGATCAGAACGTCGTCGTCCGACGCGCACCCGGGCGGCCGCTCCGCCCTGACCTGCCTGTACCGGTGCGGCAACGCCTGCTTCCACGAGGCGCCCAACACCAGCGCCAACGAGTACGTCGGCGACGTCATCGCCGGTGCGGTCAGCCGGCGGTCGATCATGCAGGCCGCCGCCGTCGTCACGGTCGCCGCAGCCGCCGGTTCGGCCACCGTCGCGGCCGCCCCCCAGGCCCACGCCGCCACCGACGCGACCGCCGGCTCGTACAGGCCCGGAAACGGCAAGGCCGCCCGCGGGCTCCGTTTCACCCCGGTCGCGCCCAACACCGCCGACCAGGTCACCGTCCCGGACGGCTACGCCCAGAACGTCGTCGTCCGCTGGGGCGAGCCCATCCTGCGCGGTGCGCCCGCCTTCGACCCGGAGAACCAGAGCGCCGCCGCCCAGGCCGGACAGTTCGGGTACAACAACGACTACCTGACCCTGCTCCCGCTGGGCCACGGCAAGCAGCTCCTCGTCGCCAACCACGAGTACACCGACGAGGTGCTCATGTTCCGCGGCTACGACGCCGCCAACCCCACCCGCGAGCAGGTCGAGATCGCCTGGGCCGCGCACGGGCTGTCCGCCGTCGTCGTCGAGGAGAGCCGCAAGACCGGCAAGCTCACCGTCGTACCCCGCCATCCCCTCAACCGTCGTGTCACGGCCACCACCGAGTTCCGGCTCACCGGCCCGGCCGCCGGATCGGACCTTCTGAAGACCTCCGCCGACCCCACCGGCACCAAGGTCCTCGGGACGCTCAACAACTGCTCGGGCGGTACGACCCCCTGGGGCACGAGCCTGCACGGCGAGGAGAACTTCAACCAGTACTTCGCCAACAGCAGCCGGGCCACCGACAAGCGGTACGGCATCGGGACGGGCGCGACCGAGCGCAAGTGGGAACGCTTCGACAAGCGCTTCGACGTCGCCCAGGAGCCCAACGAGGTCCACCGGTTCGGATACGTCGTCGAGTTCGACCCGTACGACCCGACCTCCACGCCCCGCAAGCACACCGCCGTCGGCCGCTTCAAGCACGAAGGCGCCACCATCCGGCTCACCGACGACGGGCGCCCCGTCGTCTACTCCGGTGACGACGAGCGCTTCGACTACTTCTACAAGTTCGTCAGCAGCAAGCGCATGAAGAGGGGGACGGGCCGAGCCGTCCGCGAGCACAACCTCTCGCTGCTCGACGAGGGCACGCTCTACGTCGCCAAGCTCACCGGCGACTCCCCCGCCATCGAGATCGACGGCACAGGCAAGCTGCCCTCCGACGGCGAGTTCGACGGCAGCGGCGAGTGGATACCGCTGGCCACCGCGACCGCCAAGGGTGCCGTCTCGCACGTCGACGGCATGAGCGCCGACGAGGTCTTCGTCTTCACCCGCCTCGCCGGTGACAAGGTCGGCGCGACCAAGATGGACCGGCCCGAGGACATCGAGCCGAACCCGCACACCGGCAAGGTGTACGTCGCCCTCACCAACAACACCAACCGCGGCGTCGGCAGCAACGCCCCGGCGGACGAGGCCAACCCGCGCAATGCCAACAAGCACGGCCAGATCCTGGAGCTGACCGAGCGCTGGAACCGGCCGGAGAGCACGAAGTTCGCCTGGCTGCTGTTCCTCGTCGCCGGTGACCCGAACGACCCGGCCACCTACTTCGCCGGTTTCCCCAAGGACCGCGTCAGCCCCATCTCCTGCCCGGACAACGTCGCCTTCGACCCGCACGGCAACCTGTGGATCTCCACCGACGGCGCCCAGCTCGGTTACCACGACGGTCTCTTCGGCGTCGCGACCAAGGGCGACCGGCGCGGTGAGCTCAAGCAGTTCCTGACCATGCCGATCGGCGCCGAGACCTGCGGCCCGATCGTCCAGGACCGCCGTGTCCTGGTCGCCGTCCAGCACCCGGGCGAGATCAGCGGGGCGACCGTGGAGAGCCCGGCGAGCGTCTGGCCCGACGGACCGGGCAAGATCGTCCGTCCGGCGGTCGTGGCGGTGTGGCGCAAGGACGGCGACGACATCGGCGTCTGAGCCGTACGTCCCTAGTGGGTGGCTGGGACCGCGCGTTCCAGCCACTCCCGGTACGCGGGCGCCTGCCGTGCCGCCCCCCAGTACGCCTCCTCCAACGCGGGATGCGCCCCGTCCAGGTCCGTCTCGTTACGGGCCGCGAGCAACAGCCGTACGCCTGGGGCCCCCTCTGGGGGAGGGTCGCCCCGCAGCCGACGTACGGCCATCTCGGGGCGGGGCGGGGCGGGGCAGACAGGACGGCTGGCAGACGGTGACGACCTCGCCGGTGGCGACCAGGGCGGCGGCCGTGTGGTAATCGCCGTGCAGGACACGGGGGTTGAACCCCGCGGCCCGGAACATCCGGTGTGCGGCGTCCTCCCCCAGAGGGGGCGCCCCCAGCCGTCGACGGTGGGGTCGATCATCCACCGGTCCTGGGCCAGGTCGGCGAGGTCGACGACAGGCTTGGAGGTGGCCGGATGGTCGGTGGCCAGCGACATGAACTGCGGCTCCCGCTCGACGAGCACCCGCAGCCGCAGCCTCGGGCATCCGCAACGGACACCCCTCCACCTCGTGCACGAACGCCACGTCGAGCTGCCCGTCGGCGACCATGCGCGGCAGCGCATCGGGCGATACGTCCATGTGGAGCGTGGTTTCTACCCATATGGGGTGGGAGAGGTCTCTATGAATTGCTGCTGGGGAGTACGTACGGTTCGGGGGTGTTCGAATTTGACCCCACCAGGCCGAAGTGGCAGCAGATCGCAGAGGTGGTCCGGCAGCGGATCGCCGACGGTGAGTACCCCGTGCGTGGACTGATCTCCGAAGTGAAGCGGGAGGCCGAATTCGGGGTCGCCCGCGAAACCGTCCGCAAGGCCACCCGCGCCCTGCGCGAGGAAGGCCTCATCACGACCACCCGAGGCATGGGGTCCTTCGTCGCCGATCGGTGAACGGGGTCGAGTCGAAGGCATCAACTACGCTGGGCACCAGCCGTGGGACCCGCGTCTCGAACCGGGATCACGACCCTTTGACCGTCTTCTGAGGCGCCTGGAGTAAGCCGTGACCGCTGAACTCCCCGACTGGATGATCCCGCCGAGGCCGAGCGGCTGGGAAGCCGACGACCTCGACCACCTCCCCCAAGCGCCGCGGCACACCGAACTCATCGACGGAGCCCTGATCTTCATGATGTCGCCGCAGCGGCTCTGGCACTCCCGGCTCGTGCAGAAGCTGACCCTCGCCTTGGAGCAGGCCGCCCCCGACGGGATCGAGGTCGCGCGCGAGATGACCGTCCGCCTCGACAACAAGAGCCGCCCCGAGCCCGACGTCCTGGTCACCACCGCCGCCTACGACCCTGACCGCACCTGGTACGCGCCCCAAGACGTCGCTCTCGTCATCGAGGTCGTCTCGGAGGAGTCGGCGGACCGCGACCGCTCGATGAAGCCGGTCAAGTACGCCCAGGCCAGGATTCCCCACTTCTGGCGCGTCGAGGACGAGGCCGGCGCACCCGTCGTCCACACCTACGAACTCGACACGATGACGAGCACCTACGTGCCCACCGGCATTCACCGTGGCCGCCTGGCCGTGACTGTTCCCTTCTCTCTGGACATCGATCTCAAGAACCTCGTGGCCTGACCCCGTGCCCTGACCTCGCGTCCGGTGCTCAGCGAGGCGACGCGATCGCCCGAGCCGCCGCCACCTCTTGGCGCAGGGGCTCCAGCACGCTTCCCGCCGGGCCCGTGAGGTCCGTGCGGACCTCGTACAGTGTCTCGGCCTCCCGGACACCGTCCGCCAACTCCCGGAGTTGCCGCACCACTTGGGAGACCTCGGCCTTCGACGGCAGCGGCGCCCCGTGCTTGGTGCGTACTCTCGCGGCCGTCGTCGCGTCGACGATCCGTTCCACGGCGACGACGAGCGGCCACCAGGCAGCCGCGCGGCGGCCCGTCGGCGGCGGTTCGGTCAGCGCCCGTTGGAACTCCGTACGGATGACCGACAGGTCGCGGTACAGGCGGCGGCGCATACGGGCGCGGGCCGGGGGGTCCACCGGCTCCGTGCCGAAGGCGGATTCCACGTAGCGCGCGGTGTCCGACACCGCGTCCGCGAGCCGGTCGCCCACCCGGGTGTGCCAGCTTTCCGGCCACAGCAAGTAGCCCGCGACCAGGGCGATTCCGCAGCCCATCAGCGAGTCCACGAGGCGAGGCATCAGCAGGGCTGTGCCCTGGTGGTTCAGTACGTCCGAGAGCAGCAGGATCACCGGGGTGATCGCGGCCGTCTGGTAGCCGTAGCCGCGTGGGGTCAGGGCCGGGATCAGGGGTGCCAGGGCCAGCATCACCGGGACGTCCCACCAGCCGCGTGGCACCTGTGACAGCACCGCCGCCGCGATGACCAGCCCGCCCACCGTGCCCACCGCCCGCAGCAGCGCCCGCGAGAAGACGGAGCCGAAGTCCGGCTTCAGGACGAAGGTGATGGTCAGGGCCACCCAGTACGAGCGGGGCACCGGGACGATCGAGACCAGCACCTGTGCCACGCCGATGCAGAGGGCGAGGCGGAGGCCGTAACGCCAGGACGCCGCCGACAGGGCCACGTTGCGGGCGGCCTGGGCGGCGCGGACGCGCAGCGCGGCGGGGCGGCCCAGGCGGTCCGCGATGCCCCGGGGGTCCACATCGGGGGCCGCCACGACCTCGGACGCGTGGCGCAGGGCGTGGTCCACCGCGCGGGCCGTCTCGGTCGTGGCCACCGGCAACCGGAGCCCTATCGGGCCCGTGTAGCCGGTCTCGATCGCCTGGGCCAGGTGGCGTACCGCCTCCGGGATCTCCGGCGCCAGCGGCCTGCCGCTGAGTTGGGCCGCGGGGGCCGCCTCCACCACCGGGGTGATCGCGTTCAACTGGGCGAGGAGACGGGTGAGTTCGGGGCTGCGGCCGTGGTGGCGGGCGCGCCGGGCCAGGACCAGGTCGTACGACTGGTTCAGGGACTGGGTGACGGCGTGCCGGGCCTCGTCGTAGTCCGGGGTACCGCAGGCCGCCATCAAGGCCGCCACCGTCCGGTACGTGCCCGCCACCGCCGCCCGCTCCGGCACCCCCGACCTGAGCGGCCAGGCCAGCAGGGCGAGGACGAGCACCAGCAGGCCGCCGCCGGTCATCAGAAGCGGGGCCAGCCACCACTCGCCCGGCATCGGCAGGCCCGCGCCCACCACCGAGTTCAGCAGCAGGAGCAGGCCGGAGACCGACGCCACCGCGCCGATCGTCGAGATCATCCCGGAGACCAGCGCGATGCCGGTCACCACCGCCACGGCCAGCCATCCATGGCCGTACACCAGCGAACCCAGGGTCACCCCCACCGCGCCGAACAGCTGCGGGATCGCGATGTTGAGGATCCGCATCCGGTACGCGTCGGCGGTGTCGCCGATGACGCCGGAGAGGGCGCCCATGGAGGCGAGGGCGCCGTACGTCGGCTGGTCGACGGCCAGTCCGACGGTCAGCGGGAGGGCCATCGCGATCGCCGCGCGGGCCACCGCCGCCCAGTTGACGGGCGCCTGTTGGGTCTGGAGGTTCCGGACCAGCCAGTCGGGGGGTGTGAGGCCGATGCGGGACATGGGCCTATTACACGTCATCCCCGGCCGTGCAGGATGATCTCCACCAGCAGGGCCCGGTGGTCGGTGTCGGCCAGGTCCAGGAAGCGGGCCGTCTCCGCCGAGAAGTCCGAGGAGAGCAGGACGTGGTCGATCTGCGCCCCGAGCGCCGGCGCGGTCCGGGCCGGCCAGCTCGGTGTGCGGTCGTCGCCGGCGAGCCGGGCGGCGTCGCGCAGCCCGGTGTCGAGGATGCGGCGGAAGGCGGCGTGGTCCTGGGAGGCGTTGAAGTCGCCCGCCAGCAGGGTCGTCCCGCCCGCCTGCTCCGCCGCGAAGTCCCGTAGTGCGCCCAGCTCACGCCGCCACACGTCCACCTGCCCGGGGAGCGGCGGCATCGGGTGCGCGAGCTGAAGCCGTACGGCATGCCCGCGCACATCGGCGACGGCGCCGGGCATGCCCATCGTGCCGGGGATCTGATCCGTGGCCTTCAGCGGAAACCGGCTGAGGATTACGGACCCCGCGGAGCCGCCGCCCTCGACGGCCTGGCGGTGCGGATAGGTGCCGCCCAGGGTCCGCTTCAGCTCGGCGTCGCAGGTGTACTCGCACTCCTGCACGAACACCAGGTCCGGCTTCTCCCGCCGCACGGCGTCGATCAGCGCCCCGGTGGCCTGCCCGAACTCCACGTTCGAGGTCAGCACCCGGAAGGAGGCGACCGCGGCCCCGCCCGGCTCGGTGCTCTTGCCGTACGGCTCGATGAACCAGGCCAGCAGTCCGAGCAGGACGACACTCCACACCACGCCGGGCCACCAGCGGGCGAGCAGGACGAGGGCAAGGCCGAGGGCGGTGGGTGCGACCAGCCAGGGCAGGAAGGCGAGGAACTGGGGGACGGGCGTGATCCCGTCGGTGTCGGCGAGCCGGCACCCCATGACGACACTGACGACGGCGAACAGCACGGCGGCGATCCGGATGCCGAGTTTCTGTCGTGCTCGCCGCTCTCGTCGTACGGGTCGTTCCTCGGGACTGCTCACCGCTCCGAGCCTATGAGGACGCGTCCACCTTCGCCAGGAACGCCCCGAGCGCCTCGTTGAACTCCGTCGGCCGCTCCAGGTTCGGCATATGGGCGGCGCCCTCGATCACCAGCAGTTGCGACGAGGGCAGCGCCGCGTGCATCGCCTCCGCGTCGGCGACGGGGGTGTACTCGTCGTCCGTGCCCACGACGACCAGGGCGGGGACCGTGACCCGGGTGAGCAGGTCGCGGTAGTCGGGACGGCCGGCGCGGGCGCGCAGGGCCGCCGCGGCGCCCCTCGGGGAGGTGGCCGTCATCATGCGGTGGACGTGGGCCTTCACCTCGGCATCCGCGTACGGGGCGACCATCTTCTCCAGCACCTCGTCGGCGTAGCCCCGCATGCCCTCCCGCAGCAGGCGGTCCGCCATGGCGTGACGGACCTCGACGCCCTCGGGTGTCTCCGGCGCCGGGAACGTGTCGGCGAGGATCAGGCCGCGGATGCGGTCGGGGAACCGGCGGTAGCAGTCCATGACGATCTGGCCGCCCATGGACAGGCCCCCGAGGACGAACTCCGGGACCTTCAGCTGGTCGAGGAGTGCGGCGATGTCCCGCGCGAAATCCGGGAACCCGGTCACGGCGGGTGTCACCGGCGACGCCCCGTAGCCGCGCAGGTCGGGGGTGATCACCTGGCGGTCGGCGGAGAAGGCCGCGCGCTGCGGGTTCCACATCGTGTGGTCGAAGGGGTGGCCGTGGACCAGGACCAGAGGGAGTGTCGCCATGACGTCGACCCTAGGTCGCCCAACTCCTCGGTGCAATAAGATCTTTGCCCTCGGTGCAATCATGTGCCGTGGCACGTAGGGGGACTTGTGGACGACTACCGGCGCATCGCCGACCGACTCGCCGACGACATCACCGCCGGACGGCTCAAACCCGGTGAACGGCTGCCGCCGCAGCGGCAGTTCGCGCGGCGGCGCGGGATCGCCGGGTCGACGGCCGGGCGGGTGTACGGCGAACTCGTCCGGCGGGGACTGGTGGTGGGGGAGGTCGGGCGCGGCACCTTCGTGCGGGCCGCCCCGGCCGGGCCCGCCGGGCGGGCGCTGACCGAGCAGGCGACCCGGGCGCCCGTGAACATGGAGCTCAACTACCCTTCTGCGCCGGGCCAGTCGGAGCTCCTCGCCCCCGTCCTCGAGCCGCTGCTGCGCCCCGACGTCCTCGCCGAGGCGCTCCTCCCGGCCGCCGCCACCGGCACCGCGGCGGCGCGCGAGGCGGTGGCCGCACTCCTCGCGACCCCCGGCTGGCGCCCCGACCGGGCCCAGGTGCTGTTCACCGGCAACGCCCGCCAGGCCATCGCCGCCACCCTCGCCTCCCTGGTCCGGCCGGGCGGCCGGGTGGGTGTGGAGTCATTGACGTATCCCCTGGTCAAGGAGATCGCCGCGCGGCTGGGCAGCACCCTGGTGCCGCTGGCCGTGGACGAGGACGGTCCGCTGCCGCAGGCCATCACCGCCGCCCATCGCACGGCCCCGCTGTCCGCGCTCTACCTCCAGCCGACGCTGCACAACCCCACGTCGCTGACGATGAGTTGGGACCGACGCCGCGAGATCGCGCTCACCGTGGCCGACCTGAACCTTCCGGTCGTCGAGGACCGCATCTGGTCCTTCCTCCACCCGCACGCCCCCGACCCCCTCGCCGCCCACGCGCCCGCTCTCACGCACGTCGTCGACAGCCTGTCCAAGCGGGTCGCGCCGGGGCTCACCGTCGGCTTCGTCGTCGTACCGCCGGGCCGCCGCCACGCCGTGGCCGCCGCGATCCGCTCCGGCGGGTGGAGCGCGGGACGGTTCGCGCTGGAGGCGGCCGTACGGCTCGTCGGGTCGGGGGTCGTCCAGCTGCTGGTGGAGGCCAAGCGGGCGGACGCGGCCGAGCGGCAGCGGCTCGTCGCCCAGGAGCTCGACGGGTTCGTCGTACGGGCTCATCCGCAGCTCTATTACGCCTGGTGGGAGCTGCCCGCGCCGTGGCGTGCCGACACCTTCACGGCCGCCGCGGCGGCGCTCGGAATCGCCGTGACGCCTGGGCCGGCCTTCGCCGTCGACCCGAACCGGACGCCGGACGCGGTCAGGCTCGGGCTCGCGTCGGCCGCACCGCGGGATCTGGAACGGGCGCTGCGGACGCTCGCCGGCGTCGTGCGTAAACGGCCGTGAGCCAGGTGGCGCAGGCCGCGGTGAGGCCGAGGGCGACCAGCAGCCAGGAGACCGTGCGCAGGGTGGCGGTGAGGGCGTCGTAGAGGGCGCCGGCGGCCGGGCGGCGGGTCTCGTGCAGGTCGGAGAGGGTCAGATGGCGGCCGAGCGCCACCGCGACGCCCAGGAACGAGCCGCCCAGCGCTGTACCCAGTGAGGTCGCCGTGACCGCGCGGCGGCGGCAGGCGGCGACCGTGATACCGGCGGCGGCGAGGACCAGCGCGGTGACGGGGAGCCAGAATCCGGCGACCTCGAACGGCACGTAGGGGTCGGTGAGTTGATGCCGGAGCCGGGGGAGCTCGGCATTTCTTCCGTAGGTCGCCCAGGCCGCGAGCACCCCGAACGGCACGAGCAGACAGGCCGCGGCGATCAGGGCGGCCGACATGGCGTTGCGGAGGGGTGGGCGCACGGTTCCAGGCAAGGGGGGCGGGGGCGGGTGCACGACCGGGGTGACTGCATATGGCCGCATGACGGCACCCCCCGGACGAGCTCTCCGGTGGAGGGTTCACCCGAACGGGTGTTTCCTGGAGCTGGGGAGAAGGAGGCCGATCCATGCGCACCACTCCGGCCCTGCGGACCCTGGCCGCGGCCCTGCTCACCGGCGGCACCCTGGCCGTCGCGGCAGCGGGCACCCCGGCAGCGGCCGCCGCCCCGCCGGCTTACGCCGACGGGCATGGCGATGGGGGTCCCCCCGCGCTCGAGCGAAGCCGAGAGCGTGGGGGAGGATCCGGCGCTCCGATCTGGGGCACCATCGTCTCCGGCGTCGACCTCAATGTGAGAGCCGCGCCCACCACTCACTCGCCCGTCGTCACACAGCTCTCGCCGTGGAGCCAGGACCGCGTGGACTGCAAGGTCCGGGGACAGCGAGTCAACGGCAATCCGTACTGGTACTGGCTCGAAGGCGCCCAGGGCTGGGCCAGCGCCGACTTCGTCGACACCGGCGGTCGCTCGGTGCCGAGCTGCGCCGACCCGTGTCCCGAGTGGAAGGACGGGGCCTGGAGCAACTGGGACGACCCGTACTGGAACGACTCATGGAGCGCGTCGGGGTCCGGAACCTGGAGTTTCTCCGGCTCGTGGAGCTGGAGCGCCACCGGGTCCTCGGCGGATGCCTGGGACATGTTCCCGGGCAGTGGGTGAGAGAGGGAGACGAAGGGGCCCGGCAGCGGCTGCCGGGCCCCTTTGCCCAGGTCACCCTCGGTCAGCGCAGACGGTTTCCGGCCCCGTCCTCGCGCGTGTAGTAGCGGTAGAAGAACACGCCGAAGACGCTCGCCGTGACCACCAGTCCCAGGACCGCGGACCGCAGCACGCTCTCGCCGGTCTGGCTGTACAGGAAACCGACCGCGGCGCCCGCGAAGCCGGACTTCACCAGAGAGTGCAGCTCGCGCTTGAGCAGCGGCGCGAACGTCGCCACCGCGATGCACAGCACGATGAACGCGAGCGCGGTCACGAAGCCGAACAGGATGTTCCAGCCGGTGATCTCGCCGCCGCCGCGCCGGTTGGCCGCGGCCCAGTAGCCGTAGACCAGGCCGAGGACGACGGGGATCCCGTACCGCGCCGCCCTGTGGACCTGCTCGCTGAAGACATCAGGTGTTCCGCGGGTCGTTCCGCGGGTCGTTCCGCCGGACGCGGGTGCCGCATGAGCCATGAGAGGACTCCTCTCTCTCGCCCCCGGATTGCCCCCGGATTCCAGAGCACACCTGGGAGGAGCCCCTGGCAAGTCGGCGGAACGCGGTATTCGGCACCGGATGGCGACCCCGGGCACCCCGTGTTTCGCTGAACGGCATGAAGCGCGACATCCGCAGCCGCAGTGAGCTGCTGCGGATCCGCGGCCGCAGTGTCGCCTGGGTGCCGCCGCTGCTGATGCTCGTCGGGATCACGCTGACCGACTTCAACACCGCCGGCGCGTTCCGGATGATCACCTGGGTCGTGCTGGTCCCCGGTATCGCCGCCGCGATCTGCGGGGTGTGGGGCACAGCGGTCTTCGCCGTGCTCGCGCTGCTGAACTATCTCCTCGCGGACACCTCGTACCCGGACCAGTACCAGAGCGGACTGCCCGACTTCCTCCTCGTCGGCATCGGCGGTGTCCTCGCCGTGCTGGCCTGCGCGGTCCGGGTGCGCGGTGAGCGGCTGATGCTGCACATGCGGGACGTCGCCGACACCACGCGCCGCACGGTGCTGCGCCCCCTCCCCGTGGACTGGGGCGGCCTGGAGCACGCGGCGGTCTATCTCGCCTCCGATGTCGAGGCCCGGGTCGGCGGCGACTTCTACGACATCCAGCCCGGTCCGCACGGCACCCGGGTCCTGGTCGGCGACGTCCAGGGCAAGGGCCTCGCCGCGGTGGAGGCGGCCGCCGCGCTGCTCGGTACGTTCCGCGAGGCCGCGTACCACGAGGCGGACCTCACGACGGTCGCGGACCGTCTGGAGGTACGGATGGTGCGGCACCGCCGGCACATCAAGGCACTGGCCGCTGCCGTCGAACCTCCGCCTGCCCCGCGGCGTCCGGCACGCACGCTCGCCGCGTTGCCGGACCGCTCAGGTGGCTCCGCCACAAGGGCACTCCGGCGCCTTGCGATCGCACGCACCGGACGCCGCGGGGCCCGCCCTCCGGGCGGACGACGGGGGTTCGACGGCAGCGGCCCCCGCGGTGACGGCGACGGCAACCGCTTCGCCACGGCGGTGCTGCTCGGCTTCCCCGACGACGACACCGGCGCGGTCGACGCCGTCGTCTTCGGCCATGAACCCCCGCTGGTCGTCGGCCCCCACGGGGTACGGCACCTGCCGCCCGGCGAGGCCCTCCCGCTCGGACTGGGCGAACTCGCCACCGGCGGCCCGCCCCCGGTGCTGCGGGTGCCCCTGGCGCCCGGCGAGACGCTGCTGCTGACGACGGACGGCGTGACCGAGGCCCGGGACGCCGGCGGCCTCTTCTACCCGCTCGCCGCCGAGGTCACCGACGCCGTCGCCGCCGATCCGCGCATCGCCGAACCGCACCGGCTGGTCGCCTTCGTCCGCGACCGCACCCTGCGGCACTGCGGAGGACGGCTGGCCGACGACACGACGGCGTTCGCGGTCCGGCGGCCGGTGGGCAGTCCGTCAGGAAAGGGACGTTTGCAGTCCTGAGGTCCACCTTTGCAGCCGCAGCGGTTACGGTGCTGCCGTACGTGATCGACGGGGGATGGGGAGGGACCGATGCCCGGAACCGTGCTGCTGCTGGCCGCCGCACCGGCGGGCAAGGGGTGTTTGGTCGACGCGGCCTCCGTGCTCCCCGTCCTCGCCGCCGTACCGCCCGCCGTCCTGTCCGGCACGGACACGGCCAACGTGGTCGAGCTCGCGGACCCGTTGGAGCCGCAGGCGGTCCTGACGCGGCTGCGTGCCGCCGCGGCGGCCCCCGGCCCGCTCACCGTGTTCCTCACCGGCCAGCTCCAGTTGGACCGCCGCCAGCACCTGCCCCACCTCGCGCTGGCCCGCACCACGCCCTCGACGGTCCGCTACACCGCCTTCCCCTGGCACTGGTTCCGGGAGGAGCTGCGGCTGCGCCCGGCCGGCGCGACGGCTTTCGTCCTCGATCTGCACGCCGACCCGGAGACGTGGGAGTGGCTGCGGGCCAACCCCCTGGACACGGGCCGCAACAACGCCGTCCACGGCCGGATCGCACCGCCGCCGCCCCGGCGTACGGTGTCGACGCCCGCGTACATGAAGGCCGTGGCGACGATTCTGCGCAGTGGGCACCGGCCCCCGCTGGTGCAGTTGCACCAGCAGGCGCTGAGCCGGACCCCGCAGGAGAGCGTGGGGCACGTCCTGAGCGCGCAGGGGCCCACCGCGGGTGACCCGCACGTGCTGATCTCGGCCGCCGTCGCGGCCCGGCGGCACGGGGACGCCGACTCACTGGCCGCGCACCACGAGCTGACCGCCGTACGCGCGCACGGGCCGGCCTCCGAGGAGGCGCTGCACTGGAGCGAGGTCCGGGCGGATCTGGCGATGTTCGCCGGCGACCCGGCGCGCAGTTGCCGGGCCTGGCTGTCCGTGGCCACCACGCGGCTGGCCGCCGGGCAGGCCCCGGACGCGCCCGCCGTGGAGGCCGCCGCCGACCGGGCCCACCATCAGTGGGGGCGGATCGACGACCCGGCGCGGGCCCGGGAACTCGGGCCCGCGCTGGCCGGCTTGAGGGCGCGGGTGCCAGGACGCCGCGAGGGCGCCCTGGACCATGTGCACAGGCAGCTGGGCCGCCTTCAGACGATCAGCTCGTGAAGATGAAGTACTTCCACGCGCCGTGCGTCGTCGAGTTCACGGTGTCGCCCGACGAGGAGTTGATGTACGAGGAGCGCATCCGCATCCGGTAGCCCGTCTCGTGCTCACCGGTGAGCTCCACCTTCGAGATGCCCGCGGAGCCCAGCGCGAAGTACTCCGAGCCGAGGTCGTACCAGGTGCCGTCGTAGTAGAACTCGAGCTCGAGGCGCTGCTCGCGGCCCGGGTACGCCGTCATCGTGGTCGTGAACACGGGGTTCTTGGACTTCTTGAAGTAGTAGTAGGTGTGTCCCCACGTGTACTTCGTCTTGTAGTGCTTGCTGACGGCCGTCGACACCTTCACCTTGGCGCCGACCGTGCTCGACACCGTCTTCGGCGCGTACCGGGCGTCGCCCAGGAACTTCGCCGTGACCTTGGTGTCCCGCTTCAGGTCGAGGGTGACGGACAGGTTGCCGCTGGAGTTGACCGTGGCGGACTTCACCAGCTTGTTGGCCTTGTCCCCGCCGAACGGGTCGGCCCAGATCTCCACCTTGCGGCTCTTGTACGTCGTACCGAGGTGCGCGGTGAACTTGACGTCCTTGCCGTACGAATAGACCTTGCCGTTGTTGTTCAGCGTCAGGGTCGTCTTGGCGCGGGAGACGTCGACGGTGTCGGAGCCGGTGCCGGCCGCGTGGCCGGCGTCGCCGGCGTACTTCAGCGTGTACTTGACCTTGCCGCCGACCGTCGGGGTGTCGGTGAAGGAGTACGTGCCGTCGGACTTCACCGTGACCGCGGGGAGCGCCTTGCCGGAGGTGTTCTCCAGGTCGGTGCGCGTCGCGGTCAGCTTGATGCCGGCGGGCAGCGCGACCTTGGAGGAGACCTTGCCCTTGACGGTGAGCTTCTTGGCGCGGGTGGCGGTGGCCGGGGCGGTGACCGTGATGGCGGTCGTGGCCTTGGTGGGGGCGACGAGGACCCGCAGGCGGTAGACGCCGTCGTAGTTGGACGACACCGCGAACAGCCGGGAAGCGTCCGGCGCCCAGCCCAGGCCCCGGTCGACGAGCAGGTCGGCGTTGCCGCCGCTGCTGGTGGAGGGGAAGTCGTACTCCCGCACCGAGGTGGCGGAGCCCGGCTTGAACACGTACACGTCCGGGTCGTACGAGCCGTCGATGCCGGCCGCGACCGAGCCGTCGGGCGCGATGTCCACGGCGTTCGGGTAGGCGTTGGTCGGGTACTTGCCGTCGGCCGTCAGGTCCGAGGTCTTGTAGACCGCCTGGTAGTACGGCGCCCCGCTGGCCACGACCACGTGCTGCCCGTCGGGCGTGAGGGCGAGGTCGCGCATGTTGCCGCCCTCGACGGTGCTGTGCGCGGTACGGGTGAGGGTGCCCGAAGTGGTGTCGTAGACGGCCAGTTCGGACGGGCTCTGCTGGGGCATGCCCGCGACGATCCTGCCGGGCGCGCCCGGGCTGGTGTCCAGCATCGGGGCGGCGCCGAACCAGGTGTTGTCGGTCTCCTGGTCCAGGGCCACCGGGTGCTCCGGGGCGGCGAGGTCGACGTAGCCGATGTCGCCCGGGTAGCCGAACCACAGCCTGTCGCCGTCCAGGGCCGGGTACTTGGGGTCGGTGGAGGTGCCCACCGGGTAGCGGGCGGACTCGGTCGCGGTCGCCGTGTCGAAGGCGACGATCGCGTCGGTGCCGCCGGGCACCGCCGCGTACAGCGTGCCCGAGTCCGCGGACAGTTCGAGTCCGGTGACGCCGGGCAGCGACGTCAGCTGCTTGACGACCGTCCCGGCGTAGTCGGTGACGACGATCTTGCCGTTGGACGGGTCGCTGACGAAGACCCGCTGGTGGACTCCGTCCACCACGATGTCGCCGACGGCCTTGACCGGCAGGATCTTGGCCGAGTCCGCGGACGCCGGCGTGGCGGTCAGGACCGCCGAGCTGAAGAGGACCGCCAAGGTGGTGGCGGCCGTGAGGGAGCGCATACGCACTTCTGGTTCGAACCCCCCGGTACGAAAGTGGAGGCCCACGCGCACAGCCATGTGTGGAACCTGTGGGGCGCGTGTGGCGAGTGAGCGAAGAGTAAGTCATGCCACCGACAACGTCGGCACAGGGGTCCCGTACAAACCCTCCCGTGCACACAACTCCGCTGCCATGATGGTGAGTTATGGCTGAGGGGGATGGAGTGGCCGACCAAGGCATACGCATACGGCTGGACGGGACCGCGAGCGAGAGCGACATCGACGCCCTGCGCAAGTGGCTGGAGCGGGAGCAGCGGCTCGACGAGCGGGTGCGCGCCGGCGAGCTGCAGATCCTGGAGCGGCCGCGGACCGACGAGTCCGGCGCCCCGATGGGCATCGGCATGGACATCGTCGTGGCGATGGCGGGCGGCGCCGGGGCCGCGGTCTTCAAGGAGCTGCTGGAGTACGTCAAACGATCCGTGGAGGAGTGGCGGGACGTCCGCCGGGGCGTGGAGAACGGGGATCCGCCCACGGGCCGCGTCGACATCGTGGACCTCCACGACGACAGGTAGGCCGGTGACCCGCTTCGACCCGCGAGGACGGACCAACCGGGCGCTGCTGGTGGGTGTCTCCGAGTACGAGTTCACGGAGCCGCCGCACGGGGTGCCCGGCGACCTGCCGGCCGTCAAGCACGACGTGAACCGGCTGCGGGACGCGCTGCTGCGTGGCCGGGTGTTCGACGAGCACGACGTCATCGTCTCCCGCTCCCCGTCCCAGGACGAGTTCAACCGGGCCCTGCACACCGCCGCGGGCGAGGCCGAGGGCCTGCTCCTGCTGTACTTCGCCGGGCACGGGGCCATCCCGAGCGCGGGCGACGAGCTGTTCCTGCAGATGCACAACGCGCGCGTGGTCCCGGGGCGGCACGCGGTGTTCCCGGGCGCGGAGATGTTCACCACCGTGCTGACGGTGCTCGCGGGCAGCCCGGCCGAGCGGGTCGTGGTGATCCTCGACTGCTGCTTCGCGGGCAACGCGGCCTGGCTGTGGGAGCGCTTCGAGAGCAAGCGCCGGGTGCTGCTGCTGATGAGCGTGCAGGCCAACCACCGGGTCGACGCGGGCGATCCGGGCACCCCGACGCCGTTCACCGGCGAGCTCGTACAGATCCTGGACGAGGGCGGCGAGCTGGGGTTCCGGGAGCTGTCGGACGCGTTACGGGCCCGGATGGCCGCCGACGGGTACGAGACCGTACGGGGCGATCCGTGGGAGCCGCAGAGCAGATCCGAGCCGGACGAGGACGTCCTGCTGGCGGCGCCCGGGGTGAAGCCGCCCCCGCCGCCGCCCCCGCCACCCGTGCCGCCCCGGCGTCCCCTGACCGCCTTGCTCGCACTCCTCGGCACCTGGGCCGACACCGTCTCCGCCCGGCTGCGCCGCTCCCGCCTCCCCGGCCTGCTGCACATGGTGGGCCCCACCCGCCTCACCGCACTGCTCGCCCTCGCCGCGATCGGTCTCGGCTCCTACGGCATCGTCGCCCTGACCTCCGACAGCGACCCCTGCGCCCCGCCCCTGGAACTGCGCGCCCTGACCGACCCCGATCTCGCGCCGACGGTCACCGCGGCGGCCGACGCGTATCTGACATCGGACACCAACACCACCGGCGACGGCTGCCGGCGCAGCGGGATCACCGTCTACAGCGCGGGGTCCGCCGACACGGTCGCCGCGCTCGGCCAGGACTCGGTGGCCTGGCAGGAGCCACGTGACGAGGAGTCCAACCCGCAGCGGGACGTCGGCCCGCAGCCGGACGTGTGGATCCCGGCCTCCCCCGCCGACGCCGCCCGGGTCGCCGCACTCCAGGACACCGACGCCGTGGCCGAACTGGAGGCGGACGACGAGCCCTTCGCACACTCGCCGGTCGTGCTCGCGGTGCCGGAGCGGATCGCCGCGAAGTCCCTGGGGGACCGGGTCGGCCTGCCCCTGACCCGGATGATCGACCATCTGCGGGTGCGCGACGAGAAGGCCGCGGTACGCCGTCCCGACCCGGAGTTCGCCGACGCGGCGCTGCTCGCCACGGTCGGCCTGTACGACACCGCGAACGCCGACGCGGCCGGTGCCGAGCAGAAGGTCGCCCAGCCGGGACCGCCCGCCCCGACCGCCGCCGACCTGCTGTGCACGCTGCCCGCCGACGACGACGTGGACAACCGTACGGCGGCCCTCGTACCGGAGTTCCTGCTGCGCAGCGGCGTCGCCTGCGAACGTACGACACGCACCCCGCGCACGGCCCAGTACCCGAACGACGTGCCCGGTGTGCAGCCCACCTTCGTCCGGGTGCGCTGGGAGGGCGCCGACCGCGACGAGTCCGCGCGCGACCGGGCCGCCGGGGACTTCCGGGCGTGGCTGACCGGGGAGGAGGGACGGGCGGTGTTCGCGGCGGACGGCTTCCGCTCCACGGACGGGGAACTGCGCCGGCCGCGCGCCCCCGGGGTGCTGGCCGATCCGGAACCGCTCGACGAGTCCGCGGGCGCGGGCGAGATGACGAACGTCCTCGACCGGTACCGCGCCGCGCACGGCCCCGGCCGGGTCCTCTATCTCCTGGACAGCTCCGGTTCGATGGCCGGCCTCTGGGAGGGCCCGAGCGGTGGCCCCGGCCTGCTGAAGCAGTCCCTGGGCGGGCTCGGCGCGCAGGACGAGTACGCCGTGTGGGGCGTCTCGGGAACCTCCGGCGACCGCCCGTACGAGAGTGTGCTCCCCTTCGGCCCGCACACCCGCAAGGAGGCCGAGCGCGCCGTCGACACCCGTGCCGAGGTCCGCGACGCCCAGGCCGACCCGCACGCCACGCTGCTCGCCGCGCTCGACGAGATGGCGGAACGCGGCACCGCCGACGACCGCCCCCAGCTCATCGTCCACATCACCGACAGCGAGGACGACACCGCACTGACCGCAGGCAACCTCGACGACGTCCTGACCCGCGCCCGCTCGGTGAAGATCCCGGTGGCCACGGTCTCCCTGGACTCCGCCGGCTGCGACCGCACCGAACCGGCGGCCCGTATCGCCACCGCGAGCGGCGGCCGCTGTCTGGACGCCGGCGACGACCTCGGCGCGGCCCTGGCGGACGAGGTGGCCCGCACGGGAACGGGGGAGGACTGATGGGCCGAGGATGCCGACTGCTCATCGCTTCCCTGTTGCTGGCCGTCACCGCCTGCACCGGCGACCCCGGCACCCCCGCCGCTCCCTCTCCCGACGTGGCCGGGGACATCGTGGTCGCCGGGGGGCGGGACGTGACCGGACAGAACGGGATCCGGCAGCAGCTGATCGACGAGTGGAACGAGCGGGAGAAGAAGGCGGACTCCGGGTACCGTGCCCGCCTCGTCGAGCTGCCCGGCAGCGCCGACGAGCAGCGCAGTCAGCTGCTCGGCGCCCTGCAGTCCGGCAGCGCGGTCTACGACGTCGTCAACCTCGATGTGACATGGGTACCGGAGTTCGCCGCGGCCGGGCTGATCCGCCCGCTGCACGGCAACGTGCTCGACCGCGATCACATCGAGTCCGTCGCGGATACGGCCCGTTGGGGCGACGAGGTGTACGCGGTGCCGTTCAACAGTGACGTCGGACTCCTCTACTACCGCCGCGATCTGCTCAAGGCGGCCGGCGTCCAGCAGACCGACCTGAGCGCGGGCCTCGACTGGGGGCAGCTGGAGGACCTGATCGAGGAGATCGACGAGCACCCGGCCGTGGGCGCCTACCAGAAGGGCTGGACCACTCAGCTCGCCCCCTATGAGGGCCGCACGGTCAACGCGGTCGAGGCGTTCGCGTCGGCGACGGAGGGCTTCCACTTCACCGGCGCCGACGGCCACTACGACGCCGACATCGACCAGTTGACCGCCGGTGTCGCCGAACTTCGCCGCCGTACCGAGTCCCCGTACACCCTCCAGGACGCCGTGCACTCCGATGAGGCCGCCACGCTGAGCGACTTCGCCGACGGCCGCACCGCCTTCCTGCGCCACTGGCCGTATGCCTACCGCACCCTCCACCAGTCCTTCTCCGAGGAGCAGTTGGGCGTCGTCCCGCTCCCCGGCCGGGCAGTGCTCGGCGGCCAGAACCTCGCGGTGACCGAGGGCTCGCAACGGGCCCGGAAGGCGACCGAGCTGATCAGGTACCTCACCGGCCCGGAGAGCGAACGCTGCCTGCTGGACGCGGGGTTCGCGGCGACCCGTGTCTCGGCCTACGCCGACGACGACGTCGGCTGCACCCTGCACACCACGGTCTCCTCCGCCTCCCCCACCGGCGAGCGGGCCGACCGGATGCCCCGCGACAAGGCCGGCCGCCCCGCCTACGCCCGCAGCATCCTGCTCCCCGCCCTCCAGGACGCGGTCCAGCGCCCGCGTACCCCGCTCTACGGCGCCTTCACCCAGACCTTCACGGCACAGCTGGGCCCACTCCTGGGCGACAGCCCGCCGGGCGACGCGGAGTTGGCGGCGGCGCTGGACGCGGCACTGAAGAAGGCCTTGCCGGACTAGACGGCTACGGAACGAGGTGGCTGAGCGCGCCCGCCACCAGCGTCCGCACCCCCGGCCCCACCACCGACAGATCCGGCGCGAAGTGCGGGCTGTGGTTGCTCGGCAGCGCGTCCAGGCGGGCCGGCAGGTCGTCGCCGCCCGGCGCCGCGTCCCAGATCCCGGCCGGGGTGGTCGTCACGAACCAGTAGGAGTACGGCTGTCCGTCCGCCGCCAGCCGGGAGAAGTCCTCGCTGCCCATCGCCGGGCCGGGATCGAGCACCGTGCCCGCGCCGAACACCTCGCGGTGCACGTCGGCGACCCGGCGGTCGGTCTCCGCGTCGTTCACGGTCACCGGGAAGGACCCGCCCAGTGTCACCTCCGGCTCGCGCGGGCACCCCGCGGCCAGGCACTCGCCCTCGGCGATCCGGCGGATCGCGGCGACCATCCGGTCGCGTACCGCCTCCGACTGGGTGCGCAGGTTGAGGGAGATCCGGGCGGTGGACGGGATGATGTTGGCCGCCGTGCCCGCCTCGATCCGCCCGACCGTCAGCACGGCGGACTCACGGGGCGCCACCTCCCGGCTCACCACGGTCTGCAGCCGGGTGACGATGTACGCCGCCGTCACCACCGGATCCACGGTCGTCTCCGGCCGCGAGCCGTGCCCGCCCCGCCCGTGCACCACGATGTCGACGTCGGTGGTGGCCGACAGGATCAGCCCGGGAACGTGCGGGTACAGCCCCACGGGCCCCGGCACCGCATGCTGCCCGAGCAGCACGTCGGGGCGCGGCACGCGCGCGTACAGCCCGTCCGCCACCATGGCCGCCGCCCCGCCGCCGCTCTCCTCGGCGGGCTGCCCGACCACCACCAGCGTCCCGGACCAGGCGTCCCGTCCCGCCGCCAGCGCCTGGGCCGCGCCGGTCAGCCAGGTCACGTGCAGGTCGTGCCCGCAGGCGTGCATCACACCGGGGGTCTCGGAGGCGTACGGCAGTCCGGTCTCCTCCTGCACCGGCAGCGCGTCCATGTCGGCGCGCAGCAGGACCACGGGTCCGTCCCCGCCCCGCAGCACCCCGGCTACTCCGGTGCCGCCGATGCCCTCGGTGGTGTCGTACCCCGCCTTCCTCAGCCGCTCGGCGAACCGCGTGGCCGTGCGGTGCTCCTGGCCGGAGAGCTCGGGGTGGCGGTGCAGGTCCCGGTAGAGGTCCTCCAGGTCCGGGACCGGGAGGTCGGCGGTGAGGTCCAGCGCGGTACGGGCGGCGGTGGAGGTCATGGAGGGCAATCTATGCCGGGGGCCCGTCGTGGAACCTTTTCCGGGGCGCGGCCGTTTCCGGGGTGAGATCGATCAGACGAGTACCGAGGTGACGGCAATGGCACTGTTCGACCGGCTCAAGGACCAGGCCAAGAGCTTGCAGCAGCAGGCGCAGGGCGGGCGCGGCACGACCGGGGGACACGGCTCGCAGACCGGTTCGCGCCCAGGCTCGCACGGTGGATCGAGCGGATCCCGCGCCCAGCTGGTCGGCCTGCTGAAGAACCAGCTCGGCTCGATCAAGACCGAGCTGAAGAGCGGTGCGTACCGGGACGCGAGCATGGCGATGTGCGCGCTGGTCGCGGCGGCCGACGGTCAGGTGGACGCGTCCGAGATGCAGCAGATGGAGCAGATGATCCTCAGCAACGAGGTGCTGCAGAACTTCCCGCCGGAGCAGCTGCGCCAGCGCTTCCACAAGCACGTGGACCAGCTCACCCGTAACTTCCCGCAGGGGAAGGCCGAGGCGATGCAGGACATCGCCAAGGCCGCCAAGAAGCCGACCGAGGCCCGGGCCGTGATCCAGACCGGCATCGTCATCGCCGGTGCCGACGGGCACTTCTCCCAGGCGGAGCAGATGGTCCTCCGGGAGGCCTGCGCGGCGCTGGGGCTGAACCCCGCGGAGTTCCAGCTCTGACGGCGAAGCGGCCGCCGACGCCACGGCGAAACGCAACAGCACGCTCGTTCGAGTGAACGGTTCCAGATTCCTCGTACGTCCTGCGCATCTATCCTGGGAGGGTCGCGTCGAGCGAAGGAGGTCTGTCATGGCGACGGCGGAGCCGATCATCATGCCGGGTTACCAGGGCGAGGCCTTTCAGGGCCCCTTCGACGACCCTGACGGCGACAGCGACGCGACCAGCGGTGTGCCCGACCACATGGGCGCGAGCGTACAGCAGGTCTTCGAGCTCTTCAGTGCGGTGGCCCCGAGGGGCTGGCGCGTGGAGTTGATCGAAGGGGAGATCTGCCTGACGCCACCGGCCAATGGGGAGCACGAGGAGATCGTGTCGGAGCTGACGGACCAGGTCGTCGAGCGACGCCACGACCGGTCTCTGCGCAACTACACCGGCATCGGTCTCAACGTCCCCGGCGCATCCGAGACCGGCCACGTCGTCCCAGACCTGGTCGTCGCCCCCAAGGGCAGCTTCGACGACGAGGAGGAGTGGCACGATGCCTCCCCCGTCGCCCTCGTTGCCGAGGTCACCTCCACCAGCACCGCCGAACGCGACCGCACGAAGAAAATCCACGGCTACGCCCGCGCCGATATCCCTGTCTACCTGCTGATCGATCGCGAGGAGGGCGAGGTCACGGTCTACTGCGAGCCGTCCGGCGACGAGTACGCCCAGGCTCACAAGCACAAGCTCGGCCTCACCGTCCCGCTCCCCGCCCCCCTCGGCTTCGACCTGGACACCGCCGAGTTCTGAGCTAGCCCCGCTGGACGTGTTCGACCCGTTGCACCTGGTCGGCCCGCTGTCCTTCCGCCGCTCTCGCCGGTCCCGCGTTCGCCGCCAGGACCAGGGCCGCCACCGCGACCACGGCGGCGATGGCGCTCCTTGCGAAACGCTCGGTGGTGCTGGTGCGTTCGAGCACGACGACCTCGCAGTGACGACAGATGCAACAGCAACAACAGCAACAACGTATTAAGCAGGGTTAATACGCCGTTTAACCTAGAGCCCGGCGTTGCCCAACGGCAAGAGGCGCAGGGGGAGTTGGCTCATGGTTGAACGTGACGATCCGGAGACCATCGGGCGAAGAGTCCAGCAACTGCGCGTCGAACGGGGCCTCACCCAGCGGCAGGTCGCCGAGCCCGCCTACACCGCCGCCTATGTCTCCACCCTGGAGGCGGGCCGCGTCAGGCCCTCCGATCAGGCCCTGCGGCATCTCGCCGAACGGCTCGGCGTCGAGTTCGACGAGCTCGCCACCGGGCGGCCCGCCCATCTCGTCACCGATCTGCGGCTGCGGATCGTCGAGGCCCAGCGCACCCTCGCCACCGGCGAGGCCGAGGAGGCCGGCCGGCAGTACGCCGCACTGCTGGCGGAGGCGGACGCCCTGCGGATCGTCGAGGTGCGGGCCGCCGCCCTCCTCGGACTCGGGGAGTGCGCCGTCGAGACCGGTGAACTCGTCGAAGGACGGCAGTACTTCGAGCGGGCCGAGCAGACGCTGGCCGGCGCTCCCCTGCCCGCCCGCGTCCCCGCCCTGCGCGGTCGCGCCCTGGCCCACTACCTCGCCGGTGAACTCCGTTACGCCGTCTACCTCCTGGAGTCCACCCTCGACGAACTCAACCGCGGCGGACTGCACGATCCCGACGCGCTGCTCCTCCTCTACGTCAGCATCATCGGGCCCTACATGGACATGGGCGCCCACGCCCGCGCCGCCCAGGCCGCCGAGTTCGCGCTCGCCCTCGCCCCGCAGGCCGCGGACCCCGCCCTCGTGGCCCGCATGCACCGGTCGGTGGCCCGCACCCTCATCGCCGAGGGCCGGGTCGCCGAGGCCGACGCCTCGCTCGCGAAGGCGGCCGAGCTGTACCGCCAGCTCCAGCTCCGCACCGAGCTGGCCAACTGCCACTGGATGCGCGGATACGTGTACGCGCAGAACAACGAACTGGAGCGCGCCGAGAACGAGTTGAGACAGGCCCTCACCATGCTGTCCGCCTCCCGGGCCGCCCTCTACAGCAGCCAGGCCGCCGTCGAGCTGGCCGACGTACTGCACCGGCGCGGCAAGTCCGACGAGGCCGCCGCCCTGCTCCAGGACGTGCTCGGGGACCTGTCCTCGGAGCGCGGCGCCGTCCACTCCGCCGCCGCGCACCGGCTGCTCGGCATCATCGCCGAGGACGCCCGTGACCCGGAGGCCGCCGAGGAGCACTACGTGCGGGCGCTGAGCCTGCTGGAACGGGCGGGGGCAGCCGGTGACCTGGCCGACCTGTGCCGGCTGCTGGGAGACCTGCTGCGCAGGGAGGGGCGGGTGGAGGCGGCCCTGGACGCCTACCGGACGGGCCTGGGACACCGTACGGCCCCCGGCACCACCACCCTCGGGCCCGCACCCGCACAGCCTCCTCTATGACCACCCCGATCCTGCGCACAGGGCTCACCGGTTAGCCTGCGCGGGGACGAAAGGGCAGGTGTGGAGAACCAGCGGAGTGTGGTCGACGGGCTGCGGTTCGTCGTGCGCGCACTCGTGTACGCCGTCCTCGGCGGGGCCGCGCTGCTCGCCATCGCGACCGTCGTCTCCGTGCTCGGACCCACCCTCGCCCTCGACCTCTACACCCCGCCGGTCGCCGCCTGGTGGACCGTCTTCACGGCGATCACCGTCCAGGGGGTGCCGTTCCTGCTGCTGGGGACCGTCGTCTCGGCGGCCATCGGCGCGTTCGTGCCGGAGCGGGTCTTCACCCGGCTGCTGCCCCGCAACCAGGCCCTCGCCGTGCCGATCGCCGGGGCCGCCGGGGTCGTACTGCCCGGTTGTGAGTGTGCCTCCGTGCCCGTGGCCGGGAGCCTGATGCGGCGCGGGGTCGCGCCCGCCGCCGCCCTCGCCTTCCTGCTCTCCGCGCCCGCGATCAACCCCGTCGTGCTCGTCGCCACGTCGATCGCCTTCCCCGCCCAGCCGCAGATGGTGCTGGGCCGGCTCGTCGCCTCGCTGGCAACGGCCGTGGTGATGGGGTGGCTGTGGGCGCGGTTCGGGAAGGAGGAGTGGCTGCGGCTGCCGCAGCGGCACGCTCCCGAGACCCGGGGGATCAAGGCCTTCGGCGCCGGGCTCCAGCACGACTTCCTGCACGCGGGCGGGTTCCTCGTGCTCGGCGCGGCGGCCGCCGCCACCTTCAACCTCGTCGTACCCCGCTCCGTGCTGGACGTCTTCACCGGGTCCGCCTGGCTGTCGGTGCTGCTGCTGGCCGTCCTCGCGGTCGTGCTGTGCGTGTGCAGCGAGGCCGACGCCTTCGTCGCGGCCTCGCTGAGCGGGTTCTCGCCCACCGCGCGGCTCGCGTTCATGGTGGTGGGGCCGATGGTCGACCTGAAGCTGATCGCCCTGCAGGCGGGCACGTTCGGGCAGGCCTTCGCGGTGCGGTTCTCCGCCGTGACGTGGGTGGTGGCCGTGGTGAGCAGTGTGCTCGTGGGGTGGTGGCTGCTGTGAGGCGGTACGGGCCGGCCCTGCTGCTGGTGCTCGTCGGGGCGGCGATCCTGCGGATCTCGGCGTTCAGCGCGCTGTACCTGCGGTATGTGCAGGCGGGGCTGAGGCCCTATCTGGTCGTCTCGGGTGCGGCGCTCGTGCTGCTGGGGATCGTCATGGCGGTCGTACGACACTCGGCGGACGACGCCCATGACGACGACGGCGCCCACCACGACCACGCCCACCACGGCCCCCGTGTCGCCTGGCTCCTCACCCTCCCCGCCCTCGCCCTGCTGCTCTTCCCGCCGCCCGCCCTCGGCTCCTACAGCGCCGAGCGTGAGGCGGCCCAGCGGGCGGCGCAGGGCGTCGGGGTCTTTCCGGCGCTGCCCGCCGGGGACCCGGTGGAGCTCGGTGTGGGGGAGTTCGCCTCACGGGCGATCTACGACAGCGGGCGGTCGCTGAAGGGCCGTACCGTGCGGATGACCGGATTCGTGACCCACGGCGACGACGGTACCTGGTACATCACCCGGCTCCTCGTCTCCTGCTGTGCCGCCGACGCCACCACCAGCAAGGCCGAGATCCGCGGCGCCGACGCGCTGCCCGCCGACACCTGGGTCACCGTCACCGGCACCTGGCACCCCAAGGGGAAGCTCGGCACGGACGGGGCGTGGCCGCCGGTGCTGGACGCGGCGTCGGTGAAGCAGGTGAAGCAGCCGGCGAATCCGTACGAGAAGAGGTGAGGGTGAGGAAGCACGGCCGGCGACAAGGCCGTGGACCGCTTCGACCGGCGGCAGTACGAGGCGGGGACGGCCCGTGCTGGAGACGCTGCGGACGGGCGGCCTGCACGGGGCGGTCACCCTCCCCGCGTCCGCCGAGGCCACGGGGGGCGCCGCCGGGGGACGGGCGGGCCGAGGCGTTTCGTCTGACGGGCGAGGGGTAATCGGGGGTCGCGTGGACGGACGGATCACCGGTCACGGCTACTGCTCCGGGGGAGTCCGCGCCGAGCCCATGGACGACGACTGGCTGCGCCGAGCGAAGGAGGCGGGGGCCGTGGGCCCCAGGGACGACCGCTACGGAGCATCCGGCGACGACCGCGGTCCGCACGGGGCGTGGGGCGGTGACCCCGGAGGGCTCGCACGGGACGCGGAGCGCGACCGGGTGCGGGTCATCGATGTGATCGCCGAGGGGGTCCGGGGGGCGGGACCCGGCGAGCTGCCCCACCGACTGTGCGTGGTCGCGGTCGAGCTGCTGCCGGTGACCGGCGCGAGCGTGTCGCTGTCCGCCAACGGGATGCCCGTCCAGCTGAGCGCGAGCAACGAGCAGGCGGCTCACGTCGGGGAGATCCAGGCCACCCTGGGTGACGGACCCTGCCGGCACGCGGCCCGGCTCGGCGCCCCCGTCCTCGCCGCCGACCTCACCGAGGGCCGGGACCCCGACCGCTGGCCGGTCTTCGCCCAGCAGGCGACGGCCGCCGGGGTGCGGGCGGTGTACTCGATCCCGCTGGGCAACGACTCCGTGTGTGTGGGCACCCTCGACCTCTACCGCGACACCCCCGGCGAGCTCAGCGCCCGCGAGCTGCGCACCGCACAACTGGTGGCCGGCGTGGTGACCGTCGCGCTGATGGCGCTGCCCCATGCGGAGGACAGTGGATCCGAGGGAGAAGAACCGTGGCTGGGCGGTCTGGCCACCGATCACGACCAGGTCTACCAGGCCATCGGCATGATCATGGCGCAGCTCGGGGTCGGCGAGGACGAGGCGCTGGCCCGGCTGCGTGCCCACGCCTTCGCGCACAACCGCACCGCCCAGGAGGTGGCGCACGCCGTGGTGTCGCACAGGAAGCGGTTCGACCGCGACTGAGTACGCCCGAGCGAGCTGCCGAACCGCAGCCGAATTCGCCCGGCCCGCTCAGACCTCCGCGTGGGCCTGTTTGCGTACGTCCGTCAGACGCTTGGTGCCCAGTTCCGCGAGCCCCTGGGTGATCTCGGCGTACACGTCGCCGAGGCCGCCGTTGGTGAGGACGATCGTGTCGTCGCCGATGCGGACGGCGGCGAGGTCCAGGGTGAGCGTGGTCTCCTCGCCGTCCGCGCTCTCGCCGTTCAGGGTGAGCCGCAGGCCCTGCCGGGCGTCCCCCATTTTCGCCAGCCGCACCTCGGTGACCTCGGCGTTCTGGACGGCGCCGGTGGCGGTGGCGGCCGTGAACCGCCCGCACTTCTTGGGCAGGGTCTTCAGCCAGGCCAGCGTCCTGTCCACGTCCGCGGGACGGTCGGCGACGACCTGATGGTGCAGCTGGGCGTCGTTCCAGGTGTCGTCCAGGCCCGTCCTCGCCCGTACCTGGGCGTCCGCGCCGAAGAACTTCTCGGTGTAGAGGGTGTCCAGCAGCCGCTGGCAGTCGGGCGCGTTCGCGGTGGCCTTGAGGAGCCGGTCCCGCCAGGTCGCGGCGCCCTCGGTCATGGTCCAGGGCTCGCCGAGGTCGGCGTCGGTGATCAGGGGGGCCTGGGGCTGGGCCGGGGTGAGGGCGGGGGCCGTGGCGGGGGACGGGGGCGCGGTGGTGGGGGCGGCCGAGGCCGTGCTGGGG
>NZ_JXTE01000470.1 GCF_000972385.1 Streptomyces sp. WM6386
GCCGCCGCGCCGTCGCCGCCCGCGATCTCGTCGCTGCCGCCGGGCAGGCCGGTGCGCAGGTCGGACAGGACCGTCAGGGTCGGTACCGGGGAGCGGGCGGCCGTCACCAGCGCGCCGAGGCCGGAGCGGACCGAACCCGCCATGTCGGCGGCAAGCACGTGCTCGTCCAGGCCGAGCGCGGCGTGGACGGCGGTCGCGTTCGTCTTGTCGAGGTAGGCGGGGGCCGCGGTCGCGAGGAAGAGCTGGCCGATGCGGGGACGCAGCCCGTCGCGGGCCAGGGCTCCACGCGCCGCCTCGACGGCCATGGACGTGGTGTCCTCGTCGTAGCCCGCGACCGCGCGCGTACCGCGTCCCGCCGGTGTCCCCAGCGTGGCGGCGACGTCGGCCCGGGCGAGGCGGTGGTACGGCACGTAAGCGCCGTAGGCGATCAGTCCGGCCATGTCAGCGTCCTCCATGAGCGTTGATGGCGTC
>NZ_JXTE01000471.1 GCF_000972385.1 Streptomyces sp. WM6386
GTACAGACGAATCCCGGCGCGACCTAACTATCCTAAACCGGTGCATAGATCACACGAACATCCTCTCAGGGCTTTTTCGTCACGGCCCGCTTCGCACCTGTGCCGCTGTTGGTGCTCGTAGCGCTGCGCCTCGGCTTTGCGGGCGCCTTCTTGCGCGTGCGTGTGGTGGGCTTCTCCGCGTCAGTGGCCGTTTGTGATGGCGCCGCCCCGGGCGATGCGGTCGGCCACGTGAACTCGATCTCCAGCTCGATCTCCCCATCACCGATCTCGACCTCCATCTCACTGCGAAGGTCGTCGGTGATTTGCAGTCTCAGGGTTCCGGGACTGAGTTCCAGTTCGGCCTCCCCGCCTTTCCGCAGCGCGGTGGCCAGTGCTGTGAGTTGGTCAGCCGCCTCAAGGCGTGACAGGGAGCGCTTTTGCTCGAACTTGAGGTCCTTCATGGTGTCTCCGATCTGCATACTGCCTAGGTG
>NZ_JXTE01000472.1 GCF_000972385.1 Streptomyces sp. WM6386
CAGCGACAGAACGGCGAGATCCGCGACCTGGCCCGCACCCTGCACCTGCGGGCCCAGCTCGCCCGGGACGAGGACGACGAAGCCGGGGCGCAGTCCGCACTGCGGCAGAGCCTGACCCTGTACGACTCGATCGACGAGCGCACCGAACTGCGCAGCCAACTCGGCTGGAGCGTGTTCGCCACCGCCTGGGTCGAAGGGCTGCGCCTGCGGCCCGAGACGATGGTCGGCGAAGCGCTCGCCGCGGTCGAGCCGGGCCAGGGCACCGAGCGTGGCGAGGCCGCCGCACTCACCCCCCGGCAACTCCAGGTGGCGCTCCTGGTCGCCGAGGGAATGACGAACCGCCAGATCGCCTCCCGGCTCAAGATCGCCGAGTGGACGGTCGTCAACCACGTCCGCAACGTGATGCGCAAGCTCGGCTGCCGCTCCAGGGTCCAAGTGGCCTGGGCCGTCGGCAGGAGACGCTGATGAC
>NZ_JXTE01000473.1 GCF_000972385.1 Streptomyces sp. WM6386
CGCAGCCCCGACCACGCCAGATGGAGCGGGAGGGAGACCGCGCCCTCGGTGGGGCCGCCGAGTTCAGCCAAGTCGTCGGGCAGCTGCTCCGGGGCCGGCGCCCAGCGAGACGCTCCGGCGGCACCCGACGCCTTTTCGCTCATGTCCTCGTCTTCCTGCCGAATTCATGGGGCAGTCCGGTGACAAGGTGGAGCCCCACATAAGCGAGCCTAGCCGCAACGCCGTGACACTGCCGGTGATGCCGGGTGGTTCATGCGGAGGCTGAACACAGAGTGTGGATCTGGTCATGGAGATGAGGTAATCCGTGCCCCCGACCGGATGTCCTGCCCGTCTCGGCCGCGGCCTCGGCCACGACTTCGTGCAGGCCGGTGAGGATTGCTTCCCTCGTGGTCGGCATCCGCGGCGAGGGCTCGTGCACGGCCAGGCCGTGGCTCAGGCACAGATCCAACCAGCGGGCCCCTGGCCGG
>NZ_JXTE01000474.1 GCF_000972385.1 Streptomyces sp. WM6386
GTCCTGGCCCATGCGCGTGATGACGGTACTGGTCAGGATCCCGACGGGGACGTCCAGGCCGTCCAGTTCGGGCAGTGGCATCACGAGCAGGAAATAGCCGCGGGGGATATCTGCGGCCCAGCCCAGGCGCCATTCGACCGTGCCGGCGCCGTTGGGCAGGAACATGTTCTCCCAGCCCCGTGGCGTACGGAACTGGTGCAGGTGCAGCCAGGATGTCTTCTCTACGGCCAGATGGGACTTCTCGCGCTGCCACAGTTCGGTGCGGTTGACCGCACGGCCCGCACCCTCAGGGTCGGTGATGCCGTCCAGTTCGATCTGGTCCAGCGGCGTAAAGGCGACGTCGACCGGGCTGCATATCTGCCAGCCCAGCTCCTGGCCCATGACCCACGGAGCACAGTGCTCGGGCCGGCGTTCCGCACGCACGAAGCGGAAGTTGTCCTTGTACAGGGCGGCGTCGTCCCGGC
>NZ_JXTE01000475.1 GCF_000972385.1 Streptomyces sp. WM6386
GTGCTGTCCGGCCCGATCGCCCGCACGGCCGGAGCCCAGGCCCTGGGCGGTGCCGAGCGCGGTGTCGTCGTGACCGCGCATGCGGACGGCGTCTGGGAGATCGCGATCGAGGAACTCGACACCGCCCGCCCGCCCTACGCTCCCTCGGCGCCCTTCGACGAGGTCGTGGCCGCCGCGCAGGGCGTCTTCGCCGCCTTCGTCGACGCGGTGGCGCCCTGGCGTTCGGCCGCCACCCCGGCCGCCGAACTCGCCGCCTACGTCGTATGGTCGGCGACCGTGGCGGCAAAGGGCCTGGTCACCCGGCCCGGGGTGCTGATGTCCAAGCACTGGATGGACAAGGTCTGGAGCTGGGACCACTGCTTCAACACCCTTGCCCTCGCTTCCGGTTGCCCCGAACTTGCCCTCGACCAGTTCCACCTGCCCTTCGACCATCAGGACGAGAGCGGCGCCCTGCCGGACTCGG
>NZ_JXTE01000476.1 GCF_000972385.1 Streptomyces sp. WM6386
GGGTACTGGGCGATCGCCCGTTCCAGTTCCAGGACCTTGCGGCCGTGCGAGTACTTGCCGCGCTCCAGCACGTCCGAGGTGTGGGCCTCGATCTGCGGCCACAGCCGTTCGAAGGTGGCCGCCTGGGAGAAGAACGGCACCCCGGCCGCGGTCTGTGCGCCGGCCGGGGCCGGCGTCGCCACACTGTTCACGCTGCTCCTTCACGGATAGAGGGACCGCCGCGGTGCGCGGTGTCGGTCGGCACGGTCACGCCCGGTGCCGGGGCCTGGGCGGTGTGCATCGTGCGACGGCACGACCGCGGGAGGGCAGCGGCGTCCGCACTGCCGTCGGCCATGTCTCGGAGGACCGGGCTTTGCCGGTCGATGCGCAGGGGGAAGCGAGGGCCGCTCCCCCGCTTCGGGCGCATGCCGAGGGGGAGGTCGGCCTTGGCCGGCGCCCGGACGGTGACGCTCACGGGCGTGCG
>NZ_JXTE01000477.1 GCF_000972385.1 Streptomyces sp. WM6386
CCGGCCGGTGCGCAGGCGGCTGCAGTACCAGGTCTGGCACGGTCTGCACCTGCTGCTCTACGTGGCCCTGGGCCTGGCGTTCGTGCACCAGTTGCAGGAGACGACGACGTTCACCTCCTCCGCTTTCGCCACCGCCTACTGGTGGATCCTGTGGCTGTTCGCCTTCGGTGCGCTGCTGACCGGGCGCCTTGTCGTGCCGCTGTGGCGTAACGCCTACCACCGGTTCAGCGTGGCGGCGGTGGTGTCCGAGTCGCACGACGTGGTCTCCGTGTACGTCACCGGCCGACACCTCGACAAACTTCCGGCCCGGGCGGGCCAGTTCTGCATCTGGCGGTTCCCCGGCCACAACCACTGGTGGCTCGCCAACCCCTTCTCGCTCTCGGCGGCGCCCGACGGGCGCGGACTGCGCCTCACGGCGAAGGCCGTGGGCAGCGCCAGCGCCGGCCTGCGCAACCTCCCCGTC
>NZ_JXTE01000478.1 GCF_000972385.1 Streptomyces sp. WM6386
CAGTTCGCCGCGTTCTGTGCGGCGGCCGGCCGTACCGAGCTGCTCCAGGACCCGCGATTCGCCACGACGTCCGCGCGGATCACGCATCGCGAGGAGATCCTGCCGGTACTCGAAGGGATCATGCGGACGCGGACGCGGGACGACTGGCTGGGGGTACTGGACGCACACGATGTCCCGGCGGGGCCTTTCAACGAGATGCCCGAGGTCTTCGCCGATCCTCAGGTGCGGCATCGGGGGATGGTGACGGAGGTCGAGGACGCGGTGTCAGGGCGGCTGCCTCTGCTCGCCAACCCCATCCGGCTCTCGGCGACCCCGGTCGAGGGTTACACCGCGCCGCCCACGCTGGGCGAACACACCGCCGAAGTCCTGGGCAGGCTGGCGGAGGTGACGGAGGATCAGCTCGTGCGGCTGCGGGTGCGGGGGATCGTGTGACCTGGTTTCTCGCCCCCGCCGCCCCTACCC
>NZ_JXTE01000479.1 GCF_000972385.1 Streptomyces sp. WM6386
ATGGCCGGGGTCCTCCGTTGTCCACTCAACCCGCCAGGGGCGACAGCTTTGGGTGCTGGAGTGGGCCCGGTGAACCGCCGGCCGGAGCACTTCACGGTGCGGGAAGAGCAGGCCCTGTCCCAGATTGGCTTTGTTCACGAGTTTCGGCAGGGATTGTTCAGGGCGGCCCCCGGCCAGATCGAAGTCGATGTTCACCAGAACCGACAGCACCGGCAGCGGGCGGGCGAGGCGACGGCCTAGGGTCTCTCAGGCTGGCCTGACGTGGGCCGGTGGTTCGATACCGGCCCGGTCAGGAGGACGTCAGCGTGTCGCAGTCGGAGCAGGAACTGGCCGAGGTCCAGCGGGCGCACTGGCAGCAGACCTACGACGAGCATCCCGGCATGTACGGCGAGGAGCCATCCGAGCCGGCAATCCGTGCCGCTGCCGTCTTCCGGGCCGCCGACGCCCGCGAGGTGCTGGAG
>NZ_JXTE01000048.1 GCF_000972385.1 Streptomyces sp. WM6386
CCCCCTGCCCCCTGCCCCCTGCCCCCTGCCCACATTTCGGGCGACAGTGCGTACGGGATCCGCACGCCCGCACGCTTCTCCAGGCGCGGTCACCCCAACCGGCGAACACAGGGACACACGTTCGCCTCCTGATCTTCGAGTAGGTTTCTGGTCGAAGACCTCTGACCTGCCGCGACGGGGATCACTGCTCGAATGGCACGCTTGCGCAGGTGCTCGAGGTGGCCTTCATCTCAGACGTCCGGTGGCGTTGGTCTCAGAACTCATCGCCCTGCCTGCTGTTCCTCGGGCCCCCCATTACTCTACGGATGAGTAACCGTCCCCCCTTTTGAGCAGGCAGGGAGCCACCCCCCGATGTCCGAGCCGGAAGAGATCGACATCCACACCACCGCGGGCAAGCTCGCGGATCTCCAGCGCCGTTTCGAGGAAGCGACGCACGCCGGCTCCGCACGCGCCGTCGAAAAACAGCATGCCAAGGGCAAGTTGACGGCCCGTGAGCGCATTGAGCTGCTGCTCGACGAGGACTCCTTCGTGGAGTTGGACGAGTTCGCCCGGCACCGCTCCACCAACTTCGGCCTGGAGAACAACCGCCCGTACGGCGACGGAGTCGTCACCGGGTACGGAACCGTCGACGGGCGTCCCGTCGCCGTGTTCTCGCAGGACTTCACCGTCTTCGGCGGCGCCCTGGGCGAGGTCTACGGCCAGAAGATCGTCAAGGTCATGGACTTCGCGCTGAAGACCGGCTGTCCGGTCATCGGCATCAACGACTCGGGTGGCGCGCGGATCCAGGAGGGTGTCGCCTCGCTCGGTGCGTACGGCGAGATCTTCCGCCGCAACACCCACGCGTCAGGGGTCATCCCGCAGATCAGCCTGGTCGTCGGTCCGTGCGCGGGTGGCGCCGTGTACTCCCCCGCCATCACCGACTTCACGGTGATGGTCGACCAGACCTCGCACATGTTCATCACCGGGCCTGACGTCATCAAGACGGTCACCGGCGAGGACGTCGGCTTCGAGGAGCTGGGCGGCGCCCGCACCCACAACTCGGTGTCCGGCGTGGCGCATCACATGGCCGGTGACGAGAAGGACGCCATCGAGTACGTCAAGCAGCTGCTGTCGTACCTGCCGTCCAACAACCTCTCCGAGGCACCGGTCTTCCCGGAGGAGGCGGACCTCGCCCTCACCGACGAGGACCGCGAGCTGGACCGCATCGTGCCGGACAGCGCGAACCAGCCGTACGACATGCACACGGTGATCGAACACGTCCTGGACGACGCCGAGTTCTTCGAGACGCAGGCCCTGTTCGCGCCGAACATCCTCACCGGCTTCGGCCGGGTCGAGGGCGCCCCGGTCGGCATCGTCGCCAACCAGCCGATGCAGTTCGCCGGTTGCCTCGACATCACGGCGAGCGAGAAGGCGGCGCGCTTCGTCCGCACCTGCGACGCCTTCAACATCCCGGTCATCACCTTCGTCGACGTGCCCGGTTTCCTCCCGGGCGTCGACCAGGAGCACGACGGCATCATCCGCCGCGGCGCCAAGCTGATCTACGCGTACGCGGAGGCCACGGTCCCGCTGATCACGGTGATCACCCGCAAGGCCTTCGGCGGCGCCTACGACGTCATGGGCTCCAAGCACCTGGGCGCCGACCTCAACCTCGCCTGGCCGACCGCCCAGATCGCCGTCATGGGCGCCCAGGGCGCGGTCAACATCCTGCACCGGCGCACGATCGCCGAGGCGGAGGCGAACGGGGAGGATCTGGAGGTGGTCCGCGCCCGGCTGATCCGGGAGTACGAGGACACTCTCCTCAACCCCTACGTCGCGGCCGAGCGCGGCTATGTCGACTCGGTCATCATGCCGTCCGACACCCGCCGCCACATCGTCCGCGGCCTGCGCCAGCTGCGCACCAAGCGGGAGTCCCTGCCCCCGAAGAAGCACGGCAACATCCCCCTGTAAGGAGCCGCTGTGACGATCAGAGTCGTACGGGGCAACCCCACCCCCGAGGAGCTGGCCGCCGCTCTGGCGGTGGTCCGAGCCCGCGCCGCGGTGGCGGCCGCGACGCCGGACGGCACCCCCAAGCCGCGGGACGGGTGGTCGGACCCGTCCCGCATCGCGGCCCACCGCCTGCCCCGGCCCGGGCCCACGACTTGGGCCCGTACTTACTGGCCAGGCTAGCTGGAGCGCCCGAAAGGGGCGCGGGGAACTGCGCGACCAGCCACAGCGGACCCGCGGTCACCAGCGGCCTTGCAAGCGGAGCGCCGTCGCTTCGGCCATCACCTCGTATCCTTCGTCGTTCGGGTGCAGGTGATCGCCGAAGTCGTAGGCGGGGTCGAGCCGGTCCGGGTCCTGCGGATCGGCCATCAGCCGTTGCAGGTCCACTACGGCGTCGTACTCCCCTGAGCGGCGAATCCATGCGTTGACCTCGTGGCTCACCTTGGCTGCGTGTTCACCCCAGTGGTCGGACCCGCCGAAGGGCAGCAGGGTCGCACCCACCACGCTCAATCCGCGACCCCTTGCCTGCCGTATCAACTCCCGGTATCCGGCGATGATCTCGTCGGCCTCCACCACCGGCGCCGGCTTGTACGTCGGCTGCTCGTCCGTCTCGCTGAACCCGATGTCGTTGAGCCCGAGCAGCACGACCAGCGTGTCCGCACCCGGCCGGTCCAGGACGTCGCGCCGCAACCGGTGGACCCCCTTCTCCCCGTACCACGCGGAGTCGTTGAGCAGCAGGTTCCCGCCGATCCCCGCGTTCAGGACGGGCCGCCCCGTGAGCCGGGCCAGCGTGTCCGACCAGCGTCGGTCCGCACCCGGTGTGGATCCGAAGCCGTCCGTGAGGGAGTCCCCGAACAGCGCGACCCCGTCCGTCCGTCCGGCGTCCGCCTCCACCGCGCTGAGGAAGTACCAGGACTCGCTCGCCGCGTCGAACCCCTCCCCGTCCCTGTCGTCCAGCAGGTCCCCCTCTCCTCGCCGGCTGGTCGTGAAGGCCTGTGCGTGGAAGGTCGCGGGCCCGGTCGCCGTATCGAAGTACAGCGTGACCGTCATCGACTCCCCCGCCGCGACGGGGAGTTGGACGGCGTCGCTGACGATCTCCCCGCGTGCGGGGATCTCGGCGTCCGGCCCGCCTGCGAAGGTGAGCCGCGTCGACGATCCCGCGCAGCCCGCGCTCGCGCCCGCGATCCGCACCGGCGAGGTGCCGTAGGCGTGGGACAGCCGCACCCGCACCCGGTCCCCGCCCCCGCTCAGCCGGACGACCTGACGCAGCGACTGCCGCCAGAAGCCCTCCTGGGACCAGTTGGGCGTGAAGCCCTCGCTCGGCAGCTGAGGTGACGCGGTCCAGACGGTGGTGAACATGGGGCACGCCCTTCCAAACGGGACCAGAGTTCCTTTAACAACAGTCAGACTAACGGAACTCCAGACCCTTTTGGTGAATTTGAGTACGCGTACTCAGGCGTCGCCCCAGGCCTGCCCCGCACCCTGGAGGCATGCTGTGGTCCGACCCCGAGAACGAGCCGCCCAAGGAACTGCGCGACATGCAGGACATGCTGCGGAGACTGGGACTCTTCCTGGCGTTGGCCATGGTGCTCGCGATGATCGTGCTCGGCGTCGGCTGACGGACGCCGATACCCTGACCGCATGACTGATCAGCCGCGCCGCCGACTCGTTCTCGCCTCGCAGTCCCCCGCCCGGCTCAACCTGCTGAGGCAGGCCGGACTGACCCCCGAGGTGCTGGTGAGCGGGGTCGACGAGGACGCCGTCACCGCCCCCACCCCCGCCGATCTGGCACTCGCCCTGGCCGAGGCGAAGGCCTCCGTCGTCTCGGCGAAGCCCGAGGTCAAGGGCGCGCTGGTGATCGGCTGCGACTCGGTGCTCGACCTGGACGGCGAGGCGCTCGGCAAGCCCGCCGACCAGGAGGAGGCCACCGCCCGCTGGAAGGCCATGCGCGGCCGCGCGGGCACGCTGCAGACCGGGCACTGCATCTACGACACCCTCACCGGACGCTATGTCTCCGGCGTCGCCTCGACCGTCGTCCGCTTCGGCGAGCCGACCGACGAGGAGATCGCCGCGTACGTCGCCTCCGGCGAACCCCTCTACGTCGCCGGGGCGTTCACCCTGGACGGCCGCTCGGCGCCGTTCATCGAGGGCATCGACGGCGACCACGGCAACGTGATCGGCATCAGCCTGCCCCTCGTTCGCAAGCTGCTGGCCCGACTGGGCGTTGGCATCACGGAGTTGTGGGCGCCGGCGCAGGCCTGACCGGGCTGGCGTCGTCCCCCTCGGGGGTCTCCGGGCCCGCCCTGGGGCCCTCCGGGTCGCCCTTGGGGGCGTCCGGCTTCGCGTCGGCGGGCTCCTGGGGACGGTCGTACGTCATCAGGAGCAGCACTATGAGGCCGAGCACGACCACCATGAACACGAACTCGGGCCAGCCCAGCAGCCCCCACGCGAACGCGCCCAGCAGCGCGTGCACCACGGCCGCGCTGATCAGCAGGACACGGCCGAGGCCGGCCGGCTGACGGTTCCGCAACGCCACGAGCAGCGCGACCACGCCGCACAGCGCGAAGTAGAGACCGAAGACGATGCCGCCGATCTTCGACGACAGCGACATCACGTCCGGGTCCAGTCCCGCCAGGGACATGTCCTGCCGGTCCACGACGACACCCATGAACCACTGCACCGCCGCGATACCGAGCGCCTCGACGAAGAGCACGACCGCCACGACCCACGCCACCGGTCTACGCACCACCGGCCCCCACCCACTCTCAAGCCGAGCTCTGGTTACCTCACGTACGTTCGATACACGCGAACGCTACTAACGGGTAAACCGCGGGACAAGGGTTCTACGAAGGGCAAAGAATCATTGGGCCATTCGTAGGGACTCCACAAAGAAAGCGAGTGGTCCGCAGCACGCTCTCACAGAGACCTTGACCACAGAGGAGGGCTAGGGTTTCCCGGAGGAGTCCTGCGTACCGAGGTGCGACAAGGGATTTCGCGGGTCGAGCGAGCCTCGAATCACGCTCCGTGTGGGCAAGCTCACCAGTGGGGACGGGTCGAAGTGTCGTGTCGGCAGTCCCTAAACTCGGCTTGTTTCAAGGAGGGAGCCTCAATCGTGCGCAAGGTGCTCATCGCCAACCGTGGCGAAATCGCTGTCCGCGTTGCCCGGGCCTGCCGGGATGCCGGCATCGCGAGCGTGGCCGTGTATGCCGACCCGGACCGGGACGCTCTGCATGTCCGCGCCGCGGATGAGGCGTTCGCCCTGGGTGGTGACACCCCGGCGACGAGCTACCTGGACATCGAGAAGGTCCTGAACGCGGCGCGCGAGTCGGGTGCGGACGCCATCCATCCGGGCTACGGATTCCTGTCCGAGAACGCCGAGTTCGCGCAGGCGGTCCTGGACGCTGACCTGATCTGGATTGGCCCGCCCCCGCAGGCCATCCGCGACCTGGGTGACAAGGTGGCCGCCCGGCACATCGCGCAGCGCGCGGGTGCCCCGCTGGTCGCCGGTACGCCGGACCCGGTCTCCGGTGCGGAGGAGGTCGTGGCCTTCGCCGAGGAGCACGGTCTGCCGATCGCCATCAAGGCCGCCTTCGGTGGTGGCGGTCGCGGTCTGAAGGTCGCCCGCACCCTCGAAGAGGTGCCGGAGCTCTACGAGTCGGCGGTCCGTGAGGCCGTCGCCGCGTTCGGCCGCGGCGAGTGCTTCGTCGAGCGCTACCTGGACAAGCCGCGGCATGTGGAGACGCAGTGCCTGGCCGACTCCCACGGCAACGTGGTCGTCGTGTCGACGCGTGACTGCTCGCTGCAGCGCCGCCACCAGAAGCTGGTCGAGGAGGCCCCCGCGCCCTTCCTCTCCGAGGCCCAGGTCGCCGAGCTGTACGCCTCCTCGAAGGCCATCCTCAAGGAGGCCGGCTACGTCGGCGCCGGCACCGTGGAGTTCCTCGTCGGCGTGGACGGCACGATCTCCTTCCTGGAGGTCAACACCCGTCTCCAGGTGGAGCACCCGGTCACCGAGGAGGTCGCCGGCATCGACCTGGTGCGCGAGATGTTCCGCATCGCCGACGGCGAGGAGCTCGGCTACGGCGACCCGGAGCTGCGCGGCCACTCCTTCGAGTTCCGCATCAACGGCGAGGACCCGGGCCGCAACTTCCTCCCGGCCCCCGGCACGGTCACCGTGTTCAACGGACCGTCCGGCCCGGGCGTCCGCCTCGACGCCGGCGTCGAGTCCGGCTCGGTCATCGGCCCGGCCTGGGACTCCCTGCTGGCCAAGCTGATCGTCACCGGGGCCACTCGTGAGCAGGCCCTGCAGCGTGCCGCGCGTGCCCTGGAGGAGTTCCAGGTGGAGGGCATGGCGACGGCCATCCCGTTCCACCGCGCGGTCGTCAAGGACCCGGCGTTCGCTCCGGAGCTGACCGGCAACGAGGACCCCTTCACGGTCCACACCCGCTGGATCGAGACCGAGTTCGTCAACGAGATCAAGCCCTTCGCCGCCCCCGTCGACGTGGAGACGGACGAGGACCCGGGGCGCGAGACGGTCGTCGTCGAGGTCGGCGGCAAGCGCCTGGAGGTCTCCCTCCCCGTCTCGCTCGGCATGTCCCTGGCCCGCACCGGCCTCGCGGCGGGCGCCAAGCCCAAGCGCCGCGCGGCCAAGAAGTCCGGCCCCGTCGCCTCCGGCGACACCCTCGCCTCCCCGATGCAGGGCACGATCGTCAAGATCGCCGTCGAGGAGGGCCAGGAGGTCAAGGAAGGCGACCTGGTCGTCGTCCTGGAGGCCATGAAGATGGAGCAGCCGCTCAACGCGCACAAGTCCGGCACCATCAAGGGCCTGTCCGCTGAGGTCGGCGCCTCGCTCACCTCGGGTGCGGCGATCTGCGAGATCAAGGACTGACACACCTTCCCCGGAAGGTCGTAGGACATCCCGGAGCGCCCGGCGGACTGACAGTCAGTCCGCCGGGCGCTCCTTTTTTCCGGCATCCTGGAGACACACCCGGGCAGGAGAGAGGGCAGGTGGGAGCCATGGGGAGCCAGGAGGCCACGGCGACACCCACGCCGACGCGTGCCATGCGCGCGGACGCCCGCCGCAACTACGACCGGCTCCTCGCCGAGGCCCGCGCCGCTTTCGCCGCCCACGGTGCCGAAGCGTCCCTGGAGGACGTGGCCCGCCGCGCAGGCGTGGGCATCGGCACCCTTTACCGCCACTTCCCCAACCGCAACGCCCTGTTGAGCGCGGTCTTCGAGGACGCGGTGAACGATCTGCTGGCTCGCGCGAGCGAACTGCGCCGGTCACCGGAACCCTGCGCGGCCCTGGTGACCTGGCTCCGCGAGATGATCACCCAGGCGAGCGAGTACCGGGGCCTGGCAAGGGCGTTGATGTCCGTCGGCCACGACGACACCTCGGCCCTGGCGCGGTGCAGCGACCCCATCCGGGAAGCGGGCGGCGCACTCCTGGCACGAGCACAGGATGCGGGGGCCGTTCGGCAGGACGTGGCGATCGGCGATCTGCTCCAACTCACCCACGCGATCGCGCTGGCGGCGGAGGAGACGTCGAGCGACCCGGACCTGGCGGACAGATTGCTGATGTTGACACTGAGGGGACTCAAACCCACCCAGGGGCGCGGGGCTGCATCGATTTGCGGCTCCGCCGCGGGGCGCGACCAGCCACACACAACCGGCACTCGCGCAGCGACACCGTCCCCTACGGCGAACAGGCGAACCTGAACCTAGCGTCGCCGCATATCCGCAACCCGCGCCGCCCGCTGCTCCGCCCCCGCCGCCGGCTCACTCAGAACCGACGTCGCCCGAAGCCCCGCCCCGGCGGAGCCGGCCGGCACCCGGCGAGGCCCTGGGAGGGACACGTCCCGGCGAGGTTGGCGCGGGGGGACCGAATCACTCCCCGAGCCCCCGGCGACAGCGATCTGAACACCCTGGTCGGCCAGCGCCTGCAACTCCGTGGCCGCACGATCGTCGTGTGCCGGGGGCTCGTCGGTCACCAGCCGGGTGATCACATCCGTGGGCACGGTCTGGAACATCGTGTCCGAACCGAGCTTGGTGTGATCGGCGAGGACGACGACCTCCGCGGCGGCCTGCACCAGCGCCCGGTCGACGGATGCCGACAGCATGTTGGACGTGGACAGTCCGCGCTCGGCGGTGAGTCCGCTCCCGGACAGGAAGGCCCGCGAGACCCGCAGCCCCTGGAGGGACTGCTCGGCGCCGGAGCCCACCAGGGCGTAGTTGGAACCGCGCAGAGTGCCGCCGGTCATCACGACTTCCACCCGGTTGGCATGGGCCAACGCCTGAGCCACCAGCAGGGAGTTGGTGACGACGGTCAGCCCGGGTACGCGAGCGAGCCGACGGGCCAGCTCCTGTGTCGTCGTACCCGCCCCGACCACGATCGCTTCGCCCTCTTCGACGAAGTTCGCGGCGAGGTCGGCAATAGCCGTCTTCTCGGCGGTCGCGAGATGTGATTTCTGCGGAAAGCCGGACTCCCGCGTGAACCCGCCCGGCAATACCGCACCGCCATGTCGGCGGTCGAGGAGTCCTTCTGCCTCCAGTGCGCGCACGTCCCGCCGTACGGTCACTTCGGAGGTCTGGACGACGCGGGCGAGCTCACGGAGCGACACGGCCCCGTTCGCTCGCACCATTTCGAGGATCAATTGGCGACGTTCTGCAGCGAACACGAAACTGACAGTAACCCCAACGACCGTCTGCTTTCAGCAGTATGCGCCGAATAACAGAAGTTGTTCGCACAGAAGGGTCGCAAGTGGTATAGGGCCTACGCCCCCCGACTATGCCGTACGAATGGTCGACAACTCCCTGTGACCAGCGGGGAGTGGGTTTCGGCCGCCAGGGCCTGTCTAGCTCTCGGCCGTCTCCTTACGGGTGTGGAGCTGGCGTGCCACCTCGGCGATCGAGCCCGAAAGAGACGGGTACACGGTGAAGGCGTTCGCGATCTGCTCGACGGTCAGGTTGTTGTCGACCGCGATCGAGATCGGATGGATCAGTTCCGAGGCGCGCGGCGACACGACCACACCGCCGACGACGATGCCCGTGCCGGGACGGCAGAAGATCTTGACGAAGCCGTCGCGGATGCCCTGCATCTTGGCGCGCGGGTTGCGCAGCAGCGGGAGCTTGACGACGCGGGCGTCGATCTTGCCCCCGTCCACGTCCGCCTGCGTGTAGCCGACCGTGGCGATCTCGGGGTCGGTGAAGACGTTGGAGGAGACCGTCTTGAGGTTGAGGGGGGCCACCGCGTCGCCGAGGAAGTGGTACATGGCGATACGGCCCTGCATGGCGGCCACGGACGCGAGGGCGAAGACACCGGTCACGTCACCGGCGGCGTACACACCGGGGGCAGTCGTCCTGGACACCTTGTCGGTCCAGATGTGCCCCGACTCTCGCACCTTGACGCCTGCCTCCTCCAGACCGAGGCCCGCGCTGTTGGGGATGGCGCCGACGGCCATGAGGCAGTGGGAGCCGGTGATGACGCGGCCGTCGGAGAGGGTGACCTCGACCCGGTCGCCGACCCGCTTGGCGGCGGCGGCGCGGGAGCGGGCCATGACGTTCATGCCGCGGCGCCGGAAGACGTCCTCCAGCACGGCGGCTGCGTCCGGGTCCTCGCCGGGGAGGACCCGGTCACGGGACGAGACGAGGGTGACCTTGGACCCGAGGGCCTGGTAGGCACCCGCGAACTCGGCGCCCGTCACACCCGAACCGACCACGATGAGCTCTTCCGGCAGCTCGGTGAGGTCGTACACCTGCGTCCAGTTGAAGATGCGCTCGCCGTCGGGCTGGGCGTCGGGCACCTCGCGGGGGTGGCCGCCGGTCGCGAGGAGGACGGCGTCGGCGGTGAGGGTCTCCTCGGTGCCGTCGGCGGCGGTGACGACGACCTTGCGGGACCCGTCGAGGGACTGCATGCCGTCCAGCCGGCCGCGGCCGCGCAGCACGCGGGCGCCGGCGCGGGTGACGGAGGCGGTGATGTCGTGGGACTGCGCGAGCGCGAGCCGCTTCACACGACGGTTGACCTTCCCGAGGTCCACGCCGACCACACGGGCGGCCTGCTCCAGGGGTGGGGTGTCGTCGGCGACGATGATGCCGAGCTCTTCGTACGACGAGTCGAAGGTGGTCATCACCTCGGCCGTGGCGATAAGAGTCTTCGACGGCACGCAGTCGGTCAGCACCGACGCTCCGCCCAGACCGTCGCAGTCGACGACGGTCACCTCCGCGCCGAGCTGCGCTGCTACCAGCGCCGCTTCGTATCCGCCGGGTCCGCCACCGATGATCACGATCCGAGTCACGTACGTAATTGTCCCGCACTCTCCAAGGTGCTACTGCCCGGGGGCCACGGGACGGGCCATCTTGTTACCTACGGGACAGGCGGGTCGGCCGTTTCGACTGCCGTACCCTCTCCCCATGTCGCTCTACGCCGCGTACGCCGGCAACCTCGACGCGCGGCTGATGACGCGCCGCGCACCGCACTCGCCGATGCGCGCGACCGGCTGGCTGAACGGATGGCGGCTGACCTTCGGCGGCGAGCAGATGGGCTGGGAGGGCGCGCTCGCGACGCTCGTCGAGGACCCCGAGTCGCAGGTCTTCGTCGCGTTGTACGACATCGCGCCGCCGGACGAGGACTCGATGGACCGCTGGGAGGGTGTCGGCCTCGGCATCTACCGCCGGATGCGGGTGCGGGTGCACACCCTGGAGACCGAGGAGTCGGCGTGGCTGTACGTCCTCGACGCGTACGAGGGGGGCCTGCCGTCGGCGCGCTACCTCGGCGAGATCGCGGACGCGGCGGAATCGGCGGGGGCGCCGCACGACTATGTGATGGAACTCCGCAAGCGCCCCTGCTAGCTCGCGCGCCCCGTCTTCGCCGGACTTCGTTGGAAACGACAAGACAACGATCGTCAACCCGTTCGCTCTGTCATCTACGCGCGTAGGAAGGAAGAGGCTACGCTCATCCGCGTGAACGCATCTCTTCTTCCGGACGACATCCAGGGCGACCCGCACGCCGCCGCCGACGCCGCCGCCGCGCGCCTGCGCGAACTGACCGGCGCCGAGACCCACGACGTCGCCCTCGTGATGGGCTCCGGCTGGGCTCCGGCCGTGGACGCGCTCGGCGTTCCCGACGCCGAGTTCCAGGTCACCGAGCTGCCCGGGTTCCCGCCGCCGGCGGTCGAGGGCCACGGCGGCAAGATCCGCTCGTACAAGATCGGCGAGAAGCGGGCCCTGGTCTTCCTGGGCCGCACGCACTACTACGAGGGGCGTGGTGTGGCCGCCGTCGCGCACGGCGTCCGTACGGCCGTGGCGGCCGGCTGCAAGACGATCGTGCTGACCAACGGCTGCGGTGGGCTGCGCGAGGGCATGCGTCCCGGGCAGCCGGTGCTGATCAGCGACCACATCAACCTCACGGCGACGTCTCCCATCATCGGCGCGAACTTCGTGGACCTGACGGATCTGTACTCCCCCCGGCTGCGTGCGCTGTGCAAGGAGATCGACCCCACGCTGGAGGAGGGTGTCTACGCCCAGTTCCCCGGCCCGCACTACGAGACGCCGGCCGAGATTCGGATGGCCCGTGTCATCGGTGCGGACCTGGTGGGTATGTCGACGGTCCTCGAGGCCATCGCCGCGCGCGAGGCGGGGGCGGAGGTGCTGGGTATCTCCCTGGTGACCAACCTCGCCGCGGGGATGACGGGCGAGCCGCTGAACCACGAGGAGGTCCTCCAGGCGGGCCGTGACTCGGCGACTCAGATGGGCGCGCTGCTGGGCCAGGTGCTGAGCCGGCTGTAGCCGACGGGGACTTTCCTCGCCCCCGCCGCCCTTACCCGTCCCGTCCCTGGGGGCTGCGCCCCCAGACCCCCACGACCGGCGTCAGTGAATCCAGCCCCTCCGGCGTTTGGGGAGCGGGGGTCCAGGGGGCAGCGCCCCCTGGGAGCGGGGTCGAAGGGGCGGCAGCCCCTGGGGATGGGAACGGGTAAGGGCGGCGGGGGCGAAAACCCACCCCACGCGCGCCCCCACTCACCCGCACACCGACACGAGAGGTTGACCCGACGTGCACGACGATCTCATCGCACGAGCCACCGCATGGCTGGCCGAGGACCCCGACACGGAGACCCGTGACGAGCTCGCCAAGCTCATCGAGGCCGGAGACGTCACCGAACTCGCCGCGCGCTTCAGCGGCACCCTCCAGTTCGGCACGGCGGGCCTCAGGGGAGAGCTCGGCGCCGGACCGATGCGTATGAACCGCAGTGTGGTCATCCGCGCCGCCGCCGGTCTCGCCGCGTACCTCAAGGGGAAGGGCCGGACGGACGGCCTCGTCGTCGTCGGCTACGACGCCCGCCACAAGTCCGCCGACTTCGCCCGCGACACCGCGGCCGTGATGACCGGCGCCGGACTCAGGGCCGCCGTCCTCCCCCACCCCCTCCCCACCCCCGTCCTGGCGTACGCCATAAGGCACCTCGGCGCGGTCGCCGGCGTGGAGGTCACCGCCAGCCACAACCCGCCCCGCGACAACGGCTACAAGGTCTACCTCGGCGACGGTTCGCAGATCGTGCCCCCGGCCGACGCGGAGATCGCCGCCGAGATCGACGCCGTACGGTCCCTGGGCGACGTCCCGCGCCCGGACGCCGGCTGGGAGATCCTCGACGGCGCCGTCCTCGACGCCTACCTGGCCCGCACGGACGCCGTCCTGGCGGAAGGCTCCCCCCGTACCGCCCGCACCGTCTACACGGCGATGCACGGCGTCGGAAAGGACGTCCTCCTCGCCGCCTTCGCCCGCGCCGGCTTCCCGGAGCCGGTGCTCGTCGCCGAGCAGGCCGAGCCCGACCCGGACTTCCCGACCGTCGCCTTCCCCAACCCGGAAGAGCCCGGCGCGATGGACCTCGCCTTCGCCAGGGCCCGCGAGACGGACCCCGACCTGATCATCGCCAACGACCCGGACGCCGACCGCTGCGCCGTGGCCGTCAAGGAGAGCGGCGAGTGGCGGATGCTGCGCGGTGACGAGGTCGGCGCGCTCCTCGCCGCGCACCTCGTCCGACGCGGCGCGCAGGGGACCTTCGCCGAGTCCATCGTCTCCTCCTCCCTCCTCGGCCGGATCGCCGAGAAGGCGAACCTCCCCTACGAGGAGACCCTCACCGGCTTCAAGTGGATCGCCCGTGTCGAGGGCCTGCGCTACGGCTACGAGGAGGCCCTCGGCTACTGCGTCGACCCCGACGGCGTACGGGACAAGGACGGCATCACCGCCGCCCTCCTGATCACCGAGCTGGCGTCCGAGCTCAAGGAGCAGGGGCGCACGCTGCTCGATCTCCTCGACGACCTCGCCGTGGAGCACGGTCTGCACGCCACTGACCAGCTGGCGGTCCGCGTCGAGGACCTGTCGGTCATCGCCGACGCCATGCGGCGTCTGCGCGAGCAGCCGCCGACCGAGCTGGCCGGCCTGGCGATCACCAAGGCCGAGGACCTCACGAAGGGCACCGACAAGCTGCCGCCCACCGACGGTCTGCGGTACATCCTCGACGGCGCCCGCGTCATCGTCCGGCCCAGCGGCACCGAGCCCAAGCTCAAGTGCTACCTGGAGGTCGTCGTCCCGGTCGCCGCCCACGCCGATCTGCCCACGGCCCACGCGAAGGCGACGGACCTGCTGACGACGATCAAGCGGGACCTGTCGGCCGCGGCCGGCATCTGACCCACCCGTTGGGCTGCCCTCACCGACGGGGGCATCCCAACGGGTGATTTCACCGCGCCGGTTGTCGCGCGCTCCACGCCTCGGCGCCCACCCCGGGAAACGGTTGACGGGTATCCCGTCCGCCGAGCCCCGGAGCCGCCCCCGTGTCCTCGACCGCCCCCGAAACCGCCCCGGGCGGCAGCGTCCCGGGCAGCCGGCGACCCGAGACCACGCCCCGCCCGCGCCCCGCCGTGCACGCCCTGCGCCGCGCGGCCCCGGCCCTCGGCGCCTTCGTCGCCGTACGGCTCGCGGGCCTGCTGTTCCTCGCGCTGTGGGCCCATCACCAGGACCACGGTCTGTGGCCGATCCTGGCGCGGCAGTGGGACGCGAAGTGGTACCTCGGCATCGCCGACCACGGCTACGCCCGGGAGGTCGGCACCGAGGGAAGCAACCTGGCGTTCTTCCCGCTCTACCCGGTCCTGCTCAAGGCGGTCGCGGCCGTCACCCCGGGCACCCGTGCCACCACCGGTCTGTGCCTCGCCGTCGCCGCGTCCTTCGTCGCGGCCTGGGGGGTGTTCGCGGTGGGCGACCGGCTGTACGGCTGCCGGGTCGGGTTCCTGGCCACCGTGCTGTGGGCCGCGTTCCCGGTCGGCCTGGTGCAGTGGATGGGCTACACCGAGTCCCTGTTCACCGCGTGCGCGGCCTGGTCGCTGTACGCGGTGCTCTCCCGCCGCTGGCTGTGGGCGGGCACGCTGGCCGTGCTCGCGGGTCTGACCCGGCCGACCGGTGTCGCGCTGGCGGCCGCGGTCACCGTGACGGCCCTGCTGTCCCTGCGCCGCGGCTTCTCCGTGCGCGCGCTCACGGCCGCTCTCCTGGCCCCGCTCGGCTGGTGCGGGTACCTCGCCTGGGTGGGGCTGCGGGTGGGCCGCTGGGACGGCTATTTCGCCGAACAGCGGGTGTGGAGCAACGAGATGGACGGGGGCCGGCGGACCCTGCGGGAGATCCGCCAACTGCTGGTGCGGGACTCGACGCCGCATCTGTTCCTGGTGCTGGTGACGCTGGTGCTGATCGCCTCGGTGGCGCTGTTCGCGCTGTCGGCGCGCGACCGCCAGCCGCTGTCCCTGCTGGTCTTCACGGGCGTGACGCTGCTCATCGTCCTGACCAGCGGCGGCGTCTACTTCCCGCGCGCCCGCTACCTCCTGCCGGCCTTCCCGCTCCTGCTGCCGCTGGCCCTGCGGCTCTCCCACGCCGCCCGTCGCCACCGCGTCCTCGTGCTGACCGCGGCGGTGGCGGGCTCGGTGTACTGGGGCGCGTACATGGCCCTGGTGTGGCCGGGGGCGCCGTGACACCCCGCGGCGGCGGCCGGAGCGGCCCGCCCGTTACGGCAGCAGCACCAGGGCCGCCGTGAAGAGCGCCGCCTGGACGAGGGCGAGCGGCCACAGCGGGCGGCCCCGCTCCCGTTCGGTCGCCGAGACGGTCGGCCGCAGCGCGGGGTCCTCCCACATCGCGGTGATCTCGGCGGCGGTGCGTTCGTAGGGGTGGATCCAGCCCCGCCGCAGCTCCAGCTTCGGCCAGCGGACGCCCTGCATCGTCCAGGTGGGGAAGCCGGCACCGCGGCTGTCGATCTTCAGCTCGGCGCCCTTGCAGCGGACGACGCGGATGTCGTCCCAGGCGATGTGGCGGACGCGGCGGAGCCCGTTGAACCAGAGGCCCTCGCGGTCGGCGGTGACGGTCCAGCCGAGCCGCTCGGACAGCAGCAGGGCGCCGCCCAGGGCCACGCTGCCGACGAGGACGTAGCGCCAGAACCAGCCGGACTCGTCCAGGGCGATCGGGACGAACCACAGGATCACCACCACGGCGATGATCCGGTCCGTCCACCCCGCGCGCCACCGTCGCACGGTTCCCGGGCCGGGCTGGGCGACGGCCGCCTCTGCGGCCTGCCGGCCCAGTTCCCGGTACGCCGCCTTACGGGTTCCCGCCCGCTTCTCGCCCACGACGCGGCCGCGTCCGAACCGGTCCGACAACGGCCGTACGGGCCCTTGCGACCGCTCGATCAGCGGCGGCTCACCGGGCTCCTCGTCGGCGCTGACGAGGAGGAGCTCGGCGCCGTCGTACGGCGTGCCGTACAGGACGGCCTCGCGCAGGGGGCCGGGCTCCTCGTCGTCGATCCGGTCGAGGGCCTCCCGCATCTCCGCCTCGGCCGCCTCCTCGTCGAAGCCGTCGTCGTCCGCTTCCTCGAAGAAGGGCTCGTCCTCGTCGTCCGGCTCCGACACCGAGACGGTGAACAGGGGGCGCAGCGCGCCCAGGTCGTCGGCCGCGTAGACCTCGGTGTCCACGTCGGCGTTCTCCCGTACGAGCACGCGCAGGACGGGGGCGGGTGCGCCGCGCAGGACGGCGGCGCGGCGGCGGCCGAGGAGGCCGGAGAGGACGGCGGTGAGGCCGAGCCCGATCACGTAGAGGCCGGTCGCCGCATGCACGTGGCCGTCTCCGAGCCCGAACGCCGTGAGCCACGCGGCACCGGCCGCCGTCACGGACAGCCCGAACCAGGCGAGGAGCTTGCCCCGCCGGAACGTCTTGCCCTCGTCCGGCGGAACGGCCGTCGCCCCGCCGGCCGCCGCCAGGGCCGCCGCCCGCTGTCGTCCGCGCGCGACGAGCCGGAGCATGGCGAGCGCCCAGGCCAGCAGCAGGAACGCGAGCACGGGCAGGGTCACCGGCCACGGCAGTGGCTGCTGGGCGGGGACCAGGAAGAACAGAACCGGCACCGAGACCCGTACGACCTCGGGCCGTACCGCGAGCCAGATCGCGTGGAGCGCGACGACGGCCGCGGCCCACGGGCTCAGGTCGGTGGCCGGCGCCAGGGCGCCGGAGCCGAGCAGACCGGCCAGCGCCACCCCGACGAGCACGCCCGTGTCGAGCCGCACCGGCACCCACCGGGCGGGCAGGGCCTGTGTCCACCGCCGTGTCTGTTCCCCGTCCCAGGGGAGGCAGCCGTCGGGTATCGCGGAGGCGGGCAGCGGCAGGGGCCGCTGGAGGTTCGTGCTCATCGTCTTCCAGACACTCGGACCACAGGTGTGGTTGCGGTCCTCGGGTCCTTGTTCGGGGCGGCACGCCGAGGTGAGGCCACATCATCACCCCGGGACCTGTGGGAGGACAGGCGCCTCAGCCCGTTGCGATCAGGATCACCAGCAGTACTGCCCCGGCGGCCACCGGCGCGAAGATCTCGTACGCCCAGCGCACGGTCACCTCACCCTGCGCGCTCTCCGCCGTCCCCCGCGTCTCCATGAACTCGCGCAGTTCGTCCATGATCTTGTCGGTCTCGGCCCGGGCCGGCCCGGCGTCGGGGGCGGGCGCGGCCCCACCGCCGCCGAAGCCGAGCCGCAGCCCGGCGCCGCCGCCGCGCTCGGCGCGCGCGTCCTTGCGCGCCGCCCTCTTGCGGGCGCGCAGCGACACCGGGACGGCCCACAGCTGGAACTTGTCGCCGGACTCGACGACGACCTCATTGGAGTAACCGGACCGCAGCGCTGCGGCCTGCCCCCAGGGCAGCACGATCACCCGGAACGGGTTGCGGATGCGCAGGCGGTCCTCGTTGGCGTAGACGGCGGGGCGGACGGTGAAGGCGACGATCAGCGGGACCGCGAGGATCATCGAGGCGAGCGCCAGCCAGGGGGTGCGGTCCTCGCCCTGGACCAGGGCGTCGATGCCGAGCCAGAGGACGATGGCGAGCAGCAGGGCGCCTCCGGCGATGCCTGCGGGTGAGCGGTAGATGCGGTCCTTGGTCGTCATGCGGCGATTGTGCCTCAGTGGTCCGCGTCCTCGCCCTGGGGGACCTTGTGCGTTCGCGGGTGCGGGTGGTCCGTGGCTGGTCGCGCGGTTCCCCGCGCCCCTTCAGGTGGGACCGGATGCCGCTCGTTCGCAGGAACCGTTTCTTCCGGGGTGTACAGCCGCTACGCGCGTAGATATGCTCGGCTGGTGACCATGCCCACCACTGCATCTCCCGCACACCCGCTTACGGATGTCACCGCGTCCGACAGCACGCTGCGTCGCTTCCTCCACGGGCTGCCCGGCGTCGACGCGGTCGGCCTGGAGGCGCGCGCCGCCTCTCTCGGCACCCGTTCCATCAAGACGACCGCCAAGGCGTTCGCCATCGACCTCGCCATCTCGATGGTCGACCTGACGACGCTGGAAGGCGCGGACACCCCGGGCAAGGTCCGGGCGCTCGGCGCCAAGGCGGTCCGTCCCGACCCGACCGACCGTACGACCCCCGCGACCGCGGCCGTCTGTGTCTATCCCGACATGGTGACCGCCGCGAAGGAGGCCGTCGCCGGCTCCTCCGTGAAGGTCGCCTCGGTCGCCACCGCCTTCCCGGCGGGCCGCGCCGCGCTCGCGGTGAAGCTCGCCGACGTGCGCGACGCCGTGGCCGCGGGCGCGGACGAGATCGACATGGTCATCGACCGCGGGGCGTTCCTCGCGGGCCACTATCTGAAGGTGTACGACGAGATCACCGCCGTGAAGGAGGCCTGCGGGACCAGCGCCCGTCTGAAGGTCATCTTCGAGACCGGCGAGCTCTCGACGTACGACAACATCCGGCGCGCGAGCTGGCTCGGCATGCTGGCCGGCGCCGACTTCATCAAGACGTCGACCGGCAAGGTGGCGGTGAACGCGACCCCCGCGAACACCCTGCTCATGCTGGAGGCCGTGCGCGACTTCCGGGCCCAGACCGGCGTCCAGATCGGTGTGAAGCCGGCCGGTGGCATCCGCACCACCAAGGACGCCATCAAGTTCCTGGTCCTGGTCAACGAGACCGCGGGCGAGGACTGGCTGGACAACCACTGGTTCCGCTTCGGCGCCTCCTCGCTCCTGAACGACCTGCTGATGCAGCGTCAGAAGCTGGCCACCGGCCGTTACTCCGGCCCCGACTACGTGACGGTGGACTGATCCACATGGCAACTGCATTCGAGTACGCACCGGCACCCGAGTCCCGCTCGGTCGTCGACATCGCGCCCTCCTACGGGCTCTTCATCGACGGCGAGTTCGTGGAGGCGGCGGACGGCAAGGTCTTCAAGACCGTCTCCCCCGCCACCGAGGAGGTCCTCTCCGAGATCGCCCAGGCGGGCGAGGCGGACGTCGACCGCGCGGTGCGGGCCGCCCGCAAGGCCTTCGAGAAGTGGTCGGCACTGCCCGGCTCCGAGCGCGCCAAGTACCTGTTCCGTATCGCCCGGATCATCCAGGAGCGCAGCCGCGAACTGGCGGTCCTGGAGACCCTGGACAACGGAAAGCCCATCAAGGAGACCCGCGACGCCGACCTCCCCCTGGTCGCCGCGCACTTCTTCTACTACGCGGGCTGGGCGGACAAGCTCGACCACGCGGGCTTCGGATCGAACCCGCGTCCGCTGGGTGTCGCCGGTCAGGTCATCCCGTGGAACTTCCCGCTGCTGATGCTGGCGTGGAAGATCGCCCCGGCGCTCGCGACCGGCAACACGGTGGTCCTGAAGCCCGCCGAGACGACCCCCCTCTCGGCCCTGTTCTTCGCGGACATCTGCCGCCAGGCCGGTCTGCCCAAGGGTGTCGTCAACATCCTTCCCGGCTACGGCGACGCGGGCGCGGCCCTCGTCGCGCACCCCGATGTGAACAAGGTGGCCTTCACCGGTTCGACCGCGGTCGGCAAGGCGATCGCGCGCCAGGTCGCGGGCACGGACAAGAAGGTCACCCTCGAACTGGGCGGCAAGGGCGCCAACATCGTCTTCGACGACGCCCCGATCGACCAGGCCGTCGAGGGCATCGTCACCGGCATCTTCTTCAACCAGGGCCAGGTCTGCTGCGCGGGCTCCCGGCTGCTGGTCCAGGAGTCGATCCAGGACGAGCTGCTGGATTCGCTCAAGCGCAGGCTCTCCACCCTCCGACTCGGCGACCCGCTGGACAAGAACACCGACATCGGCGCGATCAACTCCGAGGAGCAGCTCTCCCGGATCACCTCGCTCGTCGAGGCGGGCGAGGCGGAGGGCGCCGAGCGCTGGTCCCCGGCCTGTGAACTCCCGTCCTCCGGCTACTGGTTCGCCCCGACGCTCTTCACGAACGTCACCCAGGCGCACACCATCGCCCGCGACGAGATCTTCGGCCCGGTCCTTTCGGTCCTGAGCTTCCGTACGCCGGACGAGGCCGTCGCCAAGGCCAACAACAGCCAGTACGGCCTGTCGGCGGGCATCTGGACGGAGAAGGGTTCGCGGATCCTCGCCGTCGCGGGCAAGCTGCGCGCGGGCGTGATCTGGTCCAACACGTTCAACAAGTTCGACCCGACCTCGCCGTTCGGCGGTTACAAGGAGTCGGGCTTCGGCCGCGAGGGCGGTCGCCACGGCCTGGAGGCGTACCTCGATGTCTGAGAAGAACGAGAAGACGGACCGTTTTGATCGGCTGTCGGTCTTCAAGACCTACAAGCTGTACGTCGGCGGGAAGTTCCCGCGTTCCGAGAGCGGCCGGGTGTACGAGGTGAGCGACGCGAAGGGCAACTGGCTGGCGAACGTGCCGCTTTCGTCCCGTAAGGACGCCCGTGACGCGGTGGTCGCCGCGCGCAAGGCGTTCGGCGGATGGTCGGGCGCGACGGCCTACAACCGGGGTCAGATCCTGTACCGCGTCGCGGAGATGCTGGAGGGCCGCCGCGAGCAGTTCGTGCGCGAAGTGGCCGATGTGGAGGGGCTGTCGAAGTCGAAGGCCGCGGCTCAGGTGGACGCCACCATCGACCGCTGGGTCTGGTACGCGGGCTGGACCGACAAGATCGCCCAGGTGGTCGGTGGCGGCAACCCGGTGGCGGGTCCGTTCTTCAACCTCTCCACCCCGGAGCCGACCGGCGTGGTCACGGTCCTGGCCCCGCAGGAGTCGTCCTTCCTGGGCCTGGTCTCGGTCGTCGCCCCGGTGATCGCGACCGGGAACACGGCGATCGTGATCGCGTCCGAGGAGGCCCCGCTGCCCGCCCTGTCCCTGGGCGAGGTGCTGGCCACCTCCGACCTGCCCGGCGGTGTCGTCAACATCCTGTCCGGCCGTACGGCGGAGATCGCGGCGCCACTGGCCGCGCACCAGGACGTCAACGCGATCGATCTGGCGGGCGCCGATGACGTACTCGCCAAGGAGCTGGAGATCGCGGCCGCGGACAACCTGAAGCGGGTTCTTCGTCCACAGGCTGTGGATTATTCGGCGACTCCGGGGATCGACCGTATGACGGCGTTCCTGGAGACGAAGACCGTCTGGCACCCGACGGGTTCACTGGGCGCGTCCGGCTCGTCCTACTGACGGCCACCACAGACCGGAGAGCCGCGCCTTCCCACCGTCCTGGGAAGACGCGGCTCTCTGCGTACCGTCAGCGGTTGTTGAGGAGCCCCGCGGCCTGGCCGACCACCGGGATGCTGCCGATGGACTGGGCCTGCGCCACCGGGCCGGTCAGCGCCTGGGTGGCCAGGGGCTGGAAGTCGGCGAGCTGGGTGCCGAGGCCGTTGTCGAGGGGGTCGACGCCGGTGCCGGCGAGGGGGTTGGGCTTGAGGCCGCTGATCGGGCCGGTGACGTAGCCGACCGTGCCGGCCAGGCCCTGGAGGCCGGCCTGCGGGTCGATGTTGCCCAGCGAGGTGGGGCGGGTGCGCATCACGTCGAGGACCGGGTCGGTGTCCGCGGAGGCCGTCGCCGCGCCTGCGCCCAGGGCCACGCCCGCGGTCGCGAGGGCGGCCAGCGCGCGCTGGGCGGTGGGGGTGGAGGGGGACGCGTGTCGGGCCATTGCTGCTGCCGCCTTCGTCTTGCGCAAGGTAATCGGGTCGACACGAAGGGTAGTTGAGGTTCGGCGCACACTCCACCGCCGACCCGCAGACTTCAAAGGCATCCCCATAGGCGTGACAAGTAGCGGTCATTTAATGCCGGAATCCGATTTGCGGCATTCGAACTATCGACTGAATAACGCCGCTTGACGTACCCTCAAGATCACTTCAAAGCGGGGGCAACACCCCCGCCGCGGTGCGTGAGTCAGATGACCAGCCTTTCGATCAAGGATGGAATTTGAGACCCGGGGGGGCCATGTCCATACACATAGCCGATGTCCAGCAGCACACGCGCGCCATCGAAACCTATTCGGGTCCCGATGATTTCGAACTGGTGCACCCGGTACACGCCGACGCCGTCTGCGGAGTTCTTCGCAGCGCGTTCGCCGAAGCACCGCACACTCGGGGCTTCACGCAGCTGACCGGACGCTTCGCCGTCGAGACGATGCATCACCCGCTCTCCGATTTCTCGCGCCTGATCCGCACCGAGATCCTCACCCGCGGACACAGCCTGCGACTGCTGGCGGACCGCGGCGTCATGACCGATCCGCGCTCCCGCGCGCTGCCGGGCGGCGCCAGGGCGCGCCAGGTGCAACTGCGCGTCACCGACGCCCCGTTGCCCGACCTGGCCCTGCTGGGTACCGAGCTCGGCCTGGTGCGCACCGTGGCGCCGGACGGCCGGCTGCAGATCCTGCTCGCCCGCCGGGAGGCCACCGCCGCCCTGCTCCAGTTCCAGCAGGTGCTGTGGGGCCACGCCGAGGGCCTGACCTCGGCGCGCGACGTCCGTGAGCTGCAACTGGACGAGATCCAGCGCCAGGTGTTGCAGATGCTCGGCTCCGGCATGAAGGACGACACGGCGGCCCGGCAGATGAACGTGTCCGTGCGCACCTACCGCCGCCATGTGGCCGCCATCCTCAAGTCCCTTGACGTCAGCACCCGTTTCGAGGCGGGGATCAGGGCCGCGGAGTACGGGCTGGTGTCCGCGCCCTGACAGCCGCACCCGGGTCCGCGCCAGGGCCCCGGGTGGCAGGTTGCTGCCGACTTTGGCGCCCGGAACCTGTTGCTGCCGCGGCGCGCGGACTTCTAGGTTGATCAGGAAACCAGCACCCCCACCAGGTAATTGACCCCCGTTCTTCCGTGCCCACGCACGGCATCACGGGCAGAAACGGATGACGGAATGTCCATTGCTTCGGTCACCCATGCCGATGTCGAGGCCGCCGTACTCGCCGTGACGGCAGAGGCCCTGAATGTCCCCGAAGTGCATCTCGACGACAATCTTCTGGAACTGGGCGTCGACTCCCTGGTCGCCACCCGGATAGTGGCGGCACTGCGCACCCGCTTCGGCGCGGACATCCCCTTGCTCAACATCTTCGAATACCCGGAATTGCGCGAATTCGCCATATCGGTCCTGGACGCGATCCAGGACGCACCCCAGGAATGATTCATGGGCATACCGGGCGAGTTCCCCTACGACGCCGGACTGCACCCGGGCGGGTACACGACCCGGCTGTGGACCATGCGGCAGCTCGCGGGCCTCTACAGCGCCGAGAGCACCAACAGCCGTTTCCGATACCTGCTGGAGATGGGTGAGACGGGCCTGTCGCTCGCCTTCGACCTGCCGACCCAGCTCGGCCTGGACCCCGACGCCCCCGCCGCCGACGGCGAGGTGGGACGCACCGGGGTCTCCGTCGCCACGGTGGACGACCTGAAGACCGTGTTCAAGGAGATCCCGCTCGACCGGGTCTCGGTCTCGTTCACCATCAACGCCACCGCCCCGATGCTGCTCGCGATGTGGATCGTGGCCGCCGAGGAGTCGGACGTGGACCCCGCCGCCCTGCGCGGCACCCTCCAGAACGAGATGCTCAAGGAGTTCCTCGCCCGCAAGGCGTACGTGTACGACCTCGACACCAGCGTGCGCTACGCCCTCGACGTCGTCGAGTACTGCATGGAGCACCTGCCCGGCGTCAACCCCATCTCGGTCTCCGGCGGGCATGCCCGGGAGGCCGGGGCGGACGCCGCGCTGGAGGTCGCCTGTGCGCTGGCGAGCGTGGACGCCTATCTCGCCGGGATGGTCGAGCGCGGGCACTGTGCGGAGCACGTCGCGTCCCGGTTCAGCTTCATCTTCGGCACCGACATGGAGGTGCTGAAGGAGGCCGCCAAGCTGCGGGTCGCCCGCCGCCGGTACGCGGAGCGGATGCGGGACCGCTGGGGCGTGACCTCGCCCCGGGCGATGCGGCTGCGCGCACAGGTCAACACCTTCGGCTCGGCCCTCGCCTACCAGGAACCCCTCAACAACATCGTCCGGGCCACCCTGCAGGCGGTCGCCGCCGTCCTCGGCGGCACCCAGTCGCTGCATGTGTGCAGCTTCGACGAGGCCGTGCAGACACCCGGCCCGCTCGGCGCCCGGATCGCCCTGCGCACCCAGCAGATCATCGCCCACGAGACGGACCTGGCCCGCTACGCCGACCCGCTCGGCGGCTCCCACGTCATCGAGGGCCTCGTCGACGAGCTGGGCAAGGAGGTCGACGACTGGCTGGAGCGCATCGAGGCGCGCGGCGGTGTGGCCGCCTGTATCCGCAGCGGCTGGCTGGAGGGCCAGATCGAGGAGCTCGCCTACCGCGACCCCGGGCCCACCGTGGGAGTGCTGGAGACCTCGCCCTCGGAGTCCGAGCGCCAACTGCTCCGGACCGAGGCCCACACCACGACCGGTGGCCGGCGTGACATCGAACGCCCGGACTGCGAACCGGAGTTGACCCGGCTGCGGGACGACGCCCGGGCCGGCCGCAACGTCCTGCCGGCCCTGATCGAGGCGGTCCGGCGGCGGGCCACCATCGGGCAGCTCTGTACCGCCATGCGACCGGCCGACGACCCCTCGGCACCGTCCCTTTCCTGACACTCCCCCACCCCAGCGGAGTCGCACTGATGTCTCAACTGATCGAGGCGGTCCGGCACGGCGCGGACCCGGACGAACTACTGGCCTGCCCCGTGCCGGAGTCCTATCGCGCGGTCTTCCTGCGCCGCGAGGACGAGGACCTGTTCAAGGGGATCGACAGCCGCGACAAGGACGTACGACGCACCCTGCACCTCGGCGAGGTGCCCATGCCGGAGCTGGCGCCGGACGAGGTGCTGGTCGCGGTGATGGCGTCCGCCGTCAACTACAACACCGTCTGGTCCGCGCTGTACGAGCCGATGTCGACCTTCGGGTTCCTGGCCCGGTTCGCCCGCGAGGGCCACTGGGAGGCGCGGCACGACCGCGACTACCAGGTCGTCGGGTCCGACGCGGCCGGTTTGGTGGTCCGGGTGGGCAGTGCCGTACGGCACTGGACCCCCGGTGACCGGGTGGTGGTGAACCCGCCGTACATCGACGAGCAGGATCCCGTCGCCCAGCGGGACGGGATGCTGACCACGGGCATGCTCGCCTGGGGGTTCGAGACCAACTTCGGCGCGTTCGGCGACTTCGCCGTGGCCCGCGCCTCGCAGCTCGTGCCGATGCCGCCACATCTGTCGTGGGAGGAGGCCGCCTGCAACACGCTGTGCCTCGGCACCTCCTACCGCATGCTGATCGGTGACCACGGCGCCCGGATCAGGGCCGGGGACATCGTGCTGGTCTGGGGCGCGGCGGGCGGGCTCGGCAGCTACGCCGTGCAGCTGGTGCGGCAGGCCGGCGGGATCGCCGTCGGGGTCGTCGGCTCGCGGGACAAGGCCGATCTGGTGGACCGGCTGGGCTGCCATGTCGTCGTCGACCGCAACGAGGTGGGGCTCGGCGACGACGAGGACGACGCCTCCGCGTGGCGGGCGCTGGGCTCGGTCATCCGCAAGGAGCTCGGCGAGGACCCGCATGTCGCCTTCGAGCACGTCGGCAGGTCCACCTTCGAGACCTCGGTGAACGTGGTGCGGCGCGGCGGTGTGGTGGTGACCTGCGGGTCCAGCAGCGGATACCGGCACGTCTACGACAACCGCTATCTGTGGATGAAACTCAAGCGGGTCATCGGCAGCCACGGCGCCAACATCGACGAGGCGTGGGAGGCGAACCGGCTGCTGCGCCTCGGCATGGTCATGCCCGCCCTCTCCCGGGTCTTCCCGCTGGCCCAGGCCGCGGAGGCCACCCGCTCGGTACAGCTCAACGCCCACGAGGGCAAGGTGGGCCTGCTGAACCTGGCGACCGCGGAGGGCCAGGGCGTCCAGGACCCGGGACTGCGGGAGCGCATCGGCGAGCCCCGACTGCGACTCTTCCGCGACCACGCCGGACAGGCGGCCCGCCCGTGACCACCCCGTACGCCCGCAGCGCCCCCGAAACCTTCCGCCACCGGCCGACCGGGACGCCGGGAGCAGTCACCGTCGCCGCCGCGGACGGGGATCGGCCGCGGCCCTTCCACGACCACACCGAGCAGGTGGGGAACAGATGACCACCCCTCACGACAGCGCCCCCACTGCCTTCCGCCATCGGCCGACCGGGACGCCGGGAGCGACCCCCGTCGCCGCCACGGACGAGAACCGGCCACGGCCCTTCCGCGACCACGCCCGGCAGGTGGGGCGGACATGACCACTCCGTACCTCAGCATCCCCGAGGCATTCCGCCGTCAGGTCGCCCGGGCGCCGGGGGCGGTTGCCGTCGCCGGGGTGGGTGAGGAGCTGACCTACGGTGAGCTGGACCGTCGCTCGGACGCGTGGGCGGACGCGCTCGTCGCGCGCGGGGTGGTGCCCGGTGACCGGGTGCTGGTGTGCCTGGAGCGGTCGGTATCGCTGGTCGTCGGCCTGCTCGCGATCCTCAAGGCGTCGGCGGCGTATCTCCCGGTGGATCTCGGGGAGGCGCCGGCCCGGCTGGCGGGCATCGTCGCGGACGCGGAGGTCCGGCTGGCGCTGTGCGACGAGGTGGGGGCCGGCGTGCTGGCGGCGCATGAGGTGCCGGTGCTGCTGGTCGGCCGGTCCGGCGGGACAACGGCGGGTGCCACGACCGGTGCCGCGTTGCCGACGCCCGCCGACAGGCCCATATCGCCCGCCGGACGGCCCGGCGCGGGCAGGACCGACGCCGAGGCACCCACCCCTCCCGGCACGACCGATACCGAGACACCCTCGCCTCCCCGCGGGCCCGCGCGGCCCGCCGGACAGCCCTCCCAGGGCACGACCGACGCCGACGCACCCACCCATGCCGAGACGCCCTCGCCTCCCCGCAGGCCCGTGCCGCTCGCCGGACAGCCCTCCCAGGGCACGACCGACGCCGACGCACCCACCCCTCCCGGCACGACCCATGCCGAGACACCCTCGCCTCCCCGCGGGCCCGTGCCGCTCGACGGACAGCCCTCCGAGGGCGCCCCGCGGAGCGGGCCCGAAGACGTCGCCTGCGTCATGTACACCTCCGGCTCCACCGGCCGCCCGAAGGGCGTGCTCGTGCCGCACCGGGCCGTGCTGAACCTTGTTCACGAGCCGAACTACGTCACCCTGGACGGCCATGACCGGCTCCTGCAGCTCGCCCCGGTCGCCTTCGACGCGGCGACCTTCGAGATCTGGGGCGCGCTGCTGAACGGCGCCCGGCTGGAGGTGGCGCCGGCCGGGCCGCTCGGCGCGGAAGGGCTGGGCGGGCTGCTGCGGGAGCGGGGCATCACGGTTCTGTGGCTGACCGCGGCGCTGTTCCACCGTCAGATCGACTTCGACGCCGGGTCGTTGAGCTCGCTGCGCGTGCTGCTGGCGGGCGGTGACGTGCTGTCCGTGGAACATGTCCGACGGCTCCGCGCGGCCGCCCCGGGCCTGCGGGTCGTCAATGGCTACGGCCCGACCGAGGCCACCACCTTCTCGCTGTGCCACCGGATCGCGCCGGACGAGGAGTTCCCCCGCTCGGTCCCCATCGGCGTCCCCGTCCAGGGCACCGAGGCCCAACTGCGGGACGACTCCGGGGCGGTCGTGCCCGAGGGCGCCGAGGGCGAACTGTGGATCGCGGGGGCGGGCGTGGGCCTCGGCTACTGGCGCCGCCCCGACCTCACCGCCGAGCGGTTCGTCACCGATGCCGACGGCCGCACCTGGTACCGCACCGGCGACCTGGCCCGCCGACGATCCGACGGCGTCCACGAGTTCCTCGGCCGGATCGACGGCCAGGTCAAGCTGCTCGGCCACCGCGTGGAACCCGGCGAGATCGAGAACCTGCTCGCGGGGTGCCCGCCCATCGGCCAGGCCGCGGTGGGCGTACGCACCAACCTCGTGGGCGACCCCAAGCTGGTCGCCTGGGTCACCCTCACCGGCCCGCTGGACCGCCGCGCACTGCGCGCCCGACTCCGGCGCGAACTGCCCGAGTACATGGTGCCGACGCTCTTCGCGGCCGTCGACGCGCTGCCCGTGACCGCCAACGGCAAGGTCGACCGCAACGCCCTGCCGGCCCCCGACTGGCGACGTAAGGAGAACTATGTCTGAGGTGCGCGACCGGCTCGCGGACACCGTCACCGCGGTCTGGACCGAGGTGCTCGGCATCGACGGGATCGGGCCCGACGACGACTTCTTCGACCTGGGCGGCGACTCCCTGGTCGCCACCCGGCTCACCGCCCTGCTGGAACAGCGGCTCGGCGTCGCGATCGACGTACTGACGGTGTTCGACCACCCCACGATCGGGGAGCTCGTCACGGAACTGGAGAAGGCACATGGCGACCGGCTCTGACTCCGCCGAGAGCGGAGCGCCGGCGATCGCTCCGAACAAGCGGAACGTACGGCTGTGGCTGGCCGGGACATCCGTCTCGCTGTTCGGCGATGCCGCGCTGTGGATCGCGCTCGGCATCTGGATGAAGGACCTGACGGATTCCAACGGTGCGGCCGGACTGGCCTTCGCCGCCTATGTGCTGCCCCGCCTCGGCGCCCCCTTCCTCGGTCTGGTCGTGGACCGCTACCGGCGCCGGCCACTGATCGCGCTGATCAACTTCGCGCTGGCCGGCTGGGTGTGCCTGGCCTTCCTGGTCCACGACAAGGACCAGGCGTGGCTGCTGTACCTGGTGCTGTTCGGCATCGGTCTGGGCGTCGGCATGCACAACGCGGCGGGCAGCGCGCTGCTCACCCGCCTGGTGCCGGCCGAGGAACTGGGCCCCACCAACGCGCTGATGCGCACGCTCCAGGAGGGCGGCATGCTCGTCGCGCCCGCCGTCGGCGCGGCGCTGTACACCTGGGTCGGGCCGCGTGCCGTGGCCGGGCTGGAAGTCGTGACGTTCCTGGCGTGCGCCCTGTGCGTGCTGGCGGTGAAGGTCGAGGAGCCCGAGCCGCAGCGGCCGGACGGCAAGCTGGCCCAGGAACTCCTGGCCGGGGTGCGGCACTTGGCACGCACCCCGCAGCTGCGCGCGGTCTCCGTGGCCATGGGGCTCGGCCTGCTGGGCTTCGGTTTCATCGAGACGCTGATCTACGCCGTCGCCGACGAGGGTCTGCATCGCAGCGCGTCGTTCGTCGGGGTGCTCACCGTCGTCAAGGGCGTCGGCTCGGTGCTGGGCGGCCTCGCCGGGGTGCGGGTGCTCAAGCGGATGGGGCCGGGCCGGGAGGCGATGCTGACCGTGTTCGGGCTCGGCACGATGGGCCTGGGCTGCGCCCTGCTCGTCCTGCCCGGCGTGGTGGCGGCGCTGGCGGGTGTGTTCGTGATCGGCCTGGGCATTCCCGGCGCGGTCGTCGGCCTGTACACCTCCGTGCAGCGCAACTCCCCCGACCGGCTCCAGGGCCGGGTCGCCTCGGCGGCGAGCATGCTCGCGACCGCGCCCCAGGTGCTGGCCGTGTTCACCAGCGCCGCGCTGGTGGCGAGCGTCGACTTCCGGGTGCTGCTGGGCGTGATGACCGTCCTGGTCCTGGGCGGCTCGGGCTACCTCGCCCTGCGGATGCGCGGCTTCCCCGCCGTGCCGCGGCCCACCACCGCGCAGCCGCACTCCGCGCCCGCCGCCGCGGAGTGACGTACCGCCGCGCCAGGCCCTGTTCGGTGGCCGCCGGGGTCCGGCCGGGGGTCACGCGGCCACCGTGAACGGCACGCCCCGGCGGCCGACCCGAGCGAAGCCGGGTGACGACGACGCGCCGGACCCCGACGCCCGCGTGACCCCCGGCCGGACCCAGCGGCCGGACCCGCACTTTCCGAAGGAGATCCTCATGACCGGCGCCCCCGTGGTGCTGCCTCTGACACCCCAGCAGCGAGGCGTGTACTTCCTGCACTGTCTGGCCCCGGACAGTGCGGTGTACAACGTGCCGATCGTGCTGCGGGTGCGCGGCGGTCTGGACCGCGAGCGGCTCCAGCGCGCGGTGGACGTGCTGGTGACCCGGCATCAGGCGCTGCGGCTGACGGTGCGGGAGAGCGACGGGCAGGTGCTCCAGCTGATCCACCCCGCGGAGGTGGCGCCCCGGGTCGAGGTGAACTGGACCTCGCTGCCGGGCGCGGACCTGACCCGGGCGGCCGCGGAGGTCGTGCGGTACGCGGGCCGGCCCTTCGACGTGGTGAGCGGTCCCCTGATGCGGGTGGACGTGGTGGAGCTCGGTGGCGAGGAGCACGCGGTGTCGCTGTGCTTCCACCACCTGATCATCGACGAGATCGCGGCGACCGCGCTGGCCGGCGAACTGCACCGGCTCTACGAGGACCCCGCCGCCCTCCCCGGTACGGGCCCCGAGCACCAGTACGCCGAGTTCTGCGCCGGACTGCTGGCCGAGCCCGATCCGAAGGGCCTCGACTTCTGGCGGGAGCGGCTGGCCGGGATGCCGGTGCTGCCGCTGCCCGAGGAGCATGTCCCCGAGGACCACGGCCTGTTCACCGGCGACCGGGTCGGCTTCACCGTGCCCGAGGCCGTCTCGGCGCGCGTCGCCGAGGTGAGCCGCGCCCACCGGGTCTCGGAGTTCATGGTGTTCCACGCCGCGCTGCTGGTGCTGCTGCACCGGTGGACCGGCGCCGAGGACATCGCCGTGGGTACGCCGATGAGCGGCCGGGTCGACGAGCGGTTCGCCGAGACCGTGGGCTTCTTCCAGAACACGGTCGTGCTGCGCGGCACGGTCGACCCCGGGCAGAGCTTCGCGGCGCTGCTCAAGACGTCCCGGCGGACCGTGCTGGAGGCTCTGCAACGCCAGCACGTGCCCTTCGAGACGGTCGTGGACGCGGTCCGGCCGTCCCGGGAGTCCACCCGCAACCCGCTGTTCCAGGTGGCGCTGGTCTTCAACCGGCGCAAGGTCGAGCAGGACTGGAGCCTGCCGGGCCTGACGGTGGAGCCGCTGCCGTTCCCGTGGCCGACCTCGCACTTCGATCTGGCGCTGACCCTGCTGCACGAGTACGGGGTGCTCAAGGGCGACTTCGCCTACAGCGCGCAGCGGTTCTCCCGGGCCACGGCCGAACGGCTGACCGCGGTGTTCCTGCGGCTGCTCGGCGGGCTGCTGGCGGACCCGGACGCGCCGGTCGGCGACGTCGACCTGATGGACGCCGAGGAGCGGGCGCGGGTGCGGGAGCTGAGCACCGCGAGCGGCCGGCAGGTGCTGGACGGACGGGGGCGGCCGCTGCCGCTCGCCTTCCACGGCGCCGTGCACACCGCGGACCCGGCGGGCGGGCGGCCGGTGCCGACCGGGGAGCGCGGCCGGTTCGCCGCGGACGGCCGGTTCGAGCTGTGGCGCGACCCCGTCGAGGCGGCCCTGGAGGCTCATCCGGGTGTGCTGGCCGCCGCCGTGGTGCGGCTGCCCGCCACCGAGGACGGGAGCGGCGAGCAGCTCGTCGCCTGTGCCGTGCCGCGCCCGGGCGTCGAACCGCCCGCGCCGCGCGAGCTGTCGGCCCATCTGCAGGCCCGGGTGCCGGCGCATCTGCTGCCGCAGCGGGTCGTCGTACGGGAGAAGATCCCCACCGGGGCGGACGGCCGCCCTGACCCGGCCGCGCTGGCCGCCGTGCCCGAACCGGCCGAGGGGACGCCGGAGGAGGCCGCGGACGACGCTCCGCGCGATGCCGTGGAACGGCGGCTGGTGGAGCTGTTCGAGGAGCTCCTCGGCGTGCCGGGACTCGGCCGCTACGACAACTTCTTCGACTACGGCGGCCAGTCGCTGCTGGCGGTCCGGCTCGTCGCACGGGTCGCCGAGGAGCTCGGCCGTCCGCTCGGCGTCGGCGTCTTCATGAACAACCCGACCGTGGCCGCCCTGGCCCGGGCCCTCGCCGAGGACGGCACCGCCGGCCCCGCCGGTCTGGTGCGCCTGCGCACTCCCGCGGGCGACCCCTCGGACGTGGCGGTGGCCCTGATCCACCCGGTCGGCGGCACCCTCATGTGCTACGCGCCCCTGGTCGCCCTCCTGCCCGGGCACACCGAGGTGGTCGGCCTGGAGCGGGTCGCGGGCGCCCACCCCGACGACCCCACCTACGCGGACCTCGTCGACCGGTACGCCACCACCCTGGCCGACGCCCTGCCCGGCCGCCGGATCGCCCTGCTGGGCTGGTCGCTCGGCGGCGTCCTGGCCCACTCGGTCGCCGACCGGCTCACCGGACTCGGCCACGACGTCGCCCTGGTGGCGCTCCTGGACTCCCTCGCCCAGCGCACCGTCGAGGACGCCGAGCGCATGTCCGCCACCTCCGCGGAACTGCTCGCGCTCGCCGGTTCGGTGCTCCGGGACGGCACCGGTGTCCTCGGGGCCACCGCCGGACAACGGCTGCTCATGCGGCGCTTCGGCGTCGACCTGGACCTGCTGCGCGACACACCCGCGGACCAGGCCGCCCGCATGCTGGAGGACTGGGCCCGGCTGCTCGGCCTGGTGGCCGAGTGCGCCCCGGCGAAGACCACCGCGCCCCTCCAGCTCTTCCTGTGCGCGGACAACCCGGCCGGCTACCCGGAGGCGCTGGCCGCGAGCTGGGAGGGCCTCGGCGGGGCGCTGGAGCTGTGCCGGGTGCCCGGGACGCACATCGAGGTGCTCGCGTCCCCCGCGGTGGAGCAGGTCGCGGCGGCGTTCACCGAGCGAACAGGACGGTCATGACGGAGCCCCGCGTCGCCGCCGACTGGTACGAGAGCGCCGGCGTGCGCGGCGGCCCGCGCCGGATGCTGCGGGAGGATCGCGAGGCCGGGCTGAAGGTGTTCCCCGAGCATCTGGTCCCGCATCTGCACCACGAGGGACTGGCCGGCCTGGGCGCGGACACCCGGCAGGCGCTGCTGACCCAGCACTTCTACCAGTACATGCTGTTCACCTCGCATCTGGAGACCAAGGTGGTCAACCGGGGGGCGGCGATGGTGGCGCACGGCGAGACCGACGTCGACCTCGGGCCCGGTGCCCGCCTGGACGCGTTCAAGATCTACAGCGACGAGGCCTATCACGCCCTGTTCAGCCTGGACGTGGTGCAACAGGTGGAGAAGACCACGGCGGTGCCGGTGCTGCCGTACGACTTCGCGCCGCGCATGGCCCGCCTGGACCGTACGGGCCACGAATTCCTGCCGGACCACGGCTCGCTGGCCCACATCCTCCAGGTCGTCGCCTTCGAGACCGTGGTGACACGGATGCTGGCGCGGATCCCCCGCGACGAGACGGTGTTCCGGGTGGTGCGCGAGGTCGTGGGCGACCACGTCCGCGACGAGGTGCACCACCACGCCTACTTCACCCGCTACTTCAAGGAACTGTGGGCGAGCCTGTCCCCGGCGACGCGCGTGAAGGTGGCCTGCGCCATGCCGCACTTCGTCGACGACTGTCTGCGCCCCGACCTCGACCCGGTGCGGTCGGCCCTGCACACGGCCGGGGTGAGCGCCGACCTGGCCGAGGAGGTGCTGCGCGACTGCTATCGCGAGGAGGTCCTCGCGGCCGGCGTACGGGACGCGGGCCGGCACACGCTGGGGCTGTGCGAGTCGGTGGGCGCGTTCGACATACCCGAGGCCCGCGAGCAGCTGCATCTGCTGGGGCTGACGGACTGACGGGTCCCGGGCGGCGGCGCGGGCCGCCCGGGGCCCATTTCCTCTCGTACGTCATGGCCGGTACGTCACTTCTCCAGCGCCGCCGCGAGCGCGACACCGTCGACCCGCCCGGACGCCAGCCGGGGCAGCCGGTCGAGAACGTGCACGGTGGGCGGCGGCCAGCCCGCGGGCCAGGCGCGGCGCACGGCACGGCGCCACACACGGGGGTCGGGGTCCGTGCCCGCGGTCGGCACCACGGCGGCCCGGACCCGCAGCGCCCCGCCGTCACCGGTCACGACCGCGGCTTCCCGGACCCCGGGCAGCGCGGCGAGCACCGTCTCGGCCTCGGCACGGTCCAGGGTGCGCCCGACCCACTGCCGCACCTGGTCCGCGGTGCCCAGCAGCCGGACCCGGCCGTCCGCGTCGATCCAGGCACGGAACCCACCGGGACGCGGGTCGTCGCCGACGCCCAGCAGCCCCGCGATCCCCCGGGGCAGGGTGCGCCCCTCGGGGTCGGCCACCCGCAGCGGGCGGCCGGGCGCCGGGTCGGTGAGCCAGATGCCGTACGGGTCCTGCGCCCGCCAGTCGCACACGCCGAGCCGCCCGAGGGCGGGGTCGACGACGTCCAGCAGGACCCGGCCGCCCGCACTTCGGTAAGCGGCGACCGCGGGCGTCGGCAGGAACTGCTCGACGGGACAGTGCACGAGCGGGGTGGCCGTCGGGCCGGTCGCCGCGGCGGCGGCGAGTTCTGGGAACGACCCGCGCGCGGTGGGCGGCAGGGTGTCGGTGTCCCCGTCCGGCACGGGGTCCTCGGCGGGACGTACATGGGGTTCGGCGAAGGTGTGCAGCGAGGCGTCGGGCCGCTCCGTGAGGGCGCCGAGCAGACGGGTGAAGTCGGCCGTGAGGCGCCGCGCGCCGGCCTGGTCGAGGGCGGTCGGGGTGAAGTCGAGCCGTCCGTAGGCGGCGTCGCCCTCGCGGCGCAGTTGCAGGATGAGGTCGAAGGACCGCGTCGAGTTGGGCGCGAAGAAGTCCCAGTCGAACTCCAGACCCGCCACCTCGCCCAGGTCGCGCGCGACCGACGGATAGGACACGCCGATCCGGTCGAAGGCGCCCTGACCGACGTCCACGCCGTGACGTCGGCGCAGTTCGCGCAGGACCCAGCTGAACGGGACCCGGCGATGGCGGTGGACAAGGCCGAGCGCCTCCCCCGCGGCCGCCAGCAGGTCCCGGAACGTCGTCTCGGGTGTCACCTCCATCAGACACGGCACGACATTGACCTGGAGGCCGATGTGGTCCCGGGTCTCGGGCACGCTGGTGTCCACCGGGATGCCCAGGACGAAACGGCGGTTGCCGTACCCGTGCAGGACCGCCGCGGCACAGGCCACCAGGCCGGTGAAGAAGCTGACGCCCGTCCGCCGGGTGAGCTCGCGCAGCCGGGCGCAGTGCGCGGCGGGCAGGTCGAAACGGGGCGTCGGCCGCACCGTGGCGTCCTCGTCGGTGCCGGCGGAGCGGGGCAGGACCAGACCGGGCAGGTCGAGCAGACCGGCGGTCAGCCAGTACCGGACGACGTCGTCCAGCTCCTCGTCGATCGCCGGGTGCTCGGGCAGGGCGTGATTCTCGCGCGAGGGCCGGGGGCCGGTGGCGAGGGCGCGCAGGAACTGGCGGGCGAAGACGAACTTGGAGCGCCCGTCGAAGGCGATGTGGTGGACGCCGACGACCAGGGTGTGCCGGTCGGGTCCGTGCGTCAGCAGGGAGAAGGTGATCGGCGAGCGGGTGGTCAGGTCCCAGGGCCCGACCCGGTGCGCCCGGTACCAGTCCCGGGCCACGGATAGCTCCTGCCCCGCTGCGGCGGCGAGCTCCAACTCCTCGAACTGGAGCACATCCGGCGCCGGACGGATCGCCATCCGCGCCTCGCCGCCCTCGGTGACCAGCCCCCGGAGCTGCGGATGATCCTCACACACGTCCAGGCACGCCGCCCGCACCCGCTCCGCGCTCACCCCACCCCTGATGAGCACCGACAGAAACCCACCGTTGATGGACCGCGGATGCAACTGCTGCTCCAGCCACATCGCCTCCTGCGCGGGAGACAACCGCACGAGCACCGGCGCATCGACCGACCGCCCGTCCGCCACCCCCGCCGTCTCAGCCACGCGTTCCCCCCGCCCCCACCGCATCCGGCAGTTCGCGGCGGGCGAGCTTGCCGTTGGCCGTCAGGGGGAGTTCCGGTACGAGGACGAAGCGGGCCGGGATCATGTAGTCGGGCAGGGCGGCCGCACAGGCTGTGCGCAACGCGCCGACGTCGGGGGCCCGGTCCTCGCCGGCCGGGACGACGTAGGCCTGCAGCGCGGTCGTGCGGTCCGTGCCGAGGCCGACGACGGCGACCCGGCGCACCCCGGGGACCCGGCTCAGCACGGCCTCGACCTCACCCGGCTCCACGCGGTACCCGCGGACCTTGAGCTGGTCGTCGATACGGCCGACGAAGTGCAGCAGGCCGTCCTCCAGGCGCACCAGATCGCCGGTGCGGTAGCCGCGCCGGGTGCCGCCGTCGACGTGCGGCAGCTCCTGGAACCGTTCCTCGGTCAGCCGCTCGTCGCCGAGGTACCCCGTGGCCAGGCAGCGGCCGGTGACGACGAGTTCGGCCTCCTCGCCCTCGGCGAAGGGGCCGAGGACCCCGTCCCGCAGCCGCAGCAGCCCGGCACCGGCCACGCAGCCGCCGAGCGGCGGATGCGCGGGCCACCGGGCCGGGTCCTGGGGCAGCCGGTACTCGGTGACGACATGCGTCTCGCTGGGCCCGTACTGGTTGACCAGGGTCGCGTCCAGGCCCGCGAACAGCGCCCGCACCTCGTCGTTGACGACGAGCCGCTCGCCCGCGACGACGACCTCCCGCAGCGCGGACAGCCGATGCCCGGTCACCGGCACCGCGACGGCCAGCGCGTGCAGGGACGCCACCGGCAGGAAGGCGCGGGCGATGTCGTACCGCTCCAGCACGCCGGCGAGCAGGAACGGGTCGCGGCGGGTGATGTCGTCGACCACGACCAGCGGCGCGCCCGCGACCCAGGCCGCCACCAGCTCCTGGAACCCGACGTCGAACCCGACGGACGCGGCATGCAGCGTGCGCGGCACCTCGCCCCGCTCCCACCCGTCCAGATGCCAGCCGGCCAGCCCCTCGAGAACCACCGGCGGAACCGCCACACACTTGGGCGTCCCCGTGGAACCGGAGGTGGCGACGACGTAGGCGACAGGACCGCTCCGATCGACCGCGGACCCCCCGCTCGCGCCCGAACCAGTCCGACCGAGCCCCTCGCCCGCCCCCGGCACCGAGCCCGCGCGACCGGGCCCCGCGTCCGTGCCCGAGCCCGGGCCGGCCCCCTCGGCCGCCCGTTGCGCGGTCACGGCCGACGTCCCGACCCCGAGCGTCGTCACATCCGGACCGAGGTCCATCGATGCCGGGGCGTCGGTCAGGGCCAGTCGGACGTCCGCCGTGTCGATGATCCGGTCCAGGCGCTCGGCCGGCAGCCCCGGGTCCAGGGCGACGACCGCGGCCCCCGCCCGCCAGATGCCGAGCACGGCCGCGCACCGCCACCAGCCGCGCACCGCCAGCACCCCGACGTACGCGCCGGGCGCCACGCCCCGTTCGGCGAGCGCGGCCGCGATCCGGGCGGAGGCCGCGTCCAGCTGGGCGTATGTGTACTCGGTGTCCTCGTGCACCACCGCGACCCGGTCCGCGTACTTCTCGCACGCGGCGACCAGCAGCTCGGTGAGCGGCATCAGAGCTCGACCCGTACGCCGGACTCGAACCAGTGGTCCAGCTGTACGGCCGCCTCGATGCTCATCCGGGTCACCCCTGCCCGTAGCCCGTAAGTGGGGTCGGTCAGCACGGACTCGACGCGCGCGGGGTCGAGCAGGTCGTTCACCCGGGCACCGGGCCGCTCGGTGATGTCCTTCAGCTGGGCGCGCAGCGCGGTGCGGTAGGCGGGGTCCTGGACCGTCGGGTACGGCGACTTCTTCCGCTGGAGGACCGCCTCCGGCAGCAGGTCACGGACCGCGGCCCGCAGCAGGCTCTTCTCCCGCCCGTCGGCGACCTTCATCTCCCACGGCACGTTGTAGACGTACTCGGCGAGTTCGTGGTCGCAGAACGGCACCCGGCCCTCGATGGACGCGGCCATCCCGAGGCGGTCCTTGCGGTCGAGGATGACCCGCAGATAGCGGGTCATGTTGAGGTACGTGATCTCCCGCATCCGGCGTTCGTGCGCGGACTCCTCACCGCTCAGCGGAACCTCGGCGACGGCCTCCTCGTAGCGGGCCTGGGTGTACCCGGCGAAGTCGAGCTCGTGGTACAGCTCCCGGTCCAGGAGTCCGGACAGGAACTCCATCTGGTGCGAGGCGCCGAGCCAGGGGAAGGTCCTGGACTTCACGTAGAACGGGTCGTGGAACCACATGTAGCCGCCGAACAGCTCGTCCGAGCCGTCCCCGGTGAGGGTGACCGTGCAGAAGCGGCGGACCTCCTGGGAGAGCCGGTACAGCGACACGTACATGTCGAGTCCGGCGACGGGCCGCTCATGGGCGCGCACCACGGCCGCCTGGGCCTCGCGGTCGGCCAGGTGGTCCCGGTCGACGAGCAGCTCGCGGTGCTCACTGCCCAGATGCGCGGCCATCTTGGCGACGTAGGGGGCGTCCGGGGAGTCGTGCACCTCGTCGGGGCGGAAGTTCTCCAGATGGTAGGCGAACTCCATGGAGAACGTCTGGAGCCGGTCGCCGCCGCCGAGGGAGCGGTTGACCAGGGCGCAGACCGCGCTGGAGTCCAGGCCGCCGGAGAGCATCGAGGAGATCGGCACGTCCGAGATCACCTGGCGCCGGACGATGTCCTCCAGCATCTCGCGCACGGTCCGTTCCGTGGTGGCGAGGTCGTCGGTGTGCTCGCGCGGGGTGAAGTTCCAGTAGCGGGCGCGGCGGACGCCGGCGCGCGAGTAGCGGACGACCTCGCCCGGGATCACCTCCCGGGTGTGCCGGAACACCGACAGGCCCGGGGTGGGGGTGAAGGACAGCGCCTCCAGCAGTCCGGTCCGGTCCACGACCGGCTCGACCAGGCCGGTGGCGAACAGCGCCTTGGGTTCGGAGCCGAAGGCGAAGCCGTCCGGGGTCTCGGCGTAGAAGAGTGGGTAGATGCCGAACCGGTCGCGGATCAGGACGAGTTCCTCGGTCCGTACGTCCCACACGGCGAAGGCGAACATGCCGCGCAGCCGTTCGGCGCAGGCCGGGCCCCACTCCTGGTAGGCGCGCAGCACCACCTCGGTGTCGCTGCGGTCGCGGAACTCATGGCCCCGGCCGCGCAGTTCCTCGCGCAGCTCGGCGAAGTTGAAGACCTCGCCGGTGTAGTTGAGCACGACGGTCTCGCGACCCGCCGCGTCGGTGGCGACGGCGGGCTGGTGTCCGCCCGACAGGTCGACCACGGCGAGCCTGCGGGGCACGAACAGGGCTCTCGGAGAGGACCACTCGCTGACTTCGTCCGGACCGCGCAGGGCGAGCGCGCCACGCATCGACTCGACCAGGTCGGAGCGGTGCGCGAGGTCCTGGGTGAAGGAGACAAGGCCGACTATGCCGCACATGGAAAGAACGCTCCCAGCGTCGCGTGCAGGGTGACGAAGGCGAGGATCACGCGCGACGCACCCGTGCGTCACCCCGGTTGGCAGCTAGTTGCCAGGTCTGGTGTTGTGGCTTCCCGGGCCGCGCGCCGCGTGCGAACCGGCGACTCGCCCAGGGTGACCGCGGCGGCACCGACGGTGCTCGGCATGTGACGCGCACTGCAAAGCCGGTCCGCGGGGTCGATGAACAGCAGGTGAATGCCGCACACTGGTGTCCCGTGAGTTCCCCTTCGTCCATACCGACGCGAGTCGTGCTGCTCTGCGGCCCCTCCGGCTCCGGCAAGTCCCTTCTCGCGGCCCGTTCCGGTCTTCCGGTCCTCAGGCTCGACGACTTCTACAAGGAGGGCGACGACCCGACTCTGCCGCTGGTGGCGGGGAGCTCCGACATCGACTGGGACCACCCGGAGTCCTGGGACGCGGACGTGGCCGTCGCGGCGATCGTCGAGCTGTGCGGCACGGGTCGTACGGACGTCCCCCAGTACGACCTCTCGCTGAGCGCCCGTACCGGCGCGGAGACCGTCGACATCGGCCGGACCCCGCTGTTCATCGCGGAGGGCATCTTCGCCGCGGAGATCGTCACACGCTGCCAGGAGCTCGGCGTGCTGGCCGACGCGCTGTGTCTGAGCCGCGGTCCCGTGCAGACGTTCCGGCGCCGGTTCCTGCGGGACCTCAAGGAGGGCCGCAAGTCGGTGCCGTTCCTGCTGCGCCGCGGCTGGCGGCTGATGCGCCAGGAACGCACGATCGTCTCCCGTCAGACCGCACTCGGCGCCCACGCCTGCGACAAGCACGAGGCGCTGGGCCGACTGGCCGCGGCCGCGGCGGGCCGCCGTCCGGCAGCTTCGACGCCGGCGGGCTGAACGTCTTCGGCGCCTTCCGCGTCGTAGGGCCATGACGATCACACGTGGAACCCTGCTCGTGGCGGCCGCGCTGCTGGCCGCCACCGGATGCACGGGCGGTGAGGCCTCGGCCTCCTGCTCGGGCCTGGTGACCTACGACAGCCGTGACTATCTGCCCACCGAGAAGTCCGTCTTCACCGTCGGCGAGCGGCTGGGCACCGCCACCATCGCGGAGTGCGACGACACCCCGAACGACTCCGGGGACGGCATCCCCGAGAGCAGGACCGGCGCGTACCGCATCGAGGGGGTCGATCCCGCCGTGGGCATCGCCGTCGGTGACAGCGCCGCCGAGGCGGCTCCCATGGCGGCCGGCTGACCACACACCAAAGCGGAACTGGACGGACCCCCCGGCCCTCCAGTCCCGCTCTTTGGTGCTTCCCCCGTGGTGGTGCTTCCCCCGATTTCCCCCCGGTACTGCTCCCCCGTGTTACCGCACCACCGCGCTACCGCTCCCCCGCGGTGCTCCCCCGTGGTGGTGCTCCCCCGACCCTCAGGCGACAAGCTCCCCGAAGGCGTCCTCCTCGTCACGGCCGAAGCTGAGGACCTCGTCCTCGCGCAGCCGGCGCAGCGACCGCCAGATGCTGGACTTCACCGTGCCGACACTGATGTCGAGGATGTCCGCGATCTCCGGGTCGGTGCGGCCCTCGTAGTAACGAAGGACCAGCATCGTCCGCTGGAGTTCGGGCAGCCGGGCCAGCGCCTGCCACAGGACCGCACGCAGCTCGGTGCCGCGCATCGCGTCCGTGTCGCCGGGCGTCTCCGGCAGTTCCTCGGTCGGGTACTCGTTCAGCTTGCGGCGGCGCCACGCGCTGATGTGCAGATTCGTCATCGTCCGTCGCAGGTATCCCCCGACGGCCGCCTTGTCACTGATCCGGTCCCAGGCCTTGTACGTCGAGAACAGCGCGCTCTGCAGCAGGTCCTCGGCCTCGAAGCGGTCACCGGTCAGGTGGTAGGCGGTTGCGTACAGGGAGGCGCGGCGCTCCTGGACGTAGGCGGTGAACTCCGCCTCCGACAGCGAACGACGCTCCCCCGAGTCCTCCCTGTACGCGCTTCCCCCGTGTGCTTCCCCCGTGAAACCGTCAACCACCGTCATGTACGCGGTGTGCTGACGCCCAGCGCCGCGAGCGCACCCCCGCCCGCTCACGGCGCCGGACTTCTCGGAACCCCGGCCCCCGTTCACGTCGTGCAGACGCGTGATCACTGCGCTGGTGCTGTTGCTGTGCAGCGTGTTCATCTCGCGCCCCCCGTCGTGGACTTCCGGTGTTCTGCTTTCCAGGCTGTGCTTCCTTGCCTGTGCCGAGAAGCTTGCCTTCGCACCTTCATGACCGTGTCCGCCGACTGTCACAGACCTGTCACAGGGGTCGGCCTCAGGGAAGACACGGCTTGGTCACAGAGAGCAGCGCTACACGTACGTACCTGTACAGGTGTCGATACCGCACCCCGCCATGGGCCAGAATGAGCCCCGTGCCTTCCCTGTTGCTGATCGAGGACGACGACGCCATCCGCACGGCCCTGGAGCTGTCACTGACGCGCCAGGGTCACCGGGTTGCCACGGCTGCCACCGGCGAGGACGGCCTGAAGCTGCTGCGTGAGCAGCGGCCGGACCTGATCGTGCTGGATGTGATGCTGCCCGGCATCGATGGTTTCGAGGTGTGCCGGCGCATCCGGCGCACGGACCAGCTGCCGATCATTCTGCTGACCGCGCGCAGCGACGACATCGACATCGTCGTCGGACTGGAGTCCGGCGCCGACGACTATGTCGTCAAACCGATCCAGGGGCGGGTGCTGGACGCCCGGATCCGGGCCGTGCTGCGGCGCGGGGAACGCGAGTCGACCGACGCGGCGAGCTTCGGCTCCCTGGTCATCGACCGCGCGGCGATGACCGTCACGAAGAACGGCGAGGACCTCCAGCTCACGCCCACCGAGCTCAGGCTGCTCCTGGAGCTGAGCCGGCGGCCCGGCCAGGCCCTGTCGCGGCAGCAGTTGCTGCGGCTGGTCTGGGAGCACGACTACCTCGGTGACTCGCGCCTGGTGGACGCCTGTGTCCAGCGGCTGCGCGCCAAGGTCGAGGACGTGCCGTCGTCCCCGACCCTGATCCGCACGGTCCGGGGTGTCGGCTACCGGCTGGACACGCCTCAGTGACCCAAGCGCAAGGGGGGATCCGCGGCTGGGCCGCGGCTCGCAAGGGACATCTGACACGACTGCGCTTCACCAGTCTGCGGCTGCGGCTCGTCGTGGTCTTCGGACTCGTGGCGCTCACCGCCGCGGTGTCCGCGTCCGGGATCGCCTACTGGCTCAACCGCGAGGCGGTGCTCACCCGCACCCAGGACGCGGTGCTGCGCGACTTCCAGCAGGAGATGCAGAACCACGCGGGTCTGCTGCCCGAGCTCCCCGAGCAGTACGAACTCCAGCGCACCGCGCAGGAGATGGCCAACAGCAGCCAGCGCTTCAGCGTGCTGCTCGTCGCGAAGGGCTCCGACGGCGAGGCGCTGTACGCCAACTCCGGTGCCCTGAACGGCTTCGCGGTCCAGGACGTCCCCACGTCGCTGCGGGCCGCGGTGAACGAGACGCAGGAGGTCGACTCCTCCAACAAGTACGCGTACCACCTGTACTGGCAGCGGATCGTCGACGACGGCACCCCGTATCTCGTGGCCGGCACGAAGGTCATCAACGGCGGCACCACCGGCTACATGCTCAAGTCGCTGGAGCCGGAGGCGAAGGACCTCAACTCCCTTGCCTGGTCGCTCGGTATCGCCACCGGTCTCGCGCTGATCGGCTCGGCGCTGCTCGCGCAGGCCGCCGCCACGACCGTACTGAAGCCGGTGCACCGGCTCGGGGTCGCCGCCCGCCGGCTCGGCGAGGGCAAGCTGGACACCCGGCTGAGGGTGTCCGGCACCGATGAACTCGCGGATCTGTCACGGACGTTCAACGACGCGGCCGAGGCCCTGGAGAAACGGGTCGACGACATGGCCGGGCGGGACGAGGCGTCCCGGCGGTTCGTCGCCGACATGAGCCATGAGCTGCGTACGCCGCTCACCGCGATCACCGCCGTGACGGAGATCCTGGAGGAGGAGCTGGAGGCGGAGTCGGGTTCGATGGACCCGATGATCGAGCCTGCGGTCCGGCTGGTCGTCAGCGAGACGCGGCGCCTCAACGACCTCGTCGAGAACCTGATGGAGGTCACCCGCTTCGACGCGGGTACCGCCCGTCTCGTCCTGGACGACGTCGACGTCGCGGACCAGATCACCGCCTGCATCGACGCGCGGGCCTGGCTGGACGCGGTGGACCTGGACGCCGAACGCGGCATCCACGCCCGGCTCGACCCGCGCCGCCTGGACGTGATCATGGCGAACCTCGTCGGCAACGCGCTCAAGCACGGCGGTTCGCCGGTGCGGGTGGCGGTGCGTGCGGCGGACGACTCGGTCGTCATCGAGGTGCGGGACCACGGGCCCGGCATCCCGGAGGACGTCCTGCCGCATGTCTTCGACCGGTTCTACAAGGCGAGCGCGTCGCGCCCCCGCTCCGAGGGCAGCGGACTCGGCCTCTCCATCGCCCTGGAGAACGCCCATATCCACGGCGGCGAGATCACCGCCGCGAACTCCCCCGAGGGCGGCGCGGTCTTCACGCTGCGACTGCCCAGGGACGGGTCGGAGCTGGCGCTGGAGGGCGAGGGGGAGAAGAACCCATGAGCGTGACGCGAGGGCGGGGGCGGCGGGCCATGAGCACCGTGACCGTACGACGGCTGCTGGCACTGCCCGTGCTGGCGGCGCTGGCCACCGGGTGCGGCATCCGGGCCACCGAGGTCCCGACGGACTTCGGGCCCGCGCCCTCACGGGTGCACTGCTCCGTCTCGGAGCCGGACATCTCCGCGCAGTCCTCGCGCGGCCTTGCGGTGCAGGTGTTCCTGCTGTGCGGTTCGTCGCTGGTGGCCGTCGACCGGACGGTGAGCGTCGAGGAGGGTACGGCGGACTCGCGGCGGCGGGTGCTGGTGGCGCAGGAGCTGCTCAACCAGCTGGCCGCGGCGCCGTCCGCCGGCGAGGCGGAGGCCGGGTACCGGACGACCGTGCGCGACGGCATGACGGTGACCGGGCCGCGTCGCGAGGACCCCGAGGACACTCTCCGGCTGAGCTTCCCGCCGGATGCCCTCGCCAAGTCCTCCCTCGCCCAGATCGTCTGCACGTTCTCCGACTCCGCCGCCGCCGAGGGCGACGGCTCGGTCATCCTCGGCGGCCCGGACGGCGCCGCCCCGCGCCGCTACGAGTGCACCGACGAGGTCCGCGCCGAACCGAACAGCGCGAAACCGCCGTCGACGGAGGTCACGGACGGCTGATGTACGGGTGTGGCGGACGCCTCACCCGTATGCCCGGAACCGATCCCGCCGCACCCCGCGTCTAGGGGGTCGTGCAGCGTCAAGGCTCCATCGGCAGCAGCGCCGTGATCCGCATGCGGGCGGCGGGGGGTTTCCTCCTCGTCGCGCATCTCGCGTTCGTGGCCTGGCTCACCCTGAGACCGCTGGACGTCCCGTGGATGACGCCACCGAATCTCACCCCGCTCGCCGGTATCCGGGCCGACCTGGCCCTCGGCTGGCCGCAGGCCGCCCGGCGGATCGGTGAGGCGGTCGTGCTGCTGGCCCCCCTCGGGGTGCTGTTCCCGCTGGCGCACGGCAGGCTGTACGTCTCCCCGCTCGCGTCCCTGATCCGCACGGTCGCCGCGGGCGCCCTGATCTCCCTCGGCATCGAACTGCTGCAGACCGGCGTCCCCGGTCAGGTCGTCGACATCGACTCGGTGCTCCTGAACACCGTGGGCGTGGCCCTCGCGCACGCCGCCTTCATCCCCGCGGGCCGCGCCTGGTTCCGCCGCAGGTCCCGGTCCCCCAGGCGGGCGGCCGTCCTCGCGGAGGAGTCCTCTCAGGGTCGTACCCCGACGATTCCCAGGGTCGGCATCGCACCGTAGAGCGACGCTTTGCCCCCTTCGTCTCCGTAGTGTCGAAGACAGACGAGGCAGCCGGAAAGGCAGCCCGACGACGCTCACGAAGGAGCCGCAATGTCCCGCCTTGCCCGCCCCACCAACGGCCGCATGATCGGCGGAGTGTGTGCCGCGCTGGCACGGCGCTTCGGCACCTCCGCCACCACGATGCGGGTGATCTTCGTGCTCTCGTGCCTGCTGCCCGGCCCGCAGTTCCTGCTCTACATCGCCCTGTGGATCCTGTTCCCCTCCGAGGGCAAGGTGAACAAGACGCAGGCGGCCTGGTAACCGGCCTTTCGCGCATACGCCGATGGGGCGCACCCCGTACCAGGGGTGCGCCCCATCGGGGCGTTTTGCGGGTTCAGCCGAGCGGGATCCCGTTCAGCGGCAGACCCTGGGTGGGCAGCCCGGTCTGGCCGACCGGCAGACCGCCGAGCAGACCGGCGACCGGCTTGGTCGGGCCGTCGGCGAGCGCGCTCTGAGCGGCGGGCGTCACGGCGGCCAGACCCGCGGCGAGCGCCGGCTGCGCCTGCGACAGCGCGTCACCGGCACCCGGCAGCGCCTTGGCGACATTCTCCGCCGGGAGCGTCTTGGTGACGGTGTCCAGCGCCTGGGAGGCGTCCGGAACGGCCGGGGCGGCGTTCGCGGCACCCGCACCGACGGCGGCGAAGGCGGCACCGAGGGCGGCGACACCGAGGGTCTTGGCAGCAGACTGCTTCATGAAAATGCGTCCTCGAATGGGATGGCGGTGATGTGAGCGGTCCACGACCGTAAACACGCATCGGCATCCGCCGCAAACATCGAAATGCGGACGGATTGTGAATACCCGTCCGCATTTCGATTCCCGAGAGATTCCCGATCAGCCCTCTTCGGCCACAGAACCGCTGGTGGAGGCGGTCTGCTGGAACAGCCATTCGGACTTCAGCTCGGCATAACCGGGCTTGACGACGTCATTGATCATGGCCAGTCGTTCATCGAAAGGAATGAACGCTGATTTCATCGCATTGACGGAGAACCACTGCATGTCGTCGAGCGTGTAGCCGAATGCTCCGACCAGATGCTCGAATTCCCGGCTCATGCTCGTACCGGACATCAGCCGGTTGTCGGTGTTCACGGTGGCCCGGAAGTGCAGTCGGCGCAGCAGCCCGATCGGGTGCTCGGCATAGGAGTCGGCGGCCCCGGTCTGGAGGTTGGAGCTCGGGCACAGCTCCAGCGGGATGCGCTTGTCCCGGACGTAGGAGGCGAGCCGGCCGAGCTTGACCGAGCCGTCCTGGTGGACCTGGATGTCGTCGATGATGCGCACCCCGTGGCCGAGCCGGTCGGCGCCGCACCACTGCAGGGCCTGCCAGATGGAGGGCAGCCCGAAGGCTTCGCCGGCGTGGATGGTGAAGTGGTTGTTCTCGCGCTTGAGGTACTCGAACGCGTCGAGGTGCCGGGTGGGCGGGTAGCCGGCCTCGGCGCCCGCGATGTCGAAGCCCACCACGCCCAGATCGCGGTAGCGGTTGGCGAGTTCGGCGATCTCCAGGGCGCGGGCGGCGTGCCGCATCGCGGTGAGCAGGGCGCCGACGCGGATGCGCCGGCCGTTCGCGCGGGCGGTCCGCTCCCCTTCCCGGAAGCCCTCGTTGACGGCCTCGACGACCTCTTCGAGGCTGAGCCCGCCTTCGAGGTGCTGCTCTGGGGCGTACCGCACCTCGGCGTAGACGACCCCGTCGGCGGCTAGGTCCTCGGCGCACTCGGCGGCGACCCGGACCAGGGCCTCGCGGGTCTGCATCACACCGACGGTGTGGGAGAAGGTCTCCAAGTACCGTTCCAGCGAGCCGGAGTCGGCGGCCTCGCGGAACCAGATGCCGAGCTTGTCGGCGTCGTGCTCGGGGAGTTGGGCGTACCCGGTGTCCCGGGCGAGCTCGACGACGGTGCCGGGGCGCAGCCCGCCGTCGAGGTGATCGTGCAGCAGAACCTTGGGTGCCCGGCGGATCTGGTCCGAGCTCGGGGTGGTTCCCGTCCGGTCAGTCTGGCTCGTCATTTCCGCACTCTAACTCCTACGCGCGTAGATCGCTCGGTGTACAACTCCGTCGATACGTAACGGTGACCGCCCCGACGGGTGGAGTACACGGACGCTTCTGACACTGTTCTGTCATGGCACAGCAAGCGACGCCGGTTCGCACGGCCCGGCTGGGACGGGCACTCGGTCCGGAACCGACGGCGGTGAGCGGGGTGGTGCTGCTGCTCCCCGGCGGCGAGGAGAGCTCTGATCGCAGACCGTCCTCCATGATGGCGACCGCGTCCGTCCGCGCCCTCGGCCGCCGGCTGGCGCGCGCGGGCCGGGAGGACGGCCTGGCCACCCATGTCGTCCACTACCGCTACCGCGGCTGGAACGGCACACAGGCACATCTCGCCCGGGACGCCGACTGGGCCACGGAGGAGGTCGTACGGCGCTACGGCGACGTCGCCGTGTGCCTGGCCGGCGTCGACATGGGCGCCCGGGCCGCGCTGCACGCGGGCGGCCACGAGGCCGTCAACTCCGTGCTGGCCATCGCCCCTTGGCTGCCCGAGGAGGACGTGGCGGCGCCCCCCGAACCGGTGAAGCAGCTCGCGGGCCGACGGGTGCTGGTGGTGCACGGCACGAACGACGCGCGCACGGATCCGGAGCTGTCGTTCCGACTCGCGGCGCGGGCGAAGAAGGCCAACCGGGACGTCTGCCGGTTCGAAGTCCACTCCGACGGGCACGCGTTGCGCCAGCACCGGGACGAAGTCCACGCGCTGGCCGAGGACTTCGTCATGGGATCGCTGTTCGGCCGCGCGTTCTCACGCCCGGTCGAGGACGCCCTGGCCGCCCCGCCGCCGCTGGGGCTGCGGATGCCGCTGGCGGCGGGCTTCGGGCGGTCGCTGCGGCGGTAGCCGACAGCACCGCCCGGCGGTGACCGACACCGTCACGCGCTGCACAGCGCCCTCACGCCTCTCTCATGACCCCCTTGCGACTCTTTACTGAAAATGATTATCGTCTTTACGTGCCCATGGGGGCATGTCCATGACCTAAGGGGGGTCTTCTTTTGCGTACCCGCAACCGTCTGCTGACCGTCGCCGGCCTCGCCGCCGCCACGCTCGCCACCGCCGGTCTCAACTCCTCCGCGTTCGCCGCGACGACGCTGTCGTCCGGCCATGTCGACGTCCTCGACGCCGACTGGGACGGCTCCGCGCTGAGCCTGCACGCCCATGACGAGGAGAACGACACCGAGTACGACCCCGCGGACCTGACGCTGGCCGTCCCGACCGCCGCGAAGGTCACCAACCCGGGCTACACCTTCCTCGGTTCGGGCAGCCAGGTCTGGCTGCTGCCGGACACCGAGGCCGAGGCGACCGCCGCCGGGGTGCTCTTCCCCGGCGTCTCCACCGAGCACCTGACCACGGGGGTCTTCGCCAACAATAACGTCACGTTCACCCTCGTCAGCGCCACCCGCAACGGCGCCTCGACCGAGGACTTCAGCGTCTACGCCGGCAGCGGCAGCCGCTGGTTCGACAGTGACACCGCCACCGGCAGCTTCAAGTCCAGAACCTTCGCCGTCGCCACCCACAACCACGCCAACTGGGCCTTCGAGGAGGCCGGCACCTACCAGCTGACGTTCCGGGTCTCCGGCACGGTCGGCGGTGTCGCCAAGACCGCCACCGGGACCTACACCGTCGTCGTCAGCTCATGAGGGAAGCCCTGACGCGCGGCGGGCGCGCCTTCACGGCGGCCGCTCTCACCACGACGGCAGCGGTGCTCCTGTGCGCGGCAGGGCTGGTCGTCGCCGGCGGCAGCGGGGACGCCCGCGCCGCCGGCGGTGCCGTCGTCCTGGACGAGGGCGAACTCGACTTCACGCCCCGGCAGGTGGACGGCAGGCCGCAGTTGCAGATCGACGACCGCGGAGGTGGCACCACCGTCGTACGCGAACCGTCCGAGGTCGTCCTGCACGTCGTACCGTCCGCCCTCCAGTACACGCCGGACCCGGTGGCCACGGCGCTGGGGTCCACGAACATGGACTCCTGGCAGCTGGGCGGCTGGGAGGCGGCGAACATCTTCGCGGCCGAGCCGGGCTGGAAGGGCACCGAGGCGGGCGGGGACACCCAGGTCGCGCTGTCCGGGTTCGAGGGGCCCGGGGTCTTCGGTCTGGCCACGTACACGCGGGAGATCGACAGTGCGAACGGCCCGGCGATCGCCCATCTCGGCAGCGCGGAGGGCGTACCGCGGTCCTTCACCCTGGCCGGGGACGCGGAACGGCTGCTGCCCATCTGGCAGTTCACCGCGGAAGGCGTCTACCGGCTCACCTTCACCGTGACCACGGGCGGCGCCACCGACACCGAGACCCTGGCCGTGGTGGTGGGCGACGACGCCGATCCGTCGACCGTGATGCCGGGCGACGGGACCACGTCGACACCGCCCGCCAGTCCCACTCCGACCCCCACCGCCACGACGCACGTCATCTCCGAGGGGCACGTCGACATGGCGGCCCGGAAGATCGACGGCGAGCTGGAGTTCCAGCTCAAGGAGGGCTCCGAACTCGACCACACATGGCACGAGCCGAGCGGGGTCGTCCTGCACGTACGGCCCGCCGCCAAGCGGAGGATCCCCGAGGGTTACGACTTCCTCGGCACCCCGGGCGACGCGGTGTGGTGGCTGCCGTTGCAGCAGAACGCCGGGATCGTGTGGCCCGGCTGGAACACCGGGGAGTTCCCCAGGGCCGAGCTCGACGGCAAGGTCTCCTTCCGGCTGGACTCCGTCCAGGGGCCCGGAAACATCGCGATGTTCTACAGCGACTCCACAGGCACCCCGGTCGTCCCGCTCAACAGCGGCGACGGACTGCCCGACACCCACACCCTCGCCGGGGGCACACACGCCCACTTCGACTGGGCCTTCTCCGCCGAGGGCGTCTACCGCACCACCTTCACCGTCAGCGCCACGCTCGCCGACGGCACGCGGGTCGCCGACACGCAGACCCTCGCCTGGGTGGTCGGGGACGGCACCGATCCGTCGACGGTGACACCGGGGGCGGGGGACGAACCGACGGCCACGCCCACGACGACACCGACGGCCGGTGCGAGCGAGACCGCTTCGGCGACGCCCACGGCCACCGCTGCCGCTTCCGCGTCGGAATCGACATCGGTATCGGCTGCCGCTTCCGGGTCACCGGGTGCGGCGGCCTCCGGGGCGGCGGTGAGCGTCGAGGGCTCCTCCGGCTCGCTCGCCTCCACCGGTGCCCAGGTGTCGACGGTCGCGGGGATCGCGGTGGCCGCCCTGGTGATGGGTGGCGGTGCGGTGTTCCTCGTACGACGACGCCGTACGACCGACTGAGAGGAGGGAGCCCCATGCGGGGCCGTCCCACGCGTATCGCGGCCGTGCTGCTCACCGCCGCCTGTGTGCTGGCCGCCGGCTGCGGCCGGAGTGAATCCGGCGCGTCCGACGCCGAGTTGAAGGTCTCCACGACCACCGCGATCATCGCCGACCTGGTCCGGCAGGTCGGCGGTGACCGCACCGACGTGACATCGATCGTGCCGCACCACGGAGACCCGCACTCCTACGAGCCGAGTCCCGGGGACGCCGCGAAGGTCGCGCGGGCCGACCTCGTGTTCGGCAACGGGCTGCTGCTGGAGGAGCCCGGGATCATGAAGATGGTCCACAGCAACGCCCGGAAGTCCGCGCCGAAGATCGAGATCGCCGAGAAGCTGGAGCAGTACGGCGGCAAGGTGATGAAGCTGGAGGAGGACCTCGGGCTCGATGTGCTGTGGCTCGGCTGGGCGGTGGAGGGCGAGGTCGCCGGGGACGGCTCCCAAGTCCGTACGACCGCCACCGGGTTGGAGGGGCCGGGGGATCTGCGGGTCTACCTGACCGACACGCTCGGGCGCCCCAAGGTGTACGTCGACTCCGGTGACGGTTTCGACGACTCGGACTCCTTCACCCTGCCGCCCGAGGCGCACACGCACGTCAACTGGGCGTTCAGCGAGCCGGGAACGTATCGGCTGACGGTCGAGGGGCGGACCGAGACGCTCGACGGGACAACCGAGGAGTTCGGCAGCGGCACCTTCACCTTCGCCGTCGGCACCGACACCCCCGAGGGCGCCACCGTCCTCGACGGTGGACACGCCGACCTCGCACTCAACGCCGGGACCGGGAAGGTGTACGTCCGCGCCGACGACGAGAAGAGCGGCGAGCGGAAGAGGTTCGCGCCGGACGAGGTGGTGCTGAACGTGCCGGACCGGGCGCGCGAATCGGTGCCGGAGGAGAGCGCGTACTCCTTCCTCGGGGACGCCGGTGACCCCCTGTGGGTGCTGCCGCAGGCCGTGCTCGGCAAGCACGTGCACGGCGATCTGGACCCGCACGCCTGGGAGGACGTCTCCAACGCGCAGGCGTATGTGCGGCGGATCCAGGCCGAGTTGGCGAAGGCTGACCCCGCCGGCGCGAAGACGTACGCGAAGAACGCCTCCGCCTACCTGAAGCGGCTCGGCGCGCTGGACGAGGAGGTCGGGCGGACGCTCGCGACCGTCCCCGAACGGAACCGCAGGCTGATCACCACCCATGACGCCTTCGGCTATCTCGCCAAGGCCTACGGCATGGAGGTCGCCGGTTTCGTCGTGCCGGTGCCCAACCAGGAGCCCAGCGCCGCCGAGGTGGAGAGGCTCGGCGACACCATCCGGGAGAAGCGGGTCCCGGCCGTGTTCGTGGAACCCAACCTCGCCGCGCGGGCGAACGTGCTGGAGCGGGTCGCCCAGGACGAGGGGGTCGACGTCTGCACGATCTACGGCGACTCGTTCGACGACAAGGTCCACGACTACGTATCGATGATGCGGCACAACGCGACGGAGCTCGCCGAGTGCCTCGGAGGGGAAGCCTGATGAGGGGCAGTGAACGGGTCGCGGTCGCCGTGGTGCTGGCGGCCGCACTCGCGGGGGGCGGGGTCGCCGTCGCGGACGAGCCGCCGGGCGGGATCGGACGGATCGCTTACACCGATGGGGAGTTGACGCTCGATCCCGGGGACAGCGTCCATGTGGTCGAGGCGGACTCGGTCGCGCCGGGCTGGGACACGACGGGGGTGCCGCCGGGTGCCCTCGCCGGGGACACCGTGACCTGGGCGCTGACCGGGGTCGACGGGCCGGGTGAGGTCACGGTGTACGGAGATGACTCCGTGCTCTTCGACAGCGCGGACGACGTGCCGGACCGGGTCGAGGTGCCGGTGGGTGAACAGGCCCATGGGCGCTGGGGGTTCAGTGAGGAGGGGACTTACCGGCTCATCTTCGAGGCGTCGGGTACGGCGGTGGAGGACGGGCGGGAGCTGTCCGTCGGGACCGTGTACACGGTGGTCGTCGGGGGTGAGGGTGAACCGGTGAAGCCGACCGCTGCCCCCGCACCCGAGGTCCCGGCGCGCGCGCTCGCCGCTCCGGCGGAGATGCCGCGCACGGCCGCCACGTCGGATGTCGTCTCGACCCGGAAGGTCCTCGACGAGGGCCACATCGACTTCGCCGCCCGCGTTCTCGACGACAAGCTCCAGATCCACGTCAAGGACGGCACGGTCTCCGGGAAGACCACCTGGCGCGAGCCGTCCTCCCTGGTCCTGCGGGTGAGACCGGCCGCGAAGAACACCCTGCCCGACAACGACGCCTTCGCCTTCCTGGGCAGACCCGGAGCCGATGTCTGGCTGCTCGACCAGGTGCAGCAGGAAGGGCTGCTGTGGCCCGGCTGGTCGACGGACCATGTCACGGCCGGGGCGATGAAGGGCGGCGTGACGTTCACGCTGACCGACGTCGCGGGTCCGGGCGCGTACGCGCTGTACACGTACGACGCGATGTCCGGCGCCGAGGTGCTGTTCAACAGCAAGGACGGCGTCCCGGACTCCTTCGAGGTCCCCGCGAACACGCATGCGCACGGCGGGTGGGCGTTCACGAAGGAGGGCACCTACCGGCTGACCTTCAGGATGAGCGGGAAACTCGCCGACGGGACGGCCGTGAGCGACACGGAGACCGTGGCGTTCGTGGTCGGGGACGGGAAGGCGGACGCGGTGAGCCCCGGCGGTGATTCCGGGGGTGATTCCTCCGATGCCGGGTCCTCGTCCTCGCTCCCGGAGTCGGAGTCGGAGTCGGAGTCGACCAAGGCTGGGGCAGATCAAGGCACTTCATCCGGCTCCATGGCCGGCACCGGCGCCGGCGACACCACTTTCCTCGCCACCGCGGCCGTCGGCCTCGCGCTCGTCGGTGGGGGTGCGGTGTGGGGCGTACGGCGTCGGCGGCGGGGCGTGTGAACGGGGTGCTGCGGGTGGAGGCCGCGTCCGTCGTGCTCGGGGGGCGGCTCGCGCTGGAGGACGCCTCGCTCGCCGTGGAGACGGGTGAGCTGGTCGGACTGATCGGGCCCAACGGGGCGGGGAAGACGACTCTGTTGCGGGCGGCGCTCGGGCTCGTGCCGCTCGCCTCGGGGGCCGTGTCCGTGGCGTCCCGGCCCGGGTACGTGCCCCAACGGCACGAGTTCGCCTGGGACTTCCCGATCGATGTCGCGGGGGCCGTGCTGACCGGACGTACCAGGGCGATCGGGTGGCTCAGACGGCCCCGGCAGGCCGACCGGGAGGCCGCCGACCGTGCCCTGGAGCTCACCGGGCTCACCGGCCTGGCCCGCCGCCCCATCGGCGAACTGTCCGGCGGGCAGCGCCAACGTGTCCTCGTGGCCAGGGCGTTGGCGGCGGAACCCCGGCTCCTGCTGCTCGACGAGCCGTTCACCGGCGTGGACGTCCCCACCCAGGAGCTCCTCAACCAGCTCTTCCGGCAGCTCGCCGCCGAGGGCCGGGCCCTGCTGATGACCACCCACGACCTGGCGGCCGCCGCCCGCACCTGCGACCGCGTGGTGCTGATCAACCGGACGGTCGTCGCCGAGGGCGGGCCCGAGCTGCTGGCCGAACCGGACCGGATGCTGCGGGCGTTCGGACTCGACCGGGCCATGCCCACGGAGACGGTGACGTGATCGACTTCCTGCTTGATCCCTGGGAACTGCCCTTCATGCAGCGGGCGTTCGCTGTCGCCGCCGTGGTGGGGCTGGTGTGCGGGGTGGTCGGGGTGTACGTGGTGCTGCGCGGGATGGCGTTCATCGGGGACGCGGTGGCGCACTCGGCGTTTCCCGGGGTGGCGCTGGCCTACACCTTCGAGGGGAATCTGCTCCTCGGCGGGGCGACGGCCGGGATCGTCACCTCGGTGCTCATCGCGTACGTGTCGCAGAACCGGCGGCTGAAGGAGGACACCGTCATCGGGGTCTTCTTCGCCTTCGCGTTCGGCCTCGGGATCGTGCTGGTGTCGACGCGGGACACCTGGACGACCGACCTGTCCTCGTTCCTGTTCGGGCAGGTGCTGGCGGTGTCGCCGCAGGACGTCTGGACGGTCGCCGGGATCGGGGCGGTGCTGGTGGCCGTCGTGCTCGCCCTGCGCAAGGAACTCGTCGCGGTCAGCCTGGACCGGGAGACGGCACGGGCTGCCGGGCTGCCGGTGTTCCGGCTCGACCTGACGCTGTACGTGGTCGTGACCTCCACGATCGTGATGTCGCTGGAGGCCGTCGGCAACGTCCTCGTCCTCGCCCTCCTCATCACGCCCGCCGCGACCGCCCGGCTGCTGACCGAGCGGCTGTGGACCATGACGCTGCTCGCGTCGGCGATCGGCTGCGTGGGGAGCCTGGCCGGGCTGTACGTCTCGTACACGTACGACCTGGCGGCCGGCGGCTCCATCGTCGTGGTCCTGACCGGGGTGTTCATGGTGACGTGGTGTCTGGCGCCCAAGCACGGGCTGCTCGCGCGTGCTTCGGCGAAGGCGGTGGTCGGTCCGGTCAGTCCGGGAGGAGACGGCCGCGCTGTGCGAGCAGGAACTTCTTGAAGGCCGCGACCGGTGGTGTGTCCGGGTGGCCGTCGAGCCAGGCGACGCCGATCTCGCGCACCGCGCGCGGGGCGGTGACCGTCAGCTCGACGACACCGGGGCGGGCCACGGCGGGCGGCGGGAGGAGGGCGACCCCGAGACCGGCGGCGACCAGCCCCCGTAGTGTCTCGGCCTCCTCACCCTCGAAGGCGATCCGCGGCTTGAAACCGGCCTCCTGGCACAGGTCGTCGGTGATGCGGCGCATGCCGTAGTTGGGTTCCAGGGTCACGAAGGTCTCGTCGGCGGCCTCGGCGAGGCGCACCCGCTTACGGGAGGCGAGGCGGTGGTCGGCGGGGACGACCAGGCGCAGCTTCTGCTCGTCGAGTCGGCGGCCGACCAGGTCCGGGGCGTCCGGGACCGGGGAGGTAAGACACAGGTCCAGCCCGCCCGCGCGCAGGCGCTCGAGCATCGCCTCGCCGTAGTTCTGGACGAGACTGAAGCGGACACGGGGGTGGTCGGCGCGGAAGGCGCGGATCAGGCCGGGGACCGTCTCCGAGCCCATGGTGTGCAGAAAACCGAAGGCGACCTTGCCGGTGGCCGGGTCGGCGTCGGCGCGGACCTCCTCGGCGGCGCGGTCGATCTCGGCGAGGGCGCGTTCGACGTGGCCGAGGAAGGCGCGCCCTGCCGGGGTGAGGGAGACGGTGCGGCCGATGCGGGCGAACAGGTCGACGCCCAGGTCCTGTTCGAGGCGGACCATCGCGCGGGAGAGCGTGGACTGCGGGACGTTCATCTCCTGGGCGGCCCGGGTGACGTGCTCGGTGCGGGCGACGCCGGCGAAGTACGCCAGCCGCGGGGCCAGCACCATCGACATCTCCGACATGTCTTCTGTGTCACTGGACGGTGACAGTCGAGGCTGTGAGCTGTGTTGATGCACCATGGGAACGATTATGGCAAGTCCATGCATTGGACGCATGAACCGAGGTGTACGTAACTTCGAGGCATGCCTGCCAGTACCGAGGCGCCCATGACCATGGGCGCCGTATCCGCTGTTCCTGCTCCCGACTCCCGTATGGCCCCGGGCGGCCCCGGCTACCGCCGGATGAGCTTCGCCCTCTTCCTCGCCGGGGTGGCGACCTTCGCCCTCCTGTACTCCACGCAGGCCCTTCTGCCGCTGATCTCCGGCGACTTCGGGGTGGCGGCGAGCGACGCGAGCTGGACGGTGGCGGCGGCGACGGGCGGACTGGCCCTGTTCGTCCTCCCGATGAGCGCACTGTCGGAGCGGTACGGACGGCGCACGGTCATGACGGGCTCGCTGGCGGTCGCGGTGATCGTCGGTCTCCTGGTTCCGCTGGCTCCCTCGCTGCCGGTGCTGGTGGCGCTGCGGGCGTTGCAGGGTGCGGCGCTGGCCGGCCTTCCGGCTGCCGCGACGGCCTATCTGGCGGAGGAGGTCCGGCCGAAGGCGCTGGTCACGGCGATCGGACTGTTCGTCGCGGGCAACAGCGTCGGCGGGATGAGCGGCCGGGTCATCACCGGCTGGGTGGCGCAGGAGTGGGGCTGGCGGGTGGCCCTGGGCGTGATCGGTGCGATCGCGGTCGGGTGTGCGGTGGCGTTCCGGCTGCTGCTGCCGGCGCCGAAGCACTTCGTCGCCGGGTCGCTGAAGCCGCGGGTGCTGGTGCGGACGGTCCGTGCGCACCTGTCCAACCCGCTGATGTGCCGGCTGTACGCGATCGGCGCGCTGTTCATGACGGTGTTCGGCGGTGTGTACACGGTGATCGGGTACCGGCTGACGCAGGCACCGTTCGATCTGCCGCAGGGCGTCGTCGGCTCGATCTTCCTGGTGTACCTGGTGGGCACGGTGTCGGCGTCCACGGCCGGGCGTCTGGTGGGGCGCCTCGGCCGGCGGGGTGCGCTGTACGCGGCGGGCGCGACGACGGCGGCGGGTCTGGTGCTGTCGCTGGCGGACTCCCTGGTGCTGGTCCTGCTGGGTCTGGTGCTGATCACGGGTGGCTTCTTCGCGGGCCACGCGTGCGCGTCCTCGGCGGTCAGCAAGACGGCGACCGAGGGGCGGGCGCAGGCCTCGGCGCTGTACCAGTCGGCGTACTACATCGGCTCCAGTGCGGGCAGCACGGTCGGTGCGCTCGCCTTCCACGCGGCCGGCTGGGCCGGGACCGTCGGGGTCGGTCTGCTGGCGGTGCTCGGTGTCGTCACGATCACCGTCCTCGGAACGCGTGCGGCTCGGGCCCAGCAGCGGCTCCTGGTGGCCTGAGCCGTACGCCCCCTTGTTCTTCCCCCTGGTCGAGGTCGGTCGGCCAGGGGGACCGCCTTTTCTCGCCCCCGCTCCCGGCGATCTCAGCCCGTCTGGGGGTACCCCCTCTGGGGGAGTTTGAGGACAAGGCCCCTTCAGGGCCGAAGCGGGGGTCTGGGGGCGGCAGCCCCCAGGGATGGGAACGGGTAAGGGCGGCGGGGGCGAAGAAGCGTCTGAGCTGCATGTTCCATCACTCGGCACGCCATTGTCAGACCCCTGCGATAGCTTCGAACGTGGTGGGCGCAAAGGCGCGACACAGAACGGCCACAGGGGTGGGTGGACGATGACGGACAGCACGACGACAACGGACCTCGACGTCAGGCTGGAGAAGCACCGGGTCGAGCTGACCGGGTACTGCTACCGCATGCTCGGCTCGTCCTTCGAGGCGGAGGACGCGGTGCAGGACACGATGGTCCGCGCCTGGCGCAGCTACGACAAGTTCGAGGGCCGCTCCAGCCTCCGCTCCTGGCTGTACCGCATCGCGACCAACGTCTGCCTGGACATGCTGACGGCGGGCAACAAACGCGCGAGGCCCATGGACCTCACCGAGTCGACCCCGCTCGCCCAGGCCGCCCTCTCCCCCCGCCCGGACCACACCTGGCTGGAGCCGATGCCGGACGCCCGCATCCTGCCCACCGTCGAGGACCCGGCGGAGGCGGCCGTGGCCAAGGAATCCGTGCGGCTCGCCTTCATGGCCGCCCTGCAGCAACTCCCGCCCAAGCAGCGCGCGGTGCTGATCCTGCGCGAGGTGCTGGCCTGGAGGGCGAGTGAGGTCGCCGAACTGCTCGGCACCACGGTCGCATCGGTCAACAGCGCCCTTCAGCGGGCCCGCGCGACCCTCGCCGAGCGGGACGGGCACGGCGCGCAGGCGACGGTGTCCGACCCGCTGAACGAGGAGCAGCAGAAGCTCCTGGACCGCTACATGGCGGCGTTCGAGGGGTACGACATGACGGCGCTGACGGCCCTGCTGCACGAGGACGCCATCATGACGATGCCGCCGTTCGACCTGTGGCTGACGGGCCACGACGACATCACGGGCTTCATGACGACACTGGGCTCGGCCTGCGAGGGCTCACGCCTGGTGCCGGTGCAGGTCAACGGTCTGCCGGGGTTCGCCCAGTACAAGCCGGACCCCGATGCGGGCGGCTACACACCGTGGGCGGTGCAGGTCCTGGAGATCTCAGAGGGCCGGCTCACCGGGTTCCACTTCTTCCTCGACACCAAGAGGTGGTTCCCGCTGTTCGGGCTCCCCCTCCATCTCGACGCATCCGAAGCGGAGTCCGACCAGGTCGAGAAGGGCGTGTAGGGCCGGGTCGGGATCTCTGAGCCGGATCCGTCCGCCGGCCCGCCGGGCGGCGAGTTGGAGCCGAGCCAGCAGGTCGACGGTTCCGAGCCCCGGCGGTCCGAGCCCGGCCACATCACAGACCACGACCCCGGCCCCGGTCGTGTCCAGCAGTGCCCGCACGTCGTCGCACAGCCCCGCCACCTCGTCCCGGGTGACGGGGCCGGCCAGTACGAGCACGGCGGGTGTCATGGCGTCCACGATCTGTAGACCGGGCGGGCGGGCGGAACTCATCGTCGCTGCGAAGGTCCGTGCGGGAGTCCACCGACCGGGATCACATTGACCTGGGCATCCTCTTCCCCAGAGGGTTGGCTGTATGCCCCACGGATCAGCACCGCCCTGGATATCCCACGCTCTCCTCACCGACGAGGAGGTTCCGTGCAGGGGGTGCTGACCGGCTTCGCCGTCATCGCCGTGGTCATCGCGGTCGGGTATCTGATCGGGCGGCGCGGCTACCTCGGTGACAACGGGCGCGAGGTCCTGACCAAGCTCGCCTTCCACGTCGCCTCTCCGGCCCTGCTCTTCACCACACTCGCGCGGGCCGACCTGTCGACGGTCTTCTCCAGCCGCCTGGTCGTGACCGCGCTGAGCACGGCGGCGACGGCGGGCGTCTTCGTCGCGGTGGGTGTCGTACGCGGCTGGGGCGTGGGCCGTACGACGATCGGCGCGCTGTGCTCCAGCTACGTCAACTCCGGCAACCTCGGCATCCCGATCGCCGTGTACGTCCTGGGCGACGCCTCGCTGGTGGCGCCGGTGCTGCTGTTCCAGCTGCTCCTGGTGAGCCCGGTGGCGCTGACCGTCCTGGACCTGGCGGCGAGGGACGGCAAGGACCCCCTGTGGCTACGGCTCCTGACACCGCTGCGCAACCCGATCGCGGTGGGTTCACTGGCGGGGGTCGCGGTCTCGGCGACCGGACTGCGCATTCCGTCGGCGGTCATGGACCCGGTGACGCTGATCGGCAACATGTCCGTCCCGGCGGTGCTGTTGGCGTTCGGCATCTCCCTGTGCGGCAGCACGATGCCGGGGCGAGGTCCGGACCGCCAACTGGTCCTGCTGTCAGTGGCGTTGAAGTCTGTGGGCCAGCCTGCGGCCGCCTGGGCGCTCGCGGTGGGGGTGTTCGGGCTGCGTGGCCACCAACTCCTCGACGTGGTGGTGACATCGGCGCTGCCCGCCGCGCAGAACCTGTACACGTACGCGTCCAGTTACCGGGTGGGCGAGCGGCTGGCGCGGGACTCGATCCTGGTGTCGACCGTGCTGTCGGTGCCGGTCCTGGTGGTGGTCGCGGCGCTGCTGGGCTGACCGCGAGCACGAAAAAAGGGGGGCCGACGCCCGAAGGCATCGGCCTCTCTCCTGTCGCCTCACATCAGGCGATCCGCTCCAGCACCACCGGCGAAGCCGTGAAGTCCGTGCCCGCCGCGGCGATGTCGTAGGAACCCTCGACCGCCTCCAGCGCGTACTCGAAGCGCTCCGGGGTGTCCGTGTGGAGGGTGAGGAGGGGCTGGCCCTCCGTCACCGTGTCGCCGGGCTTGGCGTGCATCTCGATGCCCGCGCCCGCCTGGACCGGGTCCTCCTTGCGAGCGCGTCCGGCGCCCAGACGCCACGCGCCGACGCCGATGTCGTAGGCGTCGAGGCGGGTCAGGACGCCCGAGGACGATGCCTTGATGACGTGCTGCTCCTTCGCCACCGGCAGCTCCGCGTCCGGGTCGCCGCCCTGGGCCGCGATCATGCGGCGCCAGACGTCCATCGCCGAGCCGTCGGCCAGGGCCTTCGCCGGGTCGGCGTCGCGGACGCCCGCCGCTTCCAGCATTTCCTTCGCCAGGGCGATCGTCAGCTCGACCACGTCCGCGGGGCCACCGCCCGCGAGGACCTCGACCGACTCGCGGACCTCGAGGGCGTTGCCCGCGGTGAGGCCGAGCGGGGTGGACATGTCCGTCAGGAGTGCGACCGTCTTCACCCCGTGGTCCGTGCCGAGGCCGACCATCGTGGAGGCCAGTTCACGCGCGTCCTCGATGGTCTTCATGAAGGCGCCGGTGCCGACCTTGACGTCCAGGACCAGCGAGCCGGTGCCCTCCGCGATCTTCTTCGACATGATCGACGAGGCGATGAGGGGGATCGCCTCCACCGTGCCGGTGACGTCGCGCAGGGCGTACAGCTTCTTGTCGGCCGGGGCGAGACCGTCGCCGGCGGCGCAGATCACCGCGCCCGTCGTGTCCAGGACGTGCAGCATCTCCTCGTTGGAGAGCAGCGCGCGCCAGCCCGGGATCGACTCCAGCTTGTCCAGCGTGCCGCCGGTGTGGCCGAGGCCGCGACCGGACAGCTGCGGGACGGCCGCGCCGCAGGCGGCGACCAGTGGGGCCAGCGGAAGCGTGATCTTGTCGCCGACGCCGCCGGTGGAGTGCTTGTCGGCGGTCGGGAGAGACAGCGAGGAGAAGTCCATACGCTCGCCGCTCGCGATCATCGCGGCGGTCCAGCGGGAGATCTCGCCGCGGTTCATGCCGTTGAGGAGGATGGCCATGTTCAGCGCGGCCATCTGGTAGTCGGCGACCTCCCCGCGGGTGTACGCGTCGATGACCCAGTCGATCTGCTCGTCGCTGAGCTCACCGCGGTCCCGCTTGGTGCGGATGACGGAGATGGCATCCGTAGAGAACACAGCCATGGCATTCCTTCCGTACAAGGCAGAAAAAGTGCGCGGCCCCCCTGATCGACTCAGAGGGGCCGCACGGGAGTTACTTGGTGGTGAGATGGTCCGGGCCGAAGGCCTGCGGCAGCATCTCCGAGAGCGGCAGGATTCCCGCCGGGGTCTCCAGCAGGAGATCGGGGCCGCCGAACTCGTACAACAACTGACGACAGCGGCCGCACGGGACGAGGACCTCGCCCCGGCCGTCGACGCACGTGAAGTGCGTCAGCCGGCCGCCGCCGGTGCGCTGCAACTCCGAGACCAGCCCGCACTCGGCGCACAGGCCGAGTCCGTAGGAGGCGTTCTCGACATTGCAGCCGGAGACCGTACGGCCGTCGTCGACGAGGGCCGCGACGCCGACCGGGTAGCCCGAGTAGGGGGCGTACGCGTGACTCATCGCCTCGCGCGCCACCTCCCGCAGGGTGTCCCAGTCGAAGTCGGCGGAGAGCGTCACTTGCCCTGTCCCTTCCGGTACGGCAGTCCGTCCGCCTTCGGCATCCTCAGGCGCTGTGCGGACAGCGAGAGCACCAGCAGGGTGATGACGTACGGGCTGGCCGTCACGACCTGGTTCGGGACCTCGTTCGTGGTGGTGTACCAGAGGAACATCAGGGCCGAGATCGCGGCGGTGATGGCGGCGGGGACGTACTTCTTCTTCCAGATGAGGTACGCGACGCCGAACACCAGCAGGATCGCCAGGAGCAGGATCAGCGCGTGGACGTTGGTCGTGCCGCCGCGCAGCTTGAGGCTGTCGGTGTAGCCGAACAGGCCCGCGCCGAGGGCGAGTCCGCCCGGCATCCAGTTGCCGAAGATCATCGCGGCGAGACCGATGTAGCCGCGCCCTGCCGTCTGGCCGTCGAGGTACACGTTGGACGACACGATCGACAGGAAGGCACCGCCGAGGCCGGCGAAACCGCCGGAGATGATCACGGCGATGTACTTGTACTTGTAGACGTTGACACCGAGGGATTCGGCGGCGATCGGGTTCTCACCGCAGGAGCGCAGGCGCAGACCGAAGGACGTGCGCCACAGCACGTACCAGGTGGCGGGTACGAGGGCGACCGCCACCACGGTGAGCGGCGACAGGTCGGTGATCAGGCCGCCGACCAGGCCGGCGATGTCGGAGACCAGGAACCAGTGCTTCTGGTTGAGGGTCTCCAGCCAGCTGGACAGGCCCGGGACGTCGAAGGTGCCCAGCGACTCGATCGGCGGGGACTGCTTGGAGGAGCCCTGCGCGGCCTCCTCGAAGGTGTACTTCGACAGATAACGGGTGGTGCCCAGGGCCAGGATGTTCAGGGCCACACCGGAGACGATGTGGTTGACGTTGAACGTCACGGTGGCGATGGCGTGCAGCACGGCGCCGAGCGCGCCGCCGATGATGCCGACGATCACGCCGGTCCAGGGGCCCCACTGGTAGCCGGCCCAGGCGCCGAACCAGGTGCCGAGGATCATCATGCCCTCGAGGCCGATGTTGACGACGCCCGCGCGCTCGGCCCACAGACCGCCGAGGCCCGCGAGGCCGATCGGCACGGCGGAGCGCAGCGCGGTGGACATCTGGCCGGTCGAGGTGATGCCGTCCGCGCCGGTGATCAGGCGGACGACGGACGTCAGGATGAGAACGCCCGAGATGATCAGGAGGACGACAGGCAGCGAGAGACGGCGGCCGCCCTTTCCGGGCTTCGCCGGCGCCTTGGCGATGGTCGCGGTGCTCATCAGACCGCCACCTCCTTCTTCGTGTTGGCGGCAGCCGCGGCGAGCTCCTCACCGACGCGCTTCTGCTGGCGGCGCAGACCCCAGGTGCGGACGACCTCGTAGGAGATGACGACCGCGAAGACGATCAGGCCCTGCATGATCGTGGCGATCTCCTTCTCGTACGGCTCGGGAGTCGCGTAGTCGAGGGCGGGGGACGCCTTGTCGAGGAAGGCCCACAGCAGGGCGGCGAGTGCGATGCCGCCGGGGTTGTTGCGGCCGAGCAGGGCGATGCCGATGGCGGTGAAGCCGAGGCCGGCCGGGAAGCTGAGGCTGTAGGTGTGGGCGTCGCCGAGCAGCAGCGGCAGGCCCGAGATACCGGCGACCGCGCCGGAGATCAGCATCGCGGTGAGCACCATGCGCTTGGCGTTGACGCCGGAGGCCGCGGCGGCGGACTCGGACTCACCGGTGGCCCGGAGGTCGAAGCCGAAGCGGGTGCGGTTGAGGACGGCCCAGTAGCCGATGCCCATGGCGATCGCGAGGAAGACCAGGCCGTAGATCTCGCCGACGTCCGAGCCGAGGTTGATGCCGGGCACCCAGCCGGAATCCTTCATCACGCCGGTCGTGACGTTGTCTCCGACCAGCACACCGAAGTTGTCGGTGAGGGTGAGGTAGCCGATGAGGCTGGTGGCGATCGAGTTGAGCATGATCGTCGAGACGACCTCGCTGACGCCCCGGGTCACCTTCAGCAGGCCCGCGATACCGGCCCACATGGCGCCGGTGAGCGCGCCGACCAGGAGCAGCAGCGGGATCTGGAGGGCCGACGGCAGCGCCACGTGGGCGCCGACCACCGCGGTCATCATGGCGCCGAGGCGGTACTGGCCGTCGACGCCGATGTTGAACAGGTTCATCCGGAAGCCGAGGGCGACCGCGAGGGCGGCGATGTAGTACATCGACGCCTGGTTGATGATCAGTACCTGTACGTCGGAGAATCCGGCCTGCTCCAGCATGAGCGTGTACGGCTCGATCGGGCTCTTGCCCGAGGCGAGCAGCACGATCGAGGTCAGCAGGATCGCCGCGACGAGCGCCAGGGCCGGTCCGGCCACGGCGAGGAGCAGTCGCTCCTTGTCGAACTTCTTCATCGGGCCTCGTCCTCCGGGGCGCTCTCGTCCTCGACGTGCTCAAGGTGTCCGGTGGCGGCACCCGTCATGGCGGAGCCGAGTTCCTCCGGGGTGACGGTGGCCGGGTCGGCGTCGGCGACCAGCCTGCCGTTGTAGATCACGCGCAGGGTGTCCGACAGGCCGATGAGCTCGTCCAGGTCGGCGGAGATCAGCAGCACCGCCAGACCCTCGCGGCGGGCGTCGCGGATGCGGTCCCAGATCTGGGCCTGCGCGCCGACATCCACACCGCGGGTGGGGTGGGCGGCGATCAGGAACTTGGGGTTGTGGCTCATCTCGCGGCCGACGATCAGCTTCTGCTGGTTGCCGCCGGAGAGGGAGGCCGCGGTGACGTCGATACCGGGGGTGCGGACGTCGTACTCCTCGACGATGCGGCGGGTGTCGGCCTGGGCGGCCTTCGGGGTCAGCCAGAAGCCCTTGGCGTTGGGCGTCTCGGTGACATGGCCGAGGATGCGGTTCTCCCAGAGGGGGGCCTCCAGGAGCAGGCCCTGGCGGTGGCGGTCCTCGGGGATGTAGCCGACGCCGGACTCGCGGCGCTTGCGGGTGGCCCAGGAGGTGACGTCCTCGCCCTCGAAGAAGATGGCTCCGGAGTCGGCGTTCTTGGTGCCGATCAGGGCGTCGATGAGCTCGGTCTGGCCGTTGCCCTCGACACCGGCGATGCCCATGACCTCACCGGCGTGGATGGTGAAGGAGACGTCGTCGAGGACCCTCTTGACCTCGCCGGCGGCCGTGGCGATACCGCCGGTGACACCGCCGGTCGCGGGCTCGGACTCGACACCCAGGGAGGCGCCGCCGCTGGCGTAGACGGTGAGGTCCTTGACCTCGACGACGGCCCGGTCGGTGACGGTCGACTCGGCGGTCTCCGGGGTGGGGAGCTCGCTGCCGACCATCATCTCGGCGAGCTGGCGCGGGGTGGTCTCGGCGGGTACGGCGGTGCCGACCGTCGTGCCGCGGCGGATGACGGTGATCTCGTCGGCGACGGAGAGGACCTCGCCCAGCTTGTGGGAGATGAAGATGACCGACAGGCCCTCGGACTTGAGCTCGCGCAGGTTGGCGAAGAGCGCGGCGACCTCCTGCGGCACGAGGACCGCGGTCGGCTCGTCGAGGATCAGGGTGTCGGCGCCGCGGAAGAGGACCTTGAGGATCTCCACGCGCTGACGCTCGGCGACACCGAGGTCCTCGACCAGGACGTCGGGGCGGACGCCGAGGCCGTAGCGGTCGGAGATCTCCTTGACCTTCTTCCGGGCGGCGCCGCCGATGCCGTACAGCTTCTCGCTGCCCAGCACCACGTTCTCCAGGACCGTGAGGTTGTCGGCGAGCATGAAGTGCTGGTGGACCATGCCGATGCCGCGGGCGATGGCGTCGGCGGGGCTGGCGAAGCTCACCTGGGTGCCGCCGACCGCGATGGTGCCCTCGTCCGGCTTCTGCATGCCGTAGAGGATCTTCATCAGGGTCGACTTGCCGGCGCCGTTCTCGCCGACGAGGGCGTGCACGGTGCCTTTTCGGACAGTCAGGTGGATGTCGTGGTTGGCGACGACACCGGGGAAGCGCTTGGTGATCCCCGCCAGCTCTACCGCGATCGTCGACGGTGCGGTGAGCGGAGGGCTGCTGGACGCGTCGATGGCGCACTCTCCTTGGGAAAGGGGCCGCTCTACGCGCGTAGCGCCCCTGCTTTAAATAGTGCCCGGACCTGATCGTTCTTTTCTGACGGACGATCCGTTCCGAGCATTCTGCCGCGCGAACGGGGTGCGCGTCCCTGCCGTCGATCTCCCGTCGTCCGCCCGTAGGGCGGACGACGGGAGATCGACGGCAGGGACGCGAGGAGCCATCCTCTCCGCGCCCCGTTCCGCGGCCGTAACGCTGCCATTACAGCGTTTCTTTGGCCAAGGCCTCTACCCGGAAGGGTCAGGAGGTCTTCACCTTGATGGTGCCGTCCTTGATGCCCTCGGACGCCTTCTTGATCGCGTCCTGGATCTTGGTGTTGTTCGCGAACTCCGGGTTGGAGTTGGAGACGCTCACGCCACCGTTGGAGAGGCTGCCGCGGACGACGCCGGTCTCCGGCTTGCCGTCGTGGACGGACTTGGCGAGCTCGTAGACCGCGCCCTCGACGTTCTTCATGGCGGAGGTCAGGATCGAGGACTGGTACGCCTTCAGCGCGTCCTGCTTGTACTGGTCGGAGTCGACGCCGATCGCCCAGATCTTGTTGGCGTTGGCGGCCTTGATGACGCCCTGACCGGACAGACCCGCGGCGGCGTAGACGACGTCGGCGCCGTCGTCGATCTGACCCTCGGCGGCGCTCTCACCCTTGTCGGGGCTGGAGAAGCCACCCTCGGCGGCGGTCTCGGTCAGGTACTGCACCTTGACCGTGACGCCCTTCTTGGTGTCCTCGACGCCCTGCTTGTAGCCGGCCGCGAACTTGTGGATCAGCGGGACGTCCACGCCACCGATGAAGCCGACGGTGTTCGACTTGGTGGACAGGGCGGCCGTGACACCGGCCAGGTAGGAGGCCTGCTCCTCGGAGAAGACGAGGTCGGCGACGTTGTCGGCCTTGGTCTGCTCGTCGTCGACGATGCCGAAGGTGGTCTTCGGGAACTTGGCCGCGGCCTCCTTGACGGCCGGCGCGTAGGCGAAGCCGACGCCGATGACCGGGTTGTAGCCCTGCTTGGCGAGGGTCTCCAGGCGCTGGACCTTGTCCGCCTCCGACTCGCCGTCCTGCGGCTCGACGGCCGTGGACTTGTAGCCGAACTCCTTGTCGGCCTTGTCCAGGCCGGCCGTCGCGGCGTCGTTGAACGACTGGTCGCCCTTGCCGCCGACGTCGTACGCCAGGGCCAGACCCAGGTTCTTGCTGTCGCTGCTGCTGCTGGACTCGCTGGACGAGCTGCCACAGGCGGACGCGGTGAGGGCCAGCGCTGCGGTTGCAACGCCTGCAATCGTGATTCGGGACACCCGGCGCATGGAACGAGACTCCTTTGTGCAAGCGCCCAAACCAGGCGCTGGTTCCGCCGCAGCGTAACGCGCGTAGACCAGACGGAAAACCCCTTCTGTCCGGTCCGTTACCGAGCTGTGGCCACAGTTGGTGGACAGACTACGGACAGCAGTACGCCCCTTGCGGGAGGCAAGGGGCGTACGAGCTGCAACGCTGCCCGGGCGGGCGTACGAAGAGGCCTTTCGGCCCTGCGTCGGGCCTTACGAAGTCTTCACCGTCACCTTGCCGTCGATGATGTCCTGCTTGGCCTTGTCGACCGCCGCGACGACATCGGTCATGGCCTTGTACTTCGGGTTGGAGTCGGCGAAGCCCACGCCGCCGGACTTCAGGTCGCCGCGGACGACACCGGTGAGCGGCTTGCCCTCGTAGACCGACTTGGCGAGCTCGTAGACCGCGCCGCCGACGTTCTTGAGCGCCGAGCCGAGGATGTAGTCCTTGTAGCCCTTCAGCGCGTCCTGGTTGTACTGGTCGGAGTCGACACCGATCGCCCAGACCTTCTTGGCGGCAGCCTCGGAGATCACGCCCTGACCGGAGAGACCGGCGGCGTGGTAGATGACGTCGGCACCCTTCTCGATCTGACCACTGGCAGCCTCCTTGCCCTTGTCAGGACTGGAGAAGCCACCTTCCGCGGGCGTCTCGGTCAGGTACTGCGACTCGATCTTGATGCTCGGGTCGACGGACTTGACGCCCTGGATGAAGCCCGCGCCGAACTTGTGGATCAGCGGGATGTCCACGCCGCCGATGAAGCCGACGTGCTTGGCCTTGGAGGTCTTGGCGGCGGCGACGCCCGCGAGGTAGGAGGCCTGCTCCTCGGAGAAGACCATGTCGGCCACGTTGGCGGCCTTGGTCTGCTCGTCGTCGATGATCCCGAAGGTGATCTTCGGGAACTTGGCGGCGACCTCCTTGACGGCCGGCGCGTAGATGTAGCCGACGCCGATCACCGGGTTGTAGCCGGCCTTGGCGAGCTCGGTCAGCCGCTGGACCTTGTCCGCCTCCCCCTCGCCGTCGCTCGGCTGGACGTCCCGGCCGCCCATCTTGAATTCCTTGTCGGCCTGCTGGAAGCCGGCGTAGGCGGCGTCATTGAACGACTGGTCGCCACGGCCGCCGATGTCGTACGCCAGGCCGATGCCCTTGCCCGAGTACGTGCCGGACGAGGACGACTTGGACGCGTCGTCGCTGCCGGCCTCCGTGCTGGACTCGCCACAGCCGACGGCCGCGAGCGCGATGACCGAAACGGCCACCACTGCTTGGGAGAACCTGGTCCTCCGAGATATGGAACGCACAGCAAGCACCCCTTCATCCCACGGCCCGTCGAACGGCCCGCTTCCCCAATGCGCCGCCGATGGTGGCCATTTCGGCGCACAGTAACGCGCGTAGACGAGGAGGGGAACGGGGTTTCTCGCGGCCGTTATCGAACCGTGCCGACTTCGGGTTACGTTCGCCGCCCGCCGGTTACACCCGGGTGACACAAGGGGACGAAGGGGTGCCAAACCGGCCACCCCTTCACAAGATCTTCTACGGACCTGTCAGGAAACCCCATCGAGCAGCGCGGCGGCGGTGAACAGCTCCACGCCCGCCGTGATCGCCGACTCGTCGGCATCGAAGTCACCCTGATGGAGATCCCGCACGGTCCGCTCCCCCGGGGTGCGGACACCGAGCCGGGCCATGGCTCCCGGCACATGCTCCAGATACCAGGAGAAGTCCTCGCCACCCAGGCTCTGCTCGGTGCCCTCGACCGAGGCGGCACCGCGCCGGGCGGTCATGGCATCCCGCAACAGATCAATGACAGCCGGGTCGTTGACGACGGGCGGCACACCGCGCACGTAGTTGATCTCCGACTTGGCGCGATGCAGGTTGGCGACCTCGTCGATCGCGGCGACCACGACGTCGGGCGCCTGACGCCAGGCCTCGATGTCCAGGCAGCGCACGGTGCCGGAGAGCTCGGCGTGCTGCGGAATGACATTGGGCGCGTGGCCGGACTCGATCCGTCCCCAGGTCACGGCGAGCCCGGCACGGGTGTCGATCCGCCGGGCGACGATCGCGGGCACGTCGACGACGACACGCGCGGCCGCGGTCACCAGGTCCGTCGTCAGATGAGGCCGCGCGGTGTGGCCGCCGGGTCCGCCGAGGGAGATCTCGAGCCGGTCGCAGGCGGAGGTGATGGCACCGGCCCGCAGCCCGATCCGCCCGGCGTCCAGCCGCGGGTCACAGTGCACGGCGATGATCCGCCCGACGCCTTCCAGCACTCCGCATTCGATGGCATCGGCGGCGCCACCGGGCAGCACTTCCTCGGCGGGCTGGAAGACCAGCCGTACGGGCCGCGGCAGCAGCCCCTGCCGATGCAGATCGGCCAGCACAAGGCCGGCCCCGAGCACGACCGCCGTATGCACGTCGTGCCCACAGGCATGGGCCCGGTCCGGCACGGTCGAGCGGTACGAGCAGTCACTCTTCGTGTCCGGGATCGGCAGCGCGTCGATGTCGGCCCGCAGCGCGAGCGCGGGGCGCCCACCGCTCCAGTCCCCGATGTCACAGACGAGTCCGGTACCTACCGCGAGCACACGCGGCCGCAACCCGGCCTTCTCGAGCCGCGCCTTGATGGCGGCGGTCGTACGGAACTCCTGGTTGCCGAGCTCCGGATGCATGTGCAAGTCACGCCGGAACGCGACAAGTTCGGCACGCAGCGACTCCGGCAGCGTGCCGGGAAGCGGAGCTTCCGCGGGAAGATCGGCCTCGGACTCTAGGGACATCAATTGCTTCACCCTCTGAAGGGTAGGACGCCGGGCCGACCAACTGCCCCTCGATCAACAAAAGTTCAACCCGTTAGGGGAAGAAAATCCGGCCGCTCGACGCATACGTATCGACTGGGATGGGTAGACTCGCCCGACTTTCCGGCCGAGTGGATCATGAAATCCCCGGAGAGAGACCCGGCCGAGGACATCCGGCCACATCCGTCACTCATCCACTCCTCCCTCCACGGATACCACGCGCGGTGCCGCCCCGTCGGCTCTGTTCACCTGTCGGGACCGCGTCGCCCCGTAATTCCACCCTGCCTCCACTGAGACGCTTGTTCCGGTCCCGGAATCATCACCGCCGAGCGACGTTCCCGCCACGCGGAGCACCCACCCGAGGGCCGACCGCCCCCGGCACGGGCCCTCACCTCAGCGATTGGCAGATCTGTCCCATGTCGGCGACTACCTGACGCAGGCTGACCAGGCGTTTAACTTCCGCATGGCGAGACAGATCTGCCAATCCCGAACCCACCAGCCCGCCCCCGCCC
>NZ_JXTE01000480.1 GCF_000972385.1 Streptomyces sp. WM6386
AGTTCCGCCGGGCGACCGGGCTGCCCACCGCGACCAACATGATCGCCACTGACTGGCGGCAGATGACCCACGCCCTGGCCCTGCAGTCGGTCTCCATCCCGCTGGCCGACCCGCACTTCTGGACCATGCAGGGCTCGGTGCGGGTGGCGCAGCTGTGCAACGCGATGGGGCTGACCTGGGGTTGTCACTCCAACAACCACTTCGACATCTCCCTGGCCATGGTCACCCACTGCGGTGCCGCGGCCCCGGGCGAGTACAACGCCCTTGACACGCACTGGATCTGGCAGGAAGGCACGGAACGGCTCACCACAACCCCGCCGCGCATCGTCGGCGGCGAGATCGCCGTCCCGGACGCACCGGGCCTGGGCATACAGCTCGATTTGGACCGGCTGCTCGCGGCACACGAGCTGTACCAGCAGAAGGCGCTGGGGGCTCGCGATGACGCCGTCACCATGCAATAC
>NZ_JXTE01000481.1 GCF_000972385.1 Streptomyces sp. WM6386
CCAGGGCATCGGGCTGTTCCGCGTCCGGGGCGGCCAACAGGCCCATCACATGGCGTAGTTCGGCCATCGCGGCCCGGCCGCCCGCCTCGACCGCCAGCAGCGCTTCCTTCGACCGCTGCGGCGCCACGTCCATCACCTTGCGCGCCGCCCCCGCCTGAATGACCATCACGCTCACATTGTGGGTCACGACGTCGTGCAACTCGGCGGCTATGCGGGCCCGTTCCTCCTCCACGGCCCGGTGCATCGCCTCGTCCTGGTCCCGCTGGAACTGCGCGAGCCGCTCGCGGTCGGCCGACAGACGCCGTCGCCAATAGCGGACGAGACCGGCCGCCACCCCCGCGATCAGGAGGACCACCGCGGGGCTCGACCACCCCGGCAGGATGGGCTCCGTCTCCCGGAAGGCGAAGCCGGCCAGCACCGCCGCGAAGACCATCGCCGCCGTCGCCACCGTCCGGGGCCG
>NZ_JXTE01000482.1 GCF_000972385.1 Streptomyces sp. WM6386
GGCGGCCGGGGTGGTGGTCCTCGACGTGGACGCCCGTGTGGTGCGCGCGGGTGAGGCCGATCAGATCTATCTGCACACCGCCGGACTGGGAGTGGTCCCGGCCGGCGCCGGGCAGGAGACACCGCCGCGGGCGGGCGACCGCCTCCTGGTCAGCGCCCCGCTCGGCGGTTTCGGCGCCCATCTGCTGTCGGCCCGGGCGGGGCTCGGGCACGAGGGTGTGGTCTCCGCCGCGTGTGTACCGCTTGCCGGGCTGCTGGAGCAGGTGCGCGGTGCGGGAGCCGACGGTGCGCTGCGCGCGGTGCGTGTCGTGGGCCGGGCCGGGCTGGCCGGTGCCCTGCACGCGTACGCGGCCGGTACGGGCCTGGGCATGCGGGTTGAGGAGGTGGCGCTGCCGGTGCACTACGAGGTGCGCGTGGCCCTCGACGAACTCGGCGTCGACCCCGTGCACGCGGCGACCGCG
>NZ_JXTE01000483.1 GCF_000972385.1 Streptomyces sp. WM6386
ACTTCGCGCGGCTGGCCCAGACCCGGCTGCGGATGGATCTCCAGCAGACCTGCTCCGTGGAACAGCCCAGCGTCGAACTGCTGCGAGCGGTGATCGCCACCCACCTCGGCGATGCCCGTCTCGCTCAAGAGCCGCTCGAGTCCACCTTGCAGTACCGGATCATGGAGTACATGCGCGCCCATCTCGCCGAGCACGACCTGACCGCGGCCCGCATCGCCCGTACGCACCACATATCAGTGCGGTACCTCTACACGGTCCTGGCCCGGTCGGGGATCACGCTCGGCCACTGGCTCCGGGCCAATCGCCTTGAGCAGTGCCGCAAGGAACTGGGCCACCCACGGGCCAGGTCGATGACGATCGCGGCCATCGCTCATCGCCGGGGCTTTGCCAGCGCCTCCCACTTCAGCCGGGTCTTCAAGGAGGCGTACGGGGTGTCACCGCGCGAGTGGCGGAAGCAGGG
>NZ_JXTE01000484.1 GCF_000972385.1 Streptomyces sp. WM6386
CGAGCGGGGCCGGGGGCTCCGGCACGCTCTACGTCATTTGCCCAGTCTGACCCACAGCGAACCTGTCCTGCACCAGCGGCGCCACGACCATCGTGGCGCCGCTGCCTGCGATGATCCGTCGGCGGAAGCTGCCGGACGCCGGACCAGCCCGGTGAAGCCGGGCCTCCGCCCGCGGACGGCGGCCCACCGTGACCGCGATCGAGCGGCTCCTGGACATCCCTCACGCCACCTTCCACCGGCACTACGCCGACCTGGTCGACGCGCACTTCCGGCCCCGCATCCCGGCGCCAGCCCGGCCTGCGATTCCGCGGGAACCCTCCGGATCCGACGTACGTACGGAAGCCAACCTGAGCCGGCTACGGAAGGAGAACACCGACCTGCGCCGCACCCTCGCCGTGTACGAGGAGGCCATCTGCCGGCTGGTCCTCGAAAACGACGCCCTGCGCGGCGGCGCCGCC
>NZ_JXTE01000485.1 GCF_000972385.1 Streptomyces sp. WM6386
ATGTGGCCCCCGGGGGGTCGTTCCGGGTCCTGGAGGCCGGGGCGGATTCGGCCGGGGTGCGGGGCGGGCACGTGGTGGCCGACGCCGCCGACCTGGCGGTCGTCTTGGGCGGCAAGCCCCAGTACCGGCTGGAGGTGCGGCCCCGGGTGCTCGGTGACTTCGTGGCGGGCGCCTGGTGGCACAGCACCTCGCCGGCCTCGCACTTCACACGGTCGCCGGTGTGTTCGCGGGTCACGGAGGACGGCGGGAGGATCACGCTCAGCGGGCGGAGCTTCACGGAGACGGGGGCGGACGGGACGCGCGAGGTGCGGGAGCTGGGGACGGACGAGGAGGTGCTGGGGGTGTACCGGGAGCGGTTCGGGGTGGAGCTCGATCGGGTGCCGGTGGCGCGGAGGACGGGGTGAGGCGGGGGGGGCGGGGGGGGGGGGGGGGGGCTGGCGGGGATGGGGGGGGGTGG
>NZ_JXTE01000486.1 GCF_000972385.1 Streptomyces sp. WM6386
TTCCGCCGCCCCAACTGCCCTGACCCCACAGGCGGTTCGGGAGCCGCCCGTCTCCGCCGAACGCGTCGGCTTCGCCCTCGTCACCTTCGCCGACGCACCGCTGCCGCCCGGGAGGTGCCCGGTGCCGGTCGGCCGTATCGAGGCCGGAACCCGCGCGGTGTACGTCTCGGGCCTCACCGACCGCATCGGGCTCGGGCCCACACTGCACGTGACGACCACCGACCCCTTCCACCTCGCCACGCAGTTGGCCGCTCTGGACCACGCGTCGCACGGCCGGGCCGCCTGGCTGGTGCGCACCGCACCGGCAAGGCGGCCCTGATCCGCAAGTGGCGCGAGCTGGCGGCCGAACGGGGTCTGCCGATACGGCAGTTGGTGCTGGAGGTGGCGCCGGGCCACCCGGCGTTCACCGGCACGCCGTCGGCCGTCGCCGACGAATGGACCCGCTACGTCACGA
>NZ_JXTE01000487.1 GCF_000972385.1 Streptomyces sp. WM6386
AGCGCGTAGACCGCCCCGATCTCCGCGCCCGCCTCCGCATGGGCGGCCGCCGCTTCCTCCAACAAGGACACGGCCTCCTGCGGTCTGCCGCCGAACAACGCCAACGTGCCACGCAGGCTCCGCACGTGGGCGCACACCACCCGGTCGTCCAGCAGATCCCCCAGCTCCGCGGCCTCGTCCAGCCACCGGTACGCCGTGGCGTGGTCATGCTGTAGCACTGCCACCCAGGCGGCGACCCACAGCGCTCTGGCCCGGGCCGGACTGGGCTCGGGTGCGGTGGCGGCGAGCGCGTGTTCGAGCCAGCGGCGGCCTTCACCGAGAAGTCCCCCCTCGCCCCAGTGGAAACGCAGCGCGGCGGCCAGGGCCAGAGTGGCCTGCGCGTCGCCGCCGTGGACCAGCGCGGCGACCAGATTGGCGTGTTCGGCGCGCAGCCGCATCAGACTCTCCAGCTGGC
>NZ_JXTE01000488.1 GCF_000972385.1 Streptomyces sp. WM6386
GGCTCAAGATGACCGCCACACACACCCGGCCGGCAGACACGGCGAAGCAGGAATGGGCAACCGGCCTGACAGCCTTCGCGGCCGTCATGCTCTTCCTCGTCGGCCTGCTCGACCTCTTCCGGGGCATCATGGCCATCGCCGAGGACGACATCTTCCTCACCACGCGCAATTACGTGTTCGAGTTCGACCTGACCGGCTGGGGCTGGATCCACCTCGCTCTGGGCGTGGTGGCCGTGATCGTCAGCATCGGGCTGCTCCGGCCTGCGACCTGGGCGCGCGTTCTCGGCGTGGCCATCGCCGGACTCGTCATCATCGCCAACTTCCTCTCGCTTCCGTACTACCCGGTGTGGTCGGTCGTGATGATCGCCATCTCGGCCTTCATCATCTGGGCGCTGTGCGTGGTCCAGCGCGGCAACCTCTACGACCTGTCAGAGGAGCGCCCGCTGTAGGACGA
>NZ_JXTE01000489.1 GCF_000972385.1 Streptomyces sp. WM6386
CTCGCTGCGGTAACGGATCAGCGGGGCGGCCCGGTTGTCCAGGTCGGTGGCGGCCAGCTCACCGAGGTCTCTCTCGGGGACGTCGTGCCAGCCGTGCTCGTCGCTCTCGACACACTCGGCGAAGACGGTGTCCTCCCAGAGGTGGAAGCCGTCGTGCTCGCGGCATTCCCAGGCGGTGCCGGTGTCTGCCGCGCTCGTGTACTCGTAGACGTCGATGCCCCAGTCGTCGTGGATCCGCTCGCGCATCTTCCGGCTGAGGGGCTGCCCGGCGCAGGAGGCGCCCTTGAGGGAGGAGAAGGCCTCCTTCAGATCCGTCTTCTCCGCCAGGTGCTCCAGCTCCACCATCTGCGGATACATCATCTGCAGATAGGCGGGCCGGTAGGTGCGCAGGGCCTCTACGACCTCGTGCATCTTCCCGAGCCAGGTGTCCACCTCGATGACCACCGCGCCGAG
>NZ_JXTE01000049.1 GCF_000972385.1 Streptomyces sp. WM6386
GGTCGACGACCCGTGGGGCTACGGCCGCTCGCTGGAGTGGGCGACGTCCTGCCCGCCCCCGCGGCACAACTTCCTCACCCTGCCGCGGATCCGCAGCGAATCCCCGGCGTTCGACCTGCATCACCCGGAGATCGCGGCTCTCGACCAGCTCGAGAACGCGCCTCACGGTGAGAAGGCCCTGGCTGGTGGCAAGGAGGCCGGCAAGTGAAGGTCCAAGGCTGGATGTTCATGTGGCTGAGCGTCTTCGTGCTCGCCATGGCGGTCGTCTACGGCGTGTGGTCGAAGGAGCCTGCCGGTACCACGGCGCTCTTCCTGGCCTTCGGCCTGTGCATCATGATCGGCTTCTACCTGGGCTTCACGGCCAGGCGGGTCGACGTCGGTGCGCAGGACAACAAGGAGGCGGACGTCGCGGACGACGCCGGCGAGGTCGGGTTCTTCAGCCCGCACAGCTGGCAGCCGCTGTCGCTCGCCATCGGTGGCGCGCTGGCGTTCCTGTCGATCGCGATCGGCTGGTGGCTGATGTACTTCTCGGCGCCGCTGATCATGATCGGCCTGTGGGGCTGGGTCTTCGAGTACTACCGCGGTGAGAACCGCACCCAGTAGCACGAGCTGAGCGCAGAAGAGCCCGGACACTCCGTCAGGAGCGTCCGGGCTCCCGCTTTTGCAGCAGTGCTGTTCCCTCGTACGAGTTACCCACCGCGCCGCCGCTGACGAAGCTTCCTAGCGTGAAGCCATGAGCCAGACTCCGCGTACACGCACCGTCATCTCCTGCACGCTGCTGGTGGTCGCCCTGACCGCCGGCGGCACCGCCTGCAGCAGCGAGGGCAGCCCGCTGTCGGCGGCGCCGTACGACGCGGCGGACCAGATCTCCTTCAACGGCCCCTCGGGCGACGGCAAGAAGGCCGACCCGGACAAGCCCCTGGAAGTCACCGCCGAGGACGACGACGGGCGCATCACGGACGTCACGGCCCTGGACGCGACAGGACGCTATGTGGCGGGCGAACTCTCCGCCGACGGCACCCGCTGGCACAGCACCAGCCCGCTGGCCGCCAGCGCCCACTACACGGTGCGGGTGAGCACCGAGGACGAGGACGGGGCGCCCGGCCGCAAGGTCCTCGCCTTCGACACCGGCAAGCCCCTCACCAAGAAGCGCCTGAAGGTCACCTTCGGCCCCAAGGCGGGCAAGTACGGCGTCGGCCAGCCCATCACGGCCGAACTCAGCAAGCCCGTCAAGGACAAGGCACAGCGGGCCATCGTGGAGCGCGCGCTCAAGGTCGACTCGATGCCCGCCGTGGAAGGCGCTTGGCACTGGGTGGACGACAAGGAACTCCACTACCGCCCCAAGGAGTACTGGCCCAGCAAGGCCACCATCCAGGTTCGAAGCAACCTGGACGGCATCAAGATCAGCGACCGGCTGTGGGGCGGCAAGGTCAAGCCCCTCAAGCTGACCACGGGCGACCGGGTCATCGCCGTCACGGACGCGTCCTCGCACTCCATGACGGTCTACAAGAACGGCAAGGCGATCAACGACATCCCGGTCACCACCGGAAAGCCCGGCTTCGAGACCCGCAACGGCGTCAAGGTCGTCCTGGGCAAGGAGTACTTCGTACGGATGCGCGGCACCAGCATCGGTATCTCCGAGGGATCCTCGGAGTCGTACGACCTGCCCGTCTACTACGCCACCCGCGTCACCTGGAGCGGCGAGTACGTGCACGCCGCCCCCTGGTCGGTGGGGTCACAGGGCTATGCCAACGTCAGCCACGGCTGCACGGGTATGAGCACCGGCAACGCCGAGTGGTTCTTCGACAACGTCCGTGAGGGTGACGTCGTCAAGGTCGTGAACTCCTACGGCGACACCATGGAAGCCTTCGGCAACGGCTTCGGGGACTGGAACCTCGGCTGGAAGAAGTGGCGCAACGGCAGCGCCCTGGTGGGCGGAAGCCCCGACGGCCCCCGCCCGGAGGAGAAGGCGAGACTGCGTCCCGAATCGGTCTGAGCGTCCGTATCAGGCGCTCAGAGCCCTCTTCTGACGCAGCAGGGACGCCAGCGCCGACGCGAACTCCACCGGGTCCACGGGATGCGTCACCGCGGCCTCGGCGCGGCTCCAGGTGGCCAGCCAGGCGTCCTGGGGGCGCCCGATCAGCAGCAGCACCGGCGGGCAGTTGAAGATCTCGTCCTTGGCCTGCCGGCACAGCCCCATGCCGCCCATGGGCACGGCCTCGCCGTCCAGGACAGCGACATCGATACCGCCCCGGTCCAGTTCCTTGATGACGGCGGCAGGCGTGGCGCACTCCACGAACTCGACCTGGGGGACGTCGGGAGCGGGCCTGCGTCCGGTGGCGAGCCGCACCTGCTCGCGGGTGTTGGAGTCGTCGCTGTAGACCAGCACCGTGGCGGTCGCCTGCATGGTTCCTCCGTGACATCAGTGTCGTACGGCCATGAACGGGCAGAGCCCGATGCGGCGGATGCTACTCCCTTGAACACCCGGTCAACACCCGCTTGAACACCTCTGCGATGGGCCATACGGGCAGTACACACGCTGCGGACACCCCGAACGGCACCCCCGGGAGTGAGGGCGGGATAAGGGACCGACATAATGTCGGTCGTGGCGACAGCAACGACAGTAGAAACCGGGCACGCGCACCCGTCGGTCAACCGGCCGAACCTCACCAGCGTCGGAACCATCATCTGGCTGAGTTCCGAGCTGATGTTCTTCGCGGCCCTCTTCGCGATGTACTTCACCCTGCGATCGGTGACGGGTCCCGACCACTGGAAGGAAATGGCGCACAGCCTGAACCTTCCGTTCTCGGCGACCAACACCACGATCCTGGTGCTCTCCTCCCTCACCTGCCAGCTCGGCGTGTTCGCCGCCGAGCGCGGTGACGTGAAGAAGCTCCGGATGTGGTTCATCGTCACGTTCGTGATGGGTGCGATCTTCATCGGCGGCCAGGTGTACGAGTACACCGAGCTGGTCAAGAAGGACGGGCTCTCGCTCTCCTCCGACCCCTACGGCTCGGTCTTCTACCTGACCACCGGTTTCCACGGGCTGCACGTGACGGGTGGCCTCATTGCCTTCCTGTTCGTCCTCGGCCGCACCTACGCGGCCAAGAGGTTCACGCACGAGCAGGCGACCGCCGCCATCGTCGTGTCCTACTACTGGCACTTCGTCGATGTCGTCTGGATCGGCCTCTTTGCCACGATCTACCTGATCAAGTAGCCGGGCCCGCGCCCGCACATTCCAGAAGCATCGACGCAGAAGATCCTGACACCGGGGTAATCCGTGAAAAAGCTCTCCGCACGACGACGCCATCCGCTGGCGGCGGTCGTCGTCCTACTCCTCGCGCTGGCGGCCACCGGGGGGCTGTACGCCGCGTTCGCGCCGGCGGACAAGGCGCAGGCCGATGAGACCGCCCAGTCCCTCACCATCGAGGAGGGCAAGAAGCTGTACGCCGTGGGCTGCGCAAGCTGCCACGGCACCGGTGGTCAGGGCACCACCGACGGCCCGAGCCTCGTGGGTGTGGGCGCTGCGGCCGTCGACTTCCAGGTCGGCACCGGCCGTATGCCGGCCCAGCAGCCCGGGGCGCAGGTCCCGAAGAAGAAGGTCATCTACACGCAGGCCGAGATCGACCAGCTCGCCGCGTACATCTCCTCGCTGGGTGCCGGTCCGGCCATCCCGACGAAGAACGAGTACAGCCCGGACGGAGCGGACATCGCCAAGGGTGGCGAGCTGTTCCGCACCAACTGCGCGCAGTGCCACAACTTCACCGGCAAGGGTGGCGCGCTGACGCACGGCAAGTTCGCGCCCGACCTCGAGGGCGTCGACCCGAAGCACATCTACGAGGCCATGCAGACCGGCCCGCAGAACATGCCGTCGTTCCCTGACACCACCCTGTCGGAGCAGAACAAGCAGGACATCATCGCGTACCTCGACGCGGTCAACGGGGAGGACACCGAGAGCCCCGGCGGCCTCGAACTGGGCGGACTCGGTCCGGTCAGTGAGGGTCTGTTCGCGTGGGTGTTCGGACTCGGTGCGCTCATCGCGGTTGCCGTCTGGCTCGCCGCCCGGACCGCAAAGGCCAAGAAGTCATGAGTAGCCAAGACATTCCGGAAGAGAACGAGAACCTGCCCGCAGAGCAGGACGCACATGGTGCGGTAAGCGTCGCGGACGACAAGAACCCGTTCGCCGACCCCGGCCTGCCGCCCCACGAGCACCGCGTCCAGGACATCGACGAGGTGGCCGCCCGGCGCTCCGAGCGTGTGGTCGCCTTCCTGTTCACGCTGTCGATGCTGGCCACGGTCGCCTTCATCGCCTCGTACGTGGCGGTGCCGCACGACAAGGCGATCTTCGTCTTCCCGATCGGTCACATCAACGCGCTGAACTTCGCGCTCGGTCTGACCCTCGGTGTGGCGCTCTTCTCGATCGGCGCGGGCGCGGTCCACTGGGCCCGCACGCTGATGTCCGACGAGGAGATGGTCGACGAGCGGCACCCGATCTCGGCCACCCCCGAGGTCCGCGAGAAGGTCTTCGACGACTGGAAGGCGGGCACCAAGGAGTCCGCGATCGGCCGTCGCAAGCTGATCCGCAACACGATGCTCGGTGCGCTCACCCTGGTGCCGCTGGCCGGAGTCGTGCTGCTGCGTGACCTCGGCCCGCTGCCCGGGACCAAGCTCCGCCACACCATGTGGAAGAAGGGGCTGCTGCTCGTCAACATGAACACGAACGAGCCGCTGCGCCCCTCGGACGTCGCCGTCGGTTCGCTCACCTTCGCCAAGCCCGATGGCCTGGAGGAGGACGACCACGAATTCCAGACGGAGATCGCCAAGGCGGCCCTGATGATCGTCCGGATCCAGCCGGACGACATCAAGGACAAGCGCGAGCTCGAGTGGTCGCACGAGGGCATCGTCGCGTACTCGAAGATCTGCACCCACGTCGGTTGCCCGATCTCCCTGTACGAGCAGCAGACGCACCACGTGCTCTGCCCCTGCCACCAGTCCACCTTCGACCTCTCCGACGGTGCCCGAGTGATCTTCGGCCCCGCCGGTCACGCCCTGCCGCAGCTGCGCATCGGCGTGAACGACGAGGGCTACCTCGAGGCGCGCGGCGACTTCGAAGAGCCTGTCGGTCCTGCCTTCTGGGAGCGCGGATGAGCACCAACGAGAACAACGAGTCCGCCCGCGACCGCGGGAAGGCGCCGGCCGGCGAGAAGCTCGCCGACTGGGCCGACGGCCGGCTGGGGATCTACTCCCTGGCCAAGGCCAACATGCGCAAGATCTTCCCCGACCACTGGTCGTTCATGCTGGGCGAGATCTGCCTGTACAGCTTCATCATCATCATCCTCACGGGTGTGTATCTGACGCTGTTCTTCCACCCGTCGATGAACGAGGTGGAGTACCACGGCAGCTACGTCCCGCTGCAGGGACAGCTGATGTCCGAGGCGTTCAACTCGACCATGCACATCTCCTTCGATGTGCGCGGTGGTCTGCTGATCCGGCAGATCCACCACTGGGCGGCGCTGATCTTCCTCGCCGGCATGTTCGTGCACATGATGCGCGTGTTCTTCACGGGCGCGTTCCGCAAGCCGCGTGAGGTCAACTGGCTGTTCGGCTTCCTGCTGTTCGTCCTGGGCATGTTCACCGGTTTCACCGGCTACTCGCTCCCGGACGACCTGCTCTCCGGCACCGGTGTCCGCTTCATGGAGGGCGCGGTCCTGTCCGTGCCGATCGTCGGCACGTACCTGTCGTTCTTCCTGTTCGGTGGCGAGTTCCCGGGCGGCGACTTCGTGGCCCGCTTCTACTCGGTGCACGTCCTGCTGCTGCCGGGCATCATGCTCGGCCTGATCGTGGCGCACCTGATCCTGGTGTTCGTCCACAAGCACACGCAGTACGCGGGCCCCGGCAAGACCAACAAGAACGTGGTCGGCATGCCGCTGTTCCCGGTCTACACGGCCAAGGCCGGAGGCTTCTTCTTCCTGGTCTTCGGTGTCATCGCGGTCATCGCGGCCATCGCCTCGATCAACCCGATCTGGGCCATGGGTCCCTACCGTCCGGACCAGGTGTCCACGGGCGCCCAGCCCGACTGGTACATGGGCTTCTCCGAGGGTCTGATCCGTGTCATGCCGGGCTGGGAGATCAACTTCTGGGGTCACACGCTCGTCCTGGGTGTGTTCATCCCGCTGATGATCTTCCCGTTGGTCCTGGTCGCGATCGCGGTCTACCCGTTCATCGAGGCCTGGGTCACCGGCGACAAGCGCGAGCACCACATCCTGGACCGCCCGCGCAACGCTCCGACGCGTACCGCCTTCGGTGTCGCGTGGATCACCTGGTACATGGTGCTGCTCATCGGTGGCGGCAACGACCTCTGGGCCACGCACTTCCATCTGTCGATCAACTCGATCACCTGGTTCGTCCGCATCGGGTTCTTCGTGGCCCCGGTGATCGCGTTCATCGTCACCAAGCGGATCTGCCTCGGCCTCCAGCGCCGGGACAGGGACAAGGTGCTGCACGGCCGCGAGTCGGGCATCATCAAGCGCCTGCCGCACGGTGAGTTCATCGAGGTGCACGAGCCGCTCAGCCAGGACGCGCTGCACACGCTCACCGCGCACGAGCAGTACATGCCGGCCGAGATCGGCCCGACGGTCGACGACAACGGCGTCGAGCGCAAGGTGGCGGGTTCCGAGAAGCTGCGGGTCAAGCTGAGCAAGGCCTACTTCGGCGAGGAGTCCCAGATCCCCAAGCCGACCGCCGAGGAGTACAAGGAGATCACGAGCGGCCACGGCCACCACTGATCGCTGCGCTCGCCACGCGCACGAAGGGCCCCGTCCGAACACCGGACGGGGCCCTTTGCCGTGCCCTGCGGCTGGATAGGGTGGGGGCACACTCTTCTACGACATCATGGAGCGGCCTTATGAGCGCTGTGACCCCCGCTGGAGGCGACATCGCGGCGGGCCGTTCCTGGCCCGAGGTACTGAGCGCCCTGCTCGGTGGCCAGGACCTGAGCTCCGGTGACACGGCGTGGGCCATGGACCGCTTCATGAGCGGCGAGGCCACCGACGCCCAGATCGCGGGCTTCATGGTGGCGCTGCGGGCCAAGGGGGAGACGGTCGAGGAGATCACCGGTCTCGTCGAGGCGATGTACAAGCACGCGCAGCCGCTGGACATCCCCGGCCCTGCCGTCGACATCGTCGGCACCGGCGGCGACCGGGCGAAGACGGTCAACATCTCGACGATGTCCGCCATCGTGATCGCGGGCACCGGGGCGAAGGTCGTCAAGCACGGCAACCGGGCCTCGTCCTCGGCGAGCGGTTCCTCCGACGTCCTGGAGAAGCTCGGCATCAATCTGGACCTGTCGCCCGCGCGGGTGGCCCAGGTGGTGGACGAGGCCGGCATCACCTTCTGTTTCGCGGCCAAGTTCCACCCGTCGATGCGGTTCGTCGGCGGGGTCCGCCGGGACCTCGGGATCCCGACCTCGTTCAACCTGCTCGGCCCGCTGACCAACCCCGCGAGGGTCACCGCCTCGGCGGTCGGCTGCTTCGACACCCGCATGGCGGGGCTCATCGCCGGAGTGCTCGCCGAGCGCGGCTCCTCAGCGCTGGTCTTCCGCGGTGACGACGGTCTCGACGAGCTGACGACCACGGCCACTTCACGGGTGTGGATCGTCCGCGACGGCAAGGTGCGCGAGGAGGCCTTCGACCCGCGGGACGTCGGTCTCGAACTGGTGCCGGTGGAGGCGTTGCGAGGCGCGGACGCCTCGTTCAACGCCGAGGTCGCCCGACGTCTGCTGGACGGCGGGACCGGAGCGGTGCGGGACGCGGTACTGCTCAACTCGGCCGCGGCGCTGGTGGCGTTCGCACCGACGGAGGCGCCGCTCGTGGACCAGCTCCGGGCCGGCATGGTGAAGGCGGCCGAGTCGATCGACTCCGGCGCGGCCAAGCGGACGCTGGAGCGCTGGGCGGCGGCCAGCAACGCCTGACGTCCACCGATGGTCGTCCCGCGATCCGGACACGGGTTGCGGGACGACGATCACATCGCGTACGTTCTTTGACCAGGTCATGAGTGACAGTCATGAGGCCCCGGCCGACTGTCCGGCAACCCTCCGTCCGTGGCGGGGTGCCCCGGGTGAAGACCAGGCCGTAGGCAGTGAGGTCTACGGCAAGCGCGGGCCCCTCTCGAATCCAGGGGTCCTGGTCGTTCGAGGGAGTCTTCCGTGAGCAAGCGAATGCGATAGGGCTGCCGAGCCCCGCCTCCGCGCACCCTTTTCCTCACCTCCGCATGTCCTTCTTCGGCATGCGCTCTCACGGGAGTTCCCCATGTCTGTCTCCACCGCTGCCGCCGCCCAGACCATTTGTGCCCCGCTGTCCGTTCTGGGGAGCGATGTCACCGTCCCGCTCGTCACCGGCGGCGAGGTCACCTACGCGGCCCTCGACTACGCGGCCAGCGCCCCCGCACTGCAGCGCGTCTGGGACGACGTGGCGGCCTACGCCCCGTACTACGGCAGCGTCCACCGCGGCGCCGGCTACCTCTCCCAGCTGTCGACGGACCTCTTCGAGAACGCTCGGAACACAATCTGCGAGTTCCTGGACTGCCGCGCCGACGACCAGCTGATCTTCACCCGCTCGACCACGGACTCCCTGAACCTCCTCGCCCAGGCGCTCCCCGCCGACTGCCAGGTCTTCGTCTTCGAGACCGAGCACCACGCGAGCCTGCTGCCCTGGCAGGACGCCCGGGTCACCTACCTCAACGCCCCGCGCACCCCCGCCCAGGCCGTCGAGACCTTGGAGCAGGCCCTCGCCGCCCGCACCGCATCTGTTCAAGAGGGCTACGGCCCGGCCCTGGTCTGCGTGACCGGCGCATCCAACGTCACCGGCGAGCTGTGGCCGGTGCGTGAGCTGGCCGCCGCCGCCCACGCGCACGGCGCCCGGATCGTCCTGGACGCCGCCCAGCTGGCCCCCCACCACCCGGTCTCCGTGCAGGACCTGGACGTCGACTGGATCGCCTTCTCCGGCCACAAGCTGTACGCCCCCTTCGGCTCCGGTGTCCTCGCGGGCCGCGCCGACTGGCTCCGGGCCGCCGACCCCTACCTCGCCGGCGGCGGCGCCAGCCGCAAGGTCACCCGCCGTACGGACGGCGGCGTGGACGTCGAGTGGCACGAGACCGCGGCCCGCCACGAGGCCGGGTCCCCGAACGTGATCGGCTCCTACTCCATCGCGTCGGCCTGCAAGGCGCTCACCGAGGCCGGCTTCGACACCCTGGTCGCCCGTGAGCAGCACCTGATCGAGAAGGTGAAGACCGGCCTCGCCGAGGTCCCGGAGGTCCGGATCCTCTCCCTCTTCGGGGACGACGCCCCGCGCGTCGGCGTGATCTCCTTCGTCGTCGAGGGCTGGAACAGCTCCCACTTCGCCGCCGCCCTCTCCGCCGAGTACGGCATCGGCGTCCGCGACGGCCTCTTCTGCGCCCACCCCCTCGTCCGCACCCTCCTCGGCAGCGACCCCCAGACCCAGGGCGAGTGCGGAGCCCCGGAGGCCGCGCCCGGCGAGAAGTCCCTCAACGCGATCCGGGTGAGCTTCGGCGCGGGGACGCCGGACGAGCACGTCGAGCGCTTCGTGACGGCCGTCAAGGAGCTCGTCCGGGACGGTGCGAAGTGGAAGTACCGCACGGAGGACGGCCGTTGCGTCCCGGCGGTCTGACCTGCTGACGGGCCTGCTATACCTGCCTCCTCGATCCTGCTGCGGGTGCTGACCCGGGACTTCGACCTGAAGGGCGGCCCGGACGGGCTGCTGCCGCTGGTGGAGTCCTGTCTGCGGGACGAGCCGGGGGAGCGGCCGACACCTCAGGCGGTGGTCGGGGCCGTGGAGCATACGGCGGGGTCGCTGCGGGAGAGCGTACGGGCGGGCTGGTTCAGGGCCGTCTCGGAGGAGTCCGTGGCTGCCCGGGGTGACGAACGGTGGCTTCCGCAGGGGGAGTCGGGGGAGCGGGAGAGCCGCGTCGAGTACGTGGCGCCGGTGACGGCGACGGACACACCGGTGCCGGATGTGGCGGCGCCCGACGTCCCGGCGGCGACCGTGATCCCCGCTTCCTCGCCCTCGCGGCGGGGGCTGCTGAAGGCCCTCACCGGCGGGGCCGTGGTGGCTGCCGGGGGCGGGGTCGGCGGGTGGCTGTGGCTGCGGGACCCGGGGAACGAGGGGCGCGCGACGGACGGCGGGGCTACCGCGCCGGACACCAGAACGGGACGGCGGCCCCCGTACTGCACGAACCGCCTCTACACCGCCTCCAGCGAGGGAATCACCGCCCTCGACGTCACCGCCTAGCTGTCGAGGCCGATCGCGAACGCCGCCTCCAGGTCGTGCTGGGAGTACGTGCGGAAGGCGACGTGGGTGTCGGTGCCCTCGACGCCCGGGATCTTGCTGATGCTGCCGGGGATGACCTCGGCGAGGTCCTCGTGCTGCTTGACCCGGACCATGGCGATCAGGTCGTACGTGCCGGTGACGGAGAAGACCTCGCTCACGGAGTCCAGGGCCGCGATCGACTCGGCGATCTCGGGGATCCGGTCCACGCTGGTCTTGATGAGGACGATCGCGGTGATCACTGCTGGTTCTCTCCCTCGGGGGCCGGAGCTGGGGCGACCTTCACTCTAGTCGCAGGGGGGAACCGCACCCATGCGTAGGCGAAGCCCAGGCCGAAGCCCACCAGGTGCGCCAGATACGCCACCCCCGGGCCGTGCGACGCCTGTCCCGCCGCCAGCCACTGCAGGGCCGCCCAGAAGGGCAGCACGACCCAGGCCGGGAAGCGCAGCGGGAGGAAGAAGAGGAACGGGAGCAGGCTTGTCACCCGGGCCCCGGGGAACAGGTAGAGAAACGCTCCAAGGACCGCGGAGATCGCCCCCGAGGCGCCGACCAGGGACTGCTCGGAGTCGGCGTTGGCGGCCGCGTAGCCCAGCAGCGCGAGATAGCCGCAGCCCAGGTAGAAGAGGGTGAACTGGACGCGGCCCATCCGTGCCTCGGTCAGCACGCCGAAGACGTAGAGGAAGAGCATGTTGCCGAGGAGGTGGACCCAGCTGCCGTGGACGAAGAGCGCTGTCGCCGGGGTGAGCACGGCTCTGGCCGAACCCTCGAACAGTTCTGCGGGGACCACGCCCCAGCGGTGGAAGTAGGCGCGCTGGGCGGCGAGCAGCGCGTCGCCGGAGCCGTACGCCGGATTGAGGCCCGCCGCCGGGCCGATCACGAAGAGCGCGCAGCACAGGGCGATGAGGCCGTAGGTCATCGGCGCCGACCGCCACAGCGACCTGCTCGCCCGGCCGGCCACCACGCTCCAGTTGCTGATCATGAACACAGAGCATGACGTAACGGGACGCAAGCCGACAGACCGCCTCGCCGCCGTGGACGGACCAGCGGCGAGTCCCCGCCAGGCCGTAGGGTTACGGCCACACGCGCCGGGAGACCGGCGCGTCACGGACAATAGAGACCTAGAAGGAATGAGCACAGTCACGATGACGGTTCCCCTGCCGACCGCCTCGACGCGGTGGCGCTGCACCCTCTGTGGCAACCTCACGCGCTTCGACGTGACCCGCTCGTCGAAGGTCGTCGAGTACGTCCATCTCGACCTCGCCGGTGAGCCGAAGGTCGAGGAGCGCGAGGTGGTCAGTGAGAGCATCGAGTCGGTGCGCTGCCGCTGGTGCAATGCCGTGGATCAGGTGGAACTCGTGGACAGGCCGGGTGCCGGCTCCTGAGGGAGCAGGCCCCGCGGAACGGTTGGGGTGTTGACGGATGGTGGAGAGCGCGGGCGGGGGGCCGGGCGACGGCGCCGCTGAGGTGCTCGACCGTCCGCTGCCCGACGGCGTGCGCCGCCGGGTCGTACAGATCGTGTCCGACGGCTTCGGCGGGCTGACCGTCGGGGAACTGCCCGCACAGCTCAGACAGTACGCGCGGTTCGCGCCCAACCGGCGGGCCAAGTTCGCCGGCAACGCGATGGCCGCGGCTCTGGAGACCGATCCGCTGTTCCGGCAGCGGATCGGGGAGAAGTTCAGAGAGGCCCAGCCGGAGCTCTCCGGCGCCCTCGACTCCCTCTCACCGCCCCCGGCCGCGGATCCGCTCGATGTGGCGGCCGCGGCCTATGTACTGCGCCCCACCGGCTGGGTGAAGCTCGTGACGGCGGCCGGCGAGGAGGCCCTGCGGGCCGACGCCGAGCGCGCCGACGAGGAGAGCCGCGCCGAGCTGGAACGACTGCGCGAGGAGCTCGCGCACGCGCGCGAGCACACCCGGACCGAGACCGAGCGGCTGCGCGCCGAGCTGGAGTCGGCGAAGAAGGAAGCGGAATCGCTGCACCGAAAGCTGCGCGCCGCCCTCAGCGACGTCAAGCGCGGCGAGGCCGCCCTGCGCAAGATCCAGGGCGAGATGGAGACGGTACGCGCGGAGGGGCGGACCCAGGTCTCCGCCGCCGAGGTCGAGTCCCGGCGGCTCAAGGCCCGCCTGGGCGAGGTCGAGGCCGCCCTGGAGGCCACCCGCAGGGCGGCCCGCGAGGGGCGCAGCGTCGAGGACATGCGGGTGCGGCTGCTTCTGGACACCGTGCTCGACGCGGCCCAAGGGCTGCGCCGGGAGCTGGCGTTGCCGCCGGTGTCCGTACGGCCGGCCGAGACCGTCGATGCGGTCGAACCGGGACGAATGACCCCGAAGGACATCGCGGCGCGGGCACTGTCCGAGCACGACCCGGCGATCCTGGACCAGCTTCTCGCCCTGCCGCAGGCGCACTTGGTGGTCGACGGCTACAACGTCACCAAGACCGGCTATCCCCAGATGCCCCTGGAGAAGCAGCGTCTCAGGCTGCTCGGTCAGCTCTCGCAGCTCGCCGCTCAAACCGGGGCAGAGGTGACATGTGTCTTCGACGGGGCCGAGCTGGCCGCGCCGGTGCTGCTCGCGCCGCCGCGCGGGGTGCGGGTGCTGTTCTCCAAGCCCGGTGTCACCGCTGATGAGTTGATCCGTCAGCTGGTGCGCGCCGAGCCGCCGGGGCGGCCGCTCATCGTCGCCTCCACCGACCGCGAGGTCGCCGACGGGGTGGCCAAGGCGGGGGCCCGGCCTGTCGCTTCGGCGATGCTTTTGAAGCGACTGTCCTGATCGTTTAACTTCCAGGTTTAATGCCCGAATTGGCGGAATCGTCACGCAACGTAGCGTCAATCGAGCATTACTGCTCGTGAGTTGTGTGTAAAGAATGCAGTCTGTGACGGGTTTTTTCTCGTGAGGATTTGAACTGATCACAAGAAGGTCACTAGGGTCTGGGCTCGAACCTCCGAACGGGTGATCACTCACAAGAAGGAGCTCACCTCCGTGGCGTCCCACCGTCGACCCAAGCAGCCGAGCCGCACGCGCGTGACCGTGCTGACCACAGCTGCTGCCGCTGCAGTCGCTCTGAGTGCCAACGCCGCCAACGCGGCGCCGAGCGAGAAGCCCAGCAAGGACGAGGTCAAGTCCAAGGTCGACAAGCTCTACGAAGAGGCCGAGCAGGCCACCGAGAAGCTCAACGGCGCCAAGGAGAAGCAGGAGAAGCTCCAGAAGGAGATCTCCACGATCCAGGACAACGTCGCCCGCGGCCAGGAGGAGCTCAACGACCTCCGGGACTCCATGGGTCTGGCGGCAGCCGCCCAGTACCGCACGGGCAGCATCGACTCCTCCCTCCAGCTCTTCCTGTCGTCGAACCCGGACGACTACCTGGACAAGGCGTCCACCGCCGACCAGTTGAGCGCCCAGCAGGTCGACGCGCTGAAGAAGATCCAGGAGAAGCAGCGCGAGCTCGCCCAGGAGCGCTCCGAGGCCTCCGAGAAGCTCAAGGACCTCTCCAGCACCCGCACCGAGCTGGCCAAGAAGAAGAAGGAAGTCCAGGGCAAGCTCGGCGAGGCGCAGAAGCTCCTCAACACGCTGACGGCCGCCGAGAAGGCCGCCATCGCCGCCGAGGACGCCCGCGCCAGCCGCTCCGCCGGCGAGCGCGTCGACCTCGGCAACTCCACCGCCGCCTCCGGCCGTGCGGCAGCCGCCTTCTCGGCCGCCCAGAGCCAGCTCGGCAAGCCCTACGTCTACGGCGCCACGGGCACCGCCTCCTACGACTGCTCGGGCCTGACCTCCTGGGCCTACGCCCAGGCCGGTGTCTCCATACCGCGCACCTCGCAGGCCCAGGCCGGCTACGGCAGGCATCTGTCGATGAGCGAACTCCAGGTCGGCGACCTCGTCATCTTCTACGGCGACCAGCACCACGTCGGCCTCTACGCGGGCAACGGCCAGGTGATCCACGCCCCGCGCACCGGCACGGTCGTCCGCTACGAGTCGATCGGCAACATGCCGTTCCAGTTCGGCGTCCGGGTCTGATCACCCTCAAGATCACGACACCGCACCGCCCGAACGGGCGAATTGCGGGAACATGAACTGACCCCACGCCCCGCCCATGACCTGCGTCATAGGCGGGGCGTCACTGTGTGTGCCCACAGAGGTCGTTGGTCGTCACCCGGTCACGGAGCTACTGTCTGCCGCGTTTCCCTGTCCGCCAGCGGAAGGAGTGCGGCTTCCCGTGGGGTCCCATCGCCGCCTTGCACCGTCCGGGTTCGACCGGGGCGCGTCCGCCGCGCTCTGTGTCCTGTCAGCCACCGCCGCGGCCCTCGGAGCCGTACCGGCGTCGGCCGCGCCGCACGACGACACCCGTGCCGAGGTGGACCGTCTCTACGAGCAGGCCGAGCAGGCCACCGAGGCCTACAACAAGGCCGACGAACGCGCCGACACCCTCCGCAAGCAGGTCTCCACCGCACAGGACCGGATCGCCCGGCAGCAGGAGCGCATCAACTCCATGCGGGAGGCGCTCGGTTCGCTGGCCGGCGCCCAGTACCGCGCTGGCGGCCTCGACCCCTCCCTCGCCCTGCTCTTCTCCGACGACCCGGACGACTACCTCGACAAGGCCGCCGCCCTCGACCGGATCAGCGCCCACCAGGCCGGTGAGCTCAAAGACCTCCAGGAGGCGATGCGCGAGCTCACCCAGGAGCGCGTGGAGGCGGCAGGGCAGCTCTCCGAGCTGGAGAAGAGCCGCAAGGCGGTGGCGAGCCACAAGCGGACCGTCGAGAAGAAGCTCGCCAAGGCCCGTGAGCTCCTCAACTCCCTGCCGTCCGCGGAGCGCGCCGCCTACGACCGGGCCTCGCGGTCGGGCCGTGCGGACATGCCCGACCTCGGCAGCGCGGTCCCGCCCAACGCCCGGGCCGGTGCCGCGGTCGCCGCCGCCCGCGGCGCGCTCGGCAAGCCGTACGTCTGGGGCTCCACCGGCCCCTCCGGCTTCGACTGCTCGGGCCTGATGGTGTGGTCGTACCGCCAGGCCGGTGTCTCCCTGCCGCGCACCTCGCAGGCCCAGCGCCATGCCGGCCGCCAGGTCCCGCTCTCCCAGGCCCAGCCCGGTGATCTGGTCACCTACCGGTCGGACGCCAGCCATGTCGGGATGTACGTGGGCAACGGCCAGGTCATCCACGCGCCCTACCCCGGCGCACCCGTGCGCTACGACCCGGTGGGCATGATGCCGGGGGCGACGGTCACCAGGGTCTGACCAACGCCTCGCCGCCGCCGTACGATCGGGAAATGGCTGGTCGAGGGCGGGCGTCGAAGCACGGTGTCGTGGCGCTGTGCCTGCTGCTCGTCTCCTTGGTGGGATGCGGCGGCAGGCCCGCCTCCGACACCGCCGGGGCCGATGTCCAGCGGCTCCTGGACCGGCGCTCGGCCGCCGTCCTGGACCGGGACCGGGCGGCCTTTCGCAGGACGGGTGCCCTCGACTGGTTCGAGAACGCCCGTGGCGTGCCGTTCGCGGCCTGGTCGTACCGCCTGACCGCCCTGCACCGCGACGGGGCCACCGCCACCGCCGAGGCCGAGCTCGACTACCGGATACAGGGCTACGACAACGCACCGGTCAGCGTCGGCCGTACCCTCACGCTGAGCCTGGACGCGAGCGGCCAGTGGTACGTGGACACGGAGAAGCCCGCCGAGAAGTCCGCCCAGCAGCTCTGGGACCAGGGCGAGGTGGCCGTCGTGCGCGGCGAGCACAGCCTCGTCCTGGGCGCCGAGCAGTCGACCGAGGTCCTGCACTCCTACGCCGATCTGGCGGACCATGCCGTGCCGGCCGTCTCGGCGGCCTGGGGCACCGACTGGTCCCGGCATGTCGTCGTCCTCGTACCGAACTCCCTCGACGGCATGGCGGCCCTGCTCGGCTCGCCCGCCTCCTCCTACCGTGGGATCGCGGCCGTCACCACGGGCGAGACGGGCGCCCCGGCGAGCGCGCCCGCGGACCGGATCATCGTCAACCCCGACGCGTACGGCGTCCTCGGCGATGTCGGCAAGCAGGTCGTGCTCACCCACGAGACCACCCATGTAGCCACCCGCGCCCACACCAGCGCCGCCACGCCCCTGTGGCTGTCCGAGGGGTACGCCGACTTCGTCGGCTACCTCGACTCCGGCCGCTCGCCCGCGCAGGCCGCCCCCGAACTCTGGCGGGCCGTGACCGACGGGCGGGTGCCGACGGCGCTGCCCGAGGACGGGGACTTCGGCTTCAGCGGCAACGCGACCGAGCTCGCGCAGGCCTACGAGAGCGGCTGGATGGCGTGCCGGATGGTCGCGGACCAGTGGGGCGAGCCAAAGCTGCGGGAGTTCTACCAGGCCGTGGGCGCCCGCGAGGAGCGGGCCGGGGCGGTCGAGGACGCGCTGGAGCGGGTCCTGGACACGGACCTGGACGACTTCACCGCCCGGTGGCGGGACTATCTGCGCGCTCAGCTGGGCTGACCGAGCTTCTCGATCGCCTCCGTCAGCCAGGCGTGCTCCGCCGCTCCGGTGGCTCGCGCGACCCGCAGCATCCCCGCCCGGAACAGGTCGTCCGTCTCCTCCGCGCGGACCGGCTCGCCACCGTCGTAGAAGAAGCTCGTGGGCGCGTTCAGGAAGTCCAGGCGGCGGCGCAGCACCTCGGCCTGTTCGCGGCGGTCCGGCAGGTGTCGTAGGAACGACAGGACCGAGTTGAAGCGGACCTGGTCGGTGATCTCGGCCTGCTTGGGATGGCGCAGGCGCTCCAGCAGGTCCTCGCGGCCCTCGTCGGTCAGGGAGAGCATGCGGCGCGGGGCCGCGCTCGTGCCCGGCTCCTCGTGCTGGTCGAGCTTGCCGGCCTTGATGAGGCGCGTGATCGCCGGGTAGAGGGCGCCGTCGCTGACCGGGCGGACATGGCCGCTGAGCGCCTTGATGCGCTCCTTCAACTCGTAGCCGTGCAGCGGCTCTTCGGCCAGGAAGCCCAGGATCGACAGCTCCAGCACCGTGGTTCCTCCTTGCGGGTGTCGTGACGCCATGCTACCTCTTATCGAGCTATCTCGTTTCGAGGTAGCTCGATAAGAGGGGTCCACAGGTGCACACTCATCGCAAGCAGCTCATCGCCCTCGCCCACCCCGTCTACTTCTCGCTCCTCGCCTCCGTCGCCGCCGGGATCATCAACACCGTCTGGGTCTCCCGGCTCGGCGGTCCGGCCGTGGCCGCCGTCGCGGTGGCGACCAACACCGAGAACGTGCTGCTCGGCCTCGCCCTGGTCTTCGGCTCCGGTACGACGGTGCTGGTCGCGCACGCCCGGGGCGCGCGGGATCCGGGGGCCGTGCGGGCGGCCGTGCGCGGGGGCTGGGCGGTGTTCGGGGCGATCACGCCGCTGGTGGTGGCGGGTGGGTTCCTGCTGCGGGAACCGCTGGCCCGGCTGGTCCTCGGAGGGGGCGAGGCACTGCCGCTGGCGGTCGGGTACTTCGCCGTCTCGATGCCGGGCATCGCCGTGTTCTTCGCCCAGCAGCTGGTCGACGGGATCCTCAAGGGCGCGGGGGACACGAGGACCCCGATGCGGCTGGCGCTGCTCGCAGGCGGGCTGATCCTGGTCTGCGACCCGTTCCTCATCCACCTCTACGGCGTCCGGGGCGCCGCCGCCTCGACGGTGCTGTGCCGGGGCGTGGCCCTGGGGGCGGGCCTGGTGGCACTGCGGCGGAACGCGCTGCTGCGCACCGCCGCCGGACCCGGGGTGGCCTTCCGGAGGACGCTGCGCACGGGGCTGCCCATGGCCGCCGACTTCACCGTGCGGCAGGGCGGGGCGCTGGTCCTGGTCGCGATCGTGGCGCGGCTGGGGGTGACGGCGGTGGCCGGGTACTCGATCGCGTACAAGGTCATGTACGTGGCCACCATGGGCTTCTACGCGGTACGCCAGGCCGCCTCCATCCACACCGCGCATCTGCTGGGCGCCGGGAGGGACGCGCGGCGGGCGATCGGGCGGCAGGCCGTGCTGGTCTCAGGAGGGTTCGCGCTGGGGGCCGCCCTTCTGCTGGCTCTGACCGCCCCCTGGATCATGGCCGCCTTCGGCGCCGGACCCGGCGTCGCCCACGACGGAGTGCTCTTCCTGCGCTGTGTCGGGCCCTATCTGCTGCTGATGGCCTGCTTCATCGCGCTCGGCGGGGTCTTCGAGGGCAGCGGAGGAGCGCCGGCCCTGCTGCGGGTGACGCTGCTCGGCACGGCGGTCCAACTGCCCCTGGCGTACGGGCTGTCGGGGCTGGGGCTGCCTGGTGTGTGCCTGGCGCTCGCGCTGTCCATGGCGCTCCAGTGCGCGGCGGTCGCCCTGCTCGCGGCCCGGCGTCAGGAGGAGACCGAGGTCCTGGTGGCGCCGGCTTCGGTCTGAGGGGCGGCGATGTCCCGGGCCGGGGCGGTGGCGTCGAACGCCATGGCCGCAGGGCATCGCGGGGTGTGGTGGCGATCGACGGGCCATCGCGTCCGAGCGGGGGGATGCGCCGGGCGCGGGAGCCCCGCTCCGAAGCGGTCGGCGTCAGGAGGAGACCGGGGTCTCCTCGGTGGTGAGCGTGGGCTGAGTGGGCAGCGGCGTCTCGGCCTCGGGCGAGGCCGTCGAGCGCCACAACTGCACGGCCGCGAGGACGGCCGCCACGACCAGCAGGCCGTTGCGGATGAACAGCAGGGTGACGCCGAGGCCGTCGCTGGCGACGACGTTGCCGAAGTAGATCGGGAACTCCAGCACCGTCACGAAGGACGCCACCAGCACGATCAGGGCGGGCGCCCCCATCCGGCTCGCCCGGAAGCACAGGCACACGGCCGCGAGACCGATCAGCCACACCATGTACTGCGGGCTGATCACCCGGCTGGTCGTGGTGAACATCAGCACCGCCACGAAGGCCGCGTCGGCCGCGGTGTGCGCCTCGAACCGGGTGGCCGTCAGCCGCCACAGCAGCAGCCAGCCGAAGGCGAGACCGGTCAGGGCCAGGGCGGCCGTGCTGACGACGTTGACCCAGGGGCCGAGGAATTCGACCGAACCGTAGTTGAGCAGCACCTGGCCGTCCCAGCCGTACTGCCGGGCCACATGGAAGACGAGGGAGCCCAGCGACTCCACCTCGGTGCCCCGGTCGGCCTGGAAGGTCAGGAAGGCGAAGGCGCCGGGCATGGCGACGGAGAACAGGGCCGCGAGGCCGGCCGCGGTGACCGCCGTCGCCATCCAGGTGCTCCGCCTGCGGACGGCGACCAGCAGCAGCGCCGGCCACACCTTGAGCATCGCCCCGAACCCCACGAGAACGCCCACCACGCGAGGGTGCCGGGCGCCCGCGAGCAGCGCGGCCACCGCGACGGCGGTGACCATCACGTCGTAGCGGGCGTAGACGGTCGGCCCGAGCAGCGGTACGCCCACCACCCACACCCAGGCGCCGCGCAGCGAGCGACCGGGGCGCAGGCCCGCGTACAGGAGCAGGGAGAAGGCGACCAGGTCGGCGAGGAAGGCGAGGACGAAGAACGCCGTCGCGTACGGGAGGAAGGGCAGCAGAGCGGGGGAGAGGATCGCGAGCGCGGCGGCCGGCGGGTACTGCCAGGTGACGTCGTCCAGCGGGAACGTTCCGGTGCGCAGGACGTCGTACCAGCCCTGGTAGATCACGGAGACATCGCTGGTGACGTCCGGGCCGGGGAAGACGAACACCTTGAGCACGAACAGGAGCAGCAGCAGCCGCGTCAGCCCCCAGGTCACCAGCAGTCCGGCCGGAGACCGCCTCGCACTCGCCATGTCCACCGGAGCCCCTGTTCGCCCGTTGCCGTTCCTGAGGTTGCCACTCTTGAGATGGCCATGATGTCCCGTCCACCTGTGTGCTTGCCACCAACGCGGCCGGGCCGAGCTGTGGGCGGGCCGTGGAACAGGCTGGGCGGGTGCTTTGGATAGGGTCGGCGGCGATGCACAAGACCCTGATCGTGACGAACGACTTCCCGCCCAGGCCGGGCGGTATCCAGGCCTTCCTGCACAACATGGCGCTGCGGCTCGACCCGGAACGGCTCGTCGTCCACGCGTCCACCTGGAAGCGCGGCCGCGAGGGCGCCGAGGCTACGGCCGCCTTCGACGCCGAGCAGCCCTTCACCGTCGTACGCGACCGTACGACGATGCTCCTGCCGACGCCCGCGGCCACGCGTACGGCCGTCGGACTGCTGCGGGAGCACGGCTGTACGTCGGTGTGGTTCGGGGCGGCCGCGCCGCTCGGGCTGATGGCGCCCGCGCTCAGGAAGGCCGGGGCCGAGCGGCTGGTGGCCACGACCCACGGGCACGAGGCGGGGTGGGCCCAGCTGCCCGCCGCGCGGCAGCTGCTGCGCCGGATCGGGGAGGGCACGGACACGATCACCTACCTCGGCGAGTACACGCGCTCACGGATCGCCGGGGCGCTGACGCCCGCGGCGGCCTCGCGGATGGTGCAGCTGCCGCCGGGGGTGGACGAGAAGACCTTCCATCCGGGGTCGGGGGGCGATGCCGTGCGGGCCCGGCTCGGGCTGGCCGACCGGCCGGTGGTGGTGTGTGTCTCGCGGCTCGTGCCGCGCAAGGGGCAGGACACGCTGATCCTGGCGATGCCGCGGATCCTCGCCGCCGAGCCGGACGCGGTGCTGCTGATCGTCGGCGGGGGGCCGTACGAGAAGGAGCTGCGCAAGCTGGCCCACGAGACCCGGGTCGCCGACTCCGTCCGCTTCACCGGCGCCGTGCCCTGGTCCGAGCTGCCCGCGCACTTCGGTGCCGGGGACGTCTTCGCCATGCCCTGCCGGACCCGTCGGGGCGGGCTGGACGTCGAGGGGCTGGGGATCGTGTACCTGGAGGCGTCGGCGACGGGGCTGCCGGTGGTGGCGGGGGACTCGGGCGGTGCCCCGGACGCCGTACTGGACGGCGAGACCGGCTGGGTGGTGCGGGGCGGCTCGGTGGAGGAGACGGCCGAGCGCATCGTCGTCCTCCTCGCGGACGCGGAACTGCGGAGCCGGATGGGGGAGCGGGGGCGGGAGTGGGTCGAGGAGAAGTGGCGATGGGATCTGTTGGCGGAAAAGTTGAAGACGTTGCTATAGCCGGAAGCGGATAATCCGCCGATGCTGCGCGCATGACAGCAAAACTGATGCAGCGTCAGCTGACGAGACGTCACATACTGGGCATGGCAGCCCTCCAGACGGCCGCCGCCGCAGGTCTCACCCGCATCGGTCTCCAGTCGGCACAGGCCGTAGAACCGGCCGCCGTCGACAACGCCCCCGCCATCGTGGTCGGTTCGGGCTACGGCGCCGCCGTGGCCGCCCTCCGCCTCGGTCAGGCGGGCATCCGCACGATCATGATCGAGATGGGCCGGCTCTGGAACACCCCCGGCTCCGACGGCAAGGTCTTCTGCTCCACCGCCAACCCGGACCAGCGTTCCATGTGGTTCCGCACCCGCACCGAGGCGCCGCTGGCCACCTTCCTGTGGCTGGACGTCGTCAACAAGGACATCAGCCTGTACCCGGGCGTCCTGGACCGGGTGCGCTTCGCCAACATGTCCGTGTTCGTGGGGCGAGGTGTCGGCGGCGGCTCCCTGGTGAACGGCTGCATGGCGGTGACCCCACTGAAGTCGTACTTCGCCGAGCAGTTCCCCACCGTCGACGCCGACGAGATGTACGGCACCTACTTCCCGCGTGCCAACTCCATGCTCGGCGTCAACACCGTCGACCCCACGTGGTTCGAGTCGACGGAGTGGTACCGCTTCTCGCGCATCTCGCGCAAACACGCCCAGAACACCGGCCTGAGGACCACCTTCGTGCCCAGCACCTACGACTTCGCCTACATGCAGAAGGAGGCCGCCGGCACGGCGACCAAGTCGGCTCTCGCGCAGGAGGTCATCTACGGCAACAACCACGGCAAGAGAAGCCTCGACAAGACGTATCTCGCCGCCGCGCTCGGCACCGGCAAGGTCACCATCAACACCATGGAACGGGTCAGGGCCGTCAGCCGGGCGAGCGACGGGACGTACGTGCTGACCGCCGACCGCGTCAACGACGCCGGCACGGTCGTCGAGACCAAGCAGTACAGCTGCACCTACCTCTTCCTCGGCGGTGGCAGCCTCGGCACCACCGAACTCCTCGTCCGGGCCCGGGACACGGGCACCCTGCCCGCCCTGGACGCGAGCGTCGGGGCCGGCTGGGGACCCAACGGCAACACCATGCTCGGCCGGGCCAACCACCTGTGGGACACCGTCGGGGCGAACCAGTCGACCATGCCGGTCATGGGCATCGACGACTGGGCGAACACCGCCAACCCCGTCTTCGCGGAGATCGCTCCTTTACCCACGGGACTGGAGCACTGGGTCAGCCTCTATCTGGCGATCACCAAGAACCCGCAGCGCGCGACGTTCACGTACAACAGCGCCACGGGCGGCGTGAACCTCGGCTGGACCGCCGCGCAGAGCGCCGTGTCCTCGGGCATGGCCAAGAAGCTCTTCGACCGGATCAACTCGGCGAACACCACGATCTACCGGACCGACCTGTTCGGCTCGACCAACCGGACCTTCGCCGACGACTTCACCTACCACCCGCTGGGCGGCTGTGTGCTGGGCAGGGCGACCGACAACTACGGGAGGGTGAAGGGGTATTCGAAGCTGTATGTCACCGACGGCTCGCTCGTGCCCGGATCGATCGGGGTGAACCCGTTCGTGACGATCACGGCGCTCGCCGAACGGACGATGGCGCGGGTCCTCGTGGAGGACACCGCGCCATGACGCTCTTTCGGAGGGCCTGCTACTTCTGGTAGATCGCCTCGACCTCGTCCGCGTAATCCTTCGCCACCACGTTGCGCTTGAGCTTCAGGGACGGCGTCAGGTGGCCCGAGTCCTCCGTGAACTGGGAGGAGAGAATGCGGAACTTCCGCACCGATTCCGCTTTCGACACCGCGGCGTTGCCGTCGTCGATCGCGGCCTGGATCGCCGCGTTCAGATCCGGGTCGTCGACCAGCGACGCCGCGGTGACACCCGCCGGCTTGCCGTGCTCGGCCGCCCAGCGGCCCAGGAACTCCTCGTCGATGGTGATCAGCGCGCCCACGAACGGCCGCCCGTCGCCCACCACCATGCACTCCGCGACCAGCGCGTGGGCGCGGATGCGGTCCTCGATCACGGCCGGGGCGACGTTCTTGCCGCCCGCGGTGACGATGATCTCCTTCTTGCGGCCGGTGATCCTGAGGTAGCCGTCCTCGTCGAGGGTGCCGATGTCACCGGTGTGGAACCAGCCGTCGGCCAGGGCCTCCTCGGTGGCGCCCGGGTTGTTCCAGTAGCCCGTGAACAGGTGCTCGCCGTGCAGCAGGACCTCGCCGTCGTCCGCGATCCGGATCACCGAGCCGGGCAGCGGCTGGCCGACCGTGCCGATCTTCTGGCGGTCCCAGGGGTTGAAGGCGGTGGCCGCGCAGGACTCGGTCAGGCCGTAGCCCTCCAGGACCGTGAAGCCGATGCCGCGGAAGAAGTGACCGAGGCGCTCGCCGAGCGGGGCACCGCCGGAGATGGCGAACTCGCCCTTGCCGCCCAGGACCGCGCGCAGCTTGCTGTAGACCAGCTTGTCGAAGGTCTTGTGCTTGATCTTCAGACCCAGCGACGGGCCCGAGGGGGTGTCCAGCGCCTTGCTGTACGCGATCGCGGTGTCCGCGGCCTTGTCGAAGATCTTGCCCTTGCCGTCCGCCTGCGCCTTGGCCCGCGCCGAGTTGTAGACCTTCTCGAAGACGCGCGGAACGCCGAGGATCAGGGTCGGCCGGAAGGAGGCCAGCTCGTTGGTGAGGTCCTTGATGTCCGGGACGGTCCCCAGCTTGATCGGCGCCATCATCGGGGCGATCTGCACGAGCCGGCCGAAGACGTGCGCGAGCGGCAGGAAGAGCAGGACGGAGCACTCGCCGGTGCGGAAGAGCGGGCGCAGGCGCTCCACGATGTTCCCGCACTCCGCGAAGAAGCTGCGGTGGGTCAGCACACAGCCCTTGGGACGGCCGGTGGTGCCGGACGTGTAGACGATGGTCGCCGGGTCGTCGGCCTTGGCGAGCGAGCTGCGCTCCTCGACGGCGGCGTCGCTGATGTCCTTGCCGAGCCGGCCCAGCTCCTCCACGCCCCCGGCCTCGATCTGCCAGAGGTGCTTCAGGGCGGGCAGCCCGTCGCGCACCGACTCGACGGCGGCCACGTGGGAGTCCAGCTCGACGACGATGGCGGTGGCGCCCGAGTCGGAGAGGATCCACTGGACCTGCTCCGCCGAACTGGTCTCGTACACCGGCACGGTGATCGCGCCCGCGCACCAGATGGCGAAGTCGAGCATCGTCCACTCGTAGCGGGTGCGCGACATCAGGCCGACCCGATCGCCGGGCTGGACGCCGGAGGCGATGAGGCCCTTGGCGGCGGCGTGGACCTCGGCCAGGAAGGTCGTGGCGGTCACGTCCTGCCAGACACCGCCCACCTTGCGGGCGATCACGGCGACGTCGGGATGCTGCGCGGCGTTTCTACGGACGATGTCCGTGAGATTGCCGTCCGCAGGGACCTCGTACAAAGCCGGAAGGCTGAACTCGCGCAAGACTGCTGCTCCTCATAGGGCGCCGGCGCCACGACGTTGTGCGATGCGACGGTGCGGTCCAAGGCTCGGGCAGGTGCTCGGGATCTTCAGTGGTTGCACCACTTGTTGAAATCCTGAGCACGACTGGACTGCCCGGACGTTACCCGCCGGTATGGCGTCTCCGACAGGGGGGTCCGGCGAGATGTTCGCTGCGTCACACAGATTGGTGCTTCTTTTCGCGCACAGTAGTCCACCCATCTGATGACTAGCCAGTAACCGCAGGCCCCATCGCCACTGTTCACGTATGCCGCACACGCCTACCCTTGATCGCCATGGCACCCACACCGGCCGGTAACCGGAGGACACGCGTACATGTGGTCAGCGACGTGCACGGCAACGCCCGTGACCTGGCCAGAGCCGGCGAGGGCGCGGACGCCCTGATCTGTCTGGGTGACCTGGTCCTCTTCCTCGACTACGCCGACCACTCACGCGGCATCTTCCCCGACCTGTTCGGAGCGGAGAACGCCGACCGCATCGTCGAACTGCGCACCGCCCGCCGCTTCGAGGAGGCCCGCGAGTTCGGCGCCCGGCTGTGGGCCGGCATCGGCACCGACCGGGCGGCCGCGATCGAGAAGGCGGTACGCAAGCAGTACGCCGAGATGTTCGCGGCCTTCCCGACACCGACGTACGCCACCTACGGCAATGTCGACATGCCGCCCCTGTGGCCCGAATACGCCGGACCGGGCACCACCGTGCTGGACGGTGAGCGGGTGGAGATCGGGGGACGGGTGTTCGGGTTCGTGGGCGGCGGGCTCAGGACTCCGATGCGCACGCCGTACGAGATCAGCGACGAGGAGTACGCGGCGAAGATCGAGGCGGTCGTCGAGGTCGACGTGCTGTGCACGCACATCCCGCCCGAGGTGCCGGAGCTGGTCTACGACACCGTCGCGCGCCGCTTCGAGCGGGGCAGCCGGGCGCTGCTGGACGCCATCCGGCGCACCCGGCCCCGGTACGCCCTGTTCGGGCACGTCCACCAGCCGCTGGTGCGGCGGATGCGGATCGGCGCGACCGAGTGCGTGAACGTGGGGCACTTCGCGGGGAGCGGCAGGCCCTGGGCCCTGGAATGGTGAGTGGGCGGTGAAGTCGGGCGCTCACGTGCGCGGTAGCCTTCACGCTGCACACACGTGCGCAGCACGACCTGCCCTACCGGCCCGCATCTGGAGGAGCCACAGCGATGGCGGAACACACCAGCTCGAGCATCACGATCGAGGCGGCACCGGCCGATGTCATGGGGGTGATCGCCGACTTCGCCCGCTACCCGGACTGGACCGGCGAGGTGAAGGAGGCGGAGGTCCTCGCGACCGACGCACAGGGGCGTGCCGAGCAGGTGCGGCTCGTCATGGACGCGGGGGCGATCAAGGACGACCAGGTCCTGGGGTACACGTGGACCGGTGAGAACGAGGTCTCCTGGACGCTGGTGAAGTCCCAGATGCTGCGGTCGCTGGACGGGTCGTACATCCTGAAGCCGGTGGGCAGCGGGTCGACCGAGGTCACCTATCTGCTGACGGTCGACGTCAAGATCCCGATGCTGGGGATGATCAAGCGCAAGGCCGAGAAGGTCATCATCGACCGTGCGCTGGCCGGGTTGAAGAAGCGGGTGGAGTCGGGGGCGAAGTAGGGGGACTACCGTTCAGTCCCATGCGCACCCTCCTGATCACCGGGCCTGGTGGTAGCGGTCGTACGACCGTTGCGGCCGCCACCGCTGTCGCCGCCGCTCTGTCCGGCGTTCGCACGCTCGTGCTGAGCGCCGATCGCACCGACAGCCTCGGCGCGGTGCTCGGAACGGCGACCGGGGCGACGCCCGTCCAGGTCCGTGAGGGGCTCACCGCCTGGCGGCCCGACGCCACCGCCGGGTTCCGGGACGACCTCGCCGCCTTCCAGCAGCGTGCCGCCAACGTTCTCGATCTTCTCGGCGCTTCCCGGCTGGACGCCGAGGAGGTCACCCCCCTCCCCGGCGCCGAGGAACTGACCCTGCTCCGCGCCCTGCGCGACGCGGCCCTCTCCGAGCGGCACGACCTGCTCGTGGTGGACCTTCCGCCCACACCGCAGGCGCTCGCGCTGCTCGCCCTGCCCGAGGAACTCCGCCGCTATCTGCGCCGTCTCCTGCCGCCCGAGCGGCAGGCGGCCCGTGCGCTGCGGCCCATGCTCGGACGGCTGGCCGGGGTGCCGATGCCCTCGGAGTGGCTGTACGAGACCGCCGCTCGGTGGGACATGGAGCTGGCCGCGGTCGAGGCGGTCGTCACGGACCGCAACACCGTCGTACGGCTGGTCGCCGAGCCCGGCCCGGCCGGCGCCGACGCCGTGCGCTCCGCCGGTCTCGCCCTCGCCCTGCGCGGTCTGCGCCCCGACGTCCTGGTGGCCAACCGGGTCCTGCCCGAGCAGGCGCACGACACCTGGCTCGCCGGTCCCGCCGCCCAGCAGCGCAAAGCGCTGGAGGAGTGGCAGGAGACGTACGACGTACGACCGGTCCGCCACCTCGGTCACGACCCGCGCGGCACCGACGACCTCGCCGCCCTCACCGCCCCCGGTGTCGAGGAGGCCACCTCCGCCGTCGAGTGGTCCGTCGCCGACCGGCTCGCCGACGACGGTGTCAGCCGGGTCTTCGTATGGCACATCCCGCTCCCCGGCGCGATACGCGACGAGCTCGACCTCATCCGGCGCGGCGACGAAATCGTGGTCACCGCCGGGCAGTTCCGCCGTATCGTGCCCCTTCCCTCCGCCCTGCGTCGCTGCACCGTCGCCGGTGCCGCCCTGCGCGACGGGGAGCTGTGCATCCGGTTCGCGCCGGACCCGGACCTCTGGCCGGAGACACGGTGAACGTGGTACGCCCATTCGGGTAACGTCGTAGGGACGAACCGCAGTCAGGAGTCCGTCATGAGCGAAGAGCTCCCCCCGTCAGACGCCGTCGGTCGTGAGGCTGTCGACGAGGTGCGGGCGACCGACGCCGATGCCTGGGCGACGGCGTGTGCCGAGGACCTCGCGGCGGAGAAGTCCCGCCGTCGCGCCGAGTACGGCCAGCCCGCGGGCTCGGCCGCCGAGGAACTGCGCAAGCTCGTCGACGCCGTCACCGACAAGCTGTCCTCGCTCCAGTCGCCCCTCCTCGGTGCGGTCGCCGGACCCGCCGCCCAGCAGGTGGTGCACCAGGTCGTCCAGCAGGCCAAGGCCGCCGTCGAGCCCGTCATCGAGCGCAACCCCGACGTCTTCGACCACCTGGCCGCGGCGGGCACCGAACTGCTCGCCGCCTACCGCTCCGCCGTCCAGGCGCAGGAGCAGCGCTGGACCCAGCGGACCACCGATCCGAAGGCCCCGGAAGAGCCCCGCCAGGACCGGGGCGACGACTCCGGACCGGGCGAGCGCATCGACCTGGACTAGAGCGCCCTCGGGTACGGTGGGCCGTAGCGGGGCTCGACCGAAACTGAGGGATTCATGGGACTCACCATCGGCGTCGATATCGGCGGCACGAAGATCGCGGCCGGCGTGGTCGATGAGGAAGGCAAAATCCTCTCGACCCACAAGGTGCCGACCCCGGGCACGCCCGAGGGCATCGTGGACGCCATCGCCTCCGCGGTGGACGGCGCGCGCGCCGGGCACGAGATCGTCGGCGTGGGTATCGGTGCGGCCGGTTACGTCAACCGGCAGCGCTCGGAGGTCTACTTCGCACCCAACATCGACTGGCGCAACGAGCCGTTGAAGGAGAAGGTCGAGGCCCGCGTGGGCCTCCCCGTCGTCGTCGAGAACGACGCCAACGCGGCCGCGTGGGGCGAGTACAAGTTCGGCGCGGGCAAGGGCCACCGCAACGTCATCTGCATCACCCTCGGCACCGGCCTCGGTGGCGGCATCATCATCGGCAACAAGCTGCGCCGCGGCCACTTCGGTGTCGCCGCCGAGTTCGGCCACATCCGGATGGTCCCGGACGGCCTGCTGTGCGGCTGTGGCTCGCAGGGCTGCTGGGAGCAGTACGCGTCGGGGCGTGCGCTGGTGAGGTACGCCAAGCAGCGCGCCAACGCCACCCCGGAGAACGCCGAGCTCCTCCTCGGCCTCGGTGACGGCAGCCCCGACGGCATCGAGGGCAAGCACATCTCCATGGCCGCCCGTCAGGGCGACCCGGTCGCCGTGGACTCCTACCGCGAGCTCGCCCGCTGGGCCGGCGCCGGCCTCGCCGACCTCGCCTCCCTCTTCGACCCGTCCGCCTTCATCGTCGGCGGTGGCCTCTCGGACGAGGGCGAACTGGTCCTCGACCCGATCCGCAAGTCCTACAAGCGCTGGCTGGTCGGCGGCAACTGGCGTCCGGTGGCAGATGTGATCGCGGCCCAACTGGGCAACAAGGCCGGACTGGTGGGCGCGGCAGACCTGGCAAGGGAACCTGACCCGATCATGTGATGCCGGGCAGGTGGACATGCCTAGGGGCGCGGGGAACTGCGCGACAAGCCACGACGATGCGGCAGTCGCACATCTTCCTCGCGCCCCTCGTCATCAGGCGTAAATTGCTCATCATGGCGTCCGACGATCCCACCCTCGTCCGAGTCCTGAGCTACAACATCCGCTCCATGCGGGACGACACCGAAGCACTGGCCAGAGTCATCCGCGCCTGCGCCCCGGACCTCGTACTGATCCAGGAAGCCCCCCGCTTCTTCCGCTGGCGCAAGAAACTCGCCCGCCTGGCCCGCGCGGCTGACCTCGTCACCCTCACCGGTGGCGCCACAGCCGCGGGACCGGCGATCCTGTGCAACCTCCGCACCACGGTCGAGCGCACGGAAGACGTCCTGCTCCCGCTCACACCAGGACAGCACCGACGCGGTTTCGCCACCGCGGTCGTCCGGATCGGCGGCGCCCGCCTCGGCGTACTCAGCTGCCACCTCTCCCTGCGCAAGGACGAGCGCTACGAGCAGGGCGGCATGCTCCTCGACCGCCTGGCCGCGCTGGGCGTGGAGCACGCGATCGCGGGCGGCGACCTCAACGAACGCCCCGGCGGCCGCACCTTCACCCGTCTCTCCGACACCCTCCAGGACTGCTGGGCCACGGCCCCCGACGGTGCCGAGCACACCTGGACCCGCACCGAACCCCACCAGCGCATCGACGCGATCTTCGCGACGAAGGGCATCGAGGTGCTCGGCTGCGGAGTACCGCTCGAACTTCCCGGCGTCACCGGGGCAGACTTGAGGGCGGCCACGGACCATCTTCCGGTCCTGGCCGCCCTCAGAGTGCCGGCGAGCTGAGACTCAGACGACCGCGCCGCGCCCCGGGTCGTCGTCCTCGTCCTCATCCGTCCGCATCCGCATCACCAGCGTCGCGAACCCGCCCAGGAAACCGCCGATGCCGATGGTGGCGAGCCACCAGGTCATGTCCCAGCGGAGCAGTATCGCCAGCAGGAGCAGCAGGGGGCCGCCCACGACAGCCAGCCACGCGAACTTCGCGGTGGTGTCAGCGGCCGGCAGCGGCGGCGGCTCCGGCGGGACGAAGTGGCCCTCGTCGTCGTCCTCGTCGAAGTCCTCCTCCGCCGGCTCGGGCGCCGTGTAGTCACGGGGGCCGACACCGGGCGCGAAGGCGACGGAGCTGCCCAGCGGCTTGGCCGAGGCGGGCTTCTCGTCCTCCTTCGGCTCCTTCGGCTCCTCGGAGATGGTCTCCGGCTCCAGCAGCGCCAGGTCCTCCACCGACTTGAACGGCTTGGCGCCCGGCGGATCCTTCGGCTCCTCGCCGTACCCGGCGACGATCGCCTCCCAGGCGGCCGCCTCGTCGAAGGGCACGCCCTGCTCGTCCGGCTCGAGGTCCTCGCGCTCGGAGTCGTGCTCAGCCACGTGCGGCCGTCCCTTCCTTGCCGATACCGGTTGCGAGCCGGCCGATGAACGCGAAGCTCTCCTCGAAGATCCGCTCCGCGTCATGGTCCAACGTCGCCACGTGGTAACTCTGTTCCAGCACGATCTCCGATACGTCCGTCGAGGACACCCGGCTCAGCACGCGCGCGGAGTCGGCCGCCGGCACCACATGGTCCTCGGCGCTGCGCAGGAGCAGCAGCGGCTGGGTGACCTGCGGGAGCTCACCGTCGACCAGGCGGAAGAACTGCCGCAGGGAGTGCGCGGAGTGCAGCGGCACCCGGGTGTACCCGAGCTCGTGCGCACCCTCCTTGGCGATGTCGTCGGCGATCCCCGGCGTCGTCCGCAGCAGATGGCGCACCACCGGAAGGGCGTACGGCGCGAGGCCGTGCATACGGTTCGCCGGGTTGACGACCACCACTGCGCTGACCGCGTCGCCGTGCTTGGCGGCCAGCCGCAGGGCGAGGGCGCCGCCCATGGACAGACCCGCCACGAACACCTGGGCGCAGCGCTCGCGCAGGGCCTGCAGCTCGCGGTCCACCTCGGCGTACCAGTCCTGCCAGCCGGTGAGTGCCATGTCCTCCCAGCGGGTGCCGTGCCCGGGAAGGAGGGGCAGCGACACGGTCAGACCGCGCTCGGCGAGGTACTCCGCCCAAGGGCGCAGCGACTGCGGGGAACCGGTGAAGCCGTGGCAGAGGAGGACGCCTGTCTCCCCGCCCTCGTGGCGGAACGGCTCGGCTCCAGCAAGGACCGGCACCTTCGGTCTCCTGTTCATGAGAAGGATGTGAACGAGTCCAGGTGAGGTTCACCGTACGCGACCGCACTGACACCGACCAGGGTCGTCGGGCCCTTTGGCGGCGCTCCGGGTTAAGGTCTCACCGACAGACACAGGAGGCACGGGGTTGTTGTACGGAACGATGAAGGTCGCCATCGGCGGGCCGCTGAAGGTCGCCTTCAGGCCCTGGGTGGAAGGCCTCGAGAACATCCCCGTCGAGGGCCCCGCGATCCTGGCGAGCAACCACCTGTCCTTCTCGGACTCCTTCTTCCTGCCCGCGGTCCTCGACCGCAAGGTCACCTTCATCGCCAAGGCGGAGTACTTCACCACGCCAGGACTGAAAGGCCGGCTCACGGCCGCGTTCTTCAAGGGCGCCGGGCAGCTCCCCGTGGACCGCTCCGGTGCGCGCGGCGCGGGCGAGGCGGCGGTCAAGGCCGGCATCGAGGTGCTGGAGCGCGGTGAGCTGTTCGGGATCTACCCGGAGGGCACGCGCTCGCCCGACGGCCGCCTCTACCGGGGCAAGCCGGGCGGCCTCGCGCGCGTGGCGCTCGCCACCGGCGCTCCTGTCATTCCGGTCGCCATGATCGACACCGAGAAGATCCAGCCGCCCGGGCAGGTGATGCCCAAGCTGATGCGGCCGGGCATCCGCATCGGCGAGCCCCTGGACTTCACCCGGTATCAGGGCATGGAGCACGACCGTTTCGTGCTGCGCGCGGTGACCGACGAGGTCATGTACGAAATCATGAAGCTCTCCGGCCAGGAGTACGTCGACATGTACGCGACCGCCGCCAAGCGGCAGATCTCGGATGCGGCGAAGGCCGAGAAGGAAGCGGAGAAGGCGGCGAAGGCCGCACTCGCGAAGGCTGAGAAGGAACGCTCCGAGTCCTAGACGGGGCTTCGGGGTCGGGGGTGGGGACATGGCCAGGCGTGAGCGTGTGATGAGGATGTCGGTGGAGCTGCCGCTGTGGCGTGCGCTCACCGGATACCGGGTGCTGACCATGCTGTACGCGGTCGGACTGTTCGCCACCGGCTACGAGAACTACGACCGCCCGGGCATCGCCGTCGCGTACTACGTCGTCCTGTGCGGCTGGACGCTCGCCACCCTGCCCCGGGTCCAGAACGAGGCCGCCTGCACCAAGCGCTTCCTGGCCGTGGACCTCGCCGTCGCGATCACCGGGATCCTCCTGACCCCGCTCGCCGTCAGCGACCACCACATCGACACCAGCGGCCCCACCCTGCCGTCGATATGGACCGCCGGCTCGGTCCTCGCGTTCGCCATCAAGGGCGGCTGGCGCTGGGCCGCGTTCGCCTCCACACCGGTCGCCGCCGCCAACCTGATCGAGCGCGGCCAGCCGGCCCGGGACACCGTCCACAACGTCATCCTCGTCTGGGTCGCCTCCATCGCCATCGGCTACGTCGTCGAGGTCGCCCGCGCCTCCGAGCGCACTCTCGCCCGCGCCCTGGAGATCGAGGCCGCGACCAGGGAGCGGGAGCGGCTCGCGCGGGACATCCACGACAGCGTGCTCCAGGTGCTCGCCATGGTGCAGCGGCGCGGTGCCGTCATCGGCGGTGAGGCGGCCGAGCTGGGCCGGATGGCCGGCGAGCAGGAGGTGGCGCTGCGCACCCTGGTCTCCGGAGGGCTGAGGCCTGTCTCGTGGGCGTCCGAGGACGTGGCGCAGGGGGCGGTCGTACGAGCCGTCGACGAGCCGGATCCCGAGGGTCCCGTCGATCTTCGCGTGCTGCTCGCCCCGTTCGCCGCCGCCAAGGTCAGTTTCGCCGAGCCCGGCGCCCCGGTGGACTTGTCCCCGGCCGCCGCGAAGGAGCTGGCCGCCGCGGTGGGGGCCGCCCTGGACAACGTACGCAAGCATGCCGGTGAGCACGCGCGCGCGTGGATCCTCGTCGAGGACGAGCCCGACGAGGTCGTGGTGACCGTACGGGACAACGGGCCCGGCATCCCCGAGGGGCGGCTCGCGCAGGCCGAGGGGGAGGGGCGGATGGGGGTGGCCCTGTCGATCCGGGGGCGGTTGAGCGAACTCGGCGGCAGCGCCGAACTGATCTCGGTGCCCGGGCAGGGCACGGAGGTCGAGCTGAAGGTACCGAAGGTTTCGCGGGGGAAGGCAGGACAGCGATGAGTGACCAGGGCCCGATCAAGGTGATGGTGGTCGACGACCACCCGATGTGGCGCGACGCGGTCGCCCGAGACCTGGACGCGTCCGGCTTCGACGTGGTGGCCACCGCGGGCGACGGCGACCAGGCCGTACGGCGTGCCAAGGCCGCCGGTCCCGATGTGCTCGTGCTCGACCTGAACCTGCCGTTGAAGCCCGGCGTCCAGGTCTGCAAGGAACTCGTCGGGCACAACCCGGCGCTGCGGGTTCTCGTGCTGTCGGCGAGCGGTGAGCACGCGGATGTGCTGGAGGCCGTGAAGTCGGGCGCGACCGGCTATCTGCTGAAGTCGGCGTCCACCGAGGAACTCCTGGACGCGGTACGCCGTACGGCCGTCGGGGACCCCGTCTTCACGCCCGGCCTCGCCGGACTCGTCCTCGGGGAGTACCGTCGGCTGGCCTCCGAGCCCGCGCCTGCCCCGGACACCGACCAGCCCAAGGCGCCGCAGCTCACCGACCGGGAGACCGAGGTGCTGCGGCTGGTCGCCAAGGGCCTGAGCTACAAGCAGATCGCCGAGCGCCTGGTCATCTCGCACCGCACGGTCCAGAACCACGTCCAGAACACCCTGGGCAAGCTGCAGCTTCACAACCGGGTCGAGCTCGTCCGGTACGCCATAGAGCGCGGGCTCGACGACGAGTAGAAGCGCGGGCTTGACGACGCGTAAACCAACGACTCCCTGATTCACCGGAATTGCCCTTCCCACCCATCGCTGTGTGACCTGGATCACCATTAGCGTGACCCTCACAGGCAACCGCGGCGAAGGGACATTTCCATGCGGGTCGGAGTACTGACCGGAGGCGGCGACTGCCCCGGGCTCAACGCCGTCATCCGGGGCGTCGTCCGCAAGGGCGTGCAGGAGTACGGCTATGACTTCGTCGGCTTCCGGGACGGCTGGCGAGGACCACTGGAGAACGACAGCGTCCGCCTCGACATCCCCGCCGTGCGCGGCATCCTGCCCCGCGGCGGCACCATCCTCGGCTCCTCGCGGACCAACCCGCTGAAGGTGGAGGGCGGCATCCGCCGCATCAAGGAGAACCTCGCCAAGCAGGAGGTCGAGGCGCTCATCGCCATCGGCGGCGAGGACACCCTGGGCGTGGCCGCACGCCTCAACGACGAGTACGGCGTCCCCGTCGTCGCCGTACCGAAGACCATCGACAACGACCTGTCCGGCACCGACTACACCTTCGGCTTCGACACCGCGGTCGGCATCGCCACGGAGGCCATCGACCGGCTGCACACCACCGCCGAGTCCCATATGCGGGTTCTGGTCTGCGAGGTCATGGGCCGGCACGCGGGCTGGATCGCCCTCCACTCGGGGCTGGCCGGTGGCGCCAACGTCATCCTCATCCCCGAGCAGCGCTTCGACGTCGACAAGGTGTGCGCCTGGGTGACCTCCCGCTTCAAGGCCTCGTACGCCCCGATCGTGGTCGTCGCCGAGGGCGCCATGCCCAAGGACGGCGACATGGTCCTCAAGGACGAGTCGCTGGACTCCTTCGGACACGTCCGGCTGTCCGGGGTCGGCGAGTGGCTGGCCAAGGAGATCGAGAAGCGGACCGGCAAGGAGGCCCGTACGACGGTCCTCGGGCACATCCAGCGCGGCGGCACCCCCAGCGCCTTCGACCGCTGGCTCGCCACCCGCTTCGGCCTGCACGCCATCGAGGCCGTCCGGGACGGCGACTTCGGCAAGATGGTCGCGCTGCGCGGCACGGACATCGTGCGGGTGCCGATCGCGGAGGCGACGGCCAAGCTGAAGACGGTGGACCCGAAGCTGTACGAGGAGGTCGGGGTGTTCTTCGGCTGAGCCCGGGGCCGGGAACAACTCCCCTTCCCGTGACTTGAGTTGCGCGACATCCGAACGCCGCCGCGGTTACCGTGGCGGCGTTCGGCACACGTGTCACGGGGAGGACCGATGGTCGGGTGCCGCCGACGCCCTCGCCTCGGCAGGTGGCCGGGCTCGACGAGCCGCTCCGGGCGGCCGGGCGGTCGGTCGACGCCCGGCGCGGGCGGGGCGGCCATCCGCCGGAGCACGCTCCTGCTCGCCCTCGCCCTGCTGCACCGCGCACGGCCCGCTTCCACGCCCCCGACCTGCGCCCCCTGGTCGACCCGACGGCCCGGCCGCGCCGATCGCCCTGGTGACCGCCGCCGTCGCGCAGCGAAGGGCCGCGCTCGCCGCCGGGGCCTACGCGGAGCTCGTCGAGGCCACCGTGGACCTGCATCTCGACCGTCTCCACAGCCGCCTCGCCGAACCCCGCCCGTCCCCGCAGCAGGGCCGCGCGCTGACGGAGCGGCTCCGTAGAGGTCTGTGAGATATTCGCCAGTATCAGACAATTCCGGCGTACCCCGGAGGGCCGCGTGGAGATTCTCGCCTTCGGTGTCCAGGCGGACGAGAAGCCGCTGATCCAGCAGGCCTTCCGGGGCCACCACGAGGTCCGCTGTCTCGATGTCTTCCTCAACGAGGACACCGCCCCCATCGCGGCCGGCTACGAGGCGATCTCCACCAGCGTCAACGCCGAACTCGGCGCCCGTGTCCTGGAGGTCCTCGCGGCCGGCGGCACACGGATGATCGCCCAGCGGTCCACCGGGTTCAACAACATCGACCTCAAGGTCGCCGAAGGGCTCGGCATGACGGTCGCCCGGGTCTCGTACTACGTCGACGCCACGGTGCGCAACGTCCTCGACTACAGGGCCGGCCGCCGCTCGGAGAACGTGCTCGTCCCGCGCAGCTGACCCACCAGCTCCCGTACGACCGCGGCACCGTTCAGCGTGAGCACCGACTCCGGGTGGAACTGCACTCCGGCGAAGCCCGGCCCGCGCAGGGCATGCACCTCGCCCGAAGCGCTCCGGCTGACCTCGACCTCGTGCGCGGCCAGCTCCGCCGCCGTCTCGTCGTCGCACCGCGCCACGAAGCTGTTGTAGAAGCCCACGGTCTCCGGCCGCCCGAACAGATCGACCGTCGTCTGCGCGCCCTGGTAGGGCACTTCCTTCCGTACGATCTCCAGCCCCAGCTCGGCCGCCAGCAGCTCGTGCCCGAGACAGACGCCGAGCACACCGTGCCGGTTCTCGCGGACGACGTGGGCGGTCAGGTCACGCAGGAAGCCCATCTTGGGGTCGGTCAGGTCGCAGGGGTCGCCCGGACCGGGCCCCAGGACCACCGGACCCTCATGAGCGAGGACCGCCTCGCGCAGACCGGGCTCGTCGTAACGCCGGACGGTGACCTCAAGGCCGCTGGACCGCAGGACGTGCGCGAGCATCGCCGTGAAGGTGTCCTCGCCGTCCACGACCAGGGCATGGCCGGTGAGCTCCGCGTCCTTCCCGGGGGCTTCCTGCATCCGCAGCCAGAACGGGGCGAGCGAGGACCGGCGACCGTCGAGAGCCGCCCGCACCCGGGGGTCGTCGGCCAGCCGGGGACGTACGCCTTCCTCGCGCGGCCGCTGCGCACGCACGCCCAGCGCCGCCAGCACCCCCGCCGCCTTCGCGTGCGTCTCGGCCACCTCGCCCGCCGGGTCCGAACCGCGGACGAGAGTGGCGCCGACCGGTACCCGCAGCCGGCCGTCCGCGTCGATGTCCGCGGTGCGGATGAGGATGGGGGAGTCCAGGGTCTGGGCCCCGGCTGATCCTTCCCGCCCGCCACCCGCGTACTTCCCCAGCAGCGCCAGCGCGCCCGCGTAGTAGCCGCGCCCCCCGACCTCGTGCCGCTCGATGACCCGGCAGGCGTTCTGCACGGGCGAGCCGGTGACGGTCGCCGCGAACATGGTCTCCTTCAGCACCTCCCGCACATCCAGCGAGGACTTCCCGCGCAGCTCGTACTCCGTGTGCGCGAGATGAGCCATCTCCTTCAGCCGCGGCCCGATGACGACCCCGCCCATGTCGCCGACGGTGCACATCATCTTGAGCTCCTCGTCGACGACCATCGACAGCTCCTCGATCTCCTTGCCGTCGGCGAGGAAGTCGAGAAGGTGCTCGGGGGTGGGCCCCTCGGCGGGATAGCGGTACGTCCCGCTGATCGGGTTCATGACGACCGTGCCGCCGGACATGCGCACATGCACCTCGGGACTGGCGCCGACCAGGGTCCGGTCCCCGGTGTGGACGACGAAGGTCCAGTACGCGCCGCGCTCACCTTCGAGGAGCCGCCGGAACAGGGCGAGCGCATCGGCTCTTGTGAACCCCGGGATCTCACCCTCGTACGTCCGCCGGATCACGAAGTTCGCGCCCTCGCCCTGCCCGATCTCCTCCCGCAGCACGCGCTCGACGATCGCGGCGTACTCCTCGTCGCCGACGTCGAAGCCACCGCGCTCGACACGCACGTCATGCGCCGGGAGCCGGTCCAGGACCTCCTCCAGATCCAGCGTGTGGCTCTCCTCGGGCGTCAGCACCGCGAGCGGCGTCCCGTCGTCCCGCACGTCGAAGCCGCGCTCGCGGATCTGGCGGAAGGGGACCAGGGCAAGGCCTTCGTCGGGGAGGTCGGCGAGGCGGTCGTACGTGGTGACCGGGCCGACCAGCAGCTCCACGGTCCGCTCGTCATGGCCCGGTGTGCGACGGCGCAGCAGGGCGAACGGGCGGGGATCGTCGAGCAGGTCGATCAGATGCATGGGTCCGTTGTCCTTCTCGGTGGGAACTCATCAGGAGTTCACTGGGAGGAACGGACCCCGGAAACACCGAAGGCCGCCCCTCGGGCGGCCTTCGCGAAGTCTTGCGTACGCGCAGTCAGTGGGCCGCCGGATGAGCGGTCCACCACCAGTTCTGGGTCGAGTGCGCGAACATGCGAGGCACCTTACCCCACGCGCACCTGAGCATGGGTGCGTCTCACCTGTCGAGCCGTGCGAAAGCGATGCGACACGACCCCGTAATGTTGAGGCCGTGACCGTGAACGCTAAGACCGGCCAGAGCGCCGGCAACACCTGGCGAGACCTGCCCGCGGCGCAGCAGCCCGAGTACCCCGACACCGAGGCTCTGCGCGCAGTCGTTGCGGACCTCGAGTCGTATCCGCCGCTCGTCTTCGCGGGCGAGTGCGATCAGCTGCGCGCCCGGTTGGCGGCCGTCGCCAAGGGAGAGGCGTTCCTCCTCCAGGGCGGCGACTGCGCCGAGGCCTTCGACGCGGTGTCCGCCGACCACATCCGCAACAAGCTCAAGACCCTGCTCCAGATGGGCGCCGTGCTGACGTACGCCGCCTCGGTGCCGGTCGTGAAGGTCGGCCGGATCGCCGGCCAGTACTCCAAGCCGCGCTCCAAGGGCACCGAGACCCGCGACGGCGTGACTCTGCCGACGTACCGCGGCGACTCGGTCAACGGCTTCGAGTTCAACGAGAAGGCCCGCATTCCGGACCCCGAGCGCCTGAAGCGGATGTACAACGCCTCCGCCTCCACGCTCAACCTGGTGCGCGCCTTCACCACGGGTGGATACGCGGACCTGCGCCAGGTGCACGCCTGGAACCAGGACTTCGTGAAGTCGTCCCCGTCCGGGCAGCGCTACGAGCAGCTCGCGCGGGAGATCGACAACGCGCTGAACTTCATGCGGGCCTGCGGCACGGACCCGGAGGAGTTCAAGACGGTCGAGTTCTACGCCTCCCACGAGGCGCTGCTCCTCGACTACGAGTCGGCGCTGACCAGGGTCGACTCGCGTACGGGCCAGCTGTACGACGTCTCGGGCCACATGGTCTGGATCGGTGAGCGCACCCGCCAGCTGGACGGCGCGCACATCGAGTTCGCCTCGAAGATCCGCAACCCGATCGGGATCAAGCTGGGCCCGACGACGACGGCCGAGGACGCGCTGCAGTACATCGAGCGCCTCGACCCGGACCGCGAGCCGGGCCGCCTCACCTTCATCGTGCGGATGGGCGCGGACAAGGTCCGCGACAAGCTGCCCGAGCTGGTCGAGAAGGTCACCGCCTCCGGCGCGAACGTCGCCTGGATCACCGACCCGATGCACGGCAACACCTACGAGGCGGCCTCCGGCCACAAGACCCGTCGCTTCGACGACGTGCTCGACGAGGTCAAGGGCTTCTTCGAGGTCCACAAGGGTCTGGGCACCCACCCGGGCGGCATTCACGTGGAGCTCACCGGCGACGACGTCACCGAGTGCGTGGGCGGCGGCGACGAGATCTTCGTCGACGACCTGCACCAGCGCTATGAGACGGCCTGCGACCCGAGGCTCAACCGCAGCCAGTCCCTGGACCTGGCGTTCCTCGTCGCGGAGCTGTACCGGGACTAGTAGCAGATCAGCAGTGGATGCGCCTGTTACAGGAGCATGAGGTGGGGCGCGGATCACATACGATCCGCGCCCCACTCCACTTTTGCGGCTCCTGCGCGCCGGGTAAGGTTAGGTTAGCCTCACCGATTAGTCGGGACGGCGCCACTTATCCATCCCGGCGGGAGGTGAACCGCGTGTTCGTCTGCAGTTGCTTCGGCATCACCGAGCAGCAGGTCAAGAAGCACGCGGCGGACGGTGCCTGCACCCCGCGTCAGATAGCCTCCGCCTGCAAGGCGGGCACCGACTGCGGTTCCTGTGTGCGGCGCATCCAGGCGCTGCTGGGCCGGGGCGCCTGCCCGACACGTGAGCTCGCCGACCAGGGCCGGCCGGTCCTTGCCGGGCTGGACGAGGCCGCTTAGCTCTCCGGCTGCTCGATCAGCTGCGCGATGTAGAGCGCCTCGCCGAGCTTCTCCACCAGTTCCAGCTGGGTGTCGAGGTAGTCGATGTGGTGCTCCTCGTCCTCGAGGATCGACTCGAAGATGTTCGCGGACGTGATGTCGCCCTTGGCGCGCATCACCTCGATACCGCGCTTGAGGCGGTCGATCGCCTCGACCTCGACCTGCCGGTCCGCCTCGAACATCTCCTTGACCGTCTGCCCGACCCGGACGTGGAACAGGCGCTGGTAGTTCGGCAGCCCGTCCAGGAAGAGGATCCGGTCGGTGAGCACCTCGGCGTGCTTCATCTCGTCGAACGACTCGTGGCGCGTGTACTTGGCGAGCTTCGTCCAGCCGAAGTTCTCCTGCATCTTCGCGTGCAGGAAGTACTGGTTGATCGCGGTGAGCTCGCCGGTGAGCTGCTCGTTGAGGAATTCGATGACCTCGGGGTCGCCCTGCATCGCAGAGGCTCCTTCCAACCGGGGGGAACTGGCAGGTTGCGCCGCATCCTTGCACCGGTATCGAAGATCGTCCAGTAAGTCTTCACTTAGTAAGTAAGGGCATGCTTAGTCCGATTTGAGGTGAATCCGTAAGGGGCTGGTCATGTGCACTGCTCGAGGTCTGTCAGGATGGAGTCATGGGTCAGCCGGTGGAACGCGAGTCAGGAGAAGCGGCACAGTCCGAGCTTCCGCCGGGACAGCGAATCCAGCGCGGCTGGCCGGTCACGCACTACGGACCCGTCCCCAAGTTCCGCCCCGAACGCTGGGAGTTCCGCGTCTTCGGAGCTACCGCCGACGGTGAGAAACAGTGCTGGAACCACGACGAGTTCACGGCTCTGCCGCACACCACCGTCGTGGCCGATCTGCACTGCGTCACGAAGTTCAGCATGCTCGGCGCCGAGTGGGGCGGCGTCCCCGCCCGGACCATCCTGGACATCGCCCCGCCGGCCCCGGCCGTCACCCATGTGATGGTGTGGGCCGAGTACGGCTTCAGCTCCAACCTGCGCCTCGCGGACTTCGCCGCCGAGCGCACCATCTTCGCCACCCACAAGGACGGCGAGCTGCTCACCGCCGAGCACGGTTTCCCGCTCCGGCTGGTCGTCCCCCATCTGTACGCCTGGAAGGGGCCCAAATGGGTCCGCGGCGTCGAGTACATGACCGCCGACCGCCGTGGCTTCTGGGAGGAGCGCGGCTATCACAACCTCGGCGACCCCTGGCGGGAGCAGCGCTACTCCTACCAGGAGGTGCCGGGGGACGGCCCGGACCTGTAGGGCTCAGTGGTGGTACTGGTGCACCACGGCGTGCCCCTTGCCCCGGCCGATCATCCACTTGTTGACCGGCGTGGTGAGGACGAAGGCGACGGCCAGAGCGATCGCCAGCGCGCCCCAGAACAGCGGGTCGGCGAGTTCGGCGTCCATGGCCCCCGGCCACAGCACGATCACTCCGTTGTCGACCAGCTCCATCACGGCGATGGAGAGGGTGTCCGCGGCCAGCGCCACCTTCAGTGCGGCGCGCAGGTCCAGGCCCGCCTTCATGACGCCACGCAGGGTGAGCGCGTAGCCGAAGAAGAAGGCGAGGACGATCGCCAGGATCAGGGTCGGGGCGTTGCCCCAGCCGAGCGCGGTGCCGATGACCATGCCGAGCACCTCGCCGATGGCACACCCCGTGAGGCAGTGGAGGGTGGCCCGGACGGCCATGGCCCAGCTGCCGCCTGACTGGTGGTGAGCGTGTTCCGCGTGCGCCTCGTGCTGCATGTGTGCCCCCAATGCCGGGTTACGGTTCCTGCACCGAGCAAGAACCGTATACCCCCCAGGGGTATTCCATATCGGGTTGGGCGTCTCGCAGTTTTTTCAGCCGCTCCACGTCCGCCGCGTGCCCCTCCTTGCCGCCGGGCGTCTCGATGATCAGCGGTACGCCCTCGGTGGCGGGGTGGGTCATCAGCGCCCGGAACGGGTCCTCGCCGATATGGCCGGCGCCGATGTTCGCGTGCCGGTCCTTGTGGGCGCCGACCACGTCCTTGGAGTCATTGGCGTGGATCAGCTTCAGACGGCCCTCGCCGACGGTGTCCACCAGTAGGTCGAGGGTCTGGTGCATGCCGCAGGGGCCGGTCAGGTCGTGGCCGGCCGCGAAGATGTGGCAGGTGTCGAGGCAGACACCCAGCTTGGGGTGGGCGTCCAGCGCCTCGAAGTACGGACCGAAGTCCCAGGTCCGCGAGCAGAGCGAGGCGCCCTGACCGGCGGTCGACTCCAGCAGCAGAAACGGGTCGTCGTCGTGGGTGAGCTCGTCGAGCAGCGGCAGCATGTACTCCCGGACCTGCTTGAGGGCGACGGACCGGTCCCGTCCGCCGGTCGCGCTGCCCGTGTGCACGACGACACCGAGCGCCCCGATCTCCCGCCCGCGCCGCAGCGAGTGCCGCAGACTCTCCACCGACTTCTCCACCGTCGCCTCGGTGTGCGAGCCGAAGTTGATCAGATACGGGGCATGGACGTACGCCGGGATCGACTCCGCCGCGCACGCCGCACGGAACTCCTCGTCCTGCCGCGGGTTGCCGGTGGGCGTGGCCCAGCCGCGCGGGTTGGCGACGAAGACCTGCACGGTCTCGGCCGCGAGGTCACGGGCGTAGGACAGGCCGACGGAGTTCAGACCGCCGGCCACGGGGACATGGCCGCCGACGGGGTTGCGCTGAGTCATCACCCGCCCAGGGTGTCACGCGGCCCGGGGCACCCTGTCGACGGATGGTGATCGGGCCCGCTCAGCGGATCTCGATCGTGATCGTCGACCCCTTGGGGGCGGTCTCGCCGCCCTCCACCGACTGGTTCTTGACGGTGTCGCCGAACAGCCCGAGGATCCCGCGGTCCTCGTCGACCTCGAAGCCGGCCCCCTCCAGCTCGGCCTTCGCGTCGTCGACGCTGTCGCCGACCACGTCCGGGACCTCGACCATCTCCGGGCCCTTGGAGATCGTCAGCGTCACGGTGTCGCCCTCGGCGGCCTCGCTGCCGTCCTGCGGCGTCTGCGCGGCGACCATGCCCTTGTCGTACTCGGAGTTGACCTGCTGGGCGGAGACCTTCACCTTCAGCCCCGCGTCCGTCAGGTCCGCCTTCGCGTCCTCCAGGCTCTCGCCGGTGACGTCCGGGACGTCCACGGGGCTGCCCTTGCTGACGACCAGGGCGACCGCCGCGCCCGAGCGGAGCGTGGTGCCCGCCTCCGGGTCGGTGCTGATCACGAAGCCCTTGATGACGTCGTCGCTGAACTCCCGGGTCACCATGCCCGGTTCGAGGCCGTCGCCCTTGAGCCGTGCCCTCGCCTTGTCGAGGCGGAGGCCCTTCAGGTCGCCCAGCTTCACGGTCTCGGGGCCCTTGGAGACGGTCAGCGTCACGGAGTCGTTGCTCCGTATGCGGGTGCCCACGGAGGGGTCCGAGCCGATGACCCGGCCGCGCTTCACGGTGTCGCTGTACTCCTGTTTCACCTTGCCGACCTCGAGCCCGGCCTCCTCCAACCGGTCCCGGGCCTGCACCTCGGTCTTGTCGATCAGCGCCGGGACCTTGGTGAACTGGCCGGAGTTGATGTACCAGACGCCGGCTCCCACACCGAGGATCAGCAGCAGGGCGACGACGATCGCGAGCGGCCCGCGCGGTGGTCCCGAACGGCGCCGGGGCGGCGGGGGCGGCGGGGACTCGAAGCGGCTCGTGTGGTGGAGCGCGGCCCCGTCCTCGTTGACCGGCAGCGGCCGCGGCACCGTCAAGGAACGCGGGATCACGCTCGTGCGGTCCTCGGCGCCGCTGTGCGCGACGGACAGGGCCTGCGGCGGCACCAGGTCCAGCTGGTCCTCGCTGAGCGCGCCGCGCGCCGCGCGGGCCTGCGCGAGCAGCGCCACCGCGTCGTAAGGGCGGATGTCCGGGGTGCGGGCGGTCGCCGAGGCGACCAGCTCGTCCAGCTCGAACGCCAGCCCCGGGACGATGCCCGAGGGCGCCGGGACGTCCTCGTGGAGGTGCTTGTAGAGCACCACGGCGGGGGAGTCCCCGTCATGCGGCTTCTCGCCGGTCAGCATCTCGTAGAACACGACACCGCACGCGTACACGTCGACGCGGGGGTCGGCTGTGCCGCTCTCGATCTGCTCCGGCGCGAGATACGAGACCGTGCCGAGCACGGTTCCCGTGGTGTTGGTGACGGTGTCGACGGACCGGACGAGCCCGAAGTCGGCCACCTTGACCCGGCCGTCGTCCCCGATCAGCACGTTCTCGGGCTTCATGTCCCGGTGCACGAACCCCGCGCGGTGCGCGGCGCCGAGCGCGGCGAGGACCGGCTCCAGGATGTCGAGCGCGGCCCGCGGCTGCAGCGCGCCACGGTCGCGCAGCACGTCACGCAGGGTGCAGCCCGCCACGTACTCCATGGCGAGATAGACATACGACCCGTCGGTGCCCTGGTCGAAGACCTGCACCACATTGGGGTGGGCGAGCCGGGCGACGGACTTGGCCTCGCGGATGAACCGGTCGACGAAGGTGACGTCGGCGGCGAGGCCCGGGTGCATCACCTTCAGCGCGAGCACGCGGTCGAGGCGGGTGTCCACGGCCCGGTAGACCGTGGCCATCCCGCCGACCGCGATCCGCGCGTCCACGCGATAGCGGCCGTCGAGCACCTGCCCGACCAGAGGGTCCTGAAGGGTCGTATCCACGCAGGTGAGTGTACGAGCCGCGACTGACAGGGCCGCGGGTTCGGGCGAGATCGGGGCGGGACTGAAGCCGTCCTGTGACGGACATCGCAACGAATTTCGGCCTGCGTCGAACGTACGTTCAGAATGCGGGGCGTTCGGGATCCAGTCGCGCCAACCCGTCCCTGGGGGACGAGGCTTCGGCGAAATGCCGCTTGGGGATGCGCCCCGCCCGGTACGCCAGCCGGCCCGCCTCCACCGCGTGCCGCATCGCGTGCGCCATCAGCTCCGGCTCCTGGGCCCGTGTCACCGCCGAGGCGAGCATCACACCCGCGCACCCCAGCTCCATCGCGAGCGCCGCGTCCGACGCCGTACCGGCCCCCGCGTCCAGGATCACCGGCACGCGCGTGTGCTCGACGATCAACTGGAAGTTGTGCGGGTTGCGGATCCCGAGCCCGGAGCCGATCGGGGAGCCCAGCGGCATGATCGCCGCGCAGCCCACGTCCTCCAGCTTCCGTGCGAGGACGGGGTCGTCGTTGGTGTACGGCAGCACCGTGAAACCGTCGTCGACCAGCGTCTCCGCGGCGTCCAGGAGCTCGATGGGGTCCGGCAGCAGGGTGCGTTCGTCGGCGATGACCTCCAGCTTGATCAGGTCGGTGCCGAGGGCCTCGCGCGCGAGGCGGGCCGTCAGCACGGCCTCGCCCGCGGTGAAGCAGCCAGCGGTGTTGGGCAGCACCTCGATGCCGAGCCCGGTCAGCACGGAGAGGACCGAGCCGTGCACCGTCGGGTCCACCCGCCGCATCGCGACCGTGGTCAGCTCGGTGCCGGAGGCGATCAGCGCCCGCTCCAGCACATCCGGGCTGGGCGCGCCGCCGGTGCCCATGATCAGGCGGGAGGAGAAGGTCCTGCCGCCGAGGACGAAGGGATCGTCGGCCATGGGTCAGCCTCCTTGGACGGCGGTGAGGACCTCGACGCGGTCTCCCTCACGGAGGGACGTCGACGGCCACTGTCCGCGCGGGACGACGGTTTCGTTGAGGGCCGCGGCCACTCCGGCAGGGGCCGGGGCGAGGGCCCGCACGACGGTGTCGAGAGCCGTGCCGGGAGCGATCTGTCGCGGCTCTCCGTTGACGGAGATGTTCATGCGGGCAGCTCCGTGAAGGTGAAACGCCGGGGGGTGAAGGGGCGGACCTCGTCAGGCAGTTCACCTGTGGTCAGCACATGGGCCATCGCGTCGCCGGTGACCGGCGTGAGCAGCACACCGTTGCGATAGTGGCCCGTCGCGAGAAGCAGCCCGGGCAGTCCGGTCGGCCCGAGCAGCGGGGCGTTGTCGGGGGAACCGGGGCGCAGCCCCGCGCGGGTCTCCGTGAGCGGCAGCTCCGTGATGCCCGGCACCAGCTCATGGGCGTCGCGCAGCAGCTCGTACACCCCGCCCGCGGTCACCGTGGTGTCCCAGCCCTGCTCCTCGCTGGTCGCCCCGATCACCAGCTCGCCGTTCTCGCGCGGCACCAGATAGACCTGGCTGCCACGGACCACGGCCCGCACGGTCCGGTTCAGGAAGGGCGCGTACCGCTGCGGCACGGTCAGCCGCAGCACCTGCCCCTTCACGGGCCGCACCGGCGGCAGTACGTCGTCGGGGACGCCGGCGAGCCGCCCGCTGAGGCTGCCGGCGGCGAGCACCAACTGGGCCGCGCCCAGCCGGGTGCCATCGGTGGCCGTGATGCCGGCGGCCCGGTCCCCTACCAGGTCCAGGCGTTCGGCCCAGAGGCGGTGGAAGACCACGCCCGCCCGCTCGCAGGCGGCCAGCAGCGCCTTGATCAGCCGCCGGGGGTCGATCTGATGGTCGCCGTCCACCCGCAGCCCGCCGCGCACGCCCGGTGCGAGCATCGGTTCCAGGCGCCGGCACTCCCGCCCGGACAGCCACTCCGACTCCAGGCCCGACTCCTGCTGCAGGGTGTGCAGTTCCCGCAGATGGGCACGGTCGTCGGCGTCCAGCGCCACGGCGAGCGTGCCGCAGCGGCGGTAACCGAGGTCGTGGCCGGTCAGCTCGGTGAGCTCGGCCGCGAACTCCGGATAGCGGCGGGCCGAGGCCAGGTTCAGGCCCAGCAGGGTCTGCTCGCCGTAGTGCAGTTCCGTGACGGCGGCCAGCATCCCGGCGGCCACCTGGGCGGCCCCGCCGCCCGGTTCGGGGTCGACGACGGCCGTGGCGAAACCGCGCTGCGCGGCCCGCCAGGCCGTGACGAGGCCGATGATTCCGCCCCCGACGACGAGGACGTCTGACGTACGTGAGGACATGGGCGTCCAGCCCCTCCCTTCGCCGGCATGACCCGGATCAGGTTCGTACGGTCGGAGGCCGCCAGCCTCCCTCTCAGCCCGGTGCGTCCGGGCTCCCGCGAGTGCTCTACGTTGGCCACCCTAGCTCTTGGTTTTGCGCTTGTGTAAGGGAGCCTGCTGCCATGCCCCGCTCGCTGGACGGCCTCGTCCTCGCCCCTGTCGCCGACCAGGCCCCAGGTCAGGTGGGTACCCGCACGCGGTTCACGTACCACGAGAAGAGCGGCGAGATCTGGGCCGAGTACGCGGGCGGCGATGTCGTGCGCGGGCATCTGGTGGGTACCCGGGAGGGCGACCGGCTCGACTTCCGGTACGTCCAGCTCAAGCACGACGGGACGACCTCGTCGGGGCACTGCGTGTCCACGGTCGTCGAACTGCCCGACGGGCGGGTGCGGCTGGAGGAGAGCTGGGAGTGGGAGTCGCAGTCGGGCACCGGGACGAGCGTTGTGGAGCAGGTCACGGTGCATGACCGCTGACTGACAAATTGTCAGTTGTCTATGGTGATCCGGTGAGTGAGCAGACGGAGCAGTCTCAGCGGCGCGTGGTCGTGGTCGGCGCGGGCATGGCCGGCGTACAGACCGCGGTGGCCCTGCGCGAACAGGGTTTCACCGGCACCGTGACCCTCATCGGCGCGGAGCCGCATCAGCCGTACGACCGGCCGCCGCTGTCGAAGGCCGTACTGCTCGGCAAGGCCGAGGGCTCCGCCTTCGACGTCGACTTCGAGGCGCTCGGCATCGAACTGGAACTGGGCCGCGAGGTGCTGGGCGTCCGCCCCGCCGAGCACGAACTGGACACCGAGTCCGGGCCTGTGCCGTACGACGTCCTGGTCCTCGCCACCGGTGCCGAACCGATCCGGCTGCCCGGCGCGGAGGGCGTCCCCGGCGTCCATCTGCTGCGCACCCTCGACGACGCCGAGCGACTGCGGCCCGTACTCGCCCGACAGCACGACATCGTGGTGGTCGGCGCGGGCTGGATCGGCGCCGAGTTCGCCACCGCCGCGCGCGAGGCGGGCTGCGCGGTGACGGTCGTGGAGGCCGCCGAACGGCCGCTCGCGGGGGCGCTCCCCGCGGAGGTGGCCGCGCCGATGTCGTCCTGGTACGCCGACGCGGGTGCCGCGCTGCGCACCCACGCGCGCGTGGAGCGGGTGCGGCCCGGCGAGGTCCTCCTGGACGACGGCACCCGGCTGCCCGCGGACGCCGTCGTGGTCGGCATCGGCGCCCGCCCCGCCACGGCCTGGCTGGCCGGCTCGGGCATCGAGCTCGGCGCGCACGGCGAGGTCGTGGCCGACGACCGCCTGCGCACCTCCGCGCCGGACGTCTACGCGGTCGGCGACTGCGCGTCCTTCCCTTCGGGAAGGTACGGCGAGCGACTGCTGGTCCACCACTGGGACAACGCCCTCCAGGGCCCGCGCACGGTGGCGGCCAACATCATCGGCGAGACGCCCGCGGTCTACGACCCCGTGCCGTACTTCTGGTCCGAGCAGTTCGGCCGCTTCGTCCAGTACGTCGGCCACCACACGTCCGCCGACACGGTCCTGTGGCGCGGCGACCCGTCCGGCCCGGCCTGGACGGTCTGCTGGCTGCGCGAGAACCGCCTCATCGCCCTGCTGGCGGTGGGCCGGCCCCGGGACCTGGCACAGGGACGGCGGCTGATCGAGGCGGGGCCGGAGCTGGACCCGGAGCTGCTGGCGGACCCGGCGAGGCCGCTGAAGGCGGCGACAGTGTAGTTCGAAAGCCCAGGTCGCAGGGGTCTGGCTTCCGACTGTCGGTGCGGGATGGCAGGCTTGATGCCGTGACCGAGATTGACGCAAAGATCGATGCTCTCGTCCCCGCCTGGCTCACCCTCCCCGACATCGCGGAAATCCTCGATGTCGAGGTGACGCGTGCGCGCCAGCTGGTCAAGGACGGCCAGCTCATCGCCGTACGCCGTGGTGAGAACCGCGCACTGCACGTCCCCGCCGCCTTCATCGACGGGGTCGAGCAGAAGGTCGTCAAGGGCCTCACCGGGACCCTGACGCTCCTGAGGGACGACGGCTTCTCCGACGAAGAGATGCTGGAGTGGCTCTTCACCCCCGACGACAGCCTGCCCGGCACCCCCGCCCAGGCGCTGAGCGAGAACCGCGGCACGGAGGTGAAGCGCAGGGCCCAGGCGCTCGCCGTCTGACCCGAGAAGCTGAACCGCCCCGCGCCTGGCGGCCGCTGTCCGGCACCGCCCGGCGCGGGCCGTCACCCGCGTCCCGCCGCACGGGTCGCGGTCGGCCCGTGCGCAGGGTGCCACGGCGGTGATTGGCGGATGTGTCTCACGCCTGGCCTCGGTGACCTGCGGGTTTGTCGCCAGGACGTGGGACGGATCTGCCTGTCGCAGCTGTCGGCGGACGTGGGCCGCGGAGCCAGCCCTGTGGTTCACTACGGGCGGCCCGCCCAGGTCGACCGCACCGGCCCGCGGCCTGTACGCCACCGACATCGGGGGACCCCCATGCCCGTCACGTCCGATACCGACGCCCGCGCCCAGCTGGCCGACGCCCGGCTGTATCTCTGCACGGACGCCCGTAAGAAGCAGGGCGACCTGCCCGAGTTCCTGGACGCCGTCCTGGAGAACGGAGTCGACTTCATCCAGCTCCGTGACAAGACCCTGGAGGCGGACGAGGAACTGGGCTGGCTGGAACTGTTCGCCGACAAGTGCCACATGTACGGCAAGGTCCTCTCGGTGAACGACCGCGCCGACCTGGCGCACGCGGCGCGGGCCACCCACCCCTGGCCGCCCGCCGTACTCCACCTCGGCCAGGGCGACCTCCCGGTCCCCGCCGCCCGCGCGATCCTGGGCGACGACATCCTCGTCGGCCGCTCCACGCACTCCGAGGCCGAGGCCGCCGCGGCCGCCGTCCAGGAAGGCGTGGACTACTTCTGCACCGGCCCGTGCTGGCCGACCCCGACCAAGCCCGGCCGCCACGCACCCGGCCTCGACCTGGTCCGATACACCGCTTCCCTCGACACCGGCCGCCCCTGGTTCGCCATCGGCGGCATCGACCTCGGCAACCTCGACGAGGTGCTGGAGGCCGGCGCCCGCCGGGTCGTCGTCGTACGGGCCATCACGGAGGCCGACGACCCGGGAGCCGCCGCGGCGGAGTTCGCGAAGCGGCTCAGGGATCCGGCGTGACCGGCTCCGGTGTCCGAGGGGTGGACAACAAGTCGACAAACCGGGCAAATTTCCCGGATCCGGTTGGGTGACCGCTGCCCCCTGGCTAACCTGCGGGTATGGCCCTCGGAACCGCATCCACCAGGACTGACCGCGCACGCACCGTGCGCGACATGCTCGCCACGGGCAAGGCGACGTACTCGTTCGAGTTCTCGGCGCCGAAGACCCCCAAGGGTGAGCGGAACCTGTGGAGCGCGCTCAGGAGGGTCGAGGCGGTCGCCCCGGACTTCGTCTCCGTCACGTACGGTGCCGGCGGTTCCACCCGCGCGGGCACGGTCAAGGAGACCCAGCAGATCGTCGCGGACACCACGCTCACGCCGGTCGCCCACCTCACCGCCGTCAACCACTCCATCGCCGAACTGCGCAACATCATCGGCCAGTACGCCGACGCCGGGATCCGCAATATCCTGGCCGTCCGCGGCGACCCGCCCGGCGACCCCATGGGCGACTGGGTGGCTCACCCGCAGGGGCTGACCTACGCCGCCGAACTCGTCCGGCTCATCAAGGAATCGGGCGACTTCTGCGTCGGCGTCGCCGCCTTCCCGGAGATGCACCCGCGGTCCGGGGACTGGGACGCCGACGTCGCGCACTTCGTCGACAAGTGCCGGGCCGGCGCCGACTACGCCATCACGCAGATGTTCTTCCAGCCGGAGTCCTATCTGCGACTGCGTGACCGAGTCGTCAAAGCGGCCTGCGAGACCCCCGTCATCCCCGAGATCATGCCGGTGACCAGCGTGCGGATGCTGGAGCGCCTGCCACAGCTCAGCAACGCGGCCATCCCCTCTGTCCTGAAAGAGCGGATCCTCACAGCAAAAGACGATCCGGCCGCTGTACGCTCCATCGGTATCGAATTCGCCACGGAGTTCTGCGCCCGGCTGCTGGCCGAGGGAGTGCCCGGACTGCACTTCATCACGCTCAACAACTCCACGGCGACGCTGGAAATCTACGAGAACCTGGGCCTGCACCACCCACCGCGGGCCTAGACCGGCCGCACGGATATACGACACACTGCGTAGCGGTCACTGGGAGAGGGGCGTACATGGGCTGGACGGTCCTCTACATCGCGTTCGGAATCGTCGCGCTGTGGCTGCTGGGCGAGGTGCTGCTGCAGTACAAGGCGCGGCTCCGCTGGCGACTGCTCGCCTTCGCCGGCTTCGTGGGTGTCGTACTCGGTGTGCTCATCCCCTCGGTGGTCGTCATCGGACTGGGCGCCATCGCCTTCGCGGTCGGCCAGACCTACGTCACCCTCTCTTTCCGCCGTGGCTTCGAACAGGGCTGGGCGGTCAATCCGCCGGAAGCCCTGGGCGGCCTGGTCGGCGGCAAGCGCGGCGGGCGCCGCGAACGCGGCCGCGAGGAGCCGACGCTGGAGGTCTCCGACCTCGAGGCGACGGACGCCGCCTACGGCGACGAGGGCAACTACGCCCCGAACGCGTCCGGTTACGGCCAGGACGACTACGACCGCGACGACGTCTTCACGCCCGCCCGCCCCGCGGCAGCCGAGGTCTACGAGCCGCAGCCGATGCCCGACGACACCGGCTCCTACGGCATATACAACAACGACGGCACGTACGCCGGTCAGGGACAGGCCCAGGACCAGTACGCCACGGCCGCCCAGGGCGCCGACCAGAACTACGGCTACGACGGCTACACCGGCTACGACCAGCAGCAGTACGGCTACGACATGGCCGGACAGCAGCAGTACGCCGCCTACTCCGACCCGTACATCGGCACCCAGACCTACGGCGGCTACGACACGTCCTACGGCGGTCAGCAGCAGTACGGCCAGCAGGCCTACGGCCAGGACCAGTACGGCAACCCCACCTACGGTGGCGAGACCCCGGCCGGCGGCGTGTGGGTCCCGCAGCAGCGCACCGACGAGACATACGGCGGCGAACTCCCGCAGGAGCAGCAGTACCCCTACCAGGGCAACGGCCAGCAGGGGAACGGCCAGCAGGGCAACGGCTACGACGAGCAGTACCGCTTCTGACCAGCGGTCACCGAGAGCCCCGGAACTCCGGCCCCTCCACGATCAATCCGGCCACCAGCGCACCTGACATGCCTGCGTGCGGGAGGCCTCCGCCGGGGTGGGACCAGCCGCCGACGGTGAACAGACCAGACAGGCCGGTGGTGTTCGCCGGGTGCAGCAGGCGTCCTTCGGCCGCGGCGAGAGCCGGGGCGGGGACCGCGCCGCCCTCCGCGCCGGTCGCCTCCTCGATGTCGGCCGGGACGCGCACCTCGCGCCAGAGAAGGCGCTCGCGTATGTCCGGTACGGCACGCTCGGCTGCGGTGATCAGCTTGTCCGCGTGACTGTCGAAGACCTCCGACGCCGGCCAGGCCCGGCCGGCGTAGGCGGGCACGGTGGCGGTGAGGGTGATCGCCTCACGGTCCGGGCCCGGGACCACACCGGGGTCGTCGGGGCGCAGCACGGTGAGCGTGGGGCGCGCGTCGAGCCCCCAGGGCGAGCCGAACAGCAGATCCAGCTCGCGCTCCCGGTCCTCCGCGTGCACGACCGTCCGGTGCGCCGCTCCTTCCGGGCGCCCGCCGCGCAGCGCCACCAGCACCGTCAAACGGCTCGGCAGCCCGCGCAGCGGAGGGACCGCACCGTCCTCCCGCACCGCGGTGCCCCGCACGCAGCGGCTCAGCACGTCGGGTGCGACACCGGCGACGACGAAGTCCGCCTCCGCCACCGCTTCTCCCCCCGCCAGTTCGAGTCCCGCCGCCCGGCCGTCCTTCTCCAGCACACCGGTGGCCTCGGCGCCGAAGTGGAACTCCACCCTGCGCGCCACACACCGCTCGTACACCGCGCGCGCCAACTCCCGCATGCCGCCACGGACATACCAGGTGCCGAAGGCGTGCTCCATGTACGGCAGCACCGCCGCGCTCGCCGGGGTGAGCCTCGGGTCCAGGCCGTACGCGAGGGCATGGCTCTCCAGGAGGGCGACGAGCCTCGGATCGCGCAGCTCCCAGGCGCCGACCTCGGCGAGCGTGCCGGCCCGGCGGGTGCGGAGCAGCTTCTTGTGGGGGACCGACGGATAGGGCTCGCGGTCGGCCAGCACCGACCAGTTCGGCCAGAGGGGTTCCTCCAGGAGCGGCCTGCGCGTGCGGTCCCAGGCCTCGCGGGCCCGGACCAGGAAGTCGCCCCAGCGGGCGCCCGAGTCGGAGCCGAGTGCCTCGTCCAGCGCCGACACGACACCCGCGCGGGAGGCGTTCGGCAGACTGACCTCCGTGCCGTCCGCGAAGACATGCCGGGTCGACGGGTCGACCTGGACCAGCTCGACGACCGACTCCAGCGGCTCCTTGCCGGTCTTGACGAACAGATCGCGGTAGACCGCGGGGAGGGTGAGCAGCCCCGGGCCGGTGTCGAACGCGAACCCGTCGCGCTCGAGGCGGCGCACCGCACCGCCGTACGTCTCCGTACGCTCGTACACCGCCACCCGGTGGCCCGCGACGGCCAGCCGGGCAGCGGCCGCCATCGCGCCCATCCCGGCGCCGATCACCGCAATCCGTGCCATGCCTGCGACTTTATCGGCCACCACTGACAGCCCTGGCCGCGGGCGGCGTCGGAGGACTGCGGGGGGTCACCAGCCCGGTGGGTGCCCCGTCCGCCCCGCAAGCCGTTTCTCCTCCCGCCGTTGCGCCCGGCGGCGCAGGAACCGTCGGATCCGGGAGATCAGGAAGACGAGTATCACCAGGCCGCCGACCAGCAGTACGCCCGCGATGATCGCCGCCGCCTCCGGGTGGAATATGGCGAAGGTGACGATCCCGGCGACCCCGAGATCCTCGGCCAGGCTCACGATCACGTTGCTCAACGGCTCGGGCGAGGTGTTCACCGCCATCCGCGTCCCGGCCTTGACGGCATGGCTGGCCAGCGCCGTCGAACCGCCGACCAGACCCGCGACCGCGTCGTTGAGCGAACCGCTCTGCCCGGCGAGCACCGCACCGACCCAGGCGCCCGCGGCAGGGCGGATCACCGTGTGGACCGAGTCCCACGCCGAGTCGACGTACGGGATCTTGTCCGCGACCGCCTCGCACAGGAACAGCACGCCGGCTGTGATGAGGACCTCAGGGCGCTGGAGCGTCTCGGGGACGTCGTCGCTCAGCCCGGTCGCGCCGAAGACGCCGAGCAGCAGCACGACGGCGTAGGCGTTGATTCCGCTGGCCCAGCCGCTGGTGAAGACGAGAGGGAGTACCGACACGGAGGCGATCGTAACCACTGGGCAACGGAGCGTCCTGGGCCTGAGTACGCAGGTCTGAGTATCCGTACCTAGTGGGCGAGATGAGTACGCGCGCGGATGGGGGCCGACCTGCGCGAACGAGAGAGTGGAGCCACGGAGAAGGGGAACGGCTCGGCACCGGCGACACGGGGCGCCGGAGCGGAGCCGCCCCGGATCCGCTCCTTCCGTCGGCGGAAGCCGGCGGGAGCGAGGCACGGGGGGCCCGGGGGAATGACCGAACGGGGGTCCAACGGGGGAACACGGGGGAGCAGGAGAAGGCGCCGGTTCGAGGTGGCCCGCGGGGGACGCGGCCACAGCGGACCGGCGCTTTCGTCTGTCCACGCGCGCGTACCGCCGGCTCAGCCCCGGCCGCTCACCCGTCCCTGCAGCAGCCGTGACAGCGCCGAGTGCACATCGTCCAGCGAGCGCTCCGCCTGGAACGCCTTCCAGTCCAGGGCCGCCACCAGCACCATGCCGACCAGGGCGGACGCGGTCAGGGAGACATCGATCGCCTCGTGGAACTCGCCGTTCGCGATGCCCTCGCGCAGCACGTCCTCGACGACCGCCACCGCCTGCTGCCGGACCACCAGGAGGGTGGACTGCCAGGCCCGGTTGGTGCGCCAGAGCTCGGCCACGTAGAGCTGGGTGAAGGCCGGATAGCGGTCGATGAAGACCAGGCCGGCCCGGATCATCGCGTCCAGGGCGTCCGTCTTGCTGCCGCCGTCCTGCGCCGTCCGCTCCGCGGCCTCCCGGAGGAAGGCGGTGAGCAGTCCCACGCCGTGCCGCAGCAGCTCCTCGAAGAGGACGGACTTGCTCGCGAAGTTGTAGTAGACCGTGCCCTTCGCCACCCCGGCCCGCTCGGCGATCTCGTCGACGGTGGTGGCGGAGAAGCCCTGCTCCGCGATGAGCGTGACGGCCGCCTCGTAGAGCTTCTGCCGGGTGGCCTCGCGGCGCGTGCTGCCGCTGCTGCTTTCCATGGCCCCGATTCTCACAGCTGCCCGGGCCCCGGAGGTCGTCGAGGTCACAGGCTCAGCTCCGGGTGCAGCCGGTCGAGTGTCCACACCTGGCGGCGGCGGGCCGACAGCGCGGTCAGTGCGAGCGCGCCCGCGGTGAAGGCGACGAGCACCACGCACGCGTGCCAGACCGGACCGAGACCGCCGCCCGTGATGAGCCTGCGGAGCGCCTCGACGACGTAACTCATCGGCAGGAAGGGGTGGAGCGCGTTGAAGAAGCCAGGACTGGTCTGCACGGGGTACGTGCCGCCCGCGGACGTCAACTGGAGCATCAGGAAGGCGAGGACGAGGATCCGTCCCGCCGCCCCGAAGCGGGCGTTCAGCCACTGCACGATCGCCGCGAAGCATGCCGTCACCAGGAACAGGAAGCCCACCGTGCCGGCCGCCCGCACCATCTGCAGGCCGATCGCCCAGTGCAGCACCGACATCAGGGCCACCGTCTGGAGCACCCCGACCGCCGCCACCGGCAGCCAGCCCGCCAGCGCGATCCGCCACGCGGGGGCGCCCGCGCCGAGCGCGCGCCGGTTCATCGGTGCGACCAGCATGTACGCCACCATCGCGCCCACCCACAGGGACAGCGGGATGAAGTACGGGGCGAACCCGGTGCCGTAGTTGGGCGCCTTGTGCATGTCCTTGGAGACCAGCTGGACGGGGTCGGCCATGACCTCGGTCCGCTCGTCGCGGTCCCGCTTGCCGTAGTCGGGGATCTGGTCGGCGCCGTCGTGCAGCCCGTCCGAGAGCTTCCCGGAGCCGTCGACCAGCTTGTACATGCCGCCGTTCAGATCGGCGGCGCCGGTCTTGAGCTTGCCGACCCCCTGGTCCAGGTCACCGGCGCCGGTCCTGGCCGTACCGAGCCCCGTGTGCAGCTTCTTGGCGCCCTCGGCGACCTTTCCCGCGCCCTCGTTCAACTCGTTGACCTTGGAGACGGCGTCGTCGAGGTCCTCGGAGAGGTGCGGCGCCCGGTCGGCGAGTGCCTGGGCCTGCTTCTGCAGGGTGGCCAGGTTCTTGTCGAGTTTCTTCAGGTCGCCGCCCTGGTCGCCCACGAGGGTGTTGAGGTCGTCGGCGATGGTCGACACGTCGGCGGCCGCGTCCTTGGCCTTCTCCAGGTCGGCGCAGGCCGCGTCGGGCAGTACGGCCTTCTCGCAGCGCGTCCGATGGATCTCGTCCAGCGTGTCATAGGCCGTGCGGGCGCCCTTGGCGGCGACGGGGGCCGTCGTCACCAGGGTGTCCAGGTGCTTGCGGATCGCCTTGCTGGAGTCAGCGACGAGCTGGGCGGTGTCACCGATCGTCTTCTCGTTGTCCTCCAGGAAGGGGCCCACCTTCGCCGCGACCCCGTTGACCTTGTCGGCGAGCGTCTGGGTGCCCTCCGCGACCTGCTGCGAGCCGTCCTCCAGGCCGCCCGCGCCCTTGTCGAGCTTCTTCAGCCCCTTGGCCAGATCGCCGCTGCCGCTCTTGGCGTCCTTCAGCCCGTCGGCGAGGTCCTTGGATCCCTTCTCGGCCTTTCCGAGCCCGCCTTCAAGCTTGTCGGCCCCCTTGGCGGCCTTGACCGTCGCGCCGTGGATGTCGGAGAACGAGATGAAGATCCGGTCCAGGAAGGACCGCGACGCCTTCGTGGACGCGGCCTGGCGTACCTCGCTGAAGACCGTGCGCGAGATCTGCCCGACGATGTAGTTGTTCGCGTCGTTGGTCCGCACCTGGAGTGCGCCCGTCGCGGGGGAGTCGCCCGCGCTGGACGCGATCCGCGCGCTGAAGTCGGTCGGCACGGTCAGCGACAGGTAGTACGTGCCGTCCTCCACGCCCGCGCGTGCCTCGGCGGCGCTCACCTCGTGCCACTCGAAGACGTCGCTGTCGTGCAGGCCCCGGGTGATGTCGTCGCCCGCCGCGAGCTTCTTCCCGTCGGCGGTCGCCCCCCTGTCGTCGTTCACGAGCGCCACGGGGATGCGGTCCAGTCGGCCGTACGGATCCCAGAACGACCACAGATACAGGGCGCCGTACAGCAGGGGCAGCACCAGCAGCGCGACCAGCGCGGCCCGCGGCAGCTTCCCCCGTCCGAAGCGCCGGAGCTCAAGCGCGGCCAGTCGCGGCGAGCGCATCGGCGTCCTCCTTCTTCTGATTCTTCTGAGCCGAGCCCTGAGGGGTGCTTCGGGTGGACACCTTCACGGCCTCCTCGGGGGCCTCGCTGCACACCGCCACGACCGTGGTCCCCGTCTCGGCGATCGACGTCAACAGCGCCCAGACCTCGGCCCGGTCCGCGTCGGACAGCTTCAGATCGGTGTCGTCGACGCCGAGCAGCCGCGGCCGCCCGATCAGGGCGAGCGCGACGGACAGCCGCAGCGCCTCCAGCCGCTCCAGATCGCGTACGGCGGTCCGGGAGCCCTTGGGCAGGGCCTCCCGGTCGAGACCGGCGAGGCTCAGGGCGGTGTCGATCCGCAGCTTCGCCTCGTTCGTGCGCTCCGCACGCGGCCGCAGCAGCCCGCGCAGGGAGTCGCCGAACCGGTGCTGCAACAGCGCCCGTTCGCGCAGATGCTCCCCGACGGTCAGGGCCGGGTCGAGGTCGGTGACACCGGCGACGTTGGCGATGGCGCTCATGCGCCGCACCGCCGCGAGCTGCTTCGGCAGCCGGGCCCCGCCCACGGCCGCCGTCCCCTCGGACGCCTTCATCCGCCCGGTGAGCGCGAGCAGCAGACACGTACGGCCAGACCCCGACGCCCCCTCGACGGCGATCAGCGCACCGGGCTCCGTGTCGAGGCCGATCCCGCGGAAGGCCCAGCCGCGCGGCCCCTTGAGCCCGAATCCCTCGGCTGTGACGGCTACTCCGCCCACACAGCCCACCCCCTGATGTCCAGAACTGCCGGAGTTTTTGAACTGACTGGTCAGTGCAAAAACTAACCCGAACCTTCGATCGAAGCAAAAGCCCAGGTCAGAACGGATTGTCAGTGGCATACCTCACGATGGGCACATACGGCATCCCGTATCGGGACGTGCCGTCACACAGACGACAGGAGGTTCGTCATGGCCACCTACCACGCAGCAGCCGCCCGCCGGCGCCGCGCCACCGGCCCTGCCCCCTCACTGACCGGACCGGCGAGTGACGTACACCCCGTGCTCCGCCGGACCACGGCCCCGCCCGCCGCCCTCGACCTGCTCGCCCAGGCCCGTGCCGGACTCGACGAGGCCGCCGTCCTGGAGACACCCAACGAGCGCTATGCGACGGCCCACCTCGCCGCCCTGCGCACCGCCGCCGCCGTGCTCGCCGCGCTCGGACGTCCGGAGCCCTCGCCCCGACGCCGGGCCAAGATCCGGAGCGCCTGGGAAGTGCTCCCCGAAATAGCCCCCGAGCTCACCGAGTGGAGCGCGCTCTTCGCCGCCGGCGCCCGGCGCCGCGCCCGGGCCGAGGCCGGCATCCAGGGTGCGGCCAGCCGCCGGGACGCCGACGACCTCATACGCGACGTGGCGATGTTCCTGCGCCTCGTCGAACGGATGCTGGTCCTCCAGCCGGTCCTGCCCCAGCCCCGCCAGGACACGGACCGGCCGGAGCCCGACGACCACGACACGGGCCGGGACATGCCGGACGCGGGCTGATCCCTGAGGCACGGCACGGGCTCTGCCGCCCGGATGCCACGGTGGTCGGGCGAGGTGACGGAGGCAATAGGGTGGAGGGCGCCTGAAGCCCTCCTTCTCCGGTACCCCGGGCCGGGAGGGCAGACCGATCGCTCCGCCGCGCAAGAGGCGGTGCCGCGCCGAGGAGTCAACTGCCGTGTCGGACCCGCTGCGACCCCGCGCCTCTCTCCGTACCGCCGTGGTCTGGGAGGTCCTCCAGGACGCCCTCGAACGGCGGGTCAAGGCCACGGGCCGGGATGCCCTGGACGTCCTCGACACCGGCGGCGGCAGCGGCAACTTCGCCGTGCCCGTCGCCCGTCTCGGCCACCGGGTCACCGTCGTCGACCCCAGCCCCAACGCGCTGTTCGCCCTGGAGCGCCGCGCCGCCGAGGCCGGCGTCGCGGACCGGGTGCGCGGTGTCCAGGGCGACGCCCACGGGCTCTTCGACGTGGTCGAGCGCGGCGCCTACGACGCGGTGCTGTGCCACGGCGTCCTGGAGTACGTGGACGACGCAGCCGAGGGCATCCGCAACGTGGTGGCCGCCCTGCGCTCCGAGGGCGTCCTCAGCCTGCTCGCGGCCGGCCTCGGCGGCGCCGTGCTCGCCCGCGCCCTCGCCGGCCACTTCAAGGAGGCCAAGCAGGCGCTCGAGGACCCGGACGGACGCTGGGGCACCGGCGACCCCGTGCCGCGGCGCTTCACCGCCGAGCAGCTCACCGAACTGGTCGAGGGCGCGGGCCTCGAGGTCGGTGCCGTGCACGGAGTGCGGGTCTTCGCGGACCTGGTCCCCGGCGTGCTGGTCGACACCGAACCCGGAGCCCTGGAGGCCCTACTCAAGCTGGAGGAGGCGGCGGCCGAACTCCCCGCCTTCCACTCCGTGGCCACACAGCTTCACGTGCTCGGTGAGACGCGAGGGACCGTCGAGGCCTGAGGCAGCTCTCCTGGTGCAGCGCTGATCAGGGACTTGGGTGCAGATGGAGTACGCCACAGGCCCCCCGATCGGGCGTCCAGCGCCGTATGATCGAGGGAGACCGTCCGGCATGACGGGTCGGCCGCTGGGGAATGCAAGATCTAGCGGGCCGGGACGTGCATGGCGGAATCCCGGTTGGCCAATTGGCGTAGAGGGGCGGGTTTCACGGGGGCGATTCCCTGCCTATCCTGAAGGGACCCCCCGGGTCGCCCCGGCGACTGCACGATGAGGAGGATTCCGTGCCGCTCTCGGAGCACGAGCAGCGAATGCTCGAGCAGATGGAGCGAGCGCTGTACGCCGAAGATCCCAAGTTCGCGACAGCGCTTGAGGGAAGCGGGCTGCGCACGTACACCCGGCGACGGGTCTACCAGGCGGTCGCGGGCTTCCTCGTGGGTATCGCGCTCCTCATGGCAGGAATGGTCGCCAAGCAGGTCTGGCTCAGCGTGGTGGGCTTCCTCGTCATGCTGGGCTGTGCGGTACTCGCCGTGACCGGCTGGCGCAAGGCCCCCAAGCCGGGTGAACAGCCCGCGGCCGGTGCCCCGCATGCGCGCCGTCAGGCCAGGCAGAAGCGCTCCATGATGGACCGTATCGAGCAGCGCTGGCAGAAGCGCCGCGACGAGCAGGGCGGCCAATAGCTCGACCAATAGCTGATGCGTGAGGGGGGACCTCCCGGCGGGCGGTCCCCCCTCACGCACGCCCTTTTGGCGACGCCGATCGTCCCTTCGGCGATCGCCCGATCACGCCCGATCCAACGGCTGAGGCCCCGACCCGCTCACACGGGTCGGGGCCTCAGCCGTTGCTCCGAGGGCTCAGCCCTCCTGGCCCGACGGCTGCTTGCGCAGCGTCGGCCTGGCCGCCGCCGCACGGGCCGTCACACCGGCCCACCACTCCGAGGCCGCCCACACCACTCGTACGGTTGAACGCGGGGCGAAGATCGCCCGCAGCGTCGTACGCCGGGTCACCGGGACGGCCAGTCCGGCGATCGCCCGCCGGACGTCCTCCGCGAGCCCCGCCGTCGGGCGCGGCCGCGGCGCGTAGAGAACCTGCTCCACCGCGTCCGCCACCCGGTGCACCGCGGTCGCGGCCGTCGGTTCGAGGTGCCCCAGTCTCACGATCCGCGCCGCCGCCTTGCGCGGGGTCTGCGAATCGTCCGGCAGGATCCCGAAGTCCCACGCCGTATCGGTCAGTTCCAGCCAGACCGCCAGGGTGTGCAGCGCCGCGTCCGCCTCGCTGCGGCCGTGCGCCCCCAGCCGCACCGCCCGGGTGCGGCGGCGCCACACCATCGGCGCCAGTGGGATCGCCAGCGCGGCGAGCCCGCCGAGAACCCATGCGAGCACGACGGTCCACTTCGGACCACCACCGTCCGTGACCGGCAGGGCCGCGGCGGACTCGCTCGGGCACGCCTCCAGCTTCTTCTGCTCCGCCGTGCAGCTCTCGCTCGCCGAGGGGGCGGTGGAAGGCGCGGCGTTCGCCGACCGGGACGGGACACCCGGGTCGGGCAGGTTGCTGTTCGGGCTGTCCGTCTGCGTGTACTCGGGCTGGGTGCCCCGGGTCGGAGTCGGCTCGAAGCGGGTCCAGCCCACGCCCTCGAAGTACAGCTCGGGCCAGGCGTGGGCGTCCCGCAGCCCCACCGACACCGCGCCGTCGGCCTGCGGAGTACCCGGCGCGAAGCCCACCGCGATCCGGGCCGGGATGCCCAGGGTGCGGGCCATCGCCGCCATGGCGTAGGAGAAGTGGACGCAGAAGCCCTGCTTGTCCTTCAGGAACCGGGCGATCGCCTGGGAGCCGGAGCCGACCTGCACCTGGGTGTCGTACTGGAAACCGCCGGTCAGGGAGAAGTACTCCTGGAGCTTGACCGCCTGCTCGTAGTGGTTCGCGGAGCCCTGGGTGACCTCACGAGCCGTGGTGGCCACGACCGCCGGAAGCGAGTCGGGCACCTCGGTGTATTCGCGCCTGATGTCCCCGGGCGGCGCCGGGGCGGCCGACAGCTGCTCCGCCGTCGGCTGCACGACGAGGCTCTTGACCTCGTACGTCGACCCGCCGGTGTTCTGGTCGTGGTCGCCGACGAGCGTCATGCCCTCGGGTTCGTAGCGCCAGTCCCCGTCGACCTGCACACCGCTCGGCGGGTACGGCATCGGGAGCCAGTCCTGCCGGTAGTCCTTGGCGGCCGTCACCCGGGTCGTGATCTCGGAGCGCCGGATGTCGGCGCCGAGACCGACCGGGGTGGGGAACTCGTCCGGCACCTTCACGATCTTGCGCTCGGACGACTTCCAGGTCCGGCCGTCGAAGTCGTCCAGCGAGACGATCCGCAGATAGAGGCTGCCCTGGTCCTCGGGCTCGGTGCGCAGGGACAGGACCTGGCGGTCCTCGTCCACGTTGAGGTTGTCGCGCAGGGACACCAGCGGGTTCACCGCGGAGATGGTGCCACCGCTCCCGCTGCCGCCGCCCACACCCGCCCCGGTGCCGTCCAGGAGGCCGCCGTCCATCGCGGGCAACGCGACCGGCACCACCAGGGCGAGCCCCAGCGCGACCGCGCCGATGCGCCGCCCGGTGCGGACCGGCGCCACCACGCCGGGCTCCCCGCCCGGGGTGCGCGGTGCCCCGCCGAAGACCCGGCCCCACTGGGAGAGCCGGTCGCGTCCCTCGGCCAGCAGCAGCATCAGATAGCCGGCCGCCGCGACCAGGAACCACAGCCAGTCGGCGCCGCCGTCGGACAGCCCCGCGGCGACGGAGTACAGCGCCAGCAGCGGCAGCCCGGCCGGAGCCGCGCTGCGGAAGGTCACCGCGAGGGTGTCCACCGCGAGGCCGATGACCAGCACACCACCGAGGATCATCAGCCGGATGCCGTCGGACTCCAGCGGTGCCGGGATCGCGTACCGCGCGATGTCGTCGCCGCCCTGCTGGAGCAGATCGGCGAACCGCTGGAACGCCTCCGGACCCGGAACCAGCCCGGCGACCGCCTGCTCGCGGGTGAAGACCAGGGTCAGCATCATCAGCGTGACCAGGGCCTGCGCGGCCACGGTCAGCGGCCGGGCCAGCGGCACCCGCCGGGTCGCCGCGCCCACCAGCGACTGGACACCGAGCAGAAAGGCCGCCTGCAGGATCCACGAGGCCGGTTCGACCAGGGGCAGCAGGGCGCAGGACGCCATCAGGGTGGCCGCCCAGGCACACAGCGCCAGTCGTGCCCGCCCGCTCATGCGCGTGCCCCCTCACTGCCCGGCCCGCTCGTCGCACCGATGCCGGTGCGCTCGCGGTCCGCCTGGCGCCACAACTCGCTCAAGGAGGCGCCCCGCGGCACGCTCAGCGCCGTCCAGCCCGCCTCACGCAGCATCCGCAACCGCTCCCCGCTCCTGTCCAACGGGCCGGCCACATCGGTCGGTTCCCGCCCCCAGCCGCCGTTGTCCAGTACGAAGGCGACCGCGCCGCCACTGCGCTGACGCATCTTGGCGGCCACCGCGGCCTGCTCCTCGTCGAGGTCGCCGAAGAAGGCGATCAGCAGTCCCTCGTTGCCCCCGCGCAGCAAGTCGTACGCCCGGGACAGACCCGTGCCGTCGGAGTGGTCGATCACCGCGAGGGTGTCCATCATCAGCCCGGCCGCGTCCGCCGACTCCTGGCTCGCGCCCGCGAAGCCGTCCGCGCCCTCGCCGGGCACCGAACTGCCGGTGTCCGTCAACAGTCGTACGGAGAAGCCTCGTTCGAGCATGTGCACCAGCGCCGACGCCGCGCCCGACACGGCCCACTCGAAGGGTGAGTCGGGGCCCGCGCCGCGGAAGGCGAGGCCCCGGGTGTCCAGCAGCACCGTGCAGCGGGCGCGCTGCGGCTGCTCCTCGCGGCGCACCATCAGCTCGCCGTAGCGCGCGGTGGAACGCCAGTGCACCCGCCGCAGATCGTCGCCGTAGCGATAACCGCGCGGGATGACGTCGTCCTCGCCGGCCAGGGCGAGCGAGCGGTTCCGCCCGTCGCCGTACCCCTTCGCCTCTCCGGCGAAGCGCACCGGCGGCAGCGGCTCCACGCGTGGGATCACCGTCAGGGTGTCGTACGACGAGAAGGACCGGGTCAGCTCGCACATGCCGAACGGGTCGGTCAGACGCAGCTGGAGCGGGCCCAGCGGATAGCGGCCGCGCAGGTCGGAGCGGACGCGGTAGGACACCTCGCGGCGGCCGCCCGCCTCCACCCGGTCCAGCACGAAGCGGGGACGCGGGCCAAGGACGTACGGCACCCGGTCCTGGAGCATCAGCAGACCGGTGGGCAGCCGCGAGACGTTGTCCATCCGCAGATGGACACGGGCCTCGCTGCCGGAGGGCACGCGCGCGGGGGAGAGCCGGCGGCTGCCGGCCACCCGGTAGCGGGTGCGGTAGAGCACGGTCGCGCAGACCAGCGGCAGCAGCGCGAGGAGCAGGCCGACCCGGAGCAGATCGCTCTGCCCCAGGACGTACGCGCAGATGGCGGCTGCGATCCCGGCGGCCAGGAACGAGCGGCCGCGGGTCGTCAGACCGGCCAGCGCGGTGCGCACCCCACCCTTGTCGCCCCGGTCGGCCTCGCTGTGGGCCGGACCGGCGGCGGTGGTCATCACAGCCTCCGCGGCGGCTGCTGGCCGTACGCCTGCGTGCCGTGCCCGAGCCCGGTGCCGCCCTGCTGCTGGGGCACCGGAGTGCGCTGCAGGATCTCCTGCACCACCTGCTCCGCCGTACGCCGGTTGAGCTGGGCCTGGGCGGTGGGCAGCAGCCGATGGGCCAGGACGGCCACGGCGAGCGCCTGGATGTCGTCCGGCAGCGCGTACTCCCGGCCGCTCAGGGCGGCGGACGCCTTCGCCGCGCGCAGCAGATGCAGCGTCGCGCGCGGGGAGGCGCCGAGTCTGAGGTCGGGGTGGGTGCGCGTGGCGGCGACCAGCTCCACCGCGTACCGCCGGACCGCGTCGGCGACGTGGACGCCGCGGACGGCGTCGACCAGCTTCACGATGTCGTGCGCGTGCGCCACCGGCTGGAGGTCGTCCAGAGGGCTCACTCCGCCATGGATGTCGAGCATCTGCAGCTCGGCCTCCGCGCTGGGGTAGCCGATGGAGACGCGCGCCATGAAGCGGTCGCGCTGGGCCTCCGGCAGCGGATAGGTGCCCTCCATCTCGACCGGGTTCTGTGTGGCCACCACCATGAACGGGCTCGGCAGCTCGTACGTCTGCCCGTCGATGGTCACCTGCCGCTCCTCCATGGACTCCAGGAGCGCGGACTGGGTCTTCGGCGAGGCGCGGTTGATCTCGTCGCCGATCACGATCTGCGCGAAGATCGCCCCCGGCTTGAACTCGAAGTCCCGGCGCTGCTGATCCCAGATGGACACACCCGTGATGTCCGAGGGCAGCAGGTCGGGCGTGAACTGAATACGCCGCACCGAGCAGTCGATGGACCGCGCCAGTGCCTTCGCGAGCATGGTCTTGCCGACGCCCGGTACATCCTCGATCAGAAGATGCCCCTCGGCGAGCAGTACGGTCAGCGAAAGCCGTACGACCTCGGGCTTGCCCTCGATCACACCCTCTACCGAACTGCGGACACGCTCCACAGTGGCAGTCAGATCTGTGAGGCTCGCTCGATCGTCATAGGTCGTCACCCGGCCCTCCTCGGCCCGTTCTTTCTCCGGGCCGACGCTCTGCGTTGCGGACCGGCCCACCCCGAATCACGGACACCGCCCGGAAAAGGTTCCGCGCGACGTCCATCCACGCATTCTTGCTGCCGTTACCGATTCGTGTCACTCGCCTGTGGACAACTGCCCGCGATATGTCGGGGCTTGCGACCTTTTGGGCACCCCTGAACCGGAAATCAACAGGAGAACGACAGCTTCGGTGGTGGGTCAGGAGGGGTCGATCTCGCGCAGCAGGCCCGTCTTCACGTCGAACACGAAGCCACGGACGTCGTCGGTGTGCAACAGGAACGGCGAGGTGCGCACCCGCTGCATGGACTGCCGTACGTCCTGGTCGACGTCCCGGAAGGACTCCACCGCCCAGGCCGGGCGCTGGCCGACCTCCATCTCCAGGTCGGTGCGGAAGTCCTCGGTGATCGCTTCCAGACCGCAGCCGGTGTGGTGGATGAGGACAACGCTGCGGGTGCCGAGCTTGCGCTGGCTGATGGTGAGCGAGCGGATCACGTCATCGGTGACCACGCCGCCCGCGTTGCGAATGGTGTGGCAGTCGCCGAGCTCCAGGCCGAGCGCCTTGTGCAGGTCGAGACGGGCGTCCATGCAGGCCACCACGGCCACGTGCAGGACGGGACGGGCGTCCATGCCGGGGTCGGTGAAGGCGGAGGCGTACCGCTCGTTCGCCTCGATGAGACGGTCGGTGACGGTGTCGCCCGGTATGGCGCCTTCGGTTGCGGTGGCGCCGGATGCAGAAGTCGTCATAGCCACGACGGTACTGGTCACAGCCGTCCCGGTCCTGTCGTGAGATGGGAAAAAGAGCGTCATCACGTCCTTCGTGTGAGGTAACCCACAGTGGGCGGTATGCGTCCGAGCGGGTGTTTTCCGGGGTCCGTCGCTCCGTCCCGGAGCCGGGCCGCGACGCGCAGGCCGGTTGATTGACCGCGAGTCACCGTGGACTAAAGTGACGCGAAGCGGGAGGCGAGGTCTCCCTGCTGGACTGAATTCCCCAGGAGAAACCGGCCAGGTCGCCGGATCTCCCCACGTGCGCGGCGCGCACGTACGGCTCGGCCTCCTCCCGCTCCCGGCCGGCTGACGCTTTCGGCGCCGGCAGGCCTCCCCTTCAGAGCGGGCGGGGACCCGGCGGTGCGTACCGCCTCGCCGGATCTGAGAGGGCCCCTTGAGCCAGAGTCGACACGTCCCGGTGATGCTCCAGCGGTGCCTGGACATGTTGGCCCCCGCCCTCCGGGCCCCCGGAGCGGTCGTCGTCGACTGCACGCTCGGCCTCGGCGGCCACAGCGAGGCTCTCCTCCAGCAGTTCCCCGAGGCCCGGCTCGTCGCCCTCGACCGCGACAAGGAGGCCCTGCGCCTGTCCGGCGAGCGCCTCGCGCCGTACGGGGAGCGCGCCACCCTCGTCCACGCGGTCTACGACGAGCTGCCCGAGGTACTGGACCGGCTCGGCCTCCCGCGCGTGCAGGGCGTCCTCTTCGACCTCGGCGTCTCCTCCATGCAGCTCGACGAGGCCGACCGCGGCTTCGCCTACGCCCAGGACGCCCCGCTCGACATGCGCATGGACCAGACGACCGGCGTAAGCGCCGCCGAGGTCCTCAACACCTACCCGGCCGGCGAACTCGTGCGGATCCTGCGGGCGTACGGCGAGGAGAAGCAGGCCAAGCGGATCGTGTCCGCGATCGTGCGCGAGCGCGACAAGGAGCCGTTCTCCCACAGCGCGCGGCTCGTCGAGCTGATCCGGGACTCCCTGCCGCAGGCCGCCAAGCGCACCGGCGGCAACCCGGCCAAGCGCACCTTCCAGGCACTGCGCATCGAGGTCAACGGTGAACTGGCCGTCCTGGAGCGGGCGATCCCGGCCGCCGTTCAGAGCATCGCGGTCGGCGGGCGGATCGCCGTCCTGTCGTACCACTCGCTCGAGGACCGCCTGGTCAAGCAGGTGTTCGCGGCCGGTGCCGCCACCACCGCGCCCCCCGGACTGCCGGTCGTCCCCGAGCAGTACCAGCCGCGGCTCAAGCTGCTCACGCGCGGTGCCGAACTTCCCACGGAGGAAGAGGTCGCCGAGAACCGGCGAGCGGCTCCCGCGCGGTTGCGTGGCGCCGAGCGCATCAGGGAGGCGCTGGAATGACGGACACGAGGGGGCTGGGGCGCGTGAGCGAGTGGGGAAACCGGACTCACTGGAGGTGCAGTGAGCAGGAAACCTGAACTCAAGGGCCGGGCCGCTCGTCTGGCACGGCTCTTCCCGACCACGGGGGGCCGAGGACAGGCCGCCCGCACCCCGTTCGTACTCCTCGTCGTCCTGCTCCTCGGCGGCGGTCTCATCGGGCTCCTCGTGCTGAACTCCGCGCTCTCCGAAGGGTCGTTCAAACTCGACGACCTCCAGAAGGAGACCAAGAGCCTCACCGACCAGGAGCAGGCCCTCCAGCGGGACATCGACTCCTACTCCGCCCCGGACGCCCTCCAGCGCCGCGCCCGTGAGCTGGGCATGGTCCCCGGCGGCGACCCCGCCTTCCTCGACCCCGACGGCACCGTCAAGGGTGTCCCGGGAGCCGCGGCCGAGCAGTCCTCGGCCCAGGTCGTGCAGCCGCCCGAGGCGATCGTCCCGCCGGCCGTCACTTCGCCACCCCCATCGCCGTCGGCCACCCCCACGC
>NZ_JXTE01000490.1 GCF_000972385.1 Streptomyces sp. WM6386
GTTCATGATGGGACGACTTGCGGCCTTCGCCAGCTAGCCAGGCTCTCCTAAATAGTCTCACCCCGTTGGGCTAGTTTCGCCACCGTGTGCGTTTAGTTGATGCAGCTAAAGGATGTCTTGCAATCGAGAGCTGGGTGTAACAGATCGAGTGGTCCTGTTCTTTAGCGAGTTGAGGACAGTTGCCCGTCCTTAAAGCTCGTAACACGATCTTGTTGAGATGCCCTGGTGGGGCGTGACCGGTCTGGCGAATCGGCCGTTCGTGATGCTGTGAGTACTCGGCCGTGGATCGTGGATGACGACTTGTGGGCGCTGATCGAACCGCTGCTGCCGCCCTGGCCCGAGCGATCGCCAGGGCCACGGCCGGTGGCAGACAGACTCTGCCTGCAAGGCATCCTGTACGTCCTCTACAACGACATAGCCTGGCAACTCCTGCCCCGGGAGCTGGGCTTCGC
>NZ_JXTE01000491.1 GCF_000972385.1 Streptomyces sp. WM6386
CGGAACAAAGCGGCCTTTGCTTCGGGTTCATGGCCAGCCGCGACGGCCAGCGGCCCGGAAGCCGAGGTGAGGGCGATCTCCTTCACCGGACCTTCGAAGGTCCGGTTCGACACGCTCGTCGGGGCCATGCTGTGGATGTGGAGGAAGCCGGAGGTCTGGCCGCTAGGTCCGCCGAGTGCGAGCCGTTGTCCGTCGCGTGAGAACGCGAGGCCGGTCAGTGGGGCTGTCGCCTGCTCCCACACGGTGGTGCCAAGCAGGGAGTTCACGACCTTTACACCGCCGCCGGAGGCGATCGCGATCTCCGGGAGGACGGGATTGAACTTCACCCGGGCCGAGGCACTGATGGGGGTCGAGAAGCGCCTCCCGCCGTCAGCCAGGTCCCACAGGACCATCGTCTGGGGACCGACTCCGAGCAGCCGTCGGCCACCGTTGCTGAGGACCATCACCGCTG
>NZ_JXTE01000492.1 GCF_000972385.1 Streptomyces sp. WM6386
ACTTCGCCGAGCGCCGCGGCCGGGTCGGCGGTGCCCCCGTCGGCAGCGGCGCGAACTTCGGCAAGGCGCCGCAGGTGCCGCTGGATGACATCCTCGACCGCGCTTTCGGGGCGCATTCCGCGCAGTGCGGTGTCAACGCGCTTGCGGGTAGCGGCGAGTGATGTGCGGAACTCCTCCTCACCGCCCAACAGGCCGTTGGTCAGGCCGCGTTCACGTTGCAGCTGGTGCACCAGCGCCTGGACGCGCAGGCTGAGGCCGACCTCGGCACGGGTCGTCCGTGCGTCGCCGAGAGCCACGGCGCGGCCGTCCACAGCGAGACCGGCCACCGCCAGCAGCAGGCAGACGGGGACCGTGATGACCACCGCCACCCGCCCTCTGATGCTGCGCCAGCCCGGCATCGGCCGACGATCCGGAGCCGTACCGTCAGCGTGGCGGCGCCCTGAACCACCC
>NZ_JXTE01000493.1 GCF_000972385.1 Streptomyces sp. WM6386
CCGGTGCCGGAGAGCAGGTCGTCGGGGAGTGAGTACCCGATGAAGCCCTCCAGGGTGACCACGACCAGAAGCACGAAGCCGATCAGCCAGTTGATCTCACGCGGCCTGCGGAACGATCCGGTGAGGAAGTGCCGCAGCATGTGGATGCAGAGCGTGGCGATCATGACCAGGGCCGACCAGTGGTGCAGCTGCCGGATGAACAGACCGCCGCGCACGTCGAAGCTGATGCGCAGGGTGGACTCGTAGGCCCGGGACATCGTGATGCCCTGAAGCGGCACGTGCGACCCGTGGTAGGCGGTCTCCGACATGCTCGGGTCGAAGAACATCGTGAGCCAGATACCGGTGAGGATCAGGATGATGAAGCTGTAGAGAGCGATCTCACCGAACATGAACGTCCAGTGGTCGGGAAACGCCTTCCGGATCAGAAACCGGAGGTTGTAGATCCCAAGT
>NZ_JXTE01000494.1 GCF_000972385.1 Streptomyces sp. WM6386
CTCTACACGCTGGGCCGCTGGGACGAGGCCCTGCGGGCGGCGAACGGCTCCCGGATGCTGCCCGCGATCGACGGGTACGCAGCCGGGCCCGCGCTCTATCTCGGCCTGGTGGACGCCTCGGTGACCACGGCTGACCTGCTCGGGATCGATCTGCCGGAGCAGGAGATGCATGTCGTGCTGCCCGCGGACCATCCGCATCCGCCGGGCGACACCATCACCTCGCGTGAACTGGCCGCGCTGGATCTGATCGTGACCCCGCCGGGCACCGAGACCCGAGCGGCGGTGGACGACGTGTGCACCGCTCTGGGCGTCGCACCGCGGATCGCGGTGGAGACCGCGCACCGCGCGATGATCGTGCCGCTGGTCCTCGCCGGCGTCGGCGCCTCGGTACTGCCCGCCTCGATGGCCCGGGACGCGGCGCTGCGCGGGGCGCGGATGGTGTCCCACCG
>NZ_JXTE01000495.1 GCF_000972385.1 Streptomyces sp. WM6386
GGTGCATGGGGGCGTCCGGTACCTGCCTCCACGGGGCCGGACACGAACGTCCGGCTCGGGCCGGGTGGAGGAGAGGCAAAGCAGAGCGGATGGCCCGCTCTTCTGGCGCGCGTCCGCGTCTCGGCGACCGGGACGAGCGGATGGCCGCCGAGGGCTTCGATCTCCGTCATGGCCCCGGATCGGCAACGGAGTCGGGGTGCTTCGGCGGAAGGTCTCGCGCGCCGGACAGCAGATCCCGGAAGGCCCGTGGAATCCCCTTGCGCAATGGTCAAGAATCGTTGACCATTGCTCGCATGCCTACCGATGACCTTCCTGAGACGTTTCACGTCACCACGGACGACCAGCTGCGCGCCGTCTCCAATCTCACCCGCCACCGGATCATGGCCGCGCTCCGCTTCGAGCCCGCGACGATCACGCAGATCGCCGAGCGGGTGGGCATTGCCAAGGGG
>NZ_JXTE01000496.1 GCF_000972385.1 Streptomyces sp. WM6386
ATCAACGACTTTGGCTCCCCCAAAGACATGCAGAAGGATCAGGGGGCGCCGCGCGAGCTCCGGCACGCCGACCGGGCGCCAGGTCTCGTGGGTGAGGGATGCATGCGCCTGCGGGCGGGGTCCCCACCGCCCGCAGGCGCACTCCCTCGACAGGCACCCGGGGAGTGGAAGATCCCTCATCGGCGATGGTGCCCGGAGGCCCCGCAAGGGCCTTGCGTGTCGCGCCTGCCCCGAACCCGACAGGACATTCCTGGACTGTCGCTCCGCAGCATGCGTGATGTGACGTCCGCGGCCGTGCTCTCTACCAGCGCATCCCCAACACGTTGAGGGCCTCGCGGCGCTCAGGGCTCAGCTTCGCGGCCCGGCGCCGGGTGTTGTCCAGGAACGCCCCCAGCTTGATCTCCTCGCCATCGACGATCTCGACGTGCTTGCGCGCCGGATGCAAGTG
>NZ_JXTE01000497.1 GCF_000972385.1 Streptomyces sp. WM6386
AGGCGGAAGAACGCTCCGCGGTGACTGCTGGCTCCAGTTGACGCACGCGGAGGGGGTCGCGCCGCAGCAAGGGGCGTTCGACGAGGACGTACGAGACGAGGGCCGCCACGACCGTCGCCGCGAGGCCGGCGGGAATCAGCCGGTCGCCGTGCACGCCGAGGTCGGAGAGCAGCCGGATGACGGGGTAGTGCCAGAGGTACATCCCGTAGCTGAGGTTGCGTCCGACCCAGGCCGGCGCGGACGCGGACAGCAGACGGGAGGGCCATGACCGCGGGCACAGATCAAGCGCGGCCACGACCGTGGCCGACACCACGGCGGTGGCCAGGAAACCGACCGTGTACCAGAACGGATTCCATCCGCTCGCTCCGGTGATCGGGATCTGCCAGGCGATCAGCCCCAGCAGTGCGAGCGCGGGCCAGCACAGCCGTCCCGCCCAGCGGCGCAGCAG
>NZ_JXTE01000498.1 GCF_000972385.1 Streptomyces sp. WM6386
CTCCGGGCGCCGCCCGTTCTCGGCTCCAGCACGGAACTTGGGCAACGGCCGCGGAACGTATCTGCGCGGGCCGCTCCGCGGCGGCTGTGATCACACCTGTTCTTGATAGACCCAGATTTCCGCGGGACGGAAGGTGCGGAGGGTCGTCCAGAATCCGTGAAGCCGAAGGCCATCAGCCCAGCGGTCGAGCTCGTCGTCCGTATCGTGGAGGACCCGAACTGCCCCAGTGCCCGACGCTCAAGGGCGGGTTCGTAGCAAAGTTCGCAGTTGAGCTGAAGGCAATGATCATGCTCCCCCCGTCATCACGCTGATGGACATGCAGGCTCCCCTCAAAGCCTCCCGGCCGACCTGGTCCGAGAATCGGTGAGGCTGCACATCACGGCGTCGACGTCCTCTCTGCCAGAGGAAGGGCACGACGCTGACGCCAGAACCGATGAACAGCTATCAC
>NZ_JXTE01000499.1 GCF_000972385.1 Streptomyces sp. WM6386
AACCCTGTGGGCTCAGAGAACTCCTGGCCCGTATCGAGGCCGTGATGCGCCGCGTGCAGCCCCGCATCGAACGCCGGGGGCTGTCGATCGGTGCGCTGCGCATCGACGCGGCGCTGCGCGAGGTCCGTCTGGGCGGCCGCACCATCGCGGTGACCCGCAAGGAGTTCGACCTGCTGTACCTGCTGGCCGCACGGCCCGAGACGGTCGTCACCCGCGAGCAGCTGCTGCGCGACGTGTGGGCCGACTCCTGGTCCCGGCGCACCGTCGACCCGCATGTGAGCAGCCTGCGCACCAAGCTCGGCTCCCGTGACTGGATCATCACCGTCCACGGGGTGGGTTTCCGGATCGGCCGGGCCTGAGCGCCGGCGTTCCTCGCGTCTTTTCGCATTCGGCACTTCCCATTCACACATCGATCGCCTGTGCCCGAAGGCGTACGTCCCTGACG
>NZ_JXTE01000005.1 GCF_000972385.1 Streptomyces sp. WM6386
GGAAACGCCCGGTTACATTCCGAACCCGGAAGCTAAGCCTTACAGCGCCGATGGTACTGCAGGGGGGACCCTGTGGGAGAGTAGGACACCGCCGAACAATTATTCAAAGGGTTGGATCCTGAACTTCGGTTCGGGGTCCAACCCTTTTTTGTTCTGCGTCACTTGAAGTTCACGTTCCACAACCACCATCCCAAGCATGGGTACTGCTGCAATGCTCAGGGCCGCCGGCGTCGGAGTCGGTGACGAGGTCGTGGTGCCGGCCTTCGGAAACGTCGAGGTCGCCGAGGCCGTCGTCCTGGCCGGTGCGCTTCCGGTGTTCGCCGACATAGATCCGGTGAGCTACTGCCTCAATGCGTCCGCTGTCGAGGCGGCCGTGACCGCGCGGACCGCGGCCGTGGTCGTCGTACATCGATTTGGGCGGCGGGCCGGCATCGCGGCCCTGCACGCTCTGGGGCAGCGTCATGGGCTGCTCGTGCTGGAGCAGGGCGAGTCCGAGGCGCCGTACGACGAAGTCGCTCAGCGCAGGGAGCGGGCGGCTTACCTCGATGGGAAGTTGAAGGGTGTGGGTAAGCCCGACGGTGGTGATGGGCACACCTATCAGCAGTACGTCGTGCGGGTGCCCGGTAACGGGCGGCCCGATCGCGATGCCTTCGCTCGTGCCTTGCGGGGCAAGGGTGTTGAGTGCCGGGTGCCGGTGAAGACGCCTGTGCACCGGCTGCCCGAGTTCCGGCGTTGTGTGTCGCTGCGGGAGACGGAGTTGGCGGCGGACGAGACGTTGGCGCTGCCCGTGGACGCGTCCCTGACCAAGCGGGACATGCAGCGGGTCGTGGGCGCGTGCAACGCGCTCGGGGGGCTGCTTCAGGCAGCCTTCTGATCGGGCTTCGTGCCTCGTGGGCGTGGTTGGGAACACCAGTCTGTTCGGGGTATGATCTATCCCGTTGCCGCGAGGGAAACCTCGAAGCGACAGGCCCCCTTAGCTCAGTCGGCAGAGCGTCTCCATGGTAAGGAGAAGGTCAACGGTTCGATTCCGTTAGGGGGCTCAAACTGAAAGGCCCCGCCCAATTGGGCGGGGCCTTTTTCGTACGCTTCTCAGTCCTTGTGGAGGCCCGGGACCCGCATGGCCAGGATCGCCATGTCGTCGGACGGGGCGTCCGACGCGAAGCGTTCCACGGCGCGCATGATGCGGGCGGCGACCGCGCCGGCGGTCAGGCCCGTGCAGGTCGTGAGGACGTCGGTGAGGCCGTCGTCGCCCAGCATGCGGGCGCCCTCGCGGCGTTCGGTGACGCCGTCGGTGACGCACAGCAGGACGTCGCCCGGGTCCAGGGTGACCGTCTGCTCGTACAGTTCCAGATCCTCGATCACGCCCAGGAGCGGCTGCGGCTCGGCGGCCGGTTCGACGGTGCCGTCCTGGCGGAGGCGGAGCGGGAGGGGGTGGCCGGCGCAGACCACCTTCAGTTCGGCGCTGCCGTCCTCCTGGGGGCGCATCTCGCCGTAGAGGAGCGTCAGGAAGCGGCTGCGGGCTCCCTCGTCGAGGATGGCGGAATTGAGGCGCTCCAGGACGGCCGGGCCGCTCAGGCCCTCCCTGGCCAGCAGCCGCAGGGCGTGGCGGGCCAGGCCTGTCACCGCCGCCGCGTTCGGGCCCGTACCGCAGACATCGCCGATGGCGAAGCCGTAGGCGCCGTCGCTGATGGGGAAGACGTCGTAGAAGTCGCCGCCGACCTCGTTGCCCTCGCCGGCCGCGCGGTAGATGACCTCGACCTCGACGCCGTCGATCTCGGGGAGCTCGGGCGGCAGGAGGCTGCGCTGGAGGGACTGGCTGATGGCCGTGCGCTCGGAGTACAGGCGGGCGTTGTCCAACGCCAGCGCTGCCCTTCGGCTCAAGTCCTCGGCCAGTTCCAGGATTTCCTGGCGGAAGTGTTCGTCGGTCGGTTTGCCCAGAGTGAGCATGCCGATGACGCGGTTGCGGGCCACCAGGGGGAGGACGACCGTCTCGCCGCCCACGGCCGATGCGGTGGCGAGGGTCGGGCCGATGCCCGCGCTGAGGCGGCCGATGGGCTCGCCCAGGCCCAGGCTGCGCATGGAGGTACGCAGGGCCGCCTGGTGGGCGGCCTCGGCGGGGGCCGACCAGACGCGGGCGCCCGGGGCCGGTACTGGGTCGGGTGGGGAGATCTTCGAGAGCAACGACTTGATGCCGTCGATGAGTTCCTCGTCCTCGTGCAGCACGTACGACAGGTAGGGATCCGAGGCCTGGTCGGCGATCGTGTAGACCGCGCACCAGGTCGCCAGGGTCGGGACGGTCATCTGGGCCATCAGGGCCAGGGTCTGATCGCGGTCCAGGGTGCCGGCCAGGAGGTCGGAGGCCTCGACGAGGAAGCTGAGCGATCCTCGGCGCAGGCGTTCCAGTTCGCCGAGGCGGGCCGACTCGACGGCCAACGCGATGCGGTCCGCGGCGAATTGGAGGCGCAGGGCTTCTTCGTTCGAGTATCTGCCCGGGCCTTCGGCCGCGACGCCGAGGGAGCCCGTGAGGCGACCCTCGACCTTCAGGGGGACCGTGACGACCGAGCGCATGCCGGTGCCGCTCAGGAGCGGGACGGCGCCCGGGACCGCCGTGAGGTCCTCGTGGACGGCCGGCATACGGGCCGAGCCGTAGCGGCCGGGGCCCGCCTCGACGGGGACGCGGGCGAAGCGCTGGCGGGCGGAGGGCAGGCCGGTGGAGGCGCGGACCTCCAACTCCGTTTCGTCGTCGGTGGCCAGGAGCAGGAAGGCGGAGTCGGCGTCGAGCATGTCGCGGGCGCGTTCCACCGTGCGCTGGAGGAGGCCGTCGAGGTCGTCCGGGGCCGGGGAGCCGATGAACACCTCGAAGGGGTCGGTGCTCTGGCCGTCGGAGGAGGGCGAGGTGTCGGAGGCCGGGATGCGCAACGGGGTCTGGAGGACCGCGCGTTCGTGGTCGCGGACCAGGAGACAGACCGTGGAGGGCTCGCCGTCCGTGTCGCGGACGCGGAGGTGGGAGGCGTACACGGGGGTGACGCGGCCGTTAGCGCCCCTTATGCCGTAACTGCCTTCCCAGCGGGAGAGTTGGAGCGCCTCCGCGATGCCCGTACTGGTGCCCGGGGTGTGGGGCCAGGCCGCGAGGTCGGTCAGGGGTTTGCCGATCACCTGCTCGGCCGGGTAGCCGAAGAGTTCCTCGGCGTCCTCGTTCCAGGCCGAGATGGCCGCCGTACGGTCGATCTGTACGACGGCGACGCGGACGCGGCCGTCGGCGAGGGGGAGGAGGTCCGCGGGGAGCGAGGGGCCGGCGGCGCGGGTGCCCACCGGGCGTTCGGGGAGGGCGATCTGGAACCAGACCTGTTTATGTGTGGGCGTGTACTCGACGCCCCAGCGGTCGGCCAGGGCCGCGCACAGCTGGAGGCCGCGGCCGCCCTCGCGGTCGGGGCTGCCCATGGTGGCGAGGGAGCCCTGGAGGGGGACCTCGCGCTCGGGGTAGCGGTCGCCGACCTCGATGCGTACGCCGTCGTCGCTGCGCAGACACAGCACGTCCGCCGTGGTGCCCGCGTGCACCACGGCATTGGTCACCAGTTCGCTGGTGAGGACCACCGCGTCGTCGACGATGTCCGCGAAGCCCCACCCCTGGAGTGTGTCGCGGACGAAGGAGCGGGCGCTCGCGACCGAGCGCCCGACGGGCTCGAAGCTGGCGGCCGCGCGCGCGGTGATCACAGAACTCCTCGACCGGTTGTCGACGTGCAGGGCTGCGCTGACGACCGGCTCGTGCCGCTGATGCGGCAGGCCGTCCGTCGGCCGGCGGTCCGGGGGATGTCCCCCAGGGATCAGTCCGGTGGTCATGTTGTGCGGCCGCCCCTCCGATGCCCGCTCGTTCTCGTGCCACCGCCCAAGGCCGGACGGACCGGCGCGGCTGGACAGCCGCATGCAAGGTTACTTACCTTCCCCGTCCATGCGGATGCCGGTCACCAGTGTTTCCGTCCGGAGGGTGTGCGGACGATGTGCGAAGCTGCCGAACTGTTATGGCCTGGTTCAGCCAGGGTGAAACACTGGGCAAGCTTCTTGTGAAGGTCCGGGCAGGCTGAGTGTGGTCCGCGCAGTGTGGGCAGCAGCCCGGGGTGCGGCCTGGTCTATCCGACAGAAATGCACAGCATTAACTGGTACGTCGAACAGTAGTACCGGAGCACAGCAGTAACGGTCGACCCCTGCGGGAGGGACACAGTGGAGTCTGGCGCAGCGACGCGGGGCACTAAGACGCGCGCGAAAGGCGGACAGTCCCTGAATAACCAGCGCAAACCGCGCGGTGGGACCACCGCGGTGGACACGGCTGCCCTGAACCGACTGCTGGCGGCTCTCGTGTCGATGCGTGACGGGAACTTCCGGAAGCGGCTCACGGTGTCCGGCGACGGCGTGTTGTCCGAGATCGCCGCTGTTTACAACGAGGTGGCCGACCGGAATCTGCATCTGACGGGTGAGTTGTCGCGGGTGCGGCGGATGGTGGGCCGTGAGGGAAAGCTCACGGAACGGCTGGAAATCGGCGCCTGTGAGGGGTCGTGGCTGACTGCCATCGACGCTTCCAACGCCCTGGTCGACGATCTCGTACGACCTGTCTCGGAAGTCGGCCGGGTGCTTTCCGCGGTCGCGGAGGGCGATCTGTCGCCGCGTATGGAGCTGCGGACGCAGGCGGCGGACGGGTCCGGGCATCCGCTGCGGGGTGAGTTCCTGAAGGTCGGGCGGACCGTCAACAACCTGGTCGACCAGCTGTCGACGTTCACCGACGAGGTCACGCGTGTGGCCAGTGAGGTGGGCACCGAGGGCAAGCTGGGCGGGCAGGCCAAGGTGCGCGGTATGTCCGGTTCCTGGAAGGATCTGACGGATTCCGTCAACACGATGGCGTACCGGCTGACGGCGCAGGTGCGGGACATCGCGCTCGTCACGACGGCTGTTGCGAAGGGTGACTTGTCCCGCAAGGTCACGGTTCACGTGGCCGGCGAGATGCTCGAACTGAAGAACACCGTCAACACGATGGTGGACCAGCTGTCGTCCTTCTCCTCCGAGGTGACCCGCGTCGCGCGTGAGGTGGGCGTCGAGGGTGAGCTGGGCGGGCAGGCGCAGGTGCCCGGTGTGGCGGGTGTGTGGAAGGACCTCACCGATTCGGTGAACCTGATGGCCGGCAATCTGACGGCCCAGGTGCGCGGGATCGCGCAGGTGACGACCGCGGTCGCCAGCGGTGACCTGTCGCAGAAGGTCACCGTCTCGGCACGCGGTGAGGTCGCGCAGCTCGCCGACACGATCAACCAGATGACCGAGACGCTGCGGACCTTCGCGGACGAGGTCACGCGTGTGGCCAACGAGGTCGGTGCCGAGGGGCGGCTCGGCGGTCAGGCGAATGTGCCGGGTGCGGCGGGGACGTGGAAGGATCTCACCGATTCGGTGAACACGGTCTTCCGGAACCTGACCATCCAGGTGCGGGACATCGCCGCCGTGACGACGGCTGTGGCCAGTGGTGATCTGTCGCAGAAGGTCACCGTCGACGTGGCCGGCGAGATGCTGGAGCTGAAGAACACCGTCAACGGGATGGTGGACCAGCTGTCGGCGTTCGGTGCCGAGGTCACGCGCGTGGCGCGCGAGGTCGGTGTCGAGGGTGAGCTGGGCGGTCAGGCGCAGGTGTCGGGCGCGGCCGGTACGTGGAAGGACCTCACCGACTCCGTCAACACGGCGTTCCGGAATCTCACCGGACAGGTGAGGAACATCGCCCAGGTGACGACGGCCGTGGCCAACGGCGACCTGTCGCAGAAGGTCACCGTGGACGTCTCCGGCGAGATGCTCCAGCTGAAGAACACCGTGAACACGATGGTGGACCAGCTGTCCGCCTTCGCCGACCAGGTGACGCGGATGGCCCGGGACGTGGGCACCGAGGGCCGCCTGGGCGGTCAGGCCGTGGTCCCGGGAGTCTCGGGGACGTGGAAGGAGCTCACGGACTCCGTCAACTTCATGGGCGGCAACCTCACCTCGCAGGTGCGGCAGATCGCCCAGGTGACGACGGCGGTGGCTCGGGGCGACCTGTCCCAGAAGATCGACGTGGACGCGCGCGGCGAGATCCTGGAGCTGAAGAACACCATCAACACGATGGTCGACCAGCTCTCCGCCTTCGCCGACCAGGTGACCCGGGTCGCCCGTGAGGTGGGTACCGAGGGACGTCTGGGCGGGCAGGCGCAGGTGCCCGGCGTCGCCGGTGTGTGGCGGGACCTGACCGACTCCGTGAACGGCATGGCGTCCAACCTGACCGGCCAGATGCGCAACATCGCGCAGGTCGCCACCGCGGTGGCCCGGGGTGACCTGTCCCAGAAGATCACCGTGGACGCGCGCGGCGAGATCCTGGAGCTGAAGAACACCCTGAACACGATGGTCGACCAGTTGTCGTCCTTCGCCGAGGAGGTCACGCGTGTGGCCCGCGAGGTGGGCACCGAGGGCATCCTCGGTGGTCAGGCCGAGGTGCAGGGGGTCTCCGGCACCTGGAAGGACCTCACGCAGTCCGTGAACTTCATGGCGAACAACCTGACGATCCAGGTGCGCAACATCGCCGAGGTCACGACCGCGGTCGCCAAGGGCGATCTGTCGAAGAAGATCACCGTCGACGCGAAGGGCGAGATCCTCGAACTCGTCAGCACCGTCAACACGATGGTGGACCAGCTGTCGTCCTTCGCCGAGCAGGTGACCCGGGTGGCCCGCGAGGTGGGCACCGAGGGCATCCTGGGCGGCCAGGCGCACGCCTCGGGCGTCACGGGCATCTGGAAGGACCTCACCGACAACGTCAACCTGATGGCCAACAACCTGACCGTGCAGGTGCGGAACATCTCCCAGGTCGCGTCGGCCGTCGCCAACGGCGATCTGACCCGGACGGTGACGATCGAGGCGCGCGGCGAGGTCGCGCAGCTCGCCGACACCTTCAACACCATGGTGAAGACACTGAGTTCGTTCGCCGACCAGGTCACCAAGGTGGCCCGTGAGGTGGGTACGGACGGAATCCTCGGCGGTCAGGCGCGCGTGCCGGGTGTGGCCGGTACGTGGAAGGACCTCACCGAGTCGGTGAACCAGATGGCGTCCAACCTGACCGGTCAGGTGCGCAACATCGCCATGGTCACGACCGCCATCGCCAAGGGCGACCTGACGAAGAAGATCGACATCGACGCCCGGGGTGAGATCCTCGAGCTGAAGACCACCATCAACACGATGGTCGACCAGTTGTCGTCCTTCGCCGAGGAGGTCACCCGGGTCGCCCGCGAGGTGGGCACCGAAGGACAGCTCGGCGGCCAGGCACGCGTGCGTGACGTCGACGGCACCTGGCGCGACCTCACCGAGTCCGTGAACGAGATGGCCGGGAACCTGACCCGGCAGGTGCGTGCCATCGCGCGCGTGGCGACCGCGGTGACCCGCGGCGACCTGAACCTGAAGATCGACGTGGACGCGTCCGGGGAGATCCAGGAACTCCAGGACTACATCAACAAGATGATCGCCAACCTGCGCGACACCACGATCGCCAACAAGGAGCAGGACTGGCTCAAGGGCAACCTGGCCCGTATCTCCGCGCTGATGCAGGGCCGCCGCGACCTCGCGGACGTGGCCTCGCTGATCATGAGCGAGCTGACGCCGGTGGTGTCCGCGCAGCACGGCGCGTTCTTCCTGGCGATGCCGCTCGTCGACGGCAAGGACGCGAGCGCCGACCAGGAGGAGTCGTACGAACTGCGCATGCTCGGGTCGTACGGCTACTCCATGGGATCGATGCCGACGTCCTTCAGGCCGGGTGAGGCGCTCATCGGGACGGCCGCCCAGGAGCGGCGCACGATCCTCGTGGAGAACGCGCCGAGCGGCTATCTGAAGATCTCCTCGGGGCTCGGGGAGGCGCCGCCCGCGCAGGTGATCGTGTTGCCGGTGCTCTTCGAGAGCCAGGTGCTCGGCGTCATCGAGCTGGCGTCCTTCACGCCGTTCACGCAGATCCAGAAGGACTTCCTCAACCAGATCGCCGAGATGATCGCGACCAGCGTCAACACCATCTCCGTCAACACCAAGACCGAGGTGCTGCTGCGGCAGTCGCAGGAGCTGACCGAGCAACTCCGTGAGCGGTCGGAGGAGTTGGAGAACCGGCAGAAGGCCCTCCAGTCGTCCAACGCCGAACTGGAGGAGAAGGCCGAGCTGCTGGCCCAGCAGAACCGCGACATCGAGGTGAAGAACACCGAGATCGAGGAGGCGCGGCAGGTCCTGGAGGAGCGCGCCGAGCAACTCGCGGTGTCGATGCGCTACAAGAGCGAGTTCCTCGCCAACATGTCGCACGAGCTGCGCACGCCGCTCAACTCGTTGCTGATCCTGGCCAAGTTGCTCGCCGACAACGCGGACGCCAACCTCTCGCCGAAGCAGGTCGAGTTCGCCGAGACGATCCATGGCGCGGGCTCCGACCTGCTTCAGTTGATCAACGACATCCTGGACCTGTCGAAGGTCGAGGCGGGCAAGATGGACGTCTCGCCCACGCGCATCGCGCTCGTCCAGCTCGTGGACTACGTGGAGGCCACCTTCCGTCCGCTGACCGCGGAGAAGGGTCTCGACCTGTCCGTACGGGTCTCGCCGGAGCTGCCCGCCACGCTGCACACCGACGAACAGCGGCTGTTGCAGGTGCTGCGCAATCTGCTGTCCAACGCGGTGAAGTTCACCGACTCCGGGGCGGTGGAGCTGGTCATCCGGCCCGCCGGCGCGGATGTGCCGATGCAGATCCGTGAGCAGTTGCTGGAGACCGGTTCGCTGCGGGATCCGGACGCCGATCTGATCGCGTTCTCCGTGACGGACACCGGGATCGGGATCGCCGCGAGCAAGATGCGGGTGATCTTCGAGGCGTTCAAGCAGGCCGACGGCACGACGAGCCGGAAGTACGGCGGTACGGGTCTTGGGCTCTCCATCTCGCGGGAGATCGCCCAGCTGCTCGGTGGTGAGATCCACGCGCAGAGCGAGCCGGGACGCGGCTCGACGTTCACGCTGTATTTGCCGCTGCACCCGAGCGAACTGCCCCCGCAGGGCTACCAGCAGTCCGCGGCGGTCCTGGAGGTCGGTGACCTGAGCGTTTCCGGGAACGGCCGTGCCGAGGTCGAGATCGGGACGCCGGCCGAGGTGAAGTCGTACCAGGAGACCCAGAACGGCGCCGCGGCACTCTTCAGGCGCCGCCGCAGGACCCTGCCGGAGGTCGAACAGCGGCCCCAGCTGGACCAGTGGGCGGCGACGGCGCAGAGCCCGGCGCCGGAGGTGCGGCGCGGCATCCGGTTCGGCGGTGAGAAGGTGCTGATCGTTGACGACGACATCCGCAACGTCTTCGCGCTCACCAGCGTCCTGGAACAGCACGGACTGTCGGTGCTGTACGCCGAGAACGGCCGTGAGGGCATCGAGGTCCTGGAGCAGCACGACGACGTCACGGTCGTGCTGATGGACATCATGATGCCCGAGATGGACGGGTATGCGACGACGACGGCCATCCGCAGGATGCCGCAGTTCGCGGGCCTGCCGATCATCGCGCTGACCGCCAAGGCGATGAAGGGCGACCGGGAGAAGGCGATCGAGTCGGGCGCCTCCGACTACGTCACCAAGCCGGTCGATCCCGATCATCTGTTGTCGGTGATGGAGCAGTGGATGCGGGGCGCGTGACCGCAGTGGATGCAGGACGCGTGACGGGATCGGTCGGACTTCGCGTGGATGCTGCGAGAACCTTCTGTGTTCCCGCGGAGTTGCTGACTCAGTGTGCTCGAAGCCGTGTAGAAGTACGGGATTCGGGGAACCTTCTGGTCTCTCGCTGCGTTTCTGCTACGTGCACAGTGACATCGCGGTGACAGGGTGTGGCGACGGGCGGGGTGCGGCTACCATGACCGGCACAAGGACGGGCGGCGCAAGGGAGTCGTCCCCCGGGGCGGCACCTGCCGGTGTCACCACGAGTCCTGAGGACAGGGGAGGCCCCAAGCCGGGGCGAGGAGGGCGGGCCATGGTGCAGAAGGCCAAGATCCTCCTGGTCGATGACCGGCCGGAGAATCTGCTGGCGCTGGAGGCCATTCTCTCCGCGCTCGATCAGACGCTGGTGCGGGCATCGTCCGGGGAGGAAGCGCTCAAGGCACTGCTCACCGACGACTTCGCGGTGATCCTGCTGGACGTGCAGATGCCGGGCATGGACGGCTTCGAGACGGCGGCGCACATCAAGCGGCGCGAGCGCACCCGGGACATCCCGATCATCTTCCTCACCGCGATCAACCACGGTCCGCATCACACTTTCCGGGGGTATGCGGCGGGCGCGGTCGACTACATCTCCAAGCCCTTCGACCCGTGGGTGCTGCGCGCGAAGGTTTCCGTCTTCGTCGAGCTGTACATGAAGAACTGCCAGCTGAGGGAGCAGGCGGCGCTGCTGCGGCTCCAGTTGGAGGGCGGTGCCGCCGGCAAGGCTGCGGCCGGTGAGGCGAAGGAGCCGGCGGGACTGCTGGCCGAACTCTCGGCGCGGCTCGCCGCGGTCGAGGAGCAGGCCGAAGCCCTGTCCAAGCAGCTGGACGACGAGTCGGCGGACGCGGCGGCCGTGGCCACCGCGGCTCATCTCGAACGCAAACTCACCGGCCTGCGGCGGGCACTGGACGCCCTGGAGCCGGGAACGGGCAGCACGCAGTCGGTGCCCTCGCAGAACTGACCCCCGCGCGTGGCTCAGTTGCGGGTGAGTGCGTGTCAGTTCCGCGTCCCCGCAAGGGCGACACGAACGGGTGAAGCACCGGGCACACGTGTCCGTTGTCGTCTCCCCCGGTAACCTCACACCTATGGCCTCACGTCCCTCCGCTGCCAAGAAGCAGCCCGCGAAGAAGGCGGCGGCTCCGGCGAAGAAGGCCGCTGCGAAGAAGGCTCCGGCGAAGAAGGCGCCCGCCAAGAAGGCCGTCGCGAAGAAGACCGCGCCGGCCCCGAAGCCGGCGCCGAATCCGACCGGCGGCATCTACAAGCTCGTGCGCGCCGTCTGGCTGGGCCTCGCGCACGCCGTGGGCGCCGTGTTCCGCGGCATAGGGAATGGCGCGAAGAACCTCGACCCGGCGCACCGCAAGGACGGCGTCGCGCTGCTGCTGCTCGGCCTCGCGCTGATCGTCGCGGCCGGCACCTGGTCGAATCTGCGCGGTCCCGTCGGCGACCTGGTCGAGATCATCGTCACCGGCGCCTTCGGCCGCCTCGACCTGCTCGTGCCGATACTGCTCGCAGTCATCGCCGCGCGGTTCATCCGGCACCCCGAGCAGCCCGAGGCCAACGGCCGCATCGTGATCGGCCTGTCCGCGCTCGTCATCGGTGTGCTCGGCCAGGTCCACATCGCGTGCGGGACACCCGCCCGCAGCGACGGCATGCAGGCCATAAGGGACGCGGGCGGCCTGATCGGCTGGGGCGCGGCGACCCCGCTGACCTACACCATGGGCGAGGTCCTCGCCGTACCGCTGCTCGCGCTGCTCACGGTCTTCGGACTGCTGGTCGTCACGGCCACCCCGGTCAACGCCATCCCGCGGCGACTGCGGGAGCTCGGCGTGCGGCTCGGCGTCATGCACGATCCGGCCGAGGACGAGTTCGGCGAGGACGACGAGCGGTACGACGACCAGTGGCGCGAGGCGCTGCCCGCGCGCACCCGCAGGCGCGGGTCGGCCCCCGAGGCGTACGACCCCGACAGCGCCGAGCATGAGGCCCTCTCGCGGCGTCGCGGCCGCCCCCGGCGCTCGGCGGTGCCGCAGCCCGACATGGACCGCCCGATGGACGCCGTGGACGTCGCCGCGGCGGCCGCCGCCGCGCTCGACGGCGCCGTCCTGCACGGCATGCCGCCGTCGCCGATCGTCGCCGACCTCACCCAGGGTGTGAGCGTCGGGGACCGCGAGGACACGATGCCGACGCCGGTGCCGACCCCCGTGCCGGCCCCGGCCGCGCGCCCCCGGCAGGAGAAGCTGAAGGTCGAGGTCGCCGACCTCACCAAGCCCGCACCCCAGGCCCAGGGCGAACTGCCGCCGCGCGCCGAGCAGCTCCAGCTGTCCGGTGACATCACCTACTCCCTGCCTTCGCTCGACCTCTTGGAGCGAGGCGGCCCCGGCAAGGCGCGCAGCGCGGCCAACGACGCCGTTGTCGCCTCGCTGACGAACGTCTTCATGGAGTTCAAGGTCGACGCGGCCGTCACCGGCTTCACGCGCGGGCCGACGGTCACGCGGTACGAGGTCGAGCTCGGCCCCGCCGTGAAGGTCGAGCGGATCACCGCGCTGGCGAAGAACATCGCCTACGCCGTCGCCAGCCCGGACGTCCGGATCATCAGCCCGATCCCGGGCAAGTCCGCGGTCGGCATCGAGATCCCGAACACCGACCGCGAGATGGTCAACCTCGGCGACGTGCTGCGGCTGGCCGCGGCGGCCGAGGACGAGCATCCGATGCTGGTGGCGCTCGGCAAGGACGTCGAGGGCGGCTATGTGATGGCCAACCTCGCGAAGATGCCGCATGTGCTCGTTGCCGGAGCGACCGGTTCCGGTAAGTCGTCGTGCATTAACTGCTTGATCACTTCCATCATGGTCCGCGCGACCCCCGAGGACGTGCGGATGGTCCTCGTCGACCCCAAGCGCGTCGAGCTGACGGCGTACGAGGGCATTCCGCACCTGATCACGCCGATCATCACCAACCCCAAGCGGGCCGCCGAGGCGCTCCAGTGGGTCGTACGGGAAATGGATCTGCGCTACGACGACCTGGCGGCGTTCGGGTACCGGCACATCGACGACTTCAACGAGGCCATCCGCGAGGGCAAGCTCAAGACGCCGGAAGGCAGCGAGCGGGAGCTGAAGGCCTACCCGTATCTGCTGGTGATCGTCGATGAGCTCGCCGACCTGATGATGGTCGCGCCAAGGGACGTCGAGGACTCGATCGTGCGCATCACGCAGCTCGCGCGCGCGGCCGGTATCCACCTGGTGCTCGCCACGCAGCGGCCGTCGGTCGACGTAGTCACCGGTCTGATCAAGGCGAACGTCCCCTCCAGGCTCGCCTTCGCCACCTCCTCGCTCGCGGACTCGCGGGTCATCCTCGACCAGCCCGGCGCCGAGAAGCTGATCGGCAAGGGTGACGGGCTGTATCTGCCGATGGGCCAGAACAAGCCCACCCGTATGCAGGGCGCCTTCGTGACCGAGGACGAGGTCGCGGCGGTCGTCCAGCACTGCAAGGACCAGATGGCGCCCGTCTTCCGGGACGACGTCGTCGTGGGGACGAAGCAGAAGAAGGAGATCGACGAGGAGATCGGCGACGACCTGGACCTGCTGTGCCAGGCGGCCGAGCTGGTGGTCTCCACGCAGTTCGGGTCGACCTCCATGCTCCAGCGCAAGCTGCGGGTCGGGTTCGCCAAGGCGGGGCGCCTGATGGACCTGATGGAGTCCCGGGGGATCGTCGGACCGAGCGAGGGATCCAAGGCTCGTGACGTTCTTGTGAAGGCTGATGAGCTGGACGGAGTGCTCGCGGTGATCCGCGGGGAGGCTTAAAGGCAGGAAACGGGGCGCAGTGGTCGCCGGGCCCACGGATGAGCCGCCGATGGGTGTTCGATCGTGACTCACCCGTAAGGGATCATTGAGCAACCGTTTCCCTTCGGCGTACGTCAAGTTGAGGGAAGCGAAAAGCTGCTGCCCCACCATCGGTGTGTCCGGCCATTCCGATGGCGTACAAAGTCCCACCGCCCGGTTGCCCCACCCTTTCGCACCCCCCCTAGACTGAATCCTCAGCACAGGTGGCTTAAACGCTCGAAAGGCGCCCCCGTGTCCATCGGCAACTCCCCTGAAGACGAGCGTCCGTTCGAAGACGACCGCGAGGAAGCCCGTATCTCCATCGGCCGTGCCCTCCAGCAGGCACGTATCGCGGCCGGGCTGACCGTCGACGACGTCAGCAACGCCACCCGGGTCCGCATCGCCATCGTGCATGCCATCGAGGCGGACGATTTCACCCCCTGCGGCGGGGACGTCTACGCCCGTGGGCACATCCGGACCCTGGCCAAGGCCGTCCATCTCGATCCGGCCCCGTTGCTGGACCAGTACGCCGCCGATCATGGCGGCGGGCGTCCGGCGCCGACCCCGGCCGCCCCGCTGTTCGAGGCGGAACGCATCCGTCCCGAGCGGCGTGGACCCAACTGGACCGCGGCCATGGTCGCCGCGATCGTCGCCGTGGTCGGCTTCGTCGGGTTCACCGCGTTCAAGGGTGACGACGAGGGTGGGAAGGCGCAGGTCGCCGAGGGTGCCGCGCCCTCGGCCAGCAAGTCCTCCTCTCCCACGCCCAAGAGTGAGAAGCCCGAGTCGCCGAAGCCGGACCCGTCCGACAGCGCCATCGCGGCCGCGCCCCAGGACAAGGTGACCGTCCAGGTCGGCGCCCCCGACGGCAGGAGCTGGATCTCCGCCAAGGACCACAACGGCCGGCTGCTGTTCGACGGGGTGCTCGAGCAGGGCGAGAGCAAGACCTTCCAGGACAGCGAGAAGATCAACCTCGTCCTCGGCGACGCCGGGGCGATCCAGCTGTATGTGAACGGCAAGAAGATCGACGACGACTGGCAGCCGGGAGCCGTGGAGCGGCTCACGTACACGAAGGGCGACCCGACGGTCGGTTAGGGCCCGGGTGAGCGTTCCGGCAGGCATGGAAGGGGTTGGCGCCAAGATCGCCAACCCCTTCGACGTGGGCTGTCAGTGGAACGAAGTAGTCTTGAGCCCATGCCTGAACGCCGTACCGTCGCACTCGTCACTCTTGGCTGCGCCCGTAACGAGGTGGACTCGGAGGAGCTCGCAGGCCGCTTGGAGGCGGACGGCTGGGAACTCGTCGAGGACGCCGAGGACGCGGACGTCGCCGTCGTCAACACCTGTGGCTTCGTCGACGCCGCCAAGAAGGACTCCGTCGACGCCCTCCTGGAGGCCAACGATCTCAAGGGGCACGGCAGAACCCAGGCCGTCGTGGCGGTGGGCTGCATGGCCGAGCGGTACGGGAAGGACCTCGCCGAGGCCCTCCCTGAAGCGGACGGTGTGCTCGGCTTCGACGACTACGCCGATATCTCGGACCGCCTGCAGACCATCCTGAGCGGCGGCATCCACGCCGCCCACACCCCGCGCGACCGGCGCAAGCTGCTGCCGATCAGCCCTTCGGAGCGGCAGGAATCGGCGGCGGCGGTCGCGCTGCCGGGGCATGGGGCGACCGTCGAGGTCGCCGCGCCCGCGCCCGCGCCCGCGGACCTTCCGGAAGGGCTCGCTCCGGCCTCCGGCCCCCGGGCACCCATGCGCCGCCGACTGGACGGCGCCCCGGTGGCCTCGGTGAAGCTCGCCTCCGGCTGCGACCGGCGCTGCACCTTCTGCGCCATCCCGTCCTTCCGCGGCTCCTTCATCTCGCGCCGCCCCTCCGACGTGCTGAACGAGACACGGTGGCTGGCCGAGCAGGGCGTCAAGGAGATCATGCTGGTCTCCGAGAACAACACCTCGTACGGCAAGGACCTGGGCGACATCCGTCTGCTGGAGTCCCTGCTGCCCGAGCTCGCCGAGGTCGACGGCCTGGAGAGGGTGCGCGTCAGCTACCTCCAGCCGGCCGAGATGCGACCCGGGCTCATCGACGTGCTCACCTCCACGCCCAAGGTCATGCCCTACTTCGACCTCTCCTTCCAGCACTCCGCCCCCGGCGTGCTGCGCGCGATGCGCCGCTTCGGCGACACCGACCGCTTCCTGGAGCTGCTCGACACCATCCGCGGCAAGGCCCCGCAGGCAGGCGTGCGCTCCAACTTCATCGTGGGCTTCCCGGGCGAGACCGAGGACGACCTGGCGGAGCTGGAGCGGTTCCTGAACGGCGCTCGGCTGGACGCCATCGGCGTCTTCGGCTACTCCGACGAGGAGGGCACGGAAGCGGCGACGTACGACAACAAGCTCGACGAGGACGTCGTCGCCGAGCGCCTCGCGCGGGTTTCCCGGCTGGCCGAGGAACTCGTCTCGCAGCGGGCCGAGGAGCGCGTGGGCGAGACCGTGCACGTGCTGGTGGAGTCCGTGGACGACGAGGGTGTCCACGGACGCGGCGAGCACCAGGCCCCCGAGACGGACGGCCAGGTGCTGCTCACGAGCGGCGAAGGTCTGAGCGTCGGTCGTATGGTCGAGGCGAAGGTGATCGGTACCGAGGGTGTCGATCTGGTGGCCGAGCCGCTGGCCGGCTCGCTCGGGTGTAGTGAGGAGGCGGGCAGATGACCGGAGCACCGGCATCCGCTGCGGGTGGCCCCTCCCAGGCGGGTGCGTCCGGCACGGCGGGTGCGTCCGGCGCCGAATCCGGTGCCAAGTCCGCGCGCAGCGGCAAGATCGTGGCCGCGGCCGTCAACGAGGCCAGCCTCTGGAACATCGCCAACCTTCTGACCATGCTCCGGCTGCTCCTCGTGCCGGGCTTCGTCGCGCTGATGCTGGCCGACGGCGGGTACGACCCGGCCTGGCGGTCGTTCGCCTGGGCCGCCTTCGCCGTCGCGATGATCACCGACCTCTTCGACGGTCATCTGGCGCGCACCTACAACCTCGTCACCGACTTCGGGAAGATCGCCGACCCCATCGCCGACAAGGCGATCATGGGGGCGGCGCTCATCTGTCTGTCCTCCCTCGGCGATCTGCCGTGGTGGGTGACCGGCGTCATCCTCGGGCGGGAACTCGGGATCACGCTGCTGCGTTTTGTGGTCATCCGGTACGGCGTCATCCCGGCGAGCCGCGGCGGCAAGCTGAAGACACTCACACAGGGCATCGCGGTCGGCATGTACATCCTGGCGCTGACGGGGTGGCTGGCCACCGCGCGGTTCTGGGTGATGGCTGTGGCGGTCGCGCTGACCGTGGCGACCGGCCTCGACTATGTGAGACAGGCCATTGTGCTGCGCCGGCAGGGAATCGCCGAGCGCGAGGCGGCGTTGGAGGAGACGGAAGCGTGAATTCCCCGGCCACCGAAGTGGTGCGACTACTCGCGGTGAGGGCGGAGACGCTCGCGGTCGCCGAGTCGCTCACCGGTGGGTTGGTTGCGGCGGAAATCACAGCGGCCCCCGGGGCGTCCAAGGCGTTCAGGGGCTCGGTGACTGCCTACGCCACCGAGCTGAAGCATGAACTGCTCGGCGTCGACGCCACTCTGCTGGCTGAGCGTGGAGCGGTGGATCCGCAGGTCGCGGCCCAGATGGCGGCCGGAGTGCGCAAGGCGCTCGGTGCCGACTGGGGCATCGCGACCACGGGTGTCGCAGGCCCTGAGGAACAGGACGGAAAGCCCGTCGGGACGGTCTATGTGGCGATCGACGGACCCACCCCGGAACTCTCCGGTGGCGGGAAAGTGGCGTCACTGCGGTTGAACGGCGACCGGGCGGAAATTCGTATGGAGAGTGTACGGAGCGTACTCGCACTGCTCCTTCAGGAGCTTGCGGGCGAACAGACCGGGAATGAGCGGGCACAGGATACGGAACGGAACGGGGGGTTTTGATGTTTGCAGCCCTGAGTGAACACGACATCGCTCCCCGCACGGCCGCGGCGCAAGGCGGTACGGTGGGGCGTGAAGGATGCGGCTACGCGGTCCGAGGAGGGAGCCACCGATGATTCTGCTCCGTCGCCTGCTGGGTGACGTGCTGCGTCGGCAGCGCCAGCGCCAGGGCCGTACTCTGCGCGAAGTCTCCTCGTCCGCCCGAGTCTCACTCGGCTATCTCTCCGAGGTGGAGCGGGGGCAGAAGGAGGCATCTTCCGAGCTGCTCTCCGCCATCTGCGACGCGTTGGACGTACGGATGTCCGAACTGATGCGGGAAGTGAGCGACGAGCTCGCCCTCGCCGAGCTGGCCCAGTCCGCTGCGGCCACCCCCAGCGAACCCGTGCCCACGTCGGTACGTCCGATGCTGGGCTCCGTCTCGGTGGCCGGTGTGCCGCCGGAACGGGTCACCATCAAGGCGCCCGCCGAAGCGGTGGACGTCGTCGCCGCTTGAGCGTTACCGGCGTTTGCGCTTGAGATGCGCTCGAAGACGAGCTGAGGGCGCGCTGAGAAGTGCGGGAGGCCCCGGCCAGGTTTCTCCGGATCATCCGGAGAGGCGTTGGCCGGGGCTTTCGTGCATCGTGGAGTGACGTGGTTCGCGGTCACCGGTGCCGGTTGTGCGGACGATGCCTCTCTGCGCTGTCGGTGCGCCCGCGCGGTGGGTGACGGAGGTGACCTAGCTTCAAGCGTGGGCTGGAGGTGGGTTGATGGCGCGGCCGATAGTGCGGTGGGGGGTGGCCCTCGGGGCCGGGGTGGTGTGGTGGTGGGCCGTGCTGCGGCTGGCCTTCGCTCCCGGCGCGGGGGTGCTGGAGGGTGCGGTCGCCGCCGGAGGGTGGGGGCTGAGTCTGCTGCCGGTCCACTGTGTGCCCAGGGCGCGGGCGGCCGGGGCGCTTGCGGTGGGGCGGTGGCGGGCGGCCTGGGGACTCACCACGGCATCGCCACTCCGCCGTTCGGACGCAGGATCTGGCCCGTCGTGAAGGACGAGGCGTCGGACGCCAGATACAGCACGGCATGGGCGATGTCCTCCGGCTCGCCGACCCGGCCCAGCGGGGACATCCGGGCCATCAGCGCCTCGGTCCGCTCCTGGGCCTCGCCATGGCGGTCGGTCATGGGGGTGCGGATCCAGCCCGGGGCGACGGCGTTGACGCGGATGCCGTGGCGGCCGACCTCAGTCGCCAGGGTCTTCGTCAGCTGGACGACGGCCGCCTTGGCGGCGCCGTAGCAGAGCAGGCCGGGACCGCCGGTGTCGACGGCGCCGGAGGCCATCGTGATGATGCTGCCCCTGGTCCGGTGCTCCAGCATCAGGCGGGCCGCCTCCTGGCAGGCGTACAGGACTCCCTTGAAGTTGACGCTCAGGACCCGGTCGAGGTCCTCGTCCCGGGTCTCCAGGACCGGGCTGCTGTGCATGATTCCGGCGATCGCCGCCATCACGTCCAGGCGCTCGCAGGAGGCGACGGCCTGGTGGAGCCGGTCGCGGTCCGTGACGTCGAGGTGGTGGGTGTGGGCGGCACCGCCCACACCCTTGATCAGGGTCGCCGTCTCGTGCAGGCCCCGCGCGTCCCGGTCCGCGCAATGCACGGTGGCGCCGGCTTCGGCGAGCAGGATCGCGCAGGCGCGGCCGATACCGCCGGCGGCGCCGGTGACGAATGCGGTGCGTCCGGTCAGGTCGTACGCGCTGACGGTCATGGGGGGACGGTACGAGGGTTTCTGACGGGGCGTCAATTAGTCGTACGGTGTGGGGTTCCGGGGCGTTGGACTGTGCCCGGGGCCGGTCCGGTCTGGCATGCCGGGCACCAGTATGTGGGACGTTCGCGGGAGCCGTCGCCCTGGTCGGCCTTGCGGACGGGGGTGTGGCAGCGCAGGCACGGGTGGCGGGCGCGACCGTAGACGAACAGGTCCTGGCCGCGGCGGCCCGTGGTGGTGCGGACCGGGCGGTCGCGGTTGGCCTCCAGGAGCTTCTTGGCGAGCGTGGGCAGCTTGGCCGCGCGGTCCTCGGGGAGGGCGCCGACGGGGAGCCACGGGGTGACGCCGAGCAGGAAACAGAGCTCGCTCTTGTACACATTGCCGATGCCGGCGAGGTTGCGCTGGTCGAGGAGCGCCTCGCCGAGGGGGCGGGCGGGGTCCTGGAGGAGGTTGGCGAGGGCGCGGCCCGGATCCCAGTCGGGGCCCAGGAGATCGGGGCCCAGGTGTCCCACGGCACGGTGTTCGTCGATGGTGCGCAGGAGTTCCAGGACGGGGAGGCGGTAGCCGACCGCCGTGCGGTCGGCGGTACCGAGGATCGCGCGGATCTGGTGCGTGGGACCGCCGGTCCAGCGCTGGTCCGTGGCGTACACCTTCCAGGAGCCGTCCATTTTCAGGTGCGAGTGGAGGGTCAGGCCGCCCTCGATACGGGTGAGCAGATGCTTGCCGCGCGGGGTGACGTCCAGGACGGTCCGGCCCGTGAGGTCGGCCGTGGCGTACTTGGGGACGCGGAGGTCGCTGCGGGTGAGTACCTTGCCGGCGAGGGCGGTGTGCAGTCGGCTCGCTGCCTGCCGGACGGTGTCTCCTTCGGGCATGGGTCAAGGGTGGCATGGGGTGGTGGGTGGGCGCCCAATGGGTTGGGGGCTGCTGTCTTTGTGGCGGGTGCGGGTTGTCGGTGGCTTGTCGCGCCCCGCGGCGGAGCCGCAAATCGACACAGCCCCGCGCCCCCAAGTCGGCCCGGCCTGCCGTTGGCCAAGAGGGGCTGGGCGTGTCAGGCCCGTAGGCGTAGGCCCCGTGGGGTGGCGATGAAGCCTGATCCCTCCAGGAGGGTGCCGATGGGGGACGTCAGGGCTGGGGTGCCATTGATGCGTTCCACCGTGACCGTGCCGAGGGAGCCTGCGCGGGCGGCCGTGGCGAGGGCTTCGGCGGCTGACTGGAGGCGTGGGTCGTCGGTGGCCTTGGCGTCCGGGTCCTCCGGCCAGGCCAGCAGGGTCTTGCCGCCGCGCTCCATGTAAAGGGTCAGTTCGCCGTCCACCAGGACCACCAGGGATCCCGCCTTACGGCCCGCCTTGTGGCCCGCGCCGGTCGGGGGCTCCGGCCAGGGGAGGGCGGCGCCGTACGCGTTCGCCGGGTCGGCGGCGGCGAGGACGACGGCCCGGGATTCGGGGGTGCGGGTCGGGGACCGGTGGGGGGTGACGGCGTGGCTTGGGCCGTACGGCCCGCTGCGGGGGCCGCCGGTGCCTGGTGAGGCCAGGTCACGGGGGGAGACATAGTCGCCGGGGGAGCGTGGGATCTCGTCCAGCCAGCCGAAGTCGGCGAAGTCGTCGGCGGGGGCGGTGCCGACGGGCGCCTCGAAGCCGTCCTCTGGGCTGGGGGTACCGAAGCCGGTGTTCGCGCCCGGCAGGCCGTCTCCCCGTTCGCGGGCGTTGGCCACCGCGCGGAGGCGGTCGACCGCGCCGTCCATGGCGAACTGGGCGGCGCCGAGGCCTTCCACGACGTAGCCGCGGCGGGCCTGGCCGGTCTCCTCGAAGGCGGACAGGATGCGGTACGTCGCCGAGAAGCCGCCCTCGACGCCTTCCGCGGAGACCGCGCCCCGGGTCACCACACCGTGCCGGTCGAGGAGGGTGCGGGCCAGGGCGTGGGCGCGCAGGGTGGGGTCGGGCTCCCGGTCGGGCAGCAGGGACCAGCGGCCGGCGACCGTGGGAGGTCCGGTTCGGGAGGCGGGGCGGGCGGCGGCGGTGAGGGAGCCGTACCGGCCGCGCGGGACCGTGCGCTTGGCGCGGTGGGCCGTGGAGCCGGCGGTGCGGCCCGAACCCAGCAGGGAGCGCATGGGGGTGAGTGTGTCGTTGGTCAGGCGGCCGGACCAGGCCAGGTCCCAGACGGTGTCGGCGAGTTGGGGATCGGTGGCGTCGGGGTGGGTGGTGGCGCGGACCTGGTCGGCGATCTGGCGGAAGAACAGGCCGTAGCCACCGGAGAGGGCGGTCAGGACGGACTCGTGGAGTGCCGTCAGCTCCAAGGGGTGCGGTGGTGGCAGGAGCAGGGGCGCCGCGTCGGCGAGATAGAGGGAGACCCAGCCGTCCTTGCCGGGGAGAGAGCCGGCTCCGGCCCACACCAGCTCGCCCGCGGAGGTGAGTTCGTCGAGCATCGCCGGGGTGTAGTGCGCGACGCGGGACGGCAGGACCAGCTTCTCCAGGGCGGAGGCGGGCACGGAGGCGCCCTGCAACTGCTCTACCGCACGCACCAGTCCGTCGGCACCACGCAGCCCATGGCCCTTGCCGATGTGCTGCCACTGGGGGAGGAACTGGGCCAGGGCGGGTGGGGACACCGGCTCCAACTCGTGGCGCAGGGCGGCCAGGGAACGGCGGCGCAGTCGGCGCAGTACGGCGGCGTCGCACCACTCCTGACCGATGCCCGCCGGGTGGAACTCGCCTTGTACGACACGCCCGTTCGCGGAGAGGCGCTGCAACGCGCCTTCCGTGACCGCCACGCCGAGGCCGAACCGGGCCGCCGCGGACGCCGAGGTGAACGGGCCGTGGGTGCGGGCATGACGTGCGAGGAGGTCACCGAGCGGATCCTTGACCGGTTCCGTGAAGGCTTCCGGTACGCCGACCGGCAGCGCTGTGCCCAGTGCGTCGCGCAGACGGCCGGCGTCCTCGATCGCCGCCCAGTGGTCGGTGCCGGCGATGCGGACCTTGATCGCGCGCCGGGCTCGGGCGAGCTCCTGTGCCCACGGTGGCTCCGCGCCCCGCTCGGCCAGCTCCGTGTCCGTGAGGGGGCCGAGGAGGCGGAGGAGGTCCGCGACGCTCTCGGCGTCCTTGGCTCGGCGGTCCTCGGTGAGCCACTGGAGTTCTTGTTCCAGTTCGGCCAGCACCTCGGCGTCGAGCAGCTCGCGCAGCTCCGCCTGGCCGAGCAGTTCGGCCAGCAGACGGGAGTCGAGGGACAGGGCCGCCGCGCGGCGCTCGGCGAGCGGTGAGTCCCCCTCGTACAGGAACTGGGCGACGTATCCGAAGAGGAGTGAGCGGGCGAAGGGGGACGGCTCGGGGGTGGTGACCTCGACCAGGCGGACCTTGCGGGACTCCAGATCGCCCATCAGCTCGACGAGGCCGGGGACGTCGAAGACGTCCTGGAGGCACTCGCGGACCGCCTCCAGGACGATCGGGAACGAGCCGAACTCGCTGGCGACCTGAAGCAGTTGGGCGGCACGCTGGCGTTGCTGCCACAGCGGGGTGCGCTTGCCCGGGCTGCGGCGCGGCAGCAGGAGCGCGCGGGCGGCGCACTCCCGGAAGCGGGACGCGAACAGGGCCGATCCGCCTACCTGGTCCGTGACGACCTGGTCGACCTCGCCCTTGTCGAAGACGACGTCCGCGGCGCCCACGGGGGCCTGGTCCGCGTCGTACTCCGTGCCGAGCTTGGTCGGTTCCTGGTCGAGCAGGTCCAGGCCCATCAGGTCGGCGTCGGGCAGCCGTAGGACGATGCCGTCGTCGGCGTGCATGACCTGGGCGTCCATGCCGTACCGCTCGGAGAGCTTGGCGCCCAGGGCGAGGGCCCACGGGGCGTGCACCTGGGCGCCGAAGGGGGAGTGGACGACCACGCGCCAGTCGCCGAGTTCGTCGCGGAAGCGCTCCACGACGATCGTGCGGTCGTCGGGGATGTGGCCGCAGGCCTCGCGTTGTTCGGCGAGGTACGCCAGGACATTGTCGGCCGCCCAGGTGTCCAGGCCTGCCGCGAGGAGGCGTGGGCGGGCCTTGTCCTTGGGGAGCGAACCGACTTCGCGGAGGAACGCGCCCACCGCGCGGCCGAGTTCGAGCGGGCGGCCCAGCTGGTCGCCCTTCCAGAAGGGGAGCCTGCCCGGGACACCGGGGGCGGGGGAGACCAGGACGCGGTCGCGGGTGATGTCCTCGATGCGCCAGGAGCTGGTGCCGAGCGTGAAGACGTCGCCGACCCGCGACTCGTAGACCATCTCCTCGTCGAGCTCGCCCACTCTTCCGCCGCCCTTCTTCGGGTCGGCTCCGGCGAGGAACACTCCGAAGAGGCCGCGGTCGGGGATCGTGCCGCCGGAGGTGACGGCGAGGCGCTGGGCGCCGGGGCGGCCGGTGATGGTGCCGGCGACCCGGTCCCAGACCACGCGGGGGCGCAGTTCCGCGAAGGCGTCGGACGGGTAGCGCCCCGCGAGCATGTCGAGGACCGCGGTGAAGGCGGAGTCCGGCAGGGAGGCGAAGGGAGCGGCTCGGCGGACCATGGCGAGGAGGTCGTCCAGCTGCCAGGTGTCCATCGACGTCATCGCGACCAACTGCTGGGCCAGTACGTCCAGGGGGTTGGCGGGGACCTTCAGGGACTCGATGGAGCCGGTGCGCATGCGTTCGGTGACGACCGCTGCCTGGACCAGGTCGCCTCGGTACTTCGGGAAGACCACGCCGGTGGAGACCGCGCCCACCTGGTGGCCCGCGCGGCCCACGCGTTGGAGGCCGGAGGCCACGGAGGGGGGTGACTCGACCTGGACGACCAGGTCCACCGCGCCCATGTCGATGCCGAGTTCGAGGCTGGAGGTGGCGACCACCGCGGGGAGACGGCCCGCTTTGAGGTCTTCCTCGACGAGGGCGCGTTGTTCCTTGGAGACCGAGCCGTGGTGGGCGCGGGCGATGACCGGAGGTGCGCCCTGGGCCGCGCCTGAGCCGCCCATGAGTTCCGCGGGGGCGTGGTGTTCGTCCAGGGTTTCGCCTGTTGCCCGTTCGTAGGCGATCTCGTTGAGGCGGTTGCAGAGGCGCTCAGCGAGGCGGCGGGAGTTGGCGAACACGATCGTGGAGCGGTGGGACTGGACGAGGTCGGCGATGCGCTCCTCCACGTGGGGCCAGATCGAGGGGCGTTCCGCGCCCTCGGTGCCGTCGGCCACCGGGGAGCCGCCCAATTCGCCCAGGTCCTCCACGGGGACCACGACGGACAGGTCGAATTCCTTGCCGGATTTCGGTTGGACGATCTCCACCTTGCGGCGAGGGGAGAGGTAACGGGCGACCTCGTCGACCGGGCGCACGGTCGCGGAAAGGCCGATGCGGCGGGCCGGCTTCGGGAGGAGTTCGTCGAGGCGCTCGAGGGAGAGGGCGAGGTGGGCGCCGCGTTTGGTGCCCGCGACGGCGTGCACCTCGTCGAGGATGACCGTCTCGATGCCGGTCAGCGCGTCGCGGGTGGCCGACGTCAGCATCAGGAACAGGGACTCCGGGGTGGTGATCAGGATGTCCGGGGGGCGGGTGGAAAGGGCGCGGCGCTCGGCGGCGGGGGTGTCGCCGGAGCGGATGCCCACCTTGACCTCGGGCTCGGGGAGGCCGAGGCGGACGGATTCCTGGCGGATGCCGGTCAGAGGGCTGCGGAGATTGCGCTCCACGTCGACCGCGAGGGCCTTGAGGGGGGAGACGTACAGAACTCGGCAGCGCTTGCGCGGGTCCGCGGGTGGGGGTGTGGAGGTCAGCTGGTCCAGGGCGGCGAGGAAGGCGGCCAGGGTCTTGCCGGAACCGGTGGGGGCGACCACCAGGACGTCCGAGCCCTCTTTGATGGCGTTCCACGCGCCGGCCTGGGCCGCGGTGGGCGCGTCGAAGGCTCCCGTGAACCAGCCGCGGGTGGCGGGGGAGAAGCCGTCCAGGGCTCGGCGTGCGTCGCTGACCATGTGTCCATCCTGCACCCGGGTACTGACAAACGGATCTGACCTGCGGTTTCCCCTGGTGAGGGCGCGCATCGTATGCCTGCTGCGGCCCGTGCGGCTTTGATGGGGTGCGCGTTGCGCATTGCTCCGTGCGGAAGAACTTTGTGCGGCACACCCACGAGAACTTCGTGATCGCCGCCATCGCCGATGGCGTGGAGGTTTTTCACTACCGGGGTGCCGGGATCAGCCGATCGAGCGGCCGTACGTCCTCAGGGTGCGCAGTGCCTCGATCGTCACCATGGGGCGTGCCTCCAGGGCCGCGCTCGGGGCCCACCGGCGCCAGCGGATCGGCCAGCCGCCGTCCTCCTGCTGTTCGCCCGTGAGGAAGTCCAGGGAGCGCTCCATCTCCTCGTCCGTGAACCACGCGCGCGCGAGCGAGTGCGGGGTCTTCGCGTAGTCGTGCGGGAAGTGGTGCTCTCCCGGGGCGTAGCCGGGCGACACCGGGTAGGAGTCGAGGCGCTCCGGGTCCAGTGCCGCGAGGCGGTGCTCGCGCACCAGACGGCCGAGCCGGTCGGCGGCCGCCTCCGCGCGCGGACGGTCGGGAGCGGAGTCCAGGAAGGCCACGGCGGCCTGTACCTCGTACGGGTGCGATTCCCGCAGGGACTCGACCGCGTGCCAGCAGAAGTCCGTGGCCCGGAACAGCCAGGCATGCCACACCTCGTTGCGGTGCAGCAGGCCCACCACCGGGCCGGTGGCGAGGAGCTCGCTGGGCGGGTCGTCCACGATCGGGATGAACGGGGCCGCGGGATAGCCGCGCTGGCTGGGACGGATCGCCGGCAGGGCGCCGTCCGGGCTGGAGACCGATGTCAGATAGCGGCACACCCGTTCCACGCGCTGGCCGCCGCAGCGGCCGATGGCATCCAGGACGCTCAGTGCGTGACCGGCGTGCAGCGGCTGGCTGACCGGGCCGCGCAGGTCGGGCTCCAGCGCGTGGCCGTATCCGCCGTCCTCGTTGCGGTAGGCGTCCAGCGCGGTCTCCACCGGGTCGGCGTTCCCGTTCAGGAAGTGGTGTGCGAAGAGGCGCTGTTCCAGCACGCGCGCGGTGAGCCAGACGAAGTGCTCGGCGCGGAAGAGCGGGGAGTGCGCCGGGGGCGTCGGGGGGAGTGAGGAAGCTCCTGTTTCGGCCATGCGTCAGACCGTAGGACGGAAAGCGTTCTCGACAAGCGGTCCCGGCCGAGGCCCACTCTCAGGGGCGGGATACTGGTGTCATGCGGTTGACGGTCTTCTGGCAGCGGATGGCGGAGCACTTCGGTCCGGGCTCCGCCGAGACCTTCGCGCGTGACCACGTCATGGCGGAGCTCGGTGGGCGCACGGTGTACGAGGCGCTGGACTCTGGCTGGGAGGCCAAAGACGTGTGGCATGTGGTGTGCGGCGTCATGAACGTGCCACAAGAACAGCGCTGACCGGTCACTAAGATCGGAGGGGGGCAGCGCATTGTCGGCCACGTGGGCGAAACTTGCTCCGTGGCACCCACCGACGAGACCGACGAGGTCCCCCAGCACGCGTCGCCGTTCGGCACGACGCCGCCCACCCGGCCCCCGGCCGACGGACCCACCGGGGCGAACTCGCGCATGCCACGCTGGATTCCGCGTGCCGTGGTGCTCACGCTCGCCCTCTATGCGGCCTTCCAGTTGGGCACGTGGGCCTTCCACCAGCTCACCGGGCTGCTGATCAACATCCTCATCGCGTTCTTCCTGGCTCTGGCCATCGAACCGGCGGTGAGCTGGATGGCCTCGCGAGGGGTGCGCCGGGGGCTGGGTGCCTTCCTCGTCTTCCTCGCCGTGCTGATCGTGTCCGCGGGCTTCGTGACCCTGCTCGGCACCATGCTGGCGAACCAGATCATCAAGATCGTCGAGGATTTCCCCGCCTACATCGACTCCGTCATCAACTGGATCAACACGCATTTCCACACCGACCTGAAACGGGTGGATGTGCAGGAGGGGTTGCTGCGCTCCGACTGGCTGCGCAACTACGTGCAGAACAGCGCCACCGGCGTCCTGGACGTGTCCGCCCAGGTTCTCGGCGGGCTCTTCCAGCTGCTGACGATCGCGCTGTTCTCGTTCTACTTCGCCGCGGACGGCCCGCGACTGCGCCGTGCGCTCTGCTCGGTCCTGCCGCCCGCCAAGCAGGCGGAGGTGCTGCGGGCCTGGGAGATCGCCGTCAACAAGACCGGCGGCTATCTGTACTCACGCGGTCTGATGGCGCTGATCTCCGGCGTCGCGCACTACGTCCTGCTCCAGGCCCTGGCGGTGCCCAACGCGCCCGTGCTCGCCGTCTGGGTGGGGCTGGTCTCGCAGTTCATCCCGACGATCGGTACGTATCTCGCGGGCGCGCTGCCGATGCTGATCGCCTTCACGGTCGATCCCTGGTACGCGCTGTGGGTGCTGATCTTCGTCGTGATCTACCAGCAGTTCGAGAACTACGTGCTGCAGCCCAAGCTGACCTCGAAGACCGTCGACGTCCACCCTGCCGTCGCCTTCGGCTCGGTCATCGCCGGTACCGCCCTCCTCGGTGCGGTGGGCGCGCTGATCGCCATTCCGGCGGTCGCCACGCTGCAGGCGTTCCTGGGGGCGTATGTGAAGCGGTACGACGTCACGGACGACCCCCGGGTCCACGGTCACCGCCTGTCGGATTCCAACCTCTTCACACGCGCGCGTGCGCTGTGGACGAGGCGGCCCGGGGAGCGGGACTCGACGGACGATTCCTCCTGAGAGGCACCTCCGTCAGTCCCAGGAGTTGAAGAGCACCTCGCCGACGGTGTCCCGTTGCCAGTGCCTGATCTGCTCCCGCTCCGCGGCGGTCAGGGCAGAGGTGTCCGCCTTCCGGATGGGCAGCAGAAGTCGCGACGCGCTCAGGACGGTGAAGCCGTGGTCGCCGAGGACGGCGGCCCAGGCGGGCGGATCCACGAACTCGGTGTACCAGGAGCGCTGCTCGTGGACGAAGGCGATCAGCGGGTGGTGCGCGTGGAACAGCGCGAAGTGTGTGCCGGCATGGTCGTCGAGCGTGGCGCAGTGAAAGTTCTGCGGGTACTTCCGGTCCCCGAAGCCCATGCCCCGCCCTCGGGCCGCCCGGCCCGCGGCGTACCAGGCCGTGCGGCAGGCCCTGAGGTCGACCTCAGGCACCGAAAGGTCGTCGAACGGGCAGAACCCCGTGGAACCCCGGTCCAGGTGGAAGGCGGCCTGTGCGTCGTCCACTCCCACCTCCCCGGCCTGTGTCGTGGGCGAACCTACCGAGCACCCGGCTTCGGGGTCACGCGCGACACCGGGGGGCACCCTCAATAGGTCCACCCCGGCGGGGAATTCGGAAGCGACAGCGGTATTTCGTCGACTCCGAGGAGGTACGTGCCGTGCGCGCCTTCAAGCGCTGGTTCGACCACAGTCTTACCGCGCAGGCGGTCCTGATCTTCCCGCTGCTCGTGGGGCTCACCGCCCTGTTCCGGCGGCATGAGAACCCGGTCTGGTGGGTGGTTCAGGGCGCGCTCTGCACCGCCATCGCCATCGGCTTCCTGGCCGCGCAGCGTCGCAGGGCCGGCCGCGCCACCGGCACCGACGCGCGCGGAATCGCCGAGCTCAACCGCAAGATCCGGCACCGTGAGGTGCCGAAGGCGCCCGAGGAGCGGGCCACCATGCGACGGCTGATCGACGAGGAACTGGGCCGGGTCGAGCGGGGAGGCCGGTGGCTGCCGTACTGGCTGGGCTTCATGGGGCTGGTCGCGATCGGCACACTCGCTCTCGGAGTGAGCGCCGGCGCGTGGATCCTTCCGCTGGTCCTCGCGATCGGTGTGGCGGGGTTCTGCTGGTGGGCCCTCTGGGCGCGCCGCCGCTTCATCGACCGCTGCCACCACATGCGGTCGGCCCTGCAGAGCTAGCTTCACAGCGCCGCCACACATACCGCCCGGAAGTGCCGCGTGGTGCGCTTGACACGAAAATCGAACATCCATTCTTATGGGAGTTCCGGTGAGGCGCGCGGCGGGTGTTTCAGTACGGTTTCGGCGGAGAAGTCGCCGAGTTATCCACAGGCCGGACGGGCGTCGGGGCCCATTGTCAGTGGCAGGCGTTAGCGTCTTTGACGTGAAGCGATCGACTCAAGCAAATCGGGTGGAACCCATGGCAGGAACCGACCGCGAGAAGGCCCTGGATGCCGCTCTCGCACAGATTGAACGGCAATTCGGCAAGGGCGCGGTCATGCGCATGGGCGAGCGGTCGATGGAGCCCATCGAGGTCATCCCGACCGGGTCGACCGCGCTCGACGTCGCCCTCGGCGTCGGCGGCCTGCCGCGCGGCCGCGTGGTGGAGGTGTACGGACCGGAGTCCTCCGGCAAGACCACGCTGACGCTGCACGCGGTGGCGAACGCGCAGAAGGCCGGCGGCCAGGTCGCCTTCGTGGACGCGGAGCACGCCCTCGACCCCGAGTACGCGAAGAAGCTCGGCGTCGACATCGACAACCTGATCCTGTCCCAGCCGGACAACGGCGAGCAGGCTCTGGAGATCGTGGACATGCTGGTCCGCTCCGGTGCCCTCGACCTCATCGTCATCGACTCCGTCGCGGCCCTCGTCCCGCGCGCGGAGATCGAGGGCGAGATGGGTGACAGCCACGTCGGTCTGCAGGCCCGTCTGATGAGCCAGGCCCTGCGGAAGATCACCAGTGCGCTCAACCAGTCCAAGACCACCGCGATCTTCATCAACCAGCTCCGCGAGAAGATCGGCGTGATGTTCGGCTCCCCGGAGACCACGACCGGTGGCCGGGCGCTGAAGTTCTACGCCTCGGTGCGACTCGACATCCGCCGCATCGAGACCCTGAAGGACGGCACGGACGCGGTCGGCAACCGCACCCGTGTCAAGGTCGTCAAGAACAAGGTCGCGCCGCCCTTCAAGCAGGCCGAGTTCGACATCCTCTACGGGCACGGCATCAGCCGCGAGGGCGGTTTGATCGACATGGGCGTGGAGCACGGCTTCGTCCGCAAGGCCGGCGCCTGGTACACGTACGAGGGCGACCAGCTCGGCCAGGGCAAGGAGAACGCGCGCAACTTCCTGAAGGACAACCCCGACCTGGCCAACGAGATCGAGAAGAAGATCCTGGAGAAGCTGGGCGTCGGCGTACGGCCCCAGGAGCCGACCGCCGAGCCGGGCGCGGACGCCGCGGTCACCGCCTCGTCGGACGATGCCGCGAAGACGGTGCCCGCTCCGGCGGCCAAGGCAGCCAAGCCCAAGGCCGCGACTGCCAAGAGCTGACCCCGTGACACGACGAACCGACTGGGCCGAGTACGCCCACCAGGACGCTCCGCGCGAGCGGGGCGGGGCAGCCGACGGGGGATTCTCCGGGCCGGGCGGCGATGCGTACGGGGACGATGCGGGGCGCGGTGCGAACGGGGGACACGGTCGCGCCGCGTCGTACGGCACCGGGGGAGAGTACGGCGACGACCGGATCTACGGTGCCGGGCAGCCGTCCGGCCATGACGGGCCGTACGACGATGAGCCGGGCGACGGCTCGGTGCCGTCCGGCGTCGGTTCCCCGCGTGGGCGCGGTGGCACCCGTGGGGGCCGTGCGGCCCGTGGCGAGGGCGGTTCCCGTGGGCGTCGGCAGCGACGCGGCGGGGAGCCGTCCGGCGCGGACGAAGGCTCCCCCTCCTCGTCGAGGGCCGAGCAGGGGGAGTCTTCAGGGGACCCGGTCGAGCGGGCACGGGCTATCTGTCTGCGCCTGCTCACCGGGACCCCGCGCACGCGAAAACAGCTCGCGGACGCCCTGAGCAAGAAGGGGATCCCGGACGAGGCGGCGCAGGAGGTGCTGTCGCGGTTCGAGGAGGTCGGGCTGATCAACGACAGTGCGTTCGCCGAAGCCTGGGTGGAGTCCCGGCACCACGGCCGGGGACTGGCCCGGCGTGCCCTCGCCCAGGAGCTGCGCACCAAGGGCGTCGACTCCACGTTGATCGACGCGGCCGTCTCACAGCTCGACTCCGAGCAGGAGGAGACGACCGCGCGCGACCTCGTCGCCCGCAAGCTGCGCTCCACACGTGGCCTCGACCGCGACAAGCGACTGCGCCGCCTCGCGGGCATGCTCGCCCGCAAGGGGTACCCCGAGGGCATGGCCCTGAGGGTGGTCCGGCAGGCACTCGAAGAGGAGGGTGAGGACGCGGAGTTCCTCGACGAGGGGTTCTGAAACCGCCGCCTGAGCTCGGCGGGGAGCTGAGGCCGGGGAGTGTGCCGGGGCCGGGCTCCCGGAAGACTTCACGGGGCCGCGACGGAACCCTGACAGAGAGCCGGCACAGGTGCCCGACCCGCACGGCTTCCGTCTATCGGCGTCACCGCTCAGTCGGCGCAGCCATACCGTGCCTGCCACGAGGGGTGAGCGAGGAGGGCCTGGTCGCGCTGAAGGACGGGCGCTTCGCGGACGCGGTCGCCAACTCGGCGGTGGACACCGGAAGTTGGCGGTGGACCATGCCCTCGCCCTGCCGCGGGGCGAAGACGTCGAAGGCGGGGACACGGGGGCCACGATCCGGGTCCGGCTCGTCGCCAAGGCAGCGCCGGCGCCGCCCCGCTCCACTGCGAACCCGAGATCGACCGAGGCCCGGCCCCTACGGCGCCACGGGCAGACCCGAGGCCTTCCACGCCTGGAACCCGCCCACCAGATCCGTGGCCCGGCGCAACCCCAGCCGATGCAGCGACTCGACCGCCAGACTGGAGGCGTAACCCTCGTTGCAGATCACCACGACGCGCAGGTCGTGACCCGTCGCCTCGGGGGCGCGATGGCTGCCTCGCGGGTCGAGGCGCCACTCCAGTTCGTTGCGCTCGACGACGAGGGCGCCGGGAACCAGTCCGTCCCGTTCGCGCAGGGCGGCATAGCGGATGTCGACCAGCAGCGCCTCCCCGCGCCGGGCGGCGTCGTACGCCTCCCGGGCCTCGATCCGCTCGTAGCCCTCGCGGACCCGCTCCAACAACTCGTCGATGCCGACCGGGAGTTCGCCCGAACCGTCTCCGAGGCCGCCCACCCGCTGCTCCTCCCTCGCGCCCGAGCCGCTCACTGCCAGTCCTCCGGGCGCTCCACGTGCTCAAGGCGCAGCACCTGTCCGGTGCGGCTGTAGCGGCGGATCTGCGGCAGGGGCGGATAGTAGGCGTGCACGGAGATCGCGTGCTCGGTGGTGGACTCGTTGAGCACCTCGTGGACGTGGTGCTGCCCGAAGGAGCGCCCCTTGCCGGCCATGAGCCGCCGCTCCCGGTCGATGCCTTCGGCGAGTTCCAGGATCTGCCAGCCGTCCGCGGGGAGCCGGGCGCTGAGCGAGTTCTCCTTGAGCTCACCGGAGGCCGTGACGAAGGCGCCGACGGACTCGGCGTGGTCGTGCCAGCCGGTGCCCGTACCGGGCGGCCAGCCGATCAGCCAGGCCTCGCTGCCGCCGGGCCCCTCCAGGCGCACCCAGGTGCGGCCCTCGGGGTCGAGCGGGAGCGAGGAGATCAGCTCGGCGTCGGCGGCGGTCCGCCGTACGAAATCGAGGAGTTCCGCCTGCGTCGGCGTGGAAACGGCGGACACAGAAGGGGAGACAGACACGGGCACCGTCCTGATGAGCGTTCGCGGGAAGCGCGCGGCAGCACCGAAGCGGCGCGCGCTGGAAAAGAGGGAGGCGAATTCAGCAGGACACGCGACACACGCAGCCCGCATAGCGGACGAGGTCCATATGGACCCTCCGCCACAGGCGCACACAGGTGTCGGTCACGATCCGGAGTACACCATGGTGGGGCAGACCGGTCAACTCACTGTCACGATGTGGACCTCACGGTGACGGTGTGTACGGCAGTCACGGACTGCGTGGCTCGGGCCGTGACCTCGGGCGGAGCCTTGCGCACCACTCGGACTCGACCCCGCGACGACCGCGGCCCGAGCCGTCCGGCACTGACGGCGCGAGCCGGATTCCGCCCCCGCGCGAGCTCCCCGGCGCCGTCAGCGCGCCCCCGCTCCCGCCTCCGTCTTCGCCGGCCCGCCCAGCGTCGCCTCGGCGGCCGCGTACAGATCGGCGGGCCGCACGCCGTTCAGCGCCGTCACCAGGTGACCGTCGGGCCGTACCAGCAGCACCGTGTGGGCCGCCGCGCCCGGATAGCTCTCCGCGACCAGCAGCTCGGCCGGATGCGGCAGCGCCGTCACCGCGGCCGCGAGGCGGGGCATGAGCCCGGCACCCACCCAGTGCTTGCGCTCCCACACCCCGGTGCCCGGCGCGATCAGCACCACGAGCAGCGCCCCACGACCGAGCCGGTCCCGCAGTCGTACGAAGGAACCGTCCTCGGCGGTGACCCGGACATCGGCGACCGGCGCGCCCGGCGCGGTGTTCACCGGGACCTCCGCCTCCAGATGCCGCGGCGCGAGCGGCGAGATGGCGTACGCCCCCGGCGCACCGAGCGCCCCGCGCCCCAGGTGACCGTCCGTGAGCAGCGCGTCGTGGCCCCGCGCGGAACCGGGAACGACGGCCCGCAGCCCTCCGCCGCCGCGCACCAGCGGCAGGGCCTGGTCGGCGGCGCGCAGCCGGGCGGCGACGACCGCGCGCCGCTCGGCCTGGTAGCTGTCGAGCAGCGCCTCGTGCGGCCCGTGATGCCAGGCCAGGGCCAGCTTCCAGGCGAGGTTGTCGGCGTCCCTGAGCCCCTCGTCGAGCCCCTGCGTGCCGAGCGTGCCGAGCAGATGCGCCGCGTCCCCGGCGAGGAACACCCGCCCGACCCGCCAGCGGCGCGCGAGACGGTGGTGCACGGTGTGCACGCCGGTGTCGAGGAGTTCGTACGGCGGTGTCGGGCCCCCCGTCCAGCCGGCGAGGGTCTCCCGGATGTGGGCCACCAGGAGCTCGGGTGTGACCAGCTCCTTGCCGGGCGGCAGCAGCCAGTCGAGGCGCCAGACGCCGTCCGGGAGGGGCCGTCCGGTGACCTCCCCGGCCGAGGGTCCGGATGTCCGCCACGGAGGCATCCGATGGAGCAACGCCTCGTCCTCCCACGGAAGTTCCGTGCGCAGGGCGGCGACGGCGTGCCGCTCCACCGCTGTACGGCCGGGAAAACGGATGTCGAGGAGTTTGCGCACCGTGGAGCGGGGGCCGTCGCAGCCGGCCAGGTAACTGCCCCGCCACCACGTGCCCTTGGGGCCGCGGGTGTGGGCGGTGACGCCGGAGGGCTCCTGCTCGACCGTGTCGAGACGGCTGTCCACGGAGACCTTGACCAGCCGCTCCTCGGCGCAGGCCTCGCGCAGGGCGCCGGTCAGCACGTGCTGGGCGATGTGCAGGGGCGCCGGCTCGACGTCGTCGAAAGTGACCTCGCGCATCACCTGCTTGCGGCGCAATGACCGCCATCCGGCCCAGCGGCGGCCGTCCTCGGAGAGCGGGACGCCGGTCAGGCGCTCCATCAGGGCGGCGGTGTCCTCGCGCAGGACGACGGTGCGGGCGGGACGCGGTTCGTCCTTGCCGGGACCTTCGTCGAGGACCACGGACGGCACGTCCTGCCGGGCCAGCGCGAGGGCGAGCGTGAGCCCCACGGGCCCCGCTCCGACGATGATCACCGGGTCCACGACGCGGCGCCCCCTGCCCGCGAGGGCGTCCCGAGAGACGTATGTGAACAGGAGGTTGGAGCAGGGTGCACGATCACAGAACGTATGCAACCCATTGCCGGTGCTTGCGTCAAGTGACGGAGGCAGTGGCGATCATGCCACTGCCTCCGTACGGTGCACGCCGTTTGACTGATCGTCAGTTATGGCTCTTTACGGTCGATGTAGGTCCTGGTGCCGGGCATGCCACCGCCCTCACCGCCCGTCCCGAAGGTGCCGCCGATCGCGGCCGGGTTGAGTTCCTCCATGTCCTCGGCGCCGAGAACCGCGCCCGTGCTCTTCTTGCTGCGCCGCAGCCGCTTCTCCAGCCAGCTGGCGAAGCTCGTGAGGATGAAGTTCACGACGATGTAGACGATCCCGACGACGATGAAGCTGGGGATGACGTTGGCGTAGTTGGCCGCCAGCGTCTGGCGCGCGTTGAGCAGCTCGGTGAAGCCGAGCATCACGCCGCCCAGTGCGGTGTCCTTCACGATGACGACGAGCTGGCTGACGATGGCCGGCAGCATTGCGGTGACGGCCTGCGGCAGCAGGATGCTGGACATCGTCTGCCCCTTGCGCAGACCGACCGCGTAGGCGGCCTCCGTCTGGCCCCGGGGCAGGGCGAGGATGCCGGCCCGGACGACCTCGGCGAGGACGGACGCGTTGTAGAGCACCAGACCGGTGACGACCGCGTACAGGGGCCGCTGCTCGCTGCTGATGTCCGTGGAGCGGACATAGAACTCGTTGGCGAACAGCATCAGCAGCAGTACCGGGATCGACCGGAAGAACTCCACCACCGTGCCGGCCACACCGCGCACCCAGCGGTGGTCGGAGAGTCGGGCGATGCCGAAGACCGCGCCCAACGGAAGGCCGATCACCATGGCGATCGCCGCCGCCTTCAGCGTGTTGCCGAGGCCCGGCAGCAGGTACGTCGTCCACGCCTGGCCGGTGGTGAACGGCTCCCAGAGGTCCCACTCCAGCTGGTTCTTGTCATCCATCTTCTGCCAGACCCACCACAGCAGGAGGGCGAGCAGGAGGAAGAAGACCACGGAGATGAGGAGGTTGCGCCGTTTGGCGCGGGGGCCCGGAGCGTCGTAGAGGACCGAGCTCATCGCTTCACCGCCAGTCGCTTGCTGAGCCAGCCGAGGATGAGGCCGGTCGGCAGGGTCAGAACCACGAACCCGAATGCGAAGACCGCGCCGATGGCGAGCGTCTGGGCCTCGTTCTCGATCATCGTCTTCATCAGGGTGGCGGCCTCGGCCACGCCGATCGCGGCTGCCACGGTGGTGTTCTTGGTCAGCGCGATCAGTACGTTGGCCAGCGGGCCGATGACCGCGCGGAAGGCCTGTGGCAGCACGATGAGCCGTAGGATCTGGCTGAAGCTCAGCCCGATCGCACGGGCCGCCTCGGCCTGTCCGAGCGGCACTGTGTTGATGCCGGAGCGGATCGCCTCACAGACGAAGGCCGCGGTGTAGGCCGTGAAACCGAGCACGGCCAGCCGGAAGCCCAGGGCCTCGAAATCGTCGGCGGCGCCCAGCGTCATGCCGAAGACGTCGGCGAGACCGAGCGAGGAGAAGACGATGATCACCGTCAGTGGGATGTTCCGGACGATGTTCACGTAGGCGGTGCCGAACCCGCGCATCAGCGGGACCGGGCTGACCCGCATCCCGGCCAGCACAGTGCCCCAGACCAGGGAGCCGAGGGCGGAGAGGGCGGTGAGTTTCACCGTCATCCAGAACGCCGCTAGGACGTCGTAACCTTCAAGAAAGTCGAACACGATCTCCCGCGCTTCCGGGTGTGTGGCCTACTGGAGGGCGCAGCGCGCCGCCGCCGTGATCGCAGCGGGCAGCGGCGCGCCGATGGATCCCTGCGTTACTTGACGATCACGCCGATCTTCGGGGCGGGCTCGTTCTTGTAGTTCGCCGGACCGAAGTTGTCCTTGACGGCGGTATCCCAGGAACCGTCGCTGACCATCTTCTCGAGGGCCTTGTTGATCTTGTCCGTGGTCGCGGTGTCGCCCTTCTTGACACCGACGCCGTAGTTCTCGTTGCTCAGCTTGAGGCCGGCGAGCTTGAACTGACCCTTGTACTTGTCCTGCGCGGCGAAGCCCGCGAGGATCGAGTCGTCCGTGGTCACCGCGTCGACGGCGCCGCTCTGCAGGGCCGCGATGCACTCCGAGTAGCCGCTGTACTGCTTCAGCTGGGCCTTCGGGGCGATGTCCTTCTGGACGTTCTGCGCGGAGGTCGAGCCGGTGACGGAGCACAGCTTCTTGCCGTTGAGGTCGGTGCCCTCGGCGATGTCGGAGTCGTTCTTGACCAGCAGGTCCTGGTGGGCCAGCAGGTACGGGCCGGCGAAGTCGACCTTCTGCTTGCGCTCGTCGTTGATCGAGTAGGTGGCCGCGATGAACTTGACGTCACCACGGGCCAGCGCGTTCTCGCGGTCGGCGCTCTTGGTCTCGACGAACTCGATCTTGTCGGCGTCGTAGCCGAGCTCCTTGGCCACGTACGTCGCGACGTCCACGTCGAAGCCGGAGAAGGAACCGTCGGGCTCCTTCAGGCCCAGACCGGGCTGGTCGTACTTGATGCCGACCTTGATCTTGCCGCCGCCACTGGAGCCCGAGTCGGTGCTGTCGCTGTCGCCGTCGTCCCCGCCGCACGCGGTCGCGGTCAGGGAGAGGACCAGCGCGGCGGCGGCCGCGGCGGTGACCTTGCGGAGCTTCATGGTGAACATCCTTTGTGTGATGAGAGATGCGGTCCGTCGAGACGGGGCGGCGGGTGACGCGGGTTGTGACGCGCTGTCAGTGGTGCAGGATCTTGGACAGGAAGTCCTTGGCGCGGTCGCTGCGCGGGGCGCTGAAGAACTGGTCCGGCACAGCCTCCTCGACGATGCGACCGTCCGCCATGAACACCACCCGGTTCGCAGCCGAACGGGCGAACCCCATTTCATGGGTGACCACGATCATGGTCATGCCGTCGCGGGCGAGCTGCTGCATGACCTCGAGGACCTCGTTGATCATCTCGGGGTCGAGCGCCGAGGTGGGCTCGTCGAAGAGCATGACCTTGGGGTCCATGGCCAGGGCTCGGGCGATGGCGACACGCTGCTGCTGGCCGCCGGAGAGCTGCGCGGGGTACTTGTCCGCCTGGCTCGCCACGCCGACCCGGTCGAGCAGGGCGCGGGCTTTCTCCTCGGCCTTCTTCTTGTCCGCCTTGCGGACCTTGATCTGGCCGAGCATCACGTTCTCGAGCACGGTCTTGTGCGCGAAGAGGTTGAAGGACTGGAAGACCATCCCGACGTCGGCGCGCAGCCGGGCCAGCTCCTTGCCCTCCGCGGGCAGGGGCTTGCCGTCGATGGCGATCGTGCCGGAGTCGATCGTCTCCAGGCGGTTGATGGTTCGGCACAGCGTGGACTTCCCGGACCCGGAGGGTCCGATGACCACGACGACCTCGCCGCGGGCGATCGTGAGATCGATGTCCTGGAGAACATGCAACGCGCCAAAGTGCTTGTTGACGCTCTTCAGGACGACCAGTTCGCCGGTCGCGGCCACATCTTCCTTGGCCACCGATACTTCGGTCATCGCTATCGGGCTCCGTCCTCCTCGGTTTCGGAGGACAGTAGTGACCCCATGCGACCTGCGTCATTACCTTTGAGGGGAATCTGAGCATCACGATCCGATAGCAATCGGACACGTGTCGTAGCAGTTATGAGCAGGGCGCATATCGGCCGGGTAACGGAAGCGGCTCGCAACCGGAACCCACTTGACGTCGTCCTCTTCCATCGGCGTGACTTCACAAGGTGCACGCGCGCGCGTGCACGCGTTTGTGTACACACCTGAATCGTACTTTTGCCCTCATTTAGATCGTACGGCCGATGAACCGAAGGAGGCCCGGATGAGACTGCTCCTCGTAGAGGACGACAATCACGTCGCCGCCGCTCTGTCCGCGGTTCTGGCGCGGCACGGTTTCGACGTCACCCACGCGCGCAGTGGCGAGGAAGCCCTCCAGGCACTCGTCCCGGAAGGCGCCGGCTTCGGAGTCGTCCTCCTCGACCTGGGCCTGCCGGACCAGGACGGATACGAGGTCTGTGGCAAGATCCGCAAGCGCACCAGCACCCCGGTGATCATGGTCACCGCCCGCTCCGACGTCCGTTCCCGCATCCATGGCCTCAACCTCGGCGCGGACGACTACGTGGTGAAGCCGTACGACACCGGAGAGCTGCTCGCCCGGATCCACGCGGTCAGCCGCCGCACCGCCCACGAGGACCCCGCCGCCGAGGCCGAGGCCGCGCTGCACCTCGGCCCGGTCCGTATCGAGCTGCCGACCCGGCAGGTCAGTGTGGATGGTTCGGTCGTCCAACTGACCCGCAAGGAGTTCGACTTGCTCGCCCTGCTGGCCCAGCGCCCCGGAGTCGTCTTCCGCCGGGAGCAGATCATCAGCGAGGTGTGGCGCACCAGTTGGGAGGGGACCGGGCGCACTCTGGAGGTCCACGTGGCCTCCCTGCGCGCCAAGCTGCGCATGCCGGCCCTCATCGAGACCGTACGCGGCGTCGGCTACCGGCTCGTCGCCCCGTCCTCGTAGCGGGCCCGGGTGCGCACACGACTCCTCCCGCTGCTGATCGTCCTGATGGCGGCCGTGCTGCTGGCGCTCGGCATCCCGCTCGGCTTCAGCGTGGCCGCGGCCCAGCAGCAGAAAGTGGTCGTCGACCGGATCGACGACACCGCGCACTTCGCGGCCCTCGCCCAGTACGTCACCGGCGAGGGCGGCGAGCGCCAGAAGACGTTGCAGAGCGAACTCGACAGCTACTACGAGGTCTACCGCATCCGCGTCGGCGTCTTCTACCAGAACAAGAACATCATGGCCAACGCTCCCATGACCTTGTTCATCCCCGAGGCGGGCGAGGTGCGGACCGCGTTCGACGAGGCGCTGCTCAGCCGGCGCAGCGAGGATCCACCGCAGGTCTTTCCCTGGCAGCAGGGGCGGCTCGTGGTCGCCTCCCCGGTCATCCGGGACGGTGACGTCATCGCGGTCGTCGTCACCGACTCGCCCACGGGGGAGATGCGTTCGCGCATTCTGCACGGCTGGCTGGTCATCGGCGCGGGCCTGATGGCCGCGATGCTGGTGGCCGTCGGTGCCGCCCTGCGGCTGACCGGGTGGGTCCTCAGGCCGGTGCGTGTCCTCGACGCCACCACGCACGCGATCGCGAGCGGCCGCCTGAAGTCCAGGGTCGCGGCTGCCGGCGGACCGCCGGAACTCCAGCGCCTGGCCCGGTCGTTCAACGAGATGGCGGACAACGTCGAGGACGTCCTGGAGCAACAGCGCGCCTTCGTCGCCGACGCCTCGCACCAGCTGCGCAACCCCCTCGCCGCGCTGCTGCTGCGCATCGAACTGCTCGCCTTCGAACTGCCGGAGGGCAACAAGGAGATCGCCTCGGTCCAGACGGAGGGCAAGCGTCTCGCCCAGGTCCTGGACGACCTGCTGGACCTGGCCCTGGCCGAGCACACGGACGCGCATCTGCGCATCACCGACATCGGCGCGCTGGCCGCCGAGCGCGTGGCGGCCTGGGCGCCGACCGCCCAGGCCAAGGGCGTACGCCTGGTGGGCGACTGCCCGCCCACCACCGGCTGGGCCGACCCGGTCACCCTGTCCAGCGCGCTGGACGCGGTCATCGACAACGCGGTCAAGTTCACGCCCGAGGACGAGTGCGTCGAGGTGACGGTCTTCTCCAACGGAGAGACGGCGACCGTCGTCGTCACCGACAACGGCCCCGGTCTGACCGCCGAGGAACTCGCCCGCATCGGCGACCGTTTCTGGCGCAGCAACCGCCACCAGAACATCAAGGGCTCAGGCCTCGGTCTGTCCATCTCGCGGACCTTGCTGCACGCGGGCGGCGGCACGATCTCGTACGCCCCTCACGAACCGCACGGCCTGAAGGTGACGGTGACGGTGCCCCGCAGCGCCGCTACGGCTTGACGGAGCGGTAGTAGCGCTGCGCGCCCTCGTGCAGCGGCAGCGGGGAGGTGTAGATCGCGGTGCGCAGGTCGACCAGCTGTGCGGAGTGCACCTTGCCGCCGATGTAGTCCCGGCTGCGGATCACGGTCCGGGTCAGCCACTCGGTGAGCCGCGGGTCCAGGTCCTCGCGGGTGATCAGCAGGTTGGACACGGCGATCGTCGGCACGGCGTACGCGTCCTGGCCGTCGTAGGCCGCCTCCGGGATGTTGGTGGGCCGGTAGTAGCGGTTGGCGGCGCTCTGGGTGTGGAGTTTGGCGACGAAGTCGGCCTTGATCGGGACGAACTTGAACGAGGACGTCTCGGCGAGCGCCTTCAGTCCGTTCGTCGGCAGTCCGCCCGACCAGAAGAACGCGTCGATGGTGTGCCCGAGCTGATCGACGTCCTTGATGCCGTACGAGAACGGCTTGATGTCCCTGGCCGGGTCGATGCCCTCCGCATTGAGCACCCGGGTGGCGATCAGTCGCACGCCCGACGTCTTCAGCCCTATGGCGACCCGCTTGCCTTTCAGGTCGGCCACGGAGTCGATGGCCGAGTTCCGCGGGACGACGAGCTGTACGTAGTCGTCGTACAGGCGTGCGACACCGCGCAGTCGGGCGGCCTCGACCGGATGGTCGATCGCGAACGACTCCACCGCGTCCGCCGCAGCGATGGCGAAGTCGGCCTCACCGGACGCCACGCGCGCGACGTTGTCCTGTGACCCGTCGCTGGTCTCCAGGTCCACCTCGAGGTCGGGCATGTCCTTGGCGAACTCGCCGCTCAGGTCCTTGCCGTACTCCTCGTAGACCCCGCCGCGCGAGCCGGTGGCGAAGGAGATCGTCCCGCCGGGCGGCTCCTCGCCCGGCAGCAGCCACCACAGCAGCAGCCCGAAGACCACGAAACCGGCGGCCGCACCCTGCAGCGCCCGGCTCCTGCTCATACGGGGGAACACCTTGGACATGCGCGCGATCCTGCCAGCAGGGACGCGGTGCTGACCAGGGCGGGGGCCACAGGGGCGTCCGTGCGGGTTGCCGGGCAGGGCCGGTGAAAGCCGTCGGGTCCGGCAGAGCCGGAGGGGGTTGCCTGAGGGCGGGGGCTGCGGGCGGACGAGGCCGCTGCCACGCGCCCCACGCCGTCCCTCAGTCCGCCACCGATGCCTCCGCCACCGTCGACGCGTCCTCCTGAACCGTCCGACGCGCCCCGGAGCGTCGTGTCCACCAGGAAGCCATCGGCTCGGTGTAGCGCGCGGTCAGTGGGCCCAGGACGACCAGGATCAGGACGTACGCCGTGGCCAGCGGGCCCAGCGACGGTTCGATGCCGGCACTCACCGCGAGGCCGGCGATGACGATCGAGAACTCGCCGCGGGCGACCAGCGCGCCGCCCGTACGCCAGCGGCCCTTGACGGAGATCCCCGCCCGCCGGGCGGCCCAGTAGCCCGTGGCGATCTTCGTCACCGCGGTGAGCACGGCCAGCGCCAGGGCGGGCAGCAGTACGGGCGGGATGCTCGCCGGGTCGGTGTGCAGCCCGAAGAAGACGAAGAACACGGCGGCGAACAGGTCCCGCAGCGGGCTCAGCAGCGTGTGCGCCCCCTCCGCGACCTCCCCGGACAGCGCGATGCCGACCAGGAAGGCACCGACCGCCGCCGACACCTGCAACTGCTGCGCCACACCCGCGACCAGGATCGTCAGCCCCAGCACCACAAGGAGCAGCTTCTCCGGATCGTCGCTGGACACGAACCGCGAGATCAGCCGCCCGTAGCGCACCGCCACGAACAGCACCAGCCCCGCCGCGCCCAGCGCGATCGCCAGCGTCACGCTCCCGGCCAGCAGTCCGGCTCCCGCCACCAGCGCGGTGACGATCGGCAGGTACACCGCCATCGCCAGGTCCTCCAGGACCAGCACGCTGAGGATCACCGGCGTCTCCCGGTTGCCCACCCGGCCCAGATCGCCGAGCACCTTCGCGATGACGCCGGACGACGAGATCCAGGTGACGCCCGCGAGGACCACGGCGGCCACCGGCCCCCAGCCCAGCAGCAACGCGGCCACCGCACCCGGTACGGCGTTCAGCGCACAGTCGACCAGCCCCGACGGATAGTGCGCCTTGAGGTTGGTGACCAGATCGCTGGCCGAGTACTCCAGGCCGAGCATCAACAACAGCAGGATGACGCCGATCTCGGCACCGATGGAGACGAACTCCTCGCTCGCGCCCAGCGGCAGCAGCCCGCCCTTGCCGAAGGCGAGACCGGCGAGGAGGTAGAGCGGGATGGGGGAGAGCCGGAACCTGGCGGCGAACCGGCCGAGCAGGCCGAGGCCGAGAATGATGGAACCGAACTCGATGAGCAGGACCGCGGAGTGCACCCGGTTCACTCCCGCCCGAGTATCGCCGCGGCGGCGTCGACGCCCTCACGCGTACCGACGACGATCAGCGTGTCCCCGCCCACCAGCCGGAAGTCCGGCGCCGGCGAGGGAATCGCCTCGGCCCGGCGCAGCACCGCCACGATGGACGCGCCCGTGTCCGTGCGCATCCGGGTCTCGCCCAGCACCCGCCCGTTCCAGCGTGAGGTCGCGGCCACCTCGATCCGCTCGGCGACCAGCCCCAGATCCGTGGTGTAGAGCAGGCTCGCGCTGTGATGGGAGGGCATCAGCGCGTCGATCAGCGAGCCCGCCTCCGCACCGGTCAGCCGCAGCGACTGGGCACAGGAGTCGGGGTCGTCCGCCCGGTACACGCTCACCGTCCGGACACCGTCGCGGTGCGCCACCACGGACAGATGGCGGTGTTCGCGCGTCACGAGGTCGTACTGGACCCCGATCCCCGGCAGCGGCGTCGCCCTCAGGCGCGGTGCAGACACGTTTCTCCCCTTGTGCTGGGCCTATGTACCAAGCGTGATCGTGGGTGCCGAGTCCGCATGCTGCCATCGGCCCGTACCGTGGCGACATGGGTGTTGCCACGGATATGCGCGACCGGCGCCGGGCGGCGAAGCTGGTCACGGAAGGGCCATGTGACAGGGGCGAGGAAGGCGAGAACACGCACGTGTCACTGTTCTGGCGGATCTTCTCGCTGAACGCCGCCGGTCTGGTCGTGGCCGCCGCGCTGCTGCTGGGCCCGGTCACCGTGTCGACGCCCATCAGACAGGCCGAGGCGCTGGTCGTCCTCGTCGGCCTCGCCCTGCTGCTGGCCGCCAACGCCCTGGTCCTGCGGGTCGGCCTCGCCCCGCTCAAGCGGCTCGGTCGGGCCATGTCCACCGCCGACCTGCTGCGGCTCGGCGCCCGCGCGGATGTCGCCGGTCCCGCCGAAGCGGCCGAGCTCATCACGACGTACAACACGATGCTCGACAGGCTGGAGGCCGAGCGCGCCGCCGGGGCGGGCCGTGCCCTGTCCGCGCAGGAGCGGGAGCGCCACCGGATCGCGCGTGAGCTGCACGACGAGGTCGGTCAGACCCTGACCGCGGTCCTCCTCCAGCTCAAGAGGGTCGCCGACCGGGCGCCCGAGGGGCTGCGCGAGGAGGTGGCCCAGGCCCAGGAGGCCACCCGCGCGGGGCTCGACGAGATCCGTTTCATCGCCCGTCGGCTGCGCCCCGGCGTCCTGGAGGAACTCGGCCTGGCCAGCGCGCTGCGCTCGCTCGCCGGTGAGTTCAGCGCCCATGGCCTGACCGTGCGCCACCACGTCCCCGGCGGACTGCCGCCCCTGACCGAGGAGTCGGAACTCGTGCTCTACCGGGTGGCCCAGGAGAGCCTCACCAACACCGCCCGGCACGCCGCCGCCGCCCACGCCGAGGTCCGCCTCCAGCAGATCGACGGCGGTGTCGAGCTGCTCGTCCGCGACAACGGCAGGGGCCTCGGCGGGGCCACCGAAGGGGCGGGGATACGGGGCATGCGCGAGCGGGCGCTGCTGATAGGAGCGGAGCTCACGGTCGCCGGAGCGCCCGGCGGAGGCACGGACGTACGCCTGCGCGTCGGAGGGCGCCCATGACTCCCCACACCCCCCGCACCCCGGTCCGCGTGCTGCTCGCCGACGACCACACCCTCGTACGACGCGGAGTCCGCCTCATCCTCGACGGCGAGGACGATCTCACGGTCGTCGCCGAGGCCGGCGATGGAGCGGAGGCCGTCGAGCTGGCACGCGCGTGTGACGTCGATCTGGCCGTCCTGGACATCGCCATGCCCCGGACGACGGGCCTCCAGGCGGCCCGTGAGCTCTCCCGCCGCCTGCCCGACCTGCGCATTCTCATCCTGACCATGTACGACAACGAGCAATACTTCTTCGAGGCCCTCAAGGCCGGGGCCAGCGGCTACGTCCTCAAGTCCGTCGCCGACCGCGATCTGGTCGAGGCGTGCCGGGCGGCCGTCCGCGACCGGCCGTTCGTCTACCCGGGCGCCGAGCGCGCCCTCGTCCGCTCCTACCTGGACCGCCTCCACCGCGGCGATTCCCTGCCCGAGCGGGCCGTCACCGAACGCGAGGAGGAGATCCTCAAGCTCGTCGCCGAGGGACACACGTCCAAGGAGATCGGCGAGATGCTGTTCATCAGCGCGAAGACGGTCGAACGCCACCGTGCGAACCTGCTGCAGAAGCTGGGCATGAGGGATCGCCTGGAACTCACGCGGTACGCGATACGGGCCGGCCTGATCGAGCCCTGAGACCCCGGTTGTCCACAGGGCGACCGAAGCCGCTTCCGGCACCGCCTACCCTTGTCGCATGAGCAGCATCGACCGGAGCCAGGCAGTGGACGTCTCCTCTTCCAAGACCTACGAAGTGCGCACCTACGGGTGCCAGATGAACGTCCACGATTCCGAGCGATTGTCCGGGCTGCTCGAAGACGCCGGTTATGTGAAGGCGCCGGAGGGTTCCGACGGCGATGCGGACGTCGTCGTCTTCAACACCTGCGCGGTGCGCGAGAACGCCGACAACAGGCTGTACGGCAACCTCGGCCGCCTCGCCCCCATGAAGACCAAGCGCCCCGGGATGCAGATCGCGGTCGGCGGCTGTCTGGCGCAGAAGGACCGCGACACCATCGTGCAGCGGGCGCCCTGGGTCGACGTCGTCTTCGGCACGCACAACATCGGCAAGCTGCCCGTCCTGCTGGAACGCGCGCGCGTGCAGGAGGAAGCGCAGGTCGAGATCGCCGAGTCCCTCGAGGCGTTCCCGTCCACGCTGCCCACCCGGCGCGAGAGCGCGTACGCGGCGTGGGTGTCGATCTCCGTCGGCTGCAACAACACCTGCACCTTCTGCATCGTCCCGGCGCTGCGCGGCAAGGAGAAGGACCGCCGTACCGGCGACATCCTCGCCGAGATCGAGGCCCTGGTCGGCGAGGGCGTCTCCGAGATCACGCTGCTCGGGCAGAACGTCAACGCGTACGGCTCCGACATCGGCGACCGTGAGGCGTTCAGCAAGCTGCTGCGGGCCTGCGGGAAGATCGAGGGCCTGGAGCGCGTCCGCTTCACGTCCCCGCACCCGCGCGACTTCACCGACGACGTGATCGCGGCGATGGCCGAGACGCCGAACGTGATGCCGCAGCTCCACATGCCGATGCAGTCCGGCTCGGACACGATCCTGAAGGCGATGCGCCGCTCCTACCGGCAGGAGCGTTTCCTCGGGATCATCGAGAAGGTGCGTGCCGCCATGCCGGACGCCGCGATCTCGACCGACATCATCGTGGGCTTCCCCGGCGAGACCGAGGAGGACTTCGAGCAGACCATGCACGCGGTCCGCGAGGCCCGCTTCACGAACGCCTTCACCTTCCAGTACTCCAAGCGCCCCGGAACCCCCGCGGCGACCATGGACGGGCAGATCCCCAAGGAGGTCGTGCAGGCGCGCTACGAGCGTCTCGTCGCCCTCCAGGAGGAGATCTCCTGGGAGGAGAACAAGAAGCAGGTCGGCCGCACCCTCGACCTCATGGTCGCCGAGGGCGAGGGCCGCAAGGACGGCACCACCCACCGCCTCTCCGGCCGTGCCCCCGACAACCGCCTCGTCCACTTCACCAAGCCGGACGACGAGGTCCGCCCCGGTGACGTCGTCACGGTCGAGATCACCTACGCCGCCCCGCACCACCTCCTCGCCGAGGGCGAGGTCCTGAAGGTCCGCCGCACGCGCGCGGGCGACGCCTGGGAGAAGCGGAACGCCGCCGAGTCGGCGAAGCCGGCGGGCGTGCTGCTGGGGCTGCCGAAGATCGGCGTTCCGGAACCGCTGCCCGCGGTCACCGGAGGCTGTGCCGTCGACTGACCGGATCGGACGGGGGGACGCATGGGGCACTGGGTGATCGTCGAGGAGCACGTGGACAGGCTCCGGGGGGTCGAGCGTTTCGAGGGCACCCGGGAGGAGGCCCGCAGCAGGCTGTACGAGACGGCGTGTGCGCACAGGTTCGCCGAAGGACTGCAACAGCGCCGCCGCGAGGTGTTCCGGGTGGACGACGACACGTACTACGTGGAGATCAAGGGCAGCCTGGGGAAATACCGCCTGCGGTACTACCTCGCCGAGCGGGTGTGGAGCACGGAGGCCCCGTGATCCGGCGATGCCGCCCCCGGCCCTCCCGGGGACCGCAGTAGGCTGCCGATCATGCTTGTCGCCGCCGCCGTCTGCCCCTGTCCGCCGCTCCTCGTGCCCGAGGTCGCCGCGGGCGCCGCGCCCGAGCTGGACGCGGCCCGGACCGCGTGCACGGACGCGCTCGGGGTGCTCGCCGCCGCCCGGCCCGATCTGCTGGTGGTCCTCGGACCCGCCGAGCGGAGCGGGCGCGGAACGCATCCGGGGGGCGCGGCGGGGTCCTTCCGCGGCTTCGGCGTGGCGCTCGACGTCAGGCTGGGGGCGGACAAGGGCGCGGCGTCCGGGCGCGCGCTTCCGACCTCCCTTGCCGTGGCCGCGTGGCTGCTGGAACGCACTGGTTGGGCGGACGCCCCGATCGAGGGACTCGGCGTGGGGGAACCTCTGGCCGCCGAGCGGTGTACGCAGACCGGAAGGGAAATCGCCGCGCGAGCCGAGCGCGTGGCGCTGCTGGTGATGGGAGACGCCAGCGCCTGCCGCACGCTCAAGTCACCCGGCTACCTCGACGAGCGCGCGGCGCCCTTCGACGCGGAGGTCGCGCGTGCGCTGGGGGCGGCGGATGTGGCGGCCCTCGAAGCGCTGGACGCCGAGCTGGCGTACGAGCTCAAGGTGTCCGGACGGGCCCCCTGGCAGGTCCTCGCGGGCGCGGCCGAAGGGGCGGGCCTCGATGGCCGACTGCTGTACGACGACGCGCCGTACGGCGTGGGGTACGTGGTCGCGACCTGGGCGTGACGGCTCCCTCGTGACGAGCCTCGTCGTGACCGGCCTGGTCGTGACGCGGCTGCGGGCCGTGTGAAACGGCGGACGGCCGCCAGGCGTCATGCCCCGCGGCCGTCCGTCGGTGTGCCGTTCAGGAAGCGGGCGGCGGTGTGGACGGGGGCGTGGTTGTGCCGCCGTCCGTTCCGTCGTCCTTGTGTGCGAGTCGGTCCATGGCGTTCTTGGCCTTGCCCGTGCCCGTCTGGATCTTGTCGCTGTACTTGCCCTTGGTCTTTTCGTCGACGACCTTCGCGGCCTTGTCGAGACCGTGCTGGACCTTGTCCCCGTGCTGCTGTGCGAGGCCGGAGACCTTGTCCTTGGCCGGGCTGAGCTTGGCTTTCAAATTGTCCAGGAGACCCATCGTTCACCTTCCCGCGCGGGGCAGTTACGTACGGGCGCCCTCGCCGGCCTCGCTGTCGGCCGCCTTCTCGGCGGATTGCTGCTTGGGGATGTCGACGCCTTCGGCGGCACCGGCCTCGACGGCCTCCGTCGCCGTCGGTTCTGCCGTGTCCCCGGCGTCGGTCCCGGCCGTGGCGTCCGCCTCGGCCGGCTCCTTCGCCTCTGCCGCCTTCTCCGCCTCGGGTTCGGCCGTCGGCGTGACGGCCTCTGCCTCGGCGGTTGACGCCTCCTCCGCAGCCTTTGACCTCCGGAGAAGTCGTGCGAAAACGCCCATATCCACTCCATACGTTACTCGTGCGGGGGAAATCCCGCGTTGCCCGGTGCGTCCGTTTGCGCCGCCCGGGACGCCGCCTCCCGAAACCGGCGGCGAAAACCTCGCAACAGGCAACGACCCCGCGCGCGTGCCGTCACGTAACTCGTTCGAGGCCATGCCCTGACGTTTGCGAGACTGGGGCGGTGAGCAGCGCACCCCCCGCCCCCCGCGTCATCGCCGTCGTCGGACCGACCGCGGCCGGAAAGTCCGATCTGGGCGTTTTCCTGGCCCGACGTCTCGGCGGCGAGGTCGTCAACGCCGACTCCATGCAGCTCTACCGAGGGATGGACATCGGCACCGCAAAACTGACGCCCGAGGAGCGCGACGACGTCCCGCACCACCTCCTGGACATCTGGGACGTGACCGTCACGGCCTCCGTCGCCGAGTACCAGCGACTCGCGCGCGAGCGCATCGACGCGCTGCTCGCCGAGGGACGCTGGCCGATCCTGGTCGGCGGTTCCGGCCTCTACGTCCGTGGCGCCGTCGACAACCTCGAGTTCCCCGGCACCGACCCCGAGGTCAGGGCCCGGCTCGAGGAGGAGCTCACGCTCCGCGGCTCCGGCGCGCTGCACGCCCGCCTGGCCGCCGCCGACCCCGAGGCAGGCCAGGCGATCCTGCCCAGCAACGGCCGCCGCATCGTCCGGGCCCTGGAGGTCATCGAGATCACCGGCAAACCCTTCACCGCCAACCTCCCCGGCCACGACTCGGTCTACGACACCCTCCAGATCGGCGTCGACGTGGCGCGCCCCGAGCTCGACGAGCGCATCGCGCGCCGGGTCGACCGGATGTGGGACGCGGGCCTGGTGGACGAGGTACGGGCGCTGGAGGCGCACGGGTTGCGCGAGGGGCGTACGGCCTCGCGCGCGCTCGGGTATCAGCAGGTGCTCGCGGCGCTCGCCGGGGAGTGCACGCTCGAGGAAGCGCGGGACGAGACCGTCCGTGCCACGAAGCGCTTCGCGCGCCGTCAGGATTCATGGTTCAGGCGCGATCCGCGGGTGCACTGGTTGAGTGGGGCTGCGGCGGATCTCACAGAACTTCCGCAGCTCGCGCTGGCGTTGGTCGAACGACCGGTCACAGCCTGATCACGTCCTGGCATCGGGACGCTCAGGCCGTCATCCGGCCCTCCGGCGCCGTGCCATCATCGAGCTTCGATCGACCAAGTGGAGTCCGAGTTGGGAGGGCGCGTGGCGATGGAGGCCGGCCCTCGCGACACCGCACAAGGCACCGAGCCCCTCACCGTCGACGGCGGTGAACCGGAGCAGGACGGAGACCGTCTGAGCCCCGACGGGCCCGACGACACGCAGGGCGGTGTGACCGCCGACGGTCCCGAGCCCGAGGAGATGTTCGCGGGCGGCCCGGAGGTCGAGGTCGAGCTGCGCCCGCAGCGCCGAATGCGTATCTGGCAGCTCGCGCCCATCGTCGCCCTGGCCGCGGTCGGCTCCCTGATGTTCGCCTTCCCGCTGGCCTTCGACTTCGGCGACAGCGGGGCCGTGATCGCCATGCTGGGCCTGCTGATCTGCTCCTGTGCGGCGGGGTGGGGCATGATGGCCGCCCGCCGGGTCGGTTACACATGGCCCGGGCTGCCGCAGCGGGGGTCCGGGCGACGTCCCGACTGGCGCGTGGTGCTGCTGTACGTCGTGATCGTGGCCGCGGTGATCGCGCTGGCCGTGTTCCGCGTGGCCCGGCTGCGCTGACCTTCACGCGCGCGTGGCGTGACGTACGACCACGTACGCGTGGAGACGGCGTACGGCTGTCCGTGACCTGGTGTCGTACCCACCCCGTACGATCGAGGAATGAGCACGCGGATCGCTTTCCTCAAGGGTCACGGCACCGAGAACGACTTCGTGATCGTCCCGGACCCCGAGAACGCCGTCGACCTCCCCCCGGCCGCCGTCGCCGCCCTGTGCGACCGCCGCGCCGGCATCGGCGGTGACGGCCTGCTGCACGTGGTGCGATCCGCCGCCCACCCGGAGGCGCAGGGCATGGCCGCCGAGGCGGAGTGGTTCATGGACTACCGCAACGGCGACGGCTCCATCGCGGAGATGTGCGGCAACGGCGTACGCGTCTTCGCGCGCTACCTCCAGCACGCCGGGTACATCACCGAGGGCGACCTGGCCGTGGCCACGCGCGGGGGCGTGAAGACCGTGCACCTCGCGAAGGACGGTGATGTCACCGTCGGCATGGGCACGGCCCGGCTCCCCGAAGGGGACGTCACCGTGAGCGTCGGCGAGCGCAGCTGGCCCGCGCGGAACGTGAACATGGGCAACCCGCACGCCGTGGCCTTCGTGGACGACCTCGCTCACGCGGGCAACCTGTACTCCCCGCCGCCCTTCAGCCCGGCCGCCGCCTACCCGGACGGGGTCAATGTGGAGTTCGTCGTCGACCGCGGCCCCCGTCACGTCGCCCTGCGCGTGCATGAGCGCGGCTCCGGCGAGACCCGGTCCTGCGGCACGGGCGCGTGCGCCGTCGCCGTGGCCACCGCTCGCAGGGACGGGGCCGACCCGGCCGTGACCGGGACCCCGGTGACGTACACCGTCGATGTGCCCGGCGGCACCCTCGTGATCACCGAGCGGCCCGACGGCGAGATCGAGATGACCGGCCCCGCGGTGATCGTCGCCGAGGGCGAGATCGAACCGGAATGGCTGGAAAGCGCGGTCCGCTGAGCGCGTGAATCATGGGGTCCGTCGGCTCCGGTCGCTGGGATCCGCAGCTCCAGGCATCCGGAGCGATTCGAATCGACGGACTGTCGCCGGGTCAGCTGGCGCGAAATCGTAAACCTCGGAATCGTCGCTCGAATGGGTGATCCGTTTCACGCTCGACGAGAGGCGGTCAGCCGCGCGTGGTGGGCTCGGTAGCATCAAGCACCGGCCCGGACGGGGGACCGATGCCATCCCCTGAGCCGTGTCCGCCCTGGGGCACCCCGTCCGCCGGTTGACGCAGCCGGAGGTGCCCATGAGTGCGGAGGCCACGAACCCCGCGACCCCAGGTCCGGTAACAGGGCCTGCGGCGCGCTGGCGGGCGCGGATCGACCTGCGCCGTCTGGGTCGCGCCGCCCTGCTCGGCCCCGCGACCCGCGACCGGCTGCCCGACGCCATCAGCCACGTCGTCGAGGCCCACCGAGCCCACCACCCCGACGCCGACCGCGACATCCTGCGCCGCGCCTACGTCCTGGCCGAGTCCTCGCATCGCGGCCAGATGCGCAAGAGCGGTGAGCCGTACATCACACATCCGCTGGCCGTGACCCTGATCCTCGCCGAACTCGGCGCCGAGACCACGACGTTGACGGCGTCACTGCTCCACGACACCGTCGAGGACACCGATGTGACGCTCGATCAGGTGCGGGAGCAGTTCGGTGAGGAGGTCCGCTTCCTCGTCGACGGTGTGACGAAGCTGGAGAAGGTCGACTACGGCGCCGCCGCCGAGCCCGAGACCTTCCGCAAGATGCTCGTCGCCACCGGCAACGACGTCCGTGTGATGTCGATCAAACTCGCCGACCGGCTGCACAACATGCGCACTCTCGGAGTGATGCGCCCCGAGAAGCAGGCGCGCATCGCCAAAGTCACCCGCGACGTCCTCATCCCGCTCGCCGAACGGCTCGGCGTGCAGGCGCTCAAGACCGAACTGGAAGACCTGGTCTTCGCGATCCTGCACCCCGAGGAGTACGAGCACACACGGGAGTTGATCGTCGACAACGCCTCCCGCGCCGACGACCCCCTCGCGGAGATCGCCGACGAGGTGCGCGGCGTCCTGCGCGACGCGGACATCCAGGCCGAAGTCGTCATCCGGCCCCGGCACTTCGTCTCCGTACACCGTGTGTCCCGCAAACGCGGCCGGCTGCGCGGCGCCGACTTCGGCCGGCTGCTGGTGCTGGTCAACGAGGACGCCGACTGTTACGGCGTGCTCGGCGAGCTGCACACCTGTCTGACGCCCGTCGTCTCGGAGTTCAAGGACTTCATCGCCGTACCGAAGTTCAACCTGTACCAGTCGCTGCACACCGCGGTCGCCCGCGGTGACGGCCAGGTCGCCGAAGTCCTCATCCGCACCCACCAGATGCACAAGGTGGCCGAGGCCGGCGTCGTCGCGCTCGCCAATCCCTACGCTCCTCCTACGGAGGAGTCCGCAGACGGCGAGCGCGAGGACCCCACGCGTCCTGGCTGGCTCTCCCGCCTCCTCGACTGGCAGGAGGCCGCACCCGACCCCGACACCTTCTGGTCCACCCTGCGCGAGGACCTCGCCCAGGACCGCGAGATCACCGTCTTCCGCCCCGACGGCGGCACGCTCGGCCTCCCCGAGGGGGCGACCTGTGTGGACGCGGCCTACGAGCAGTACGGCGAGGACGCGCACGCGTGCATCGGCGCCCGCGTCAACGGTCGGCTGGCGACGCTCAGCACCGTTCTGCGGGACGGCGACACCGTCCAGCTGCTCATGGGCCAGGACCCGGCCTCCGAGCCCTCCAGAGAGTGGCTGGAGCACGCGCACACGCCCGCCGCGCGGATCGCCATCCAGAGGTGGATCGCGACGCATCCCTCGCAGGAGGAGCCGCACGAGGTCGAGGAGCGCGATCCGGCCCCGCGCTCCGCCGTCGAAGCGCCGGCCGCGGACGGTCCCGCCGCCCGCCCGGGCACCGCCGATGTCCTCGTCGACCCGCCCGGTGCGACCGTACGGCTGGCCGGGTGCTGCACGCCCGTACCGCCCGACGACATCACCGGCTTCGCCGTGCGCGGGGGAGTGGTCACCGTGCACCGCGTCGGATGCGCCGCGGTGGCGCGTATGAAGGACGCGAGGCGCGCGGAGGTCGATGTGCGCTGGGGCGACACCACTGAGTGCCGGGTCACGCTCTTCGCCGAATCGTTCGGCCGCCCTCATCTGCTCGCCGACCTCACCGAGGCCATGGCACTCGAAGGCGCCGAGATCGTCTCGGCGACCGTCGAACCCCCCACCCAGCAGCGCGTCCGTCACACCTATACGGTCCAACTCCCGGACGCGGCACTGCTGCCCGCGCTCATGCGGGCGATGCGGAACGTCCCGGGTGTGTACGACGTGAGCAGGGCGCAGACGACGGGCGTGTGACGGGCTCGCCCTACCGAACTACCGCTCGAAGGCTGTCTCGGCGAAGGAGCAGCCGCCGCGCTCGGCGTGGCCCAGGACGAGGCGGGGCGAGAGCCGGGGCGGCTGCCGGACGTACTGGCGGAAGCCGGGGGCGCGGAACCTGAGGTCGAACGCCTGCCCCTCCAGGTGCCACAGCGGCGTGTCACTCCACCCGGGCCGGTCGTCCTCGGGCGTCAGCCGGTGCAGCGCGTCGAGCTCCAGGTTCACGCCCAGCCCTCTGAAGTCGAGATCCCCTTCGAGATCCCAGATGTCGTCGAAGACGAGCGTCGACGGCGCGATCCAGAAGCTGAAGTGCGTCTCCGGCGGGACCGGGTGGACCCAGCGGGTGATGTAGTCGAGATCGAACAGCAGGCGCGGCAGCACGTCATCGGTGCGCTGTACGTACATGCCGTGCACGGTGACGTCGTGCCACCCCATCTGCTCGAAATCGGCGTCGCTCCAGACCGCCTTCGTGAGTCCGGACTCCTCGTACACGTCCATGCCCGCATCCAACCAGGCCGTTACCCGTTCGGGTGGGCCGGGTGCGAGTCGTCGCCCCACGGCACGCGCGCGCTGGTAGCCGTGGTGCATGCTGCTCACCCCCCACGCCAGGAGCCCTCGCCGGCTGAAGGCGGCCGCGTTGCTCTCCTCCGCCGTCTGTCTCGTCGCCGCGAGCGCGCCCGACGCCCCGCTGGGCGTCGGCGACCGTCTCTTCCCGCACCTGGGCAACCCCGGGTACGACGTGGCGTCGTACGACCTCTCCTTCACCTATCCCGGCTCCAACAGCAAGCCGCTGAGGGCCGTCACCACGATCGACGCCTGGACGACCACCGAACTGGACCGCATTAACCTCGACTTCGCCCACGGCAAGGTCGATTCGGTCGAGGTGGACGGCGAGCCCGCCACGTTCACCGGCGCAGGCGAGGACCTGGTGGTCACGCCCGAGGAACCGCTGCCCGGAGGCAGTTGGATGCGGATCACCGTGAAGCACACCAGCGACCCCGTGTCCGCCCAGAACCGGGACGGCGGCTGGGTGCGGACCACGGACGGCCTCGCCATGGCCAACCAGGCCGACGCCGCCCATCTGGTGTTCCCGTGCAACGACCACCCCTCCGACAAGGCGATGTTCACCATCCGGGTCACCGCGCCCGACGGCTACACCGCCGTCGCGAACGGCCTGCCGGCCGGCGTGGACCGGGTCGCCGGGGAGACCACGTGGACGTACCGGACCCAGCACCCCATGGCCACCGAGCTCACCCAGGTGTCCATCGGCCGCTCCACCGTGCTGCACCGCACCGGCCCGCACGGACTGCCGGTCCGTGACGTCGTGCCCACCAAGCACCGCGAGGCGCTCGAACCCTGGCTGGAGAAGACCCCCGACCAGATCTCCTGGATGGAGAGCAAGGTCGGCCGCTACCCCTTCGAGACGTACGGGCTGCTCATGGCCGACGCCGACACCGGCTTCGAACTCGAGACGCAGACCCTCTCTCTCTTCGAGAGAGACCTGTTCACCCAGCCCGCCTACCCCAAGTGGTACGTCGAGTCGATCATGGTGCACGAACTCGCCCACCAGTGGTTCGGCGACAGCGTCAGCCCCCGTAACTGGTCCGACCTGTGGCTCAACGAGGGGCACGCCACCTGGTACGAGGCCCTGTACGCCGAGGAGAAGGCCGACAGGCCCATGGAGACGCGGATGAAGGCCGCGTACGGCGCCTCGGACCGCTGGCGCGCCGCGGGCGGACCGCCGGCCGCGCCCAAGGCGCCGAATCCCGGCCAGAAGATCAGCATCTTCCGTCCCAACGTCTATGACGGCGCCGCGCTGATCCTCTACGCCCTGCGCGAGGAGATCGGCCGCCCGGCTTTCGAGGGCCTGGAGCGGGCCTGGGTGAGCCGTCACGAGGACGGCGTCGCCACGACCGCCGACTTCGTCGCGCTCGCCGAGGAGATCTCGGGCCGCGACCTGGGGGGCTTCTTCCAGGACTGGCTCTACGGCGAGAAGACTCCGCCGATGCCGGGCCACCCGGACTGGAAATCGGTGGCGACGACGAAGGCGGCCACGGGGACAGCCGCGAAATAAGGCGATGACGAGACGGGCCGTGCCGTGCGACCATCTTCAGGTCGGCGCGGCACGGGACACGGGAATCTCCCGGGGTACTCGTGCGTTGTCACCAGTGACGGTCGCCGAATCGGCATCCCCAACGACGTAAGGACCCAATGACCTCCTCTTCATCCCCTTCCCAGGACTCGCAGCGCTTCGCGCACACACACCCCGAAGGTCTTCGGGCCGATGCCCTGATGGAAGAGGACGTCGCCTGGAGCCACGAGATCGACGGAGAGCGGGACGGCGACCAGTTCGACCGCTCCGAGCGCGCGGCCCTGCGCCGCGTGGCAGGCCTCTCCACCGAGCTCGAGGACGTCACCGAGGTCGAGTACCGCCAGCTCCGCCTGGAGCGGGTCGTGCTCGTCGGCGTCTGGACCTCGGGGACCGCGCAGGACTCGGAGAACTCCCTCGCGGAGCTCGCCGCCCTCGCGGAGACCGCGGGCGCGCTCGTGCTCGACGGCGTGATCCAGCGCCGCGACAAGCCCGACGCCGCCACCTACATCGGATCCGGCAAGGCCACCGAGCTCAGGGACATCGTCCTGGAGACCGGCGCCGACACCGTCATCTGCGACGGTGAGCTCAGCCCGGGCCAGCTCATCCACCTCGAAGACGTCGTCAAGGTCAAGGTCATCGACCGTACGGCCCTGATCCTCGACATCTTCGCCCAGCACGCCAAGTCCCGAGAGGGCAAGGCGCAGGTCGCGCTCGCGCAGATGCAGTACATGCTGCCGCGACTGCGCGGCTGGGGTCAGTCGCTGTCCCGTCAGATGGGCGGCGGCAAGGGAGGCGGCCTCGCCACCCGTGGTCCCGGTGAGACCAAGATCGAGACGGACCGGCGACGGATCCGCGAGAAGATGGCGAAGATGCGCCGGGAGATCGCGGACATGAAGACCGGCCGCGAGATCAAGCGCCAGGAGCGCAAGCGCAACAAGGTGCCGTCCGTGGCCATCGCGGGCTACACCAACGCCGGCAAGTCCTCGCTGCTCAACCGCCTCACCGGCGCGGGCGTGCTGGTCGAGAACTCCCTGTTCGCGACCCTCGACCCGACCGTGCGCCGGGCCGAGACCCCGAGCGGGCGGCTGTACACGCTGGCGGACACCGTCGGCTTTGTACGCCACCTGCCGCACCACCTGGTCGAGGCGTTCCGCTCCACCATGGAGGAGGTCGGCGAGTCCGACCTGATCCTGCACGTGGTGGACGGCTCGCACCCGAACCCGGAGGAGCAGCTGGCCGCCGTGCGCGAGGTGATCACGGACGTGGGCGCCACCCGCGTGCCCGAGATCGTCGTGATCAACAAGGCCGACGCGGCGGACCCGCTGACGCTCCAGCGGCTGATGCGGATCGAGAAGCGCTCCATCGCGGTCTCGGCCCGTACCGGCCAGGGCATCGAGGAACTGCTCGCCCTCATCGACAACGAGCTGCCGCGGCCGTCGGTCGAGGTCGAGGCGCTCGTGCCGTACACGCTCGGCAAGCTCGTCGCCCGTGCCCACACCGAGGGCGAGGTGATCTCCGAGGAGCACACCCCGGAGGGCACCCTGCTCAAGGTCCGGGTGCACGAGGAGCTGGCGGCGGATCTCGCGCCGTACGTGCCGGTGCCGGTGTCGGTCGCCTGACGGCCGTAGCTCGTCAGGAACGCCGTGATGGCCCGCCCCCTTTCTGCAGGGGGCGGGCCTTCAGCCTGCTCCGGTCACTGACCGCCGTACGTCTTGCTCATGCTCTGGTAGATCGCCTCGGCCTCCTGGCCCAGCTGCGGGCCGGCCAGCCAGGTGTTGTCGGCCGGGCCGATCGACGTGTTCGAGACCAGCTTGGTCTCGCCGTCCACCACCCGGAACCAGCCGCCGCCGGACGAACCGCCGGTCATCGTGCAGCCGATGCGGTACATCGTCGGCAGCGTCGTGCTGAGCGAGAGACGGCCCGGCTGGTCGATGCACTTGAACATCTTCAGACCGTTGTACGGCGCCGCCTGCGGGTAGCCCCAGGCGCCCATCTTGGCGACCTCGGTCGCGGACGGGGCGGAGAAGTCCACGTCCAACGCGGCTCCGACCGTCTCCTCCAGCGACTTGGCGCCGGACTCCGGCTTCACATGCAGCACCGAGTAGTCGTACGCGGCACCGGCACCGCCGGTCTCCGAGCCGCCCGCGATCCACTCGTTCGAGGTCGACGCCCAGTCCGCCCACCACTGGCCGTACGGCGCGATCTCGGAGGCGTTGGAATTCGTCAGCTGCGCCTCGGACTTGCCGTAGTCGTTGTAGGCCGGGACGAACATGATGTTGCGGTACCAGCCGCCGCCGTCGCCCGCGTGCACGCAGTGGCCGGCCGTCCACACCAGGTTCGACTTGCCCGGGTGGTTCACGTCCTTGACGACCGTGCCCGAGCAGACCGCCGCGCCCTCGGGAGTGTCGAAGAAGATCTTGCCGACCGGGGCCGCGTTCTCGTGGTACGGCGTCTTCTCGGCCGAGGCCTCGACGGGTGCCGGGTCCGGGTCGCTGACGCCCTGGTCGGCCGCCGCGTCCTTCGTCGAGTACGTCTTGTTGGCCTCCTTCGCGGACTTCATCCGCTCCGGCTTCCAGAGGCCCTCGATCACCGGGTTGACGAAGTCCTTGGCCTCACTCAGCCACTTGTCCTTGTCCCAGTCCTTCCAGGCGCCGTCCTTCCACTGGTCGACGTCGATGCCGTGCTCCTTGAGCTTGTCGGCGAGGTCGGCAGGGATCTGGACCTTGTCGTTGCCGCTGTCGGCGGCCTGGGACGTCGTGGCGCCCGCCTTGTCGCTCGCCGTGTCCGAGCCTTCGCAGGCGGTCGCGGTCAGCGCCAGGGCGGCGGCGAGGCCAGTGACGGCAAGAGCGGTGCGCCGCCTGCGACTCGGCGTCGCGGACGTACGTGTGGAACGCATGGTGCGGTAACCCCCGTTGGAGCGATTGGTGTTTCGAACTGCGGTGATGTCATGCGCGCGTCACTCGATCGAGGGGGGTCCGTGCACTGCGCGAACCCCCTTGTCACGCGACAACCCACTATGCCCGTGGAGTTGAGGGCGAACAGCGACGGGGCGGTGAAGGTTTTCGTGAGCCCGGTGAGCCCGGTGAACCGCCCCGTCGCCGCCGCCGTCGTCACTGACCGGCGAACTTCTCGCTGACCGAGTCGTACACGCCCTTGGCCACCTCACCCAGCCGCGGTCCGGCCAGCCAGCCCGCGGTCACCGGGCCGATCGAGGTGTTGGACACCAGCGCCGGCTTGCCGTCCGAACCGGTCGCGACCCAGCCGCCACCGGATGAACCGCCCGTCATGGTGCATCCGATGCGGTACATCGTCGGGTCCGAAGCGTTGAGCGACAGCCGACCCGGCTTGTCCTGGCACTGGTACAGCGTCTGGCCGTCGAACGGCTCCGCCGCCGGGTATCCGGTCGCCGTCATGCTCTGGATCTTCGTCGCGGCCGGAGCCTTGAAGTCCACCGGCAGGGCCGAACCGACCGTCTCCTCCAGCGACTTGCCGGTGCCGCCCTCCTCCGGCGTCACATGAAGCACGGAGAAGTCGTACGAGGCACCGTCACCGCCGGTCGTACCGCCCTGCTCGATCCACTGGTCCGAGGTCTGCGCCCAGTCACTCCACCACACACCGTACGGAGCGACCTCCTCCCGGGAGGCGCCCTCCAGCTCCGCGGTCGACAGGCCCTTGTCGTTGTACGACGGCACGAACGCGATGTTGCGGTACCAGCCGCCGCTCTTGCCCGCGTGGACACAGTGGCCCGCCGTCCACACCATGTTGGATTTGCCGGGGTTGGCCGGGTCCTGCACGACCGTTGCCGAGCAGACCATCTGTCCTTCGGGGGAGTCGAAGAACACCTTGCCCGCCTCGGGGACACTGTCGTGATACGTAGGCGATACGGCCTTCGCGTCCACCGGCGCAGGCTCCGGGTCGGTCACTCCCTGGTCACCGTCGAGGTCGCTGTCGTCGACTTCCTGGTCCGGCTCCTCGGCCTCCCGCATCCGGTCCGGGTCCCACAGGCCCTCGATGATCGGGTTGATGTAGTCCCCGGCCTCGCGCAGCCAGTCGTCCTTGCTCCAGTCCTTCCAGGCGCCGTCCTTCCACTCGTCGACGTCGATCCCGTGCTCCTTGAGCCGGTCCTTGATGTCGTCCGGGATGGTGATCTTCCCGTCGCCCGACGTGGCGGAGGCGGAGGACTCGCCGCCCGCCTCGGCGTCGCCCGAGTCGCAGGCGGTCGCCGTGAGCGCGAGCGCCGAGGCGAGAGCAACGGCGGCCAGCACGGGGGAGGTTCTGCGGCGCGCCCCCCCTTCCCGGCGGACGGTGGACAACGGCCGTATGGATCGCATGATCTGACTCCCCCTGAGGTGAACGAACTAGGCGCTGCGGCCGTGACCCCCACATCGACACCCCGGCGGCTCTGGTCCGTCCGGTGCCGTTCTCCTGTGTGCGCACGGCCTCTTGGAACGGCAACACACACTATGCGCTCGCTGTGGGGGACTCCCGACGGAACGGCAACGGTTCCGTCACGGCAAGGATCTTGAGGCAACCCGTAACCGGGTGAACCGTCCGGGGTTGGTAGCCGTGGGGGCCTGCTGTCTCTGAGCGGTCCCCTGTGCCCGTGGTGCGACTTCGGCTCGCCCGTGGGCGTGGGACGACGGCGGGAGGACGGCGAGACGTGGCCGAGTCTTCGTACGGCGGGTGCGTGTCCGCGGGGGCCCCGCGCCGACAGTCGGCACGCGAGTCGGCGGCGCGCACCTATGCGCGTGCCCTGCCGATCGTGCCCGTGCGGGCGCGTGGACTCACCATCGAGGGCGCGGACGGCCGCCGCTACCTGGACTGTCTCTCCGGCGCGGGGGCCCTGGCGCTCGGGCACAACCATCCCGTGGTGCTGGAGGCCATCCGCAAGGTCCTCGACTCGGGCGCGCCCCTGCACGCTCTCGACCTCGCGACCCCCGCCGAGGACGGCTTCGTCACCGAGCTGTTCCGCACTCTGCCGGCCGGTCTCGTCGACCACGCGCGCGTGCAGTTCTGCGGACCGGGTGGCACGGACGCGGTGGAGGCCGCCTTCAAGCTCGTCCGGGCGGCAACCGGGCGCACCGGCATGCTGGCCTTCACCGGCTCCCGCCACGCCATGAGCACCACGGCACTCGAAACGTCCCAGGAGGCGGCCGACGTCCGCGTCACGAGGCTGCCCTATCCGCAGGACTACCGCTGCCCGTTCGGCGTCTGCGGCACTTGCGGCGCCGAACTCGCCGCCCGCTGGACCGAGTCCCTCCTCGACGACCTCGATTCGGGTGCCGCCGGACCCGCCGGACTGATCGTCGAACCCGTACAGAGCGAGGGCGGAGTCATCCCCGCGCCGGACTCCTGGATGCGGCGCATACGGCAGATCACGGCAGCCCGCTCCATCCCCCTGATCGCCGACGAGGTCCACACCGGCGTCGGTCGCACCGGCGCCTTCTGGGCGGTGGAGCACAGTGGGATCGCCCCCGACGTGATGATCCTCTCCAAGGCCATCGGGGGCAGCCTGCCACTGGCCGTCCTGGTCTACCGCGACGACCTCGACCTCTTCGAACGCGGCGCCCCCACCGACACGTTCCGCGGCAACCAACTCGCCCTGGCCGCGGGCACCGCGACGCTCACGTACGCCCGCGAGAACGGACTCGCCGAGCGCGCGGCGGTGCTGGGGGCGCGGATGCTGTGCCGACTTCGGGATCTGGGGCAGCGGCTTTCGTGTGTGGGGGAGGTGCGCGGCAGGGGGTTGATGCTCGGGGTTGAGTTGGTGGATCCCGAGGTGGGGTTTCGGCAAGCTGAGGCTGAGGCCTGCCGGTGCGGGGCTGCCGAGAGCGCGGCCACCGATGCCCACCCTGCTGCTCCTGAACTCGCCGCCGCGGTCCAGCGGGAGTGTCTGCGACGCGGCCTCATCGTCGAACTCAGTGCCCGCCACGCGAGCGTCGTGCGCCTCCTGCCACCCCTGACCATCAGCGACGAGCAGGCGGACGCGGTGCTCGACAGGCTGTCCGACGCGGTGGAGGCGGTGGCTCGCGGCCACACCTCCCACGGCCAGACGGACACATCGGGACACGCACACCACCGTCACGGCAATCGCTCCGCACGCGTGGGACAGCCCGCCGGCCGATGACACGGATCGCCCGAACGCCCATACGCGCACCGCGGCTTGGACCAACCCCGACCCGCCGCTCCAGCTCCGAAAAGACATCACACCCCCACTCGACTCACCACCGACCAAGACGCCACAGACCGACGCACTCCCACCACCCGACATGACCCCGGCCCGCTCTCACGACCCAGAGCCCGCTCACGAGGAACAGCCTTGAACAGCACCTCCGCACCCGACGGCCCGGTCCACACACCCACCCGAGGCTCCTCCGTCACGGAGACTTCCCGGCAGCCCGAGCCCGGACCGACGGCCGCCGCGGCCCCTCGCCCGCACGAACGGGTTCCGGAACAGGGACGGGGTCCTCAGGAAAGGAAGGCCTCCAGCCGCGGCGATGGCCCTGGTCAGGAACGGGTTGCGGGACAGGTTCCTGGACAGGGCAGGCCCCCCGAGCCGGGAAGCCGTCAGAGCGTCGACCGGCTGCGGGGCACCCTCACGGAACCCCTGGACCATCCCGACCCGCACACCGTGGCCCAAGCCGCAGCCGTGGAGAACCTCCTGCGCTGCTGGGTGCGCGAAACCGACCTCCCCGCCCCCGCCGACGGCACCCTCCGCATCCCCCTGCCCGCCAGCGGCACCGCTCTGCTGGTCCCCGTCCACTACTGGTCCCCGACGGGATGGCACCGCTTCGGCCCTCCCCGCCTGGCTGACGTTCCCCCACAGGCCCCGACCGTCGACGCCGTCACGGTCGCGGCACTGCTCACCAGGGAGACGTCGAACGGGAGCCCCGACGCCCGAGCCCTGGCCGCGGTCTCCAGCCCGGCCCCCGTCACCGAGCCGGCCGCCGTCTGCGCCCCGGCGGGCCAAGCCACTTGCACACGTCTGGACGCCACCGCCGGCACCGACCTTGTCGCACGCGTAGCCGACTCCGTGCGCCGCACCGTCACCTTCATCGACGAGCGCAGAAGGCATCCCTCCGACGAGCCCGATCTCTTCCTCGCCGGCGAACAGGCCCTGGTGCTCGGACACCCCCTGCACCCCGCTCCGAAGAGCCGTGAGGGCCTCTCCGAGACTGAAGCACCTCTCTGCTCACCTGAGTTGCGCGGTTCCTTCCCCCTCCACTGGATCGCTGTCGCTCCCTCCGTACTCGCCACCGACTCGGCCTGGACCGAGCGTGGACGCCCCATCCCGGCGGCACAACTCACGGCACGCCTCGCCGAAACCGCAATGCCCCTGCCCGACGGCCATGCGGCCCTGCCGCTCCACCCCTGGCAGTTGCGGGAAGTCCGGCACCACCCCTCGACCGCGGCCCTGCTCGACGCCGGACTGCTCAGGGATCTCGGAGCACACGGCTCCGCGTGGTACCCCACCTCCTCCGTCCGCACGGTGTATCGCTCCGGTGCCCCCGCCATGCTCAAGCTCTCGCTGGGACTGCGCATCACCAACTCCCGCCGCGAAAACCTCCGTAAGGAACTTCACCGAGGCGTCGAGGTCCACCGTCTTCTGCGCAGCGGGCTCGCCGAGCACTGGCAGGCCTTTCACCCCGGCTTCGACATCGTCCGCGACCCGGCCTGGCTGGCCGTCGACGGGCTGGACGGCAACTCTGTGCCGGGACTCAATGTGATGATCCGGCACAACCCTTTCCGCCCCACGGACGACGTCTCCTGCGTCGCCGGGCTCGTCTCGCCCAGGCCCTACCCCCGGTCGGACAGCACCACGGGCGGTGGGACAGCCGACCCGTCGGCCACACGGTCCCGTCTCGCCGACGTCCTCGCACGCCTCGCCGACCGGACCGGTCGACCGCTGGGTGCCGTCGCCGCCGAGTGGTTCCTGCGCTATCTGGAGCAGGTCGTTCGTCCGGTGCTGTGGCTCGACGCGGAGGCGGGCATCGCCCTGGAGGCGCATCAGCAGAACACGCTGGTTCACGTGGACGGCGACGGTTGGCCCGTGGGAGGCCGTTACCGGGACAACCAGGGCTACTACTTCCGAGAGTCCCGACGCGCGGAACTCGACGCCAGGCTCCCCGGAATCGGCAAGGACAGCGACACATTCGTCTCCGACGAGGTCACCGACGAGCGATTTGCGTACTACCTCGGCATCAACAACGTCCTCGGTCTCATCGGTGCGTTCGGCTCCCAGCGCCTCGCCGACGAACGGCTGCTGCTCGCCGCCTTCCGCCGTTTCCTGAGCGAGGTCGCCTCCGGACCTTCCCGGCTGCGCACCTCACTGCCTGCCCGCCTGCTCGACTCCCCCGTTCTTCGTTGCAAGGCCAACCTCCTGACCCGACTGCATGGTCTCGACGAACTCGTCGGCCCGGTCGACACCCAGTCCGTGTACGTCACCATCGCCAACCCCCTGCACTCGTGATCACCGTCAACCCCCTTCATTCCTGAGGAACATGCCCCGACCCGTCTCCTGAGAGGAGCGTCGCCGTGCCTCCCACCGACGCGAGTGCCGACGCCGGTACCGTCCCCGCCGGCACCGATGCCGCAACCTGCACCAACCCCGGCCCGGCCGACGGCCACACCGCCTTCGGGGCCGGCCCGGGCGTCGCCGATGCCGATCCCCTCCGGGGTATCGACGCCGATCGAGCTTGGGGCTCCGACAGCGAGGACACCCTCGATCTGCGCCTGCCCGACGAACTTCTCGCGCTCATCGCGAACGAATCCTCCGACAACGGTGAGAAACGACGCGGCGCGCACGGCACGGCAGGGCCCGGCTCGACCACCCGGGCCCATGGCGATCTCCTCGACTGCGTGTCCTACTGGGGATCTGTGGCCACGCCCGTGGGGGTGTTCCACCTCGTCCCTGTCCAGGGCGAGCAAGACCTTGCGCTCATCAGCCGCTGGATGAACGACCCCGCCGTCGCGGAGTTCTGGCAGCTGTCAGGCCCCCGGAACCTGGCTGCGAACCACGTGCACGCCCAAGTCGCCGGAGATGGCCGAAGCGTCCCCTGCCTCGGCATGCTGGACGGTACGCCGATGAGCTACTGGGAGATCTACCGGGCCGACCTCGATCCCTTGGCCCGCCACTATCCCGCCCGACCTCATGACACGGGTATCCACCTCCTCATCGGTGCGGCCACGGACCGCGGACGAGGTCTCGGCAGCGCACTGCTCCGAGCCGTCGCCGACCTCGCGCTCGACAAGCGCCCTGCCTGCACCCGTGTCATCGCCGAACCCGCCATGCGAAACACCCCTTCTGTCTCCGCCTTCCTCAGCGCCGGCTTCCGGTTCTCCGCCGAAGTCGACCTGCCCGACAAGCGGGCCGCCCTCATGGTCCGAGACCGATGCCTGCGCGATCTGATGTGACACAACGTCGCATTGGTGTCACTTTTGGTACACCGCTCGTCCCGGCTCGGTTCCCACTCGCGCCGCACCTTTTTCACACTGGGGCGACATCGCCGTGCAGGGCCGGTGCAGGGCTCCGACCGGGCACCCCTGGACCAGCACTGGCCGTCTGTGCGCCGGTGCGCGCCTTCGACCGACACCGCTCGACCGGTCGGCACCCGGTAAGTCCGCGCTCAGCCGGTCCGCGCTTGAGTGTCCGACGGGCCCGCGCACAGCCGACCGATCCCATCCGTAATTGACCGATTCGGAACGAGCCTGACGTACTCCTCTCACATCCGAACCGATCTCAGCTCCGCACAGACTGAGAGTGACCCTGAATCGCCCAATCCCGGCCTCAAGCGAACCCATCCGATCCCCAGCCCCTCCCGCACCCGGCCTTGATCCCGCCCCTCGTCCCCCCTTGGCCTCTCGTTTGTCAGTGGTGGGCCGTAGGGTTGTCGCGCTATGACGAAGCCCTCACTCCCCGAACTCCTGGATGCCGCCGTCGCTGCCGTCGGCGGCATGGAGCGCCCAGGTCAGGTGACCATGGCCGAAGCCGTCGCGGAGGCGATCGACGACGGCTCCCATCTGCTGGTCCAGGCCGGCACCGGCACCGGAAAGTCGCTGGGCTATCTCGTGCCCGCGCTCGCGCACGGGGAGAGAGTCGTCGTGGCCACTGCCACGCTGGCCCTGCAGCGCCAGCTCGTGGAGCGGGACCTGCCACGGACGGTCGACGCGCTGCACCCTCAGCTCCGCCGCCGCCCGGAGTTCGCGATGCTCAAGGGCAGGTCGAACTACCTGTGTCTGCACCGCCTGCATGAGGGCATGCCGCAGGACGAGGAAGAGGGCCTCTTCGACCAGTTCGAGGCGGCCGCGCCCACCAGCAAGCTGGGCCAGGACCTGCTGCGACTTCGCGAGTGGTCGGACCGGACGGAGAACGGCGACCGCGACGACCTCACCCCGGGCGTCTCCGACCGGGCCTGGGCCCAGGTGTCGGTGTCGTCCCGGGAGTGCCTGGGTGCCACGAAGTGCGCGTACGGCGCGGAGTGCTTCGCCGAGATGGCCCGTGAGCGCGCCAAGCTCGCCGAGGTGGTCGTCACCAACCACGCGCTCCTCGCCATCGACGCCATCGAGGGCGCCCCGGTGCTCCCGCAGCACGAGGTACTGATCGTCGACGAGGCGCACGAACTGGTCTCTCGGGTCACCGGAGTCGCCACCGGCGAGCTCACCCCTGGGCAGGTCAACCGCGCGGTGCGCCGGGCGGCGAAGCTCGTCAACGAGAAGGCCGCCGACCAGCTACAGACCGCCGCCGAGGGCTTCGAGCGGCTGATGGAACTCGCGCTGCCGGGCCGCCTCGAGGAGATCCCGGAAGACCTCGGCTACGCCCTCATGGCTCTGCGCGACGCCGCCCGTACCGTCATCTCCGCCATCGGCGCCACCCGCGACAAGTCCGTCCAGGACGAGGACTCCGTACGCAAGCAGGCTCTGGCTTCTGTCGAGAGCGTGCACGACGTGGCGGAGCGGATCACCAACGGCTCCGAGTGGGACGTCGTCTGGTACGAACGTCACGACCGCTTCGGCGCCTCCCTGCGCGTGGCCCCCATGTCCGTGTCGGGCCTGCTGAGGGAGAAGCTCTTCGCGGACCGCTCCGTCGTCCTGACTTCGGCGACCCTGAAGCTGGGCGGCGACTTCAACGGCGTCGGCGCCTCCCTGGGACTGTCCCCCGAGGGCACCGAAGGAGACGACCTCCCGCAGTGGAAGGGCGTCGACGTCGGCTCGCCCTTCGACTACCCGAAGCAGGGCATCCTCTATGTCGCCAAGCACCTTTCGCGCCCCGCGCGGGACGGCGACCGCGCGGACATGCTCGACGAGCTCACGGAACTGATCCAGGCGGCCGGCGGTCGCACCCTGGGCCTGTTCTCCTCGATGCGGGCGGCCCAGCTCGCCGCTGAGGAACTACGCTCCCGCATCCCTGAGTTCCCGATCCTTCTCCAGGGCGAGGAGACCCTCGGTGAGCTGATCAAGAACTTCGCGGCAGACCCGAAGACATGCCTGTTCGGCACGCTGTCGCTCTGGCAGGGCGTCGACGTCCCCGGCCCCAGCTGCCAGCTGGTCGTCATGGACAAGATCCCGTTCCCGCGCCCCGACGACCCGCTCATGAGCGCCCGGCAGAAGGCGGTGGAGGACGCAGGCGGCAACGGCTTCATGGCGGTCGCCGCCACGCACGCGGCGCTGCTCATGGCGCAGGGCGCCGGCCGTCTCGTGCGGGCGTCGGGGGACCGAGGTGTGGTTGCCGTACTGGATCAGCGGCTCGCCACCGCGCGGTACGGGAGCTATCTGAAGGCGTCGCTGCCCGACTTCTGGTACACGACGGACCGTAACCAGGTCCGGAAGTCGCTGGCCGCGATCGACGCGGCGGCGAAGCCGGGCGAAGCGGAATAAGAGCTGGCGTGGCCTGACCAGCGCCGGTCTGGCCACCCACGCCCTGGGAAGACACCGGTCGCCTGGACCGCCGCAGGGCGCCCGCACAGCACTGGGCCCCGGAACCGGCGCAGAGGTCCCGGGGCCCGGTCAGAAGGCGGACCTCGAAGTGGTCCGCCCGCCGCAGCCGTCACACGCGGCGCAGAACTGCCACCACCTTGCCGAGGATGGTCGCGTCATCGCCGGGGATCGGCTCGTACGCGGCGTTGTGCGGGAGCAGCCAGACATGGCCGTCCTCGCGCTTGAAGCGCTTGACGGTGGCCTCGCCGTCGAGCATCGCGGCCACGATGTCGCCGTTCTCGGCGACAGGCTGACGGCGGACCGTGACCCAGTCGCCGTCGCAGATCGCAGCCTCGATCATGGAGTCGCCGACGACCTTCAGGACGAACAACTCGCCGTCACCGACGAGCTGTCGGGGGAGCGGGAACACGTCCTCGACGGACTCCTCCGCGAGGATCGGGCCACCGGCGGCGATACGGCCCACCAGCGGGACGTAGGACGCTGCGGGCTTGCCGGCGGTGTCTGTGGGCTGCGCGGAGGCGGCCTGGTCGGAACCGCGCACCTCGTATGCGCGCGGGCGGTGCGGGTCGCGGCGCAGGAAGCCCTTGCGCTCCAGTGCCATCAGTTGGTGTGCGACCGAGGAGGTGCTGGAGAGGCCGACGGCCTGTCCGATCTCCCGCATCGACGGCGGGTAGCCCCGCCGCTGCACGGAGTCCCTGATGACCTCGATCACCCGGCGCTGCCGGTCGGTGAGCCCCGAGCTGTCCGCCCGGATGCCTGGCGGTCGGCCCGGCAAGGAGCGCTTGTGCCCCTCGGGATTCGTGGCTTCGTTCATCGCATGCACCGGCTCGAGTCGGCCCTGGGAGCGGTCCTGGGCAGTGATGGTGGCACTGTCTGCGGTGGTGGTCACGTCGGCCCCTCTCGATGGTCTCCCTGCTGGACAACGGTAGTTGCTTTCGAAAGGTTGCGCCAAACACACGTTCGAGTGAAAAATCGCGGATTGCCTGCCGCGATCATGTGTCTGGGTGTATGGCTAACGTGATGTCCAGCGGACAAAAGGGCCCTTTGTTGTACTCTTCGCCGCCGAGGTGGGGACCTCATGGGTTGTTGCCCCAGTCTGCCATCCGGTGCTCCGGCGACAGGGCCCCGGTCCTCATCTGCGCGGGAGTCCCACGTCCCCTCCGTGCGGTGCCCACGCTATCTCCGCATGCGCCGCAGCGGTACGCCTGTGCACGAGCGTCCCCGGCGTGGCGGCGTGGTCGTGCGGCACATGCCAATACGGGCGGGACGCGCGCGTACGGCGTGTTTGTGGAGCCGATCCCTACATCTAGTGCTTGGATTGCTACAGCAGCCCAGAAGTTGTGGTCCCCCGGGTCTTCGGGCCCTCGGCGATCGCCTATGCTTGGGGCTGCTTCGAGGGGCCCAAGAGGCCCAGCGAGGCTATTGATTCTGCTGTGAGGAGGGTTGGGACTTCATGCACTGCCCCTTCTGCAGGCACCCCGACAGCCGCGTCGTCGACAGTCGTACGACCGACGACGGCACGTCGATCCGCAGGCGCCGCCAGTGTCCGGACTGCTCCCGTCGTTTCACGACCGTGGAGACGTGTTCGCTCATGGTGGTCAAGCGGTCCGGGGTCACCGAGCCTTTCAGTCGTACCAAGGTCATCAACGGCGTGCGCAAGGCATGCCAGGGACGACCTGTCACCGAGGACGCGCTCGCTCAACTCGGCCAACGGGTCGAGGAGGCGGTGCGGGCCACCGGGAGCGCCGAGCTGACCACCCATGACGTGGGTCTGGCCATACTCGGCCCGTTGCAGGAGCTCGACCTGGTCGCCTATCTGCGATTCGCCTCCGTCTACCGGGCGTTCGACTCGCTCGAGGACTTCGAGGCCGCCATCGTGGAGCTCAGGCAATCGGCGGGACGCCCCGTTGCGGACGACGAGGACCGCGAAGGTGCTGTCACGGGGAGCCAGGAAGACGACCGCGGGTCGGGAGAGGCCGCTCAGGTCCCCGAGCCCGCAGGCGCCGCCGACTGATCGGCGGGTCGGCCCGGTCGCAGACACCGGGGCCGGCCGGACGGCGGCGAACTTAGACCTGTTGCGGGCGGCAGCGAGAGGGTGCCCGCAACACCAGACAGAACACCGTGCCACGGGAACATCGGGGCACTTCAGGGCGTTTTAGCCCGTAGAGGGAGGCGGCATGACAGAGACGGCGAGCGGTCCGGCACGGAGTTCCCGTGCCAAGGGCACCAAGGCGACCAAGGGGCTGCGTATCGAGCGCATCCACACCACCCCCGGCGTGCACCCGTACGACGAGGTGGCCTGGGAGCGCCGTGACGTCGTCATGACCAACTGGCGCGACGGCTCGGTCAACTTCGAGCAGCGTGGCGTCGAGTTCCCCGACTTCTGGTCGGTGAACGCGGTCAACATCGTCACCAGCAAGTACTTCCGCGGTGCCGTGGGCACCCCGCAGCGCGAGACCGGCCTCAGGCAGCTGATCGACCGCATCGTGAAGACGTATCGGAAGGCCGGCGAGGACTACAAGTACTTCGCCTCGCCCGCCGACGCCGAGATCTTCGAGCACGAGTTGGCGTACGCGCTCCTGCACCAGATCTTCAGCTTCAACTCCCCGGTGTGGTTCAACGTCGGTACGCCCCAGCCGCAGCAGGTCTCGGCCTGCTTCATCCTGGCCGTCGACGACTCCATGGAGTCGATCCTCGACTGGTACAAGGAAGAAGGCATGATCTTCAAGGGCGGCTCCGGTGCCGGCCTGAACCTCTCCCGGATCCGCTCCTCCAAGGAGCTGCTGTCCTCCGGCGGCAACGCCTCGGGTCCCGTCTCCTTCATGCGCGGTGCCGACGCCTCCGCAGGAACGATCAAGTCCGGTGGTGCCACCCGTCGCGCCGCCAAGATGGTCATCCTCGACGTCGACCACCCCGACATCGAGGACTTCATCGAGACCAAGGTGAAGGAAGAGGAGAAGATCCGCGCCCTGCGTGACGCGGGCTTCGACATGGACCTGGGCGGCGACGACATCACGTCGGTCCAGTACCAGAACGCCAACAACTCGGTCCGTGTGAACGACACGTTCATGAAGGCCGTGGAGACGGGCGGCAAGTTCGGCCTGACGTCCCGTATGACCGGCGAGGTCATCGAAGAGGTCGACGCCAAGAGCCTGTTCCGCAAGATGGCCGAGGCGGCCTGGGCCTGCGCCGACCCGGGCATCCAGTACGACGACACCATCAACCACTGGCACACCTGCCCGGAGTCCGGCCGTATCAACGGCTCGAACCCCTGCAGCGAGTACATGCACCTGGACAACACGTCCTGCAACCTCGCCTCGCTGAACCTGATGAAGTTCCTCAAGGACGACGGCAAGGGCCACCAGTCCTTCGAGGTCGAGCGCTTCGCCAAGGTCGTCGAGCTCGTCATCACCGCGATGGACATCTCCATCTGCTTCGCGGACTTCCCGACGCAGAAGATCGGTGAGAACACACGCGCGTTCCGCCAGCTCGGCATCGGCTACGCCAACCTCGGCGCCCTGCTGATGGCGACCGGCCACGCGTACGACTCGGACGGCGGCCGCGCCCTCGCCGGTGCCATCACCTCCCTGATGACCGGCACGTCGTACAAGCGTTCCGCCGAACTCGCCGCGGTCGTCGGCCCGTACGACGGCTACGCCCGCAACGCGCAGCCGCACCTGCGGGTCATGAAGCAGCACGCGGACGAGAACACCAAGGCCGTCCGCGTGGACGACCTGGACACGCCGATCTGGGCCGCCGCCACGGAGTCCTGGCAGGACGTGCTGCGTGTCGGTGAGAAGAACGGTTTCCGTAACGCCCAGGCGTCCGTCATCGCGCCGACCGGCACCATCGGTCTCGCGATGTCCTGCGACACCACCGGCCTCGAGCCCGACCTCGCCCTGGTCAAGTTCAAGAAGCTGGTCGGCGGCGGCTCGATGCAGATCGTCAACGGCACCGTCCCCCAGGCCCTGCGCCGCCTGGGTTACCAGGAGGAGCAGATCGAGGCGATCGTCGCCCACATCGCCGAGAACGGCAATGTCGTCGACGCTCCGGGCCTCAAGCACGAGCACTACGAGGTCTTCGACTGCGCGATGGGCGAGCGCTCCATCTCCGCGATGGGCCACGTCCGGATGATGGCCGCGATCCAGCCCTGGATCTCCGGCGCGCTCTCCAAGACGGTCAACCTGCCGGAGACGGCGACCGTCGAAGACGTCGAAGAGGTCTACTTCGAGGCCTGGAAGATGGGCGTCAAGGCGCTCGCCATCTACCGCGACAACTGCAAGGTCGGCCAGCCTCTCTCCGCGAAGACCAAGGAGAAGGAGAAGGTCGAGGTCACGGCGAAGGCCGAGGCGACCATCCGCGAGACGGTCGAGAAGGTCGTCGAGTACCGCCCGGTCCGCAAGCGCCTCCCCAAGGGCCGTCCCGGCATCACGACGTCCTTCACGGTCGGCGGCGCCGAGGGCTACATGACCGCCAACTCCTACCCGGACGACGGTCTCGGCGAGGTCTTCCTGAAGATGTCCAAGCAGGGCTCCACCCTCGCGGGCATGATGGACGCCTTCTCCATCGCGGTGTCCGTCGGCCTCCAGTACGGCGTGCCGCTGGAGACGTACGTCTCCAAGTTCACCAACATGCGCTTCGAGCCGGCCGGTATGACGGACGACCCGGACGTGCGGATGGCGCAGTCGATCGTCGACTACATCTTCCGCCGCCTGGCGCTCGACTTCCTGCCCTTCGAGACGCGCTCCGCGCTCGGCATCCACTCCGCAGAGGAGCGTCAGCGCCACCTGGAGACCGGTTCGTACGAGCCGTCCGACGACGAGATGGACGTCGAGGGGCTGGCCCAGTCGGCTCCGCGCGCCCAGGAACTGAAGGCCGTCGTCACCCCCAAGGCCGAGGTCGAGGCGGCCAAGCCCGCCCCGAAGCAGGCCCACACCAGCGCCGAGCTGGTGGAGATGCAGCTGGGCATCCAGGCCGACGCCCCGCTCTGCTTCTCCTGCGGTACGAAGATGCAGCGGGCCGGTTCCTGCTACATCTGCGAGGGCTGCGGCTCGACCAGCGGTTGCAGCTGATCCGGAGCACATGACCAGGTGAGGGCGGTGGAGCCGGAACCGGCTCCACCGCCCCTTGCCGTTCAGGGGGCCGCGATGCCAGGCCCCTCGGCGTGATCAAGAGAACGGCAGGCACCCGACGTCGATGTGGTGTACCACGTCGGGCGGCGTTGCGTCGCGCATATCTCGTGCTGCTCGACCGTGCGGACTGGTGCGAGACTGCCCGAGCCGGACTCGTTGCCGGTGACGGGGGGTTGACGTGGCTCGCGAGGGTCGCGGCGGACTGGAGCTCAAGGGGTGGGAACTCAGGAGTCCGGGCACCGGCACCCCTTGATCAGGGCCGGTGCGCCTGCCCCATGACCCGCGTGTACCCCGCCGGGTCGTCCTCGAAGCCATGGATGCCGGGGCGCAGCTCCCACGTTCCGGACCCGTCCCGCACGAACTCCGCCACCGTCGCCGCGGTCGCCCCGAGGACACTGCCGAAGTCGTCTTCGGTGAGCACGGTGTATCCCTCGCGGATCCGCAGCGCCGGGTTGAGCACACCGACGAACGTCCGGTCCGCGGAGCGCTGTTGGATGACGACACCGACGACCACGCGCGCGTACCGGCTGTCGAGCCGGTCGAGCTCCAGGGTCATGACCTCGTCCCAGCCGAAGCCCTTGCCGTCCTTGCTGTCCCGATTGAGGGTGATGGTGCCGTCCGGGGAGCGACTGTCGAAGTGCACCGCATAGGCGGGATCGCCGTACGGATCCGCCTCCAGGTAGGTTGCGGCGACGATGTCCAGATCGGTGGCAGCGCTCCCCACCGGACTCGGATCCCACTTCAGCGAGACCTCGACCTTGCGGATCCCCTTGTTGAGGGCGTTCACCAGGTTTCCCCTTCCCCGTGTCCACGGTCCGAACTGCCAGGCAGCCGGAGCCGGTTGTCCATCCTGCCACGCGCGCGTACCGCTCGCGGGAGAGATCTCTGTCGGAGCGTGACCTGGGCCACGCTGCGTGGCCTTACGATGGCGCGGTGCTGGTCAAGTGGATTCGCTGCACCGTGGTGGACCGCCGCGGCTTCGAGCGCGGGCAGCGGAAATGGGCGGGGCTTCTGGGGGAGCCGGGGTTTCGGGGACAGGGCGGAGGCTGGAGCCGGGGGCGGCCCGGAGTGGCGCACATCTTCTCCTTCTGGGAGAGCCGTTCCTTCTACGACTCCTTCATGGCCCGTTCCCACGACCGGCTTGCGTCCACGCAGTCGGGCACGTTCAAGGACGCGCAGGTCAAGCTCTTCGACTACCGCTTCGACGTGAAGACCGGCTTCGAACCGCGCTTCACGGACACCGACCTGGTACGGGTCGCCCACTGCCGGGTCCACGGGGAGCGAGCCGAGCACTTCTCGCTGATGCAGGAGAAGGTCTGGAATCCCGCCATGGCAGGCTCGCCCGGAATGATCCGCGGCTTGTTCGGTGAGGCGCCGGGCCACGAGTTCCTGGTGCTGTCGATGTGGCAGTCGGCCGCCGAGCACGGCAAGTACCGCACGGAGCGAGTCGAGCGCCTCGCACTGCGCGCCCAGACGGAGGCGGACGTGGCGTCGTTGACGGGCGACATCGTGGAGCTGGAGCCGAGCTGGACGGTTTGAAAACCGGACTGTTAATCGTGCGCCCTGGTGTGGCCCATGGTGCAGGAAATGTGTGACCTACGCCGTATGGAGGCCGTACGGGTGCTCGATCGGCCCTCACTCGATCTAGGGTCTTGGCATGGCACGACCACGGCGCATCGTCCTTGTCCGGCACGGCGAGTCAACGGGCAATGTTGATGACACCGTGTACGAACGCGAGCCAGACCACGCTCTGGCGCTGACCGAGCGGGGCTGGCAACAGGCCGAGGAGACCGGCAAACGGCTGCGCGAGGTGTTCGGCCGCGAGCGGATCAGCGTGTACGTCTCCCCGTACCGCCGCACCCACGAGACGTTCCGCGCCTTCCACCTCGATCCCGAACTCGTACGCGTGCGTGAGGAGCCCCGGCTGCGTGAGCAGGACTGGGGGAACTGGCAGGACGGTGACGACGTACGCCTGCAGAAGGCCTACCGGGACGCCTACGGCCACTTCTTCTACCGCTTCGCCCAGGGAGAGTCCGGGGCCGACGTGTACGACCGGGTCGGCGGCTTCCTGGAGAGCCTGTTCCGCAGCTTCGAGGCCCCCGACCATCCACCGAACGTCCTGCTGGTCACCCACGGCCTCGCGATGCGCCTGTTCTGCATGCGCTGGTTCCACTGGACCGTCGCGGAATTCGAGTCCCTGTCGAATCCGGGGAACGCGGAGATGCGGATGCTCGTTCTCGGGGACGACGGCAAGTACGCGATTGACCGGCCCTTTGAACGTTGGCGTGACCCGGAGCCCTACGGGATCAGCGGATAGAGTGGCAGAGCGATGACCGCTGACTCCTCTTCCGACGGGCGCCTGGACCGCGCCCTGTCCAGCCTGCGCGGACTCGCGGTCGGGGACGCGCTGGGCTCACAGTTCTTCGTGCCGGTGAACTATCCGCTGCTGAAGCGCCGAGAGTTGCCGCCCGAGCCCTGGCAGTGGACGGACGACACCGAGATGGCCTGCTCCGTGGTGGCCGTCCTGGGCGCCCACCACCGGATCGATCAGGACGCGCTGGCCCACTCCTTCGCCCACCACCACGACTTCGACCGTGGCTACGGTCCCGCCGTCAACCGTCTGCTGCGACTGGTCCGGGAGGGCGGCGACTGGCGTGAGCTCGCCGCCGCGCTCTTCAACGGGCAGGGGTCCTGGGGCAACGGCGCCGCGATGCGGATCGCCCCCCTGGGAGCCTGGTACGCGGACGACCCGGAGCAGGCGGTCCACCAGGCTGAGATCTCCGCCTACCCCACGCATCAGCATCGCGAGGCGGTGGTGGGCGCCATGGCCGTCGCCGCGGCGGCCTCGTTGGCTGCGGCCCCCGGAGGACCGCCCAGCCCTGAGGCCCTCCTCGACGGAGTCATCGCGCTCGTCCCGAAGAGCGCCGTCGGAGCGGGCCTGCGACGCGCCCGCGACATGCTCGACTACGGCGACGCGGGGACGGTCGCGGCCGTGCTGGGCTGCGGACGGCGCACGACGGCTCATGACACGGTGCCTTTCGCCCTCTGGTCGGCAGCCCGGTCCCTCGGGGACTACGAGGAGGCGTTCTGGTCGACCGCTCAGGTGGGCGGCGACGTGGACACGACCTGCGCCATCGTGGGCGGGGTGATCGCCGGGGGCAAGGCGGGGACACCGCCTGCCGCATGGGTGGAGCGCACCGAGGCGCTGCCGGAGTGGGTGCCGGCCGCTGTCTGAGGCCTCACTGCATCCACCTGCATTAAACTCTCTGTGCGTGTCGGGAACTCTGCGTGACCGTGTGCTCGTTGTCGTGACATCCGCTGTGTGAGCCATGGGGGCGCGCAGGCAGGTGACACACGAGGGGCGCAGGGGGTGATCATGCGGTTCATGTCGTTCATGCCGGGCTCGCGGTCCTCCAGGCCGCGGTGGCCATCGTGACCGGGGCGTGGGCCGTACGGCGGCGCGCCGCCTGCGTCTCGTCGCGTCCCGTGTGCGGAGTGCGGATGACCGGAGCGTCGTCCTCGCCGTCGGCTCACTGGACGAGGTCCGGCCATCCGCGCCCCTGCGCGGGCCCGGTGGAGTCAGCCGACTCCGGGGCCCGCCGTGCCCGCGAGGGCCTCCAGGTCGCTCTTGCGGACCCGGATGACCAACCAGGCGGTGGCCAGGGCGAGTACGGCCATCGAGGCCGCGGCGACGAACCCTGTCGAGATGCCCTGGGTGAGCACTTCGTGTCCCCAGGGAGCGGGCAACTCGTGGGTCTTGGCGAACTCCGCCTTCTGCTCAGGCGAAGCGTCGGCCATGAACTGAGGCAGTTGCTTCTCGGCCTCGTTCTTGCTGGCCGTGCCGAACACCGTCGTCAGGATGGACAGCCCGAGCGACCCGCCCACCTGCTGCGTGGCGTTGAGCAGTCCGGATGCCGCGCCCGCCTCGTGCTGGGCGACCCCGGAGACGGCGGTGATCGTCAACGTGACGAAGTTCAGGCCCATGCCGAAACCGAAGACCAGCATTGGACCGAGCACCCCGCCGGCGTACGAACTGTCGGAGCTGATGAAGGTCTGCCAGAACAGTCCGACCATCGAGAGCGCCGAACCGACGATCATGAACGGCTTGGGTCCGAGCACCGGCAGGAACCGCTGGGAAAGGCCCGCTCCGAGGGCGATCACGACCGTCACAGGCAGGAACGCGAGACCTGCCTCGATCGGGGTGTACCCCAGCACGTTCTGCACGAAGAGCACGATGTAGAAGAACATGCCGAACATCGCCGCGGCCAGGCTCAGCATGATCACGTACGTGCCCGAGCGATTGCGGTCGGCGAACATCCTCAGCGGTGTGATCGGCTCCTTCGCCCGGGTCTCGATGAAGAGGAAGGCGACGAGCAGCACGATCGCCGCGCCGAACGACCCGATGGCCAGACTGTCCCGCCAGCCCTGGTCCGCGGCGCGGATGAAACCGTAGACGAGGGACGCCATGCCCGCAGTCGAGGTCAGTGCGCCGGCGATGTCGAAGCGGCCGGTGTGCCGTTCGGACTCGCTGATGTACAGCGGCGTGAGGACGGCGATCAGGACACCGATCGGTACATTGACGAAGAGCACCCAGCGCCAGTCGAGCCACTCGGTGAGCATGCCGCCCGCGAGCAGGCCGATCGCGCCGCCGCCCGCGGAGACCGCTGCGAACACTCCGAACGCCCTGTTCCGTTCCGGGCCTTCGGGGAACGTGGTGGTGATGAGGGCCAGCGAGGTGGGCGACGCGATCGCGCCACCGACACCCTGCAGGACGCGCGCGGCCAGCAACTGCCAGGGCTCCTGGGCGAGTCCGCCGAGCAGCGAGGCGAAGGTGAACAGCAGGATGCCGGCCATGAAGACCCGGCGTCGGCCGAGGATGTCACCGGCTCGGCCGCCCAGGAGCAGCAGCCCGCCGAAGGTGAGTGTGTACGCGCTGACGACCCAGGTGAGGTCGGTGGTGCTGAACTTGAGAGCGTCTTGAATGTGCGGGAGGGCGATGTTCACAATCGTCGCGTCGAGGACCACCATGAGTTGGCAGGCTGCGATGACGGCGAGCGCGATGCCGGGGTGTCCTTCCCGGCGGGCCGCACCTGGCTTCTGTTCCTTGATCAACTGAGAGGTTGTCACTATGGGTCCCCCACAAGTGCGTTAGTGAACGCTCGCGTTCACTGTCGCGTCAACCGTAGTGAGTCCTTCATAGTGAACGCAAGCGTTCACTTACGTTCTCGTCATGCGGCGTATCCCCCGTTGTCGCCGCGCACCGTCCCCGTATCCCCGGAATCCCCGCCTCCTCTGCTCGCTGGAGTCACTCAGATGGTTACCTCGCGCTGGACGGCCGCCCCCGTTCAGGCGGCCTCCCTCCGTCGGCGCGGCGCCGTGCTCGAACGCGCGATCCTCGATGCCGCACTGGAACAGCTAAGTACGGTCGGCTGGAAGGGCCTCACGATGGAGGGCGTCGCCGCCGGCGCCCAGACCGGCAAGGCCGCGGTCTACCGGCGCTGGCCGTCCAAGGAGGACCTCGTCGCCGATGCCCTGCAGGCCGCGCTGCCGATCATCGAGACGGCTCCCGATCTTGGCGGCGTGCGCGAGGACCTCCTCGAGCTGTGCCGGCAGGCGCGTGAGGCGATGTACTCGCGCCCCGGCTTCGCGATCCGTGCCGTGATTCACGAATGCGATCCCATCCAGGCGGAGCGTTTTCATGGCGTGATCTTCGACGGGGTCGTCGAGCCGACCATCAGGTTGCTCCGTGAGGTCATCACCCGTGGAATCAAGCGACAAGAGGTCCGCTCCGACGCGGCGAACAGCTATGTCTTCGATGCCATACCGGCGATGATGATGTACCGATCAAAGATGTGCGGAAGCGAATGGAATGATCGGGATCTCGAGGAGATGATCGACCAGCTGATGGTTCCCCTGCTGCGGACGAGTGACGGTTGAACGTGGCTCGGGCCGGGGGTGAAAGGGCTCGGGTAAACCAGGGTGTCGCCGGGAGATCCAGGCGGCGTACGCTAAGGGCGCCATGCCGTACGAACCACCTACACACACTGTTGAGCGCTCCCTCCGTGCCACGACCGGAGCGAAGGTCATTGCCGGTGTCGACGAGGTGGGGCGCGGCGCGTGGGCCGGCCCCGTCACCGTCTGCGCGGCGATCACCGGTCTGCGCCGCCCCCCCGAAGGCCTCACCGACTCCAAGCTGCTCACCGTCAAACGGCGCACCGCGCTCGACGTGGAGCTCCGAAAGTGGGTGACGTCGTACGCCCTCGGGCACGCCTCCCCGGAGGAGATCGACACCCTGGGCATGACGGCCGCTTTGCGACTGGCGGCGGTCCGGGCCCTGGAGGTCCTGCCGGTCCGGCCGGACGCCGTGATCCTCGACGGCAAGCACGACTATCTCGGGGTCCCCTGGAAGGTCCGCATGGTGATCAAGGGTGACCAGTCGTGCGTGGCTGTCGCGGCGGCCTCGGTGATCGCCAAGGTTCAGCGCGACAAAATGATGGCCGAACTGGGTATCGACCATGCAGACTTCGGATTTGCGGACAATGCCGGGTATCCGTCGCCCGTGCACAAGGCCGCGCTGGAGGAGCGGGGACCCACCCCGTACCACCGGATGTCGTGGGCGTATCTTGATGCGCTGCCCCAGTGGCGGCACCTCAAGAAGGCCCGCAGCTGGGCGGACGGGCGCGTTCCGGAGATCGAGGGCCAACTCGGATTCGATTTCTGACCGTTCCGCTCGTACCTATGTGCCACCCGCCGACGCGAGTCGCACCAACGTTTGATAGAAGTCAGCCATGCCTCTCCCTCCCGAGGAGCCTCAGATTCACGAGAGTGCCCAGGGTCCCCGCGCCACTTCGGCCAGTGGCCGTACCGCGCCGACCCCCCGTCCCGTACCCGGCCCCCGGCCCGCGGCGCATCCGCGTCCCGGCCGTCCCGGCCCCCTCCGGCCCTCGCCTCCGGTGCAACGCACGCCGCATGACGTGGCCGCCAAGCCCGGACCGTCGGGTCCGGCTGCCCACACCGCCGCCGCTCCCGCTCCGGCATCCCCGCAGATCCAGCTGATCCCGGCCTCCGCCGAAGGCGCGCTCGACGCAGCCGAGGAAGCCGTGGACCTGCTGCTGGATTCAGGTCGTGCCCCCGGCGAGGTGCTGGTGATCACCACCGGCGAGCAGCACCCGTGGGCCACCCACGAGCTGACCTTCGGCGAAGCCTCCTACTGGGCCCAGCACGACGCTGGCGACGACGTCTTCTACGCCGACGCCTCCGCAGTGGGCCGTGCCACCACACGCCCCGTGGTCGTGGTCGCCGTCAACAGCGGTCCCGACTCCTCTGCCGCGACCGTTCTGCCCCTGGCGCTTGGCCGGGCCGGCGCCCTGCTGATCGTCTGCGGCGACCCGCAGCAGATCAACTCGGTGCTGGGCGCGGGCGTCTGAGCCCGTTCGCGCACGTCCCGGGGACGCGGGGTGACGCAGGCGCCGCTTCGGCGGCACCTGCGCAGCGGGGGTTTTGTCGTGCGCGGACGATCGTGGGGATGGTCCGCGCACGTCTCGTCCGCCCTCGCTCGAGTGCACCCTGAGGCTGTGGGGGAGTTGTGCCGTCGGCCCGCAGCGCAGGATCGGGGTGGGCCCGGCGATCGCTGGGCGCGCCGCCCGATGCTCCTCGCGTCCGCCCGTCGTACGCCGTACCAAGGCGCGTGCCGTTCGAAGCCGTATGCCGTGCGCGGCTGATCGCGAAGCGAACCGGAGCGATCCGTAGGCATGCTCAACCGGACCGCTCCATAGGCTCGGGACCGGAGCGTTCCCCGACCTCTGATCCGCAAGGGTCGGTCGGGGTGCTCCGGTGGTTCTTCAGCGGGCTGCCGCGCGGCGCAGGACTTCCGAGGCGGCACCGCCGGTGCGGGGCAGCGCGGGCGGCGCCTGGGAGAGGGCGAAGGGCTCCGGTATCGAGTCGGAGTTGGGCCGGCGGCCGCCGCGGCCCTCGCCGAGAACCTGCCAGCCGTCACGGGTCAGCGTGATGTACGCGCCACAGCGCAGCCCGTGCAGCGTGCAGGCGTCCCGCAGGCCCCACATCCACGCGCCGTCCTCTTGCGTCCAACGCGCGTCGCCATCCCGGCAGTAGAGCAGCACGGCGGTGCGCACCGGAGTGCGGCGCCGCAGGTCGTGCGGGATGACCCGGCGCAGCTGTGCGAGCAGCGTGTTGCGGAACATCCAGCCGTCGGCAGGGGCCGGGCGTCGGGTGAACGAGGCACTCGCGCACAGCCGCTCGTCCGGATCGAGCACGGCCACGATCGCGGTCGCCGGCTTCGGGCGATGCCGGGAGTGCAGTCCGCTGACGACCTCCCGGGGGTTGCGCAGCAGGGGAATTCCGGCTGCGGCCCACTCCGCGGGTTCGAGCATGCGGGTCAGCGGGTTGTTGGATGCGGCGGACAGGTCGGCAGACGTCGACGTGGATGCCGCGGAGGACGGAGCGAATCCGAAGGTCACGGTCCTCCCTTCGGCTACGCGCCCACACTGCGGGCGGGGTCGGATTCGGGGGAACGCACGCCGCAGCAGAGCCCTACCGGACCACGGGCGAGCCGTGCGGGGAGCGGACCTCAATTCTTCCTGTCGAACTTGGTTGCGGCAACGAGCAATTGGGGCCACCGACCGGAATCTGCCGGTGTGTGGTTTATATCCCTACCCGGCGAAGTGCCGTGTGACGCCCGGGACATCCGCGCACCTCAGAGAGGTGCGGACTCCTGAGGTACCAGGCAGATGGTGTGTGCCGCCGGAGGCCGGGTTCCGCGACGCGGTGTCATCAACCCTGTACGGCCAGCACCAGCGGCAACACCCCCTGCGCACCGGCCCGCCGGAGCATCCGGGCGACCACCGCGAGGGTCCAGCCCGTCTCGGTGAAGTCGTCCACGAGGAGGACGGGACCCCCGGCTTCGGCCAGCGCGGCGGACAGGGCGGCCGGCACAACGAGGGCTCCGTCGAGTGCCTTGAGGCGCTGGGCGCTGTTGCTCCGGGACAGCGGGGGCGCCTCGCCCGCGTACTCCACCGACCCCAGAAGTGGCAGTCGACCGACCTCCGCGATGCGCGCACCGAGGGAGTTGATCAGCTGAGGCCGGGTGCGCGAGGGGATGGTGACGACACCGACGGGCCGTGACTGGGCGTCCGGTGTCCCCGGAGCCCAGCCGCCCGGGCCCCTGGCCCAGTCGGTCAGCACGCCCACGACCGCCTTCGCGATGTCGTCGGGCACCGGACCGTCCGGGGCCTGGGGGGCGAACATCGGTCGTAGCCTGTTTCCCCATCCGATGTCCGACAGGCGGCCCAACGCCCGTCCGGGTGAGGTCTGTTCGCCTGCGGGAATGCGACCCTTCAGCTCGACACCGATCGCCGGCAGCCCGGTCGGCCACATGCGGCGCGGCTCGACCTCGACACCCGCCCGGCCCAGGTCGACGCGTGCGGCGTCCAGTGCGGCCGTCGACGTGTCCGCGGTGAAGCGCGTGCCCGCGCAGTTGTCGCAGCGTCCGCACGGCTTGGCCCCCTCGTCGTCCAGTTGGCGCTGCAGGAACTCCATCCGGCAGCCCGTCGTGGACGCGTACTCGCGCATCGCCTGCTGTTCGGCCTTGCGCTGCCGGGCGACCCATTCGTACCGCCCCGCGTCGTAGGCCCACGGCTCCCCGGTGGCGACCCAGCCGCCCTTGACCCGGTGCACCGCCCCGTCCACGTCCAGGACCTTGAGCATGGTCTCCAGCCGGGAACGGCGCAGCTCCACCAGCGGCTCCAGCGCGGGCAGCGACATCGGTCCGGTCGCGCGGGTGAGGACGTCGAGCGTGCGGCGCACGAGGTCCTCAGAGGGGAAGGCGAGAGAGGCGAAGTACTCCCAGATCGCCTCGTCCTCCTTGCCCGGCAGGAGGAGCACCTCGGCGTGTTCGACGCCGCGTCCGGCGCGGCCCACCTGCTGGTAATAGGCGATGGGGGAGGAGGGCGAGCCCAGGTGGACCACGAAGCCGAGATCGGGCTTGTCGAAGCCCATGCCCAGGGCGGAGGTGGCGACCAGGGCCTTGACCCGGTTGGCCAGCAGGTCGTCCTCGGCCTGCTGACGGTCGGCGTTCTCCGTCTTGCCCGTGTACGAGGTGACGGTGTGGCCCCGTTGCCGGAGGAAGGCGGTGACCTCCTCGGCGGCGGCCACGGTGAGGGTGTAGATGATGCCGGAGCCCGGCAGTTGGTCCAGGTGGTCGGCCAGCCAGGCCATCCGGTGCGCGGCATCCGGTAGCGGCAGGACGGCCAGACTCAGGCTCTCGCGGTCCAGCGGGCCGCGCAGGACCAGGGCGTCCGAGGTGGCCCCGGTGCCGAGCTGCTCGGCCACGTCGGCGGTCACGCGCGCGTTGGCGGTGGCGGTCGTCGCCAGCACGGGGACGCCGGGCGGGAGGTCGGCGAGCATGGTGCGCAGCCGCCGGTAGTCCGGGCGGAAGTCGTGGCCCCAGTCGGAGATGCAGTGGGCCTCGTCCACCACGAGGAGTCCGGTCGCGGCGGCCAGCTTGGGCAACACCTGGTCGCGGAAGTCAGGGTTGTTCAGCCGCTCGGGGCTGACGAGCAGGACGTCGACCTCGCCGGCCGCGATCTCTGCTTGGACCGTGTCCCACTCCTCTGTGTTGGAGGAGTTGATGGTCCGTGCGTGGATGCCGGCGCGGGCCGCGGCGTCGACCTGGTTGCGCATCAGCGCGAGAAGCGGCGAGACGATCACGGTGGGGCCGCTGCCCCGGGAGCGCAGCAGCGACGTCGCCACGAAGTACACCGCGGACTTGCCCCAGCCCGTGCGTTGTACGACGAGGGCCCGCCGTCCGTCGGCCACCAGCGCCTCGATCGCCCGCCACTGGTCCTCCCGCAGCCTGGCCGTGCCCGTGGGGTCCCCGACGAGACGGGCGAGAACCGCGTCGGCGGCCACTCGGAGATCGGCGTTGCTCGTGTGCTCCATGCGTCCATACAACAGGACGCCACTGACAATCCGGGCCCGGACGGCTCGGGGCGGGGGTGCTGGGTGGAGGCGCCTGTGGACGGGGTGTCGCGGTCGAGACCGAATTGACGTGTCCCTGGTCGGGGTTATCCACAGGGCGAAGCGGAACTTCATGATCCGCGAGATTGTCTGCGCATGACGAACCACAGCGAAACGACTGGATCCCCCGAAAACGGCGACGCGGCGGGACAGGAGCCGCGCGCACCCCACGGTGCGCAGGGCGGGCATGCGACGCCCATGGGCCACCTCGACTGCACCACGTACGACGGCCACGGCGCCGAGCATCAGGTGACGCTGCGCACCCCGGCCGAACTGGCCGACGCCCTGCCGTATCTGCTCGGATACCGCCCCGAGGACAGCATCGTCCTGGTCGCCCTCCATGACAGGGGCGGACGGGGCCGCTTCGGGGGCCGGGCCCGGCTCGGCATCCCCGGCAGCGCCGACGACTGGCCCGCCGTGGCGCGACAGCTGGCCCACGGGCTGGTCACCGGCAGTGAACGCAGGGGAGCCCGGCCCGAGCAGATGGTCGCCTACCTCTGTCAGGAGCCCGGGAAGGGCGAGTCCGGCAGGCAGGTGATGGAGCGCCTGAGGGGCCTCGCCCAGAAGCTGCGCGTCGAGTGCGGCCTCCTCGACGTACCGGTGATCGAGGCGCTGTGCATTTCGGACGGCCGCTTCTGGTCCTACTGCTGCGGAAGCGAGGAATGCTGCCCGCCCGAGGGGGAGGCGATGGGCCTGCCCGGTACGTCCGTCCTGGCGGCAGCCGCCACCTACGCCGGGCTCCAGGTGCGCGGCACCCTCAGGGAGTTGCGGGGCAGGCTGCTGCCCTGGGAAAATGCTTCCGCCCTGGCTCAGGAGATCGCCCTGGACACGGGCAGTATGGCGATCGTCCCGAGGATCCTCGACGGCGCGAGCCGTACGGGCGTGGCAGAGGAGACGCTGCAGCTGGCGAGGCAGCTCATGCAGCGTTACGCGCTGGCTCCGGCCGTGTCCGGCACGCTCACGGAGGATCTCCGCGACGATCAATTGCTCGACCACGACGAGGCCGCCACGCTCATTCTCGGTCTGCAGGACCGCACCACTCGCGACCGCGCGGCCGAGTGGATGGAGGGCGACGAGGCCGTCCTCGCACTCCGGCTGTGGCGGGCACTGGCCCGGCGCTGTGTCGGCCCGTACGGCGAACACGCCGCCGCACCGCTCACCCTTGCCGGGTGGGTCGCCTGGTCCACCGGCGACGACCTGGAGGCCAGGGAGGCCTTGGCCATGGCGCTCGGCGCGGACCCCGACTACCTCTTCGCGCGGTTGCTGCACCAGGCCTGCAACGAGGGCCTGGACCCGGAGTCGATCCGCCGCTGTCTGCGCGCGGAACGGGGGGACAGGGAACAGCCGGACTCCGGAAGTCCGGAGGGCCTGGACGCGGACGACGTGGACGGACCTGCATCCTGCGCCCCACCGGCTACCGGACGCCGACGCAGGACGCGATCCGGTGACGCCGCGGACGCCGGCGGGCAGGGACCCGGAGTGAACGGTTCCCGTCCTCGTGCGTCGGCGGCGGGAGGCGCGAGGCCGCTGGCCGCGCGGGTGAACCGCACGCGGAAGAGGGCGGTGCGGAGTCGGGGCGGTGACACCGACGGGGACGTGTGAGCGGGTGCAACTGGTGGGCAGGTCTATGCCGGTGCCCAAGGTTCTCGGGATGTCCGGACCTGAGCCCTCGGTACGTCCGCACGCCCGCCCACGTTGCTGGCCAGGGGCCTTGGCGGACCCGGACACCGCCCTTCAGCACGTCAGCCCACATCGGCGTCCAAGGGCCGTGGCCGACCGGACCCCCGACTTCTGGATGCGGCCGACCTGACACCCGCCGCCAATCGGTCGGCTCGGCCCGTCACAGGCGTGACCCCGAGGAGGCCTGCTCCGTTCACCTGAGTGGCGGAACGCCTGGACGGGCCTTGCCGGTGTGCCGCTCAGGCCGTTCAGGAACCTCCATGCCGACGCCGACCACGCCCGAGGCGCACAGAGCGCAGAAGAAGCCGCCCATGTATCAGCCGACTCCGCCCTCCACCGTCGACGACAACCGCTCCGCCGCGGGCGGGCCAGGGCCGCAGACCGGCCTGCCACCGCACGTGGACGCCGCCGACCGGCACGAACGGGAAGGTCCGAGTGGCCCCTCTGCCTCCTCCGGCCAGGACCGATACGCGTCCACGTCGTCCGAGGGGGTGCCTTCCGCCTGGCCGACGGGACGGGTCGCACGTCCTCGTCCGATGACGGCTCCGAGCCAACTCCACTCATCGGAGGCGCACCCGGACGGCCACCCGGGTTCTGCGATGCCTCCGGCCTCGGTGCTCTCCTGGGAGGCGAACCCTGACGGCCGCCCTGGTCCTGCGATGCCCTCGGCCACACGCCCCTCGTGGGAGGCCGACCCGGCCGATCGCCCCAGCCAGGCGAGGGAGCCGGGCCCGCCCGCCTTGAGGGAGGAGAACCCGTCCTTTCTGTCAGGCTCGTCCCCCGCCCGATCGGCAGGTCGGCCGCACCACTCAGGTCCGTCGGCCGGCGAAAGGCCCACCTCTCCGCCTCCCACGGGTCACCGCTCGGCACCACTCCAGCCCACCGGCCAGTCAGGTGGCCCGCCCGCTTCACCTGGTCGTGGCAGCCCCCTTCCACCCCGCCGCCCCGTCGACCTGCCGGCCACCCACACCGCCCTCATCTGCGTCGCTCTCCCGGGCCTCGCGATCTCCACGGAACAGGGGCAGTTGACCGGGCGGGGGCTGGAGGGGTTCTACCGAGCCGGTCGACGCGTGCTGTCCCGTTGCCAGGTCCGAGTGGCCGGACGCGAACCCGTCGCGGTCCAGTCGCGCATGACCACGGCCGACAGCGCCCGTTTCCTGGGAACCGTTCGGACCTCCGCGCACACGGGCCCGGACCCGGACGTCGTCGTCGAGCGCGTCCGTCACGCGGACGGCACGGAGCGGATCACTCTGTACAGCGCGGCCCTGCGCCCGCTGCGCCTACCGGTCGAGGTGGCTCTCGGAACGGACCTGGCCGACCTGGGGGCGATCGCGAGCGGCACCCCCGGACCCGAACTGCCCGCGAGCGTCCACGACTCCGGCCTGCGCTGGTCCTCTCCCGCCGGCAACTCGTCGATCACGGCGAACCCGCAGCCCACCGACGCGCTGGCCTCGGCCGGGTTACTGCGCTGGGAGTTCGTCCTGCCCCCGGGAGGCAGTACGAGCGTGGAACTGCGGGTCCGACCGGACAGTGCGGGGCCGGTGCGGGCCGTGGGCCGGGCGGTGACGAGTCCCCTCGCTCCCGCACGGGCGGCGGGCGACGATCCCCGAGTCCGGGAACTGCTCCGGACGAGCATCGAGGACCTCCAGGCGCTGCTCCTGCGGGACCCCGCACATCCCACCGACACATACCTGGCCGCCGGAGCCCCCTGGCGCTGCGGCCTGGCCCCGGCCGAGGCGCTTGCCGCGGCCCGAATGCTCCTGCCACTCGGTACCCGGCTCGCCGCGGGCACCCTGCGCACCCTTGCCCGCACCCAACTCCGGGGCCCGGGAGAGCAGTCCGGCATGATTCCCGGGCCCAGACGCGACGCGGGCACTCACCTCCCGCCGAGCTGTACCGGTACGGAAGCCACGCTGCTCTTCCCGGTGCTCCTCGCGGAGGCCCGCCGCTGGGGACTTCCCGATCCCGACACGGAAGAACTGCTGCCCACGGCCGAACGCTGTCTGACCTGGCTGCGGACCACCGTGGGCGACGCCCCCTACCTGAGCGACCCCCAGCCCGCCGGCCCGGTCCGTTGCGAGACACAGGCTCATGCCCATCGCGCCGCGCTGCTCGGCGCCGATCTGTTGGACGCCTGCGGCAGACCGGGCGGTGCCGGGCTGCGGCAATGGGCCCAGGAACAGCGGACCGCCTTCCGGGAGGAGTTCTGGATCGACGACCTGGGCGGTGGCCGGCCCGCGGCCGCCCGCGCTCCGGACGGCCGACTCGTGCCACACCTGGGCGCGGCAGCCGTCCACCTCCTCGACACGGGTCTGCTGGGCGGGGGTGAGCGGGCGTCCGGGCTGCTCGACAAGGTGCAGACCGAACAGCTGGCCCGGCTGCTCGGCGGCCCCGCCATGGACTCGGGCTGGGGATTACGCGGTCTGGGTGCAAAAGAGACGGGGTACAACCCGTTCGGCCACCGCGGGGGAGCCGTGCGCACCCACGAGACGGCCGTAGCCTGCGCCGGTCTGGCCGCCGCCGGCTACGAGAAGGAGGCGGCCTCTCTGCTGCGGGGCACACTGGCGGCGGCCGAGGCCTTCGGCCACCGGCTGCCCGACATGTACGCGGGGGAGCAGCGAACCGACGGGAGCGCCCCCGTCCCGCATCCGGCGGCGTGCCGGCCCGCGGCCACGGCGGCGGCAGCGGGCGTGCTGCTGCTGACCACACTCGCGGGCATCCGGCCCGACGCCCCTGCCGGGACCGTCACCCTGCGCCCGGTGCGCAGTGCACCGCTGGGCGAGATCGTCCTGACCGGACTGCGGATCGCGGGTGCCCCGTTCTCCGTACGGGTCGGCCGCCTGGGCCTCGCCATGGTCGAGGAGGCTGCCGACGGGCTGCAACTAGGCGTGTGACCTCGTACGACGTGCCGCCGCGCGGCGGCAGGGAGGACGGTGGCACCCGCTCGAGCCGCAGTGGATCAGACATCGATGCGGCCAACGAAGGGAGTGTTTATCGTCAGGCAGACGACTATGATCGCCGCATGCCCTACGACCCGTCAGCCTTTCCGCCCTTCGCCGTCACCGTGGACCTGGTCGTGCTGACCGTGCGCCGCCATGCCCTGTGCGCGCTGGCGGTGCGCAGGGGCGAGCCGCCATTCCAGGGACGTTGGGCGCTCCCCGGCGGTTTCGTACGGGCCGACGAGGACCTGTCGCAGGCCGCGGCCCGCGAGCTGGCCGAGGAGACCGGGCTGCGCGCCCACGAGCCGGCCGTCCCCGTGCAGGACAACGGCGCCCACCTGGAGCAGCTCGCGACGTACGGCGACCCCAAGCGGGACCCCCGGATGCGGGTGGTCAGCGTCGCCCACCTCGCGCTCGCCCCCGACCTGCCCGCGCCCCGCGCGGGCGGCGACGCCAGCAACGCCCGCTGGGCGCCGGTCGAGGAGTTGCTGCAGCAGGGCGGTTACGGGCGCGACGGCGAACCGGTCGCGCCGCTCGCCTTCGATCATGCCCAGATCCTGGCCGACGGCGTGGAGCGCGCCCGTTCCAAGATCGAGTACTCGTCGCTGGCGACGGCGTTCTGTCCCACCGAGTTCACCGTCGGCGAGCTGCGCCGTGTTTACGAAGCGGTGTGGGGAGTGGCGCTGGACCCGCGCAACTTCCACCGCAAGGTGACGGGTACACCGGGCTTCCTCGTCCCCACCGGCGGCACCACCACCCGTCAGGGCGGACGCCCTGCCCAACTCTTCCGGGCCGGCGGCGCCACGCTGCTCAACCCGCCGATGCTGCGCCCCGAAGTGTGACGACCGCTCAATCTCCTTGCCGACGCCGCGAGACGTGACGCCACCGCCGCGGCCCAGACCGACCGGCCTCGCCGGCAGCCGCCGAACACGGGTCCGGCCGGGCCGGATTTCCGCTTGCGGAGCGAGCCTTGCGATGCCCGCAAAACTGGACATAGCGCGCTATCTTGCTACGGGTGATCCAGGCCTTCGGACTGACCAGCAACCCCCGCAAGGAGCTTCCGCCCGCCGTCGACGACGTCTCCTTCGAGGCACGCGCGGGCCGCGTCACCGCGCTGCTCGGCGCTCCGGGGTCGGGCAAGACGACAGCACTCAGACTCATGCTCGAACTCCAACAAGGCCGCGGGATCACCTACTTCAGAGGACGCCCCCTGCGCCGGATCGCCCACCCGTCACGCGAGGTCGGCGTGGTCCTCGGCGATGTGCCGGGGCACCCCGCCCGCACGGTTCGAGGCCATCTGCGCATGCTGTGCGCCGCCGCGGGCGTCCCGGTGCGCCGCGCCGACGAAGTGCTCGAGGTCGTCGGTCTCGTCAGCCTGCGCGAGGAACGCCTCGGCACTCTCTCGCGCGGAATGGACCGTCGCCTCGGTCTGGCCTGCGCCCTGCTGTCCGACCCGCACACACTCGTCCTCGACGATCCCGCCGACGGGCTCTCCGTCCGTGAGGGCCGCTGGCTGTACGGCACGCTGCGCGCCCACGCGTCCCAGGGCGGCACGGTCCTGATCACCGCGACCGACCCCAAGGAGGCCGCCCGCACCGCCGACCGGATCGTCACGCTCGAGGAAGGCCGCCTCGTCGCCGATCAGGAGTCCGCCGATTTCTCCCGCACCCGACTGCGCCCACGCGTCGCCGTCAGGACCCCGCACGCCGCCCGCCTCGCGACCCTGCTCACCAAGGAGGCCCGCACGGCACAACGCTCCGTCGAGGTCGTACGGGAGGGCGGCAGCCGCCTCTCCGTGTACGGCAGTACCTGCGCCGACGTCGGCGAGACAGCGTTCCGCCACGGCATCCTCGTACACCAACTCGCCGACGAGGTGGGCGACATGGGTCCCGGAGCTGGAGTGGCCCCGCCGGACGCACCGCAGGCGGCCCAGGGCGGGCACCGGCTCGAAGCGATCCGGGAGCCCGACACCGCCGCACACGGTCCGGCCTCAGTCACTGCACCCGGAACAGCGGAAGCCCAGCCGAAACCGTCTGCCGACGAGCCGCGATCCGGCGCGGCAGCATTCAGTCCCGAAGTCCAGGCCGGGGCCGACCGGTCGCCGTCGACCGTCGTTCGCGAGGGTCACCTCGATCCGTGTGGAGCACGGGAGGCGCCGCCGTCGTTCGCACAGGACGGTCAGGCCGGCCAGGGGGGAGCCGATGAGGCGCCGTTCGTCGCCGCGGCCGAGCACTCGGGAGCCCACGGAACTGACGGTGCGGGGGCAGCCGATGTCAGCGACCGGCCGGCGACGTCCGCGCATGCCTCAGGCGACGACGTGACCGCTCGGCAATCCTCCGCCTGTGCCGCACCCCACCCGGCCAAGGGCGTCTCACCTCAGCGCCCCACGCGACCTGGAGCCGCTGCCGGAGTCACCACCCTCAACGCCCTCTCCGAACTCCCGCCCCCCATCTCCGTCCGCCCCGCTCCCAGCCCGTTGCGCCCGCTGCGGTACGAGTTGCGCCGTGCCGCCGGTGTCGGGACCGGGTTCCTCGCCGGGGCCGCCGTGCTCGTCGTCTCCGCTCTGACCGCCGTACTCCTCGCCCGTGTCGGCCATACCCCGCACCACCGCCTGCTGGCCGCGTGGCCGCAGGAGCTGCCGTTGCCGCCCGCGGCGCTGGGCGCGGGGCTGCTCGGGGCGTTCGCCTTCGGCGACGAGTTCCGCCACCCCGCCCTGGCGGCGGACCGCGGCACCGTGCCCCGTCGACTGGGGCTGCTCGCTGCCAAACTCGTCGTCTCCGCGGCCACCGCGCTGCTGCTGGCCTTTCTCACGCTGGGCTGCGACGCCGAAGTGCTCTATCTCCTCTACGGACGAGAGCTCGCGCAGGTTCCCGCCGATTGGCTGCCGCTGAGCGCGAGTTGGTTCGGGCTCGTGGTCGGGTGCGCCTGGGCCGGTGTGCTGGCCGCCGGGATTTTCCGGTCCACCACGGCCGGGCTGGCGGCGGTGGTCGCGGTCCCCGTCCTGGTCGTACCTCTCGTACAAAAGGCCTTGGAAGGACCGGCTGTGCGGACGGCGGCCGGGTTTCCAGTGCGGCTGCGCGAAGGGCTCCTGCTGCAGTGGCCCTTCGGTGGAGAGCGCTATCTTTCCGCTGCGGCGCGCATGATCGCCCAACCCGTGGGTGGTGCGCTCACGTTGTCGTTGATGGCTCTGCTCTGCGCATATGTGCTCACGACCCTGCGAAGCAGGGTCCGATGACGACCGTCCGTGCCCGTCCGGTCCTGCTCTGCGCACAACTCCCCGTGGAAAGCCCATTTCTTTCCGATAAGGCGTCAATTGCGACGGGGTGAGCGATCACCCTTTCGTGTGCTTTTCACCAAAGACCTCAAGGCAGTTGAGGACGGCGCCGACAAAGGATCCGTGAGTACCCTTGCGCACACCATGATGACCGCCGCCCGCTCCGCAGACTCCGGCCTCGCCGGCCCGGGCGAACTCGACCGCTACCCCTATACCGAGGCGCCTGCCGCCGACCGTCTCGGGGTGTCCGCCTGGGACGCCGCGGACCCCGAGCTGGGCCGGGTGGGCCGACGCGCCGCGGGCAGCCGTGGACGCGGACTGCACGGCCAACTCGTCCAGCAGCTGGGCCAGATGATCGTCTCGGGCGACCTGGGTGCCGACCGCCCGCTGGTGCCCGAGGAGATCGGCCAGCGTTTCGAGGTCTCCCGCACCGTCGTCCGTGAGTCCCTCCGCGTCCTGGAGGCCAAGGGCCTGGTCAGTGCCCGTCCGAACGTCGGCACGCGCGTGCGCCCCGTCAGCGACTGGAACCTGCTAGACCCGGACATCATCGAGTGGCGGGCCTTCGGGCCCCAGCGCGACGACCAGCGCCGCGAGCTGAGCGAGCTGCGCTGGACGATCGAACCGCTCGCCGCGCGTCTCGCCGCCGGGCATGGACGTGACGACGTCCAGCAGCGGCTCTCCGACATGGTCGAGATCATGGGGCACGCCATGGGCCAGGGTGACGGGCTCACCTTCTCCCGTGCGGACGCCGAGTTCCACTCCCTGCTCATCCAGGTCGCGGGCAACCGCATGCTGGAGCACCTTTCGGGAATCGTCTCGTCGGCCCTTCAGGTCTCCGGCGGCCCGGTCACGGGATGTGAGCGGCCGAACGAGGCGTCGCTGGTGCAGCACGGCAGGATCGTCGACGCCCTCGCCACCGGCGACGGGACGGCGGCCGAGGCGGCCGTACGGCAGCTGCTCACCATTCATCCTGAGGTCGAGCGCGTGGTGCCGGCGCCGCGCGAGCACTGACCACACACCGCGGGCGGTACGGCCGGAGGGTGTCTCCCCCTCCTGGGCATCGTTCGGCCGGTGAACCGTCCCCCCGTCGGACCCCGCAGGATCCTTCGGAATCCTGCGGGGTCCGACGGTGTGACAGGGCAGTTTCTTCCGTGAAGCGCCCACTGGTGACCTCGTCTGTCCGTGTCTGACCGTTTTTGAACGCTTACGGGGTGTGACTCGGGCCACGCAGATTGGGCGTAACGCTTGTGGAAACAACGCGATGACCTAAGAGGTGACAGCCGCGGAGGGAATACGGACGCCGTAAAAGGCGCTGTGCATCTTCCCGGCCCCCGCCCGCACCGTCGGCCCATCCACACGGCCGGTGGTCGGTTCCTGTCCATCCTGGACGGGGCCGGAAGCCGTTTTCCAACGTTCCGAGAGGTTGTTCGTGTCGGCCAGCACATCCCGTACGCTCCCGCCGGAGATCGCCGAGTCCGTCTCTGTCATGGCTCTCATTGAGCGGGGAAAGGCTGAGGGGCAGATCGCCGGCGATGACGTGCGTCGGGCCTTCGAAGCTGACCAGATTCCGGCCACTCAGTGGAAGAACGTACTGCGCAGCCTCAACCAGATCCTCGAGGAAGAGGGTGTGACGCTGATGGTCAGTGCCGCGGAGCCCAAGCGCACCCGAAAGAGCGTCGCAGCGAAGAGTCCGGCCAAGCGCACCGCCACCAAGACGGTCGCCGCGAAGACGGTGACCACGAAGAAGGCCACCGCCACCGCCACCCCGGCGGCGCCCGCCGCCGAGGCCTCCGTCGAGGACGAGGCGCCCGTGAAGAAGGCCGCCGCCAAGAAGACGACGACCGCCAAGAAGGCGGCCGCGAAGAAGACCGTCGCCAAGAAGACGGCGGCGAAGAAGACGACCGCCGGCAAGGACGACGCCGAGGCCACCGAGGACGAGGCCCTCGAGGAGGTCAAGCCCGGCGAAGAGGAAGAGGAGGGCGGCGAGACCAAGGGTTTCGTCCTCTCCGACGACGACGAGGACGACGCGCCTGCCCAGCAGGTCGCCGTGGCCGGTGCCACCGCCGACCCCGTCAAGGACTACCTCAAGCAGATCGGCAAGGTCCCGCTGCTCAACGCCGAGCAGGAGGTCGAGCTCGCCAAGCGCATCGAGGCCGGTCTGTTCGCCGAGGACAAGCTGTCCAACGCCGACAAGCTGGCTCCGAAGCTCAAGCGTGAGCTGGAGATCATCGCCGAGGACGGCCGTCGCGCCAAGAACCACCTCCTGGAGGCCAACCTCCGTCTGGTGGTCTCCCTGGCCAAGCGCTACACCGGTCGCGGCATGCTCTTCCTGGACCTGATCCAGGAGGGCAACCTCGGTCTGATCCGCGCGGTCGAGAAGTTCGATTACACCAAGGGCTACAAGTTCTCCACGTACGCCACCTGGTGGATCCGTCAGGCGATCACCCGCGCCATGGCCGACCAGGCCCGCACCATCCGTATCCCGGTGCACATGGTCGAGGTCATCAACAAGCTCGCGCGCGTGCAGCGCCAGATGCTCCAGGACCTGGGCCGCGAGCCCACCCCGGAGGAGCTGGCCAAGGAACTCGACATGACCCCCGAGAAGGTCATCGAGGTTCAGAAGTACGGCCGCGAGCCCATCTCGCTGCACACCCCGCTCGGCGAGGACGGCGACAGCGAGTTCGGTGACCTCATCGAGGACTCCGAGGCCGTCGTCCCGGCCGACGCGGTCAGCTTCACGCTGCTGCAGGAGCAACTGCACTCCGTGCTGGACACCCTGTCCGAGCGCGAGGCCGGCGTGGTCTCGATGCGCTTCGGTCTCACCGACGGTCAGCCGAAGACCCTCGACGAGATCGGCAAGGTGTACGGCGTGACGCGCGAGCGTATCCGCCAGATCGAGTCCAAGACCATGTCGAAGCTGCGCCACCCGTCGCGTTCGCAGGTGCTGCGCGACTACCTCGACTAGGTCGCGGTCGTACGACGTCGAAGGCCCGGTTCTCCTGGTGGGAGCCGGGCCTTCGCGCTGAGCGGGTGCGCGTCGCGCCGACGTGGATCACTCTGGGTGTCCCATGACCACCCCAGAGTGAGGATCATGCATGCGTCGTCCATTTGCCCGGGCACTGAACGGGTCGCTGGTCCTGGCGGCCGCGGTGGGTGCCATACCGCTGGTGTCAGCCGCCCCTGTTGCCGCCGACAGCGTCGTCGTCGGCGGGTTTCCCGTCGACATTTCCGAGGGGCCGTGGACCGTGGCGCTGTCCAGCCGTGACCGCTTCGGAGGTACTCGCGCGGGGCAGTTCTGCGGCGGTGTGGCCGTCAGCAGGACCGTCGTGCTCACCGCGGCACACTGTCTGAGTGGGGACGTGCTGGGGGCGCCGCCGAACCGGGTGCGCGATCTCAAGGTCATCGCGGGCCGTACGGACCTGCTCTCGGACCAGGGGCAGGAGATCCCCGTCCGCGACACCTGGGTGAACCCCGGATACGACACGAGCACCAACGCCGGGGACTTCGCGGTCCTCAGACTCGCCGAGCCCCTGGCGAGCAACTCCGTCGTCACGATGGCGCCCGCCGGAGACGCGGCCTACGAGCCAGGGACGGCCGCCATCGTCTACGGCTGGGGTGACGCCACGGGAGGTGGTGACTATGCGCACAGTCTGCGGGCGGCACACGTGCATGTGCTGGCCGACGCCCTCTGTGAGCGGGCCTACCCGGGCGACACCGATGGCACCTATACCGCCGACGCGATGTTGTGCGCCGGGGAGGAGGAGGGTGGTGTCGACGCCTGCCAGGGGGACAGCGGCGGGCCGCTGGTCGCGCAGGGGAAGTTGGTCGGGCTGGTGTCCTGGGGGAGTGGCTGCGGTCGCCCGGGCAGTCCAGGCGTCTATACGCGCTTGTCCGACGTCGTACGGACGCTGGGGTGGGGCAGCGGCCTGCGGGGGCCGCACACGGCCCCCTGACGGAGCCTGAGAGCCATCTGCCGGATACGCGGCGCGGGCGGCCGCCCCTGTTTCAGGGGCGGCCGCCCGCGTGCCGGCCTGTGCCGACGCTGGCTCGTCGTGGACGCGAGGTGTCAGCGTTCTTCTTCGTTGGAGGATGCCGGAACGGTAGTCAGCCGCTCCGTCTCGTCCTGTATCTCAGCGGCGATCTTCTTGAGTTCCGGCTCGAACTTGCGGCCATGGTGGGCGCAGAAGAGCAGTTCACCGCCACTGAGCAGGACGACGCGCAGGTATGCCTGGGCGCCGCAGCGGTCGCAGCGATCGGCGGCCGTCAACGGGCTCGCGGGGGTCAGAACAGTAGTCACGTCGCCTCTTCTCTAGCTCGACGAGCTGTCGTACCAGGGTCAACATCCAACCAGCCCCAAAACGTTCCCGCTCAGGGCTTCTCCTCGAAAAAAATCTTCGAGTCCGGCTGTCTGCTGCCGGTTGGCGGCGAATGTGCCGTATTGCGTGTCTATGTGTCTTACGGGTTCGCTCTTGTTGTCAATGTCCGTCCTCCCGGCTGGGTTGCCGGTTGTTCATGAGGACGTGCCCGGAGCCTAAATGGTTCATGCCTCGAAGGGAACGTGATATGTACTTCACTCCATCGAGGGATCGAACACGTATGCGACTCTGGACTATCGTGAGTTCAGGTGAGGGTGGCGTTACAACGGCTCTACCAGGCCTCGGTACCCTCTTGGCGGCGACCGAAGCCGCGCCCTTACCCACAAGGGCCACATCTGAAATTCAGCGAGGAGCGAACCGCGTGACCGCCGAGACGTCCGTGCCGTCCACAGCGCTGCTGGCAGGAGCAGACCGGGACGGTTCCAACTACACCGCGCGGCACCTCCTCGTCCTCGAGGGGCTCGAGGCCGTGCGCAAGCGCCCGGGTATGTATATCGGCTCGACCGACAGTCGAGGCCTGATGCACTGCCTCTGGGAGATCATCGACAACTCCGTGGACGAGGCCCTCGGGGGCTACTGCGACCACATCGAGGTCATCCTGCACGATGACGCCTCGGTGGAGGTCCGGGACAACGGCCGGGGCATCCCGGTCGATGTCGAGCCCAAGACCGGCCTGTCCGGCGTCGAGGTCGTCATGACCAAGCTGCACGCCGGCGGCAAGTTCGGCGGAGGGTCGTACGCGGCCTCCGGCGGCCTGCACGGCGTCGGTGCCTCCGTGGTGAACGCCCTGTCCGCGCGGCTGGACGTCGAGGTGGACCGCGCCGGGAACACGCACGCGATCAGCTTCCGGCGCGGCGTACCCGGTGCCTTCGCCGCAGTCGGTCCCGACGCCAAGTTCGAGACCGGCGGACTGCGCAAGACCAAGCGGGTCCCCAAGACCCGCACCGGTACGCGCGTGCGGTACTGGGCCGACCGGCAGATCTTCCTCAAGGACGCCAAGCTGTCCTTGGAGAACCTCCACCAGCGTGCCCGTCAGACCGCGTTCCTGGTGCCGGGGCTGACCATCGTCGTCCGTGACGAGTTCGGTCTCGGCGAGGGCGGCAGCAAGGGAGAGGAGTCCTTCCGCTTCGACGGCGGCATCAGCGAGTTCTGCGAATACCTCGCCACCGACAAGGCGGTTTGCGACGTCCTCCGTTTCTCCGGCCAGGGCACCTTCAAGGAGACCGTGCCGGTCCTGGACGAGCATGGACAGATGACGCCCACCCAGGTCACCCGGGAGCTCGACGTCGACGTCGCCATGCGCTGGGGCACGGGCTACGACACGACCCTCAAGTCGTTCGTGAACATCATCGCCACCCCCAAGGGCGGCACTCACGTCGCGGGCTTCGAGACCGCCGTGGCCAGCACAATGAACGAGGTGCTGCGCGGCAAGAAACTGCTCCGCGTCGCCGAGGACGACATCGTCAAGGACGACGCCCTGGAGGGCCTTACGGCGGTGGTGACGGTGCGACTGGCCGAACCGCAGTTCGAGGGTCAGACGAAGGAGGTCCTCGGCACCTCGGCGGCCCGCCGCATCGTGAACACCGTGATCGCCAAGGAGCTCAAGGCGTTCCTGACGTCCACGAAGCGGGACGCGGCGGCACAGGCCCGGGTCGTCATGGAGAAGGCGGTCGCTGCCGCACGCACGCGTATCGCGGCCCGCCAGCACAAGGACGCGCAGCGCCGGAAGACGGCCCTGGAGTCCTCGTCGCTGCCTGCCAAGCTCGCCGACTGCCGCAGCGACGACGTCGACCGCAGCGAGCTGTTCATCGTCGAGGGAGACTCCGCGCTCGGTACGGCGAAGCTGGCCCGGAACTCCGAGTTCCAGGCGCTGCTGCCGATCCGCGGCAAGATCCTCAACGTCCAGAAGTCGTCCGTGACCGACATGCTCAAGAACGCCGAGTGCGGTGCGATCATCCAGGTCATAGGAGCGGGGTCGGGCCGGACCTTCGACATCGACGCGGCCCGCTACGGCAAGATCATCATGATGACCGACGCCGATGTGGACGGCTCGCACATCCGGACCCTGCTGCTGACGCTGTTCCAGCGCTACATGCGGCCGATGATCGAGGCGGGCCGGGTGTTCGCGGCGGTGCCGCCGCTGCACCGCGTCGAGCTCGTCCAGCCCAAGAAGGGGCAGGACAAGTACGTCTACACGTACTCGGACCGAGAGCTGCGCGACAAGCTCATGGAGTTCCAGACGAAGGGCGTTCGGTACAAGGACTCCATCCAGCGGTACAAGGGCCTCGGTGAGATGGACGCCGACCAGCTGGCCGAGACGACGATGGACCCTCGCCACCGCACTCTGCGACGCATCACCCTCTCCGACCTGGAGGCCGCCGAGCAGGTCTTCGACCTCCTGATGGGCAATGATGTGGCGCCGCGCAAGGAGTTCATCTCCAGCTCGGCGGCGACGCTGGACCGCTCGCGCATCGACGCGTAACGCTGGGCTTGGGCCGGGAACCCGGACCGGCGATGCCGGAGCGGGCCCCGGCCGGGCTTGGCGAGGCCGGGCCGAGGGGCGCGGCTGCGCTGGGAGTGGTCGCCCAGGGCTGGCGACGTCGCCGAGCTCGGTCTGGGTGTGTCCGAGGTGTGCCTTTGGTTCATCGAGAGGCGCACGGGCGCTTCCGGCTGGGCGCGAGGCGACGGGAACGGTCGGTGTCGGCCGACGTCGGGTCGCCCGCCTACGAATGGCTCGCGGCAGCGTCTCTCCACCCGTGGGTGGACGCCGCCGCTCTCGCGGATCCACCCACGATCCACCCCTGATCCGATCTTCTGACCTGCGAATTTCCGTAGCTTCGAAGGCGTCGGCAGCGCCCGCTGCCGGCACTGACCTTCTTTGCTCACGGAGGCTCTGATGTCCGGGCTGGTCGACGCGTTTCTGATCGTGGCCGTGGTCGCCCTGGTGATCGCGCGCCAGTTCCGCGCGCAGCAGATCGACGCGGGTCGGCGCTGGTGGCTGCTGCCCGTCGTTCTGGGCGTCGTGGCGCTGCGCGAGCCCGGCATCGTCGATGCCCATCACCACACGGCGTCGGTCGTCCTGCTCACCGCCGAGCTGCTCATCGGTCTGGCCACCGGAGCCGCCTGGGCCTGGACCACCCGCATATGGACGGAGCCGGACGGAGCCGTGTGGAGCAAGAGCACCAAGGCGAGCGGCATGGTCTGGTTCGTCGGCATAGCCCTCCGCGTCGGCCTCTACGCCCTGGGTGCCGCACTGGGCGTCCACCAGGAGTCGTCCGCCCTGCTCCTCGCCCTGGCAGCCACGCTGCTCGTCCGCTCGGGGATCCTCGCCCTTCGTGCTCAGTCCCTGCACACGGCTCCCGCACAAGGCGCGGCGTACGGTGACGGCATGCCCCGGCCCGCATGGAAGGAGCGTGTGTGACGGAGAACGCCTGGACACGCTGGCCTTCCCGGGAGGCGCTGGGCCGTGACGGCGCCGCGCGATCCCGACGGCTGATCGGCCGGGTCGTGCGGCTGTTGGTGATCGGCATGCTGCTGTGGGGTGCGTACGACAGGACTCACGTCCATGGATGGGGCGTGGTCGGGGCCGTTGCGGGAGTTCTGCTGACCGCCTTCGTCGCCTGGGCGTTCTGGCGCGCCACGCTCGCGCACCGGCTCCTGCCGTCGCTCGCGCTCATCGCCGTGCTGGTGGGGATCGCGGTCGTGTGGCAGGCCGCCGACTTCACAACGGTGGCTCTCGTCATCTGGTGCGGTTGTGCCATCAGCGCCCTGGAGCGGCTGACCCTCGTTGCCGCGCTGCCCGTGACGGCGGTCTCCCTCGCGGCCTTCGCCGCGATGAACAACGACGTGTGGCTGACGACCGCGGTGACGGCGGCCGGACTGGCGCTCGCCGGCTATACCCTGCGCCTCGACGCCGAAGCCCGTGGCAACGCCCAGCGGCTGCTGGCGCAGGAGCGGGCCGCGCGGGTGGCGGAGGCGGAGTCGGCGGCCCTCGCGGAACGGGCCCGCATCGCACGGGAGATCCACGACGTGCTGGCGCACAGCCTCTCGGCGCAGCTCGTGCATCTGGAGGCCGCCCGGCTTCTGATCGAGCGGGGCGTCGACCGGGAGCAGATCCTCGAGCGGGTCGTGGCGGCACGGGGGATGGCGCGGGACGGGCTTGCCGAGACCCGGCAGGCTCTCTCGGCGCTGCGCGGTGATCTGACGCCGCTGGAGGACTTCCTGGCCCAGCTCGTGGAGACGACCGCCGATGCCGAGGTCACCATTACGGGTGAGCGCAGGGGCCTGTCGGCCGAAGCCTCGCAGGCTGTCCGCAGGGTGGCCCAGGAGGCGCTGACCAATGTCCGCAAGCACGCTCCGGGCGCCAAGGTGCGGCTGAGGCTGGACTACGGCGAACATCAAGTGACCCTGGGCGTACAGGACTCGGGAGGATCGCCGGGTGAACTCACCGCTGTGGGGGCCGGGTACGGTCTGCTGGGTATGCGGGAGCGTGCCGAACTGCTCGGCGGTTCGCTGGAGGCCGGGCCGGACGAGGAGGGGTTCGTGGTGACGCTGAAGGTGCCCGTATGACGGAGGAGGTCCAGGGCAGGACCGCGCGGGTGGTGGTCGCTGACGACCAGACCGTCGTCCGGGAGGGCATCGTGATGCTGCTCGGATTGCTGCCCGGCGTCGAGGTCGTCGGCGCGGCAGGAGACGGGCACGAGGCGGTGCGGCTCGTGGCCGAACTCGCCCCGGACGTGGTGCTGATGGACCTGCGTATGCCCCGTTGTGACGGCGTGGAGGCGACCCGGCGGATCCGGACCGAGCACCCCGGTACCCAGGTGGCGGTGCTCACCACGTACGCGGACGACGAGTCGCTGTTCCCGGCGCTGCGAGCCGGTGCGCGCGGCTATCTGACGAAGGACGCGGGAGGGGACGAGATCGTCAGGGCGGTGCACAGTGTGCTGTCCGGGGACGCCGGGCTGTCGCCGAGCATCCAGCGGCGGTTGCTGGAGCGGTTGTCGGACCCCGTGCCGCAGTCGGCCGAGCCGGTGGAGGCGCCGGACGGGCTCACGGGGCGGGAGACCGAGGTGCTGGTGCTGATCGCCGATGGGCTCAGCAACCAGGAGATCGCCAGAAGACTTCATGTCTCCACCGCGACCGTGAAGACGCACATCAACAACCTGTTCGCCAAGACAGGGCTCAAGGACCGGGCGCAGGCGGTGCGTTACGCGTATGCGAAGGGACTTGTGCGGCCTCCGGCGGGTTGAGTCACCTGATGGGGTGAAGCGCGAGGGGAAGAAGAGTCGGGGATCTTCCCGTTCTGTCCATCCTTGGGCATGCAGTCAAGCAACGGTCGTCCCCGCGACGGCGGGGGTGGTCCCGAAAGTGCGGCCGAACACCACGACGGTCGTGACCCGGCACTCGCCGAGGCGCCCGAAGCCGTGAGGTACGAGGACCCCTGGTACGACGCACTCGCCTCCGGCTGGGGCGAGTTGGGCGGTGCCGGTGCGCCTGTGCCGTTGCCCGTTGCTCAGGCCGGGCGGGCGCAGCGGGAGGAGGAGGCGGCGGCTGCGGACGTGTACCTCCAGGTGCAGGGCAGTGCGGCCTTCCAGGAGGTGCGCGGCCGGTACCGGAGGTTCGTCGTGCCGGCGTGCGTCGTGTTCTTCGGCTGGTATGTGGGGTACGTCGTGACCGCGACGACCGCGCCCGGGTTGATGGCACGGCCGGTGGCGGGTGCGGTGAACGTGGCGATGGTCGCTGGGCTGGGGCAGTTCCTCACCACCTTCCTGCTGACGTGGGCGTACGCCCGGCACGCGCGGCTGCGCAGGGATCGGGCGGCACTGGAGCTGCGTTGGGACACCCAGGAGCTGACACGGGGCATCCGGGGCGGTGCTTCGTGACGGGCAATCATCAGACGCTGGCGTTACTGCTGTTCAGCGCGTTCGTCGCGGTCACGCTGGCGATCACGACGTGGGTGAGCCGCAACCGGCATGGTTCGGCGGAGGAGTTCTACGCGGGGGGTCGCCTTTTCTCACCGATGGAGAATGGTTTTGCCATCGCGGGCGACTACATGTCGGCGGCATCCTTCCTGGGCATCTCCGGTCTCATCGCGCTCTTCGGGTACGACGGGATGCTGTACTCGGTGGGCTTTCTCGTGGCGTGGCTGGTGGTGCTGTTCCTGGTCGCCGAACTGGTGCGCAACTGCGGGCGGTTCACGCTGGCCGACGTGGTGGCGGCGCGGATGCGTGAGCGGCCGGTGCGGATCGCGGCGGGAACTTCCTCGGTCACGGTGTCCGTTCTGTATCTGGTGGCGCAGATGGTGGGCGCGGGGAGTCTGGTCGCCCTGCTGCTCGGTGGTACCAGCGAGGCCGCGCAGACCTGGACGGTCATCGGGGTCGGCGCGCTCATGGTGATCTATGTGTCGTTGGGAGGGATGCGGGCCACCACATGGATTCAGATCGTGAAGGCGGTCCTGCTCCTCAGCGGCACGATCGTGTTGACCGTGCTCGTTCTGGTGCGGTTCCACGGCAATTTCGACCAGCTGTTGCTCACCGCGGCCGAACGCAGCGGGCACGGCGAGAAGTTCCTGGCACCCGGGCTCAAGTACGGCGAGGACTGGACCGCACGCTTCGACTTCATGAGCCTGGGACTCGCGCTCGTCCTGGGCACGGCGGGGCTGCCGCACATCCTCTCGCGCTTCTACACCGTGCCCACGGCGCGGGCCGCACGCCGTTCGGTGGTCTGGTCGATCGGGCTCATCGGCGGCTTCTATCTGATGACGATCGTCCTCGGTTTCGGGGCGGCCGCGATCGTGGGGCCGGAAGCCGTGCGCGGGTCCAACGCGGCCGGGAACACGGCCGTACCCCTGCTCGCCCTCGACCTGGGCGGAGGCACGGACTCCACAGGCGGAACGGTTCTGTTCGCGATCGTCGCCGCCATCGCCTTCGCCACGATCCTCGCGGTCGTCGCCGGGGTCACCCTCGCCTCCTCCGCATCCGTGGCTCACGACCTGTACGCGTCGCTGCGGCGGCCGAACGCGAAGCCCCGCAGCGAGGTCGCCGTGGCGCGCGTCGCCGCCGTCGGTATCGGCGTGGTGGCGATCGGGCTCGGCCTCCTGGCCCGCGACCTCAACGTCGCCTTCCTGGTCGGGCTCGCCTTCGCGGTCGCCGCGTCCGCCAATCTGCCTGTGCTGCTCTACTCGCTGTTCTGGCGCGGCTTCACCACTCGGGGCGCGGTGTGGGCGGTGTACGGCGGGCTGATCCCGGCCGTGGTGCTCGTGCTGCTGTCGCCGGTGGTGTCGGGAAGCCCCGCGTCCCTGTTCCCGGGGGTCGACTTCCAGGTCTTCCCGTTGCAGAACCCCGGCCTCGTCTCGATCCCGCTGGGCTTCGTCGCCGGCTGGCTCGGGACGGTCACCTCGGCGGAGGTGGCGGACGAGGCCAAGCACGCGGAGACCGAGGTGCGGTCGCTCACGGGGGCGGGAGCCGCCTAGGTCGTCGAGACGACGACGGGGTGACATCCGTAAGAGGGGAGGGCACGGTTCCCTTCCCCCGCCCCCACGGGCCGTGCCCTCAGGCGCGGGTCGCCCACACGTAACGGTGTTCCGGGCGGCCCGCGTCGCCGTATTTGAGGGTGAGACGGGCGCGTCCCGTGCGTTCCAGGAGCTTCAGATAACGCTGTGCGGTCTGGCGGCTCACTCCGGTCCGTTCGGCGATCTCCTGGGCCGACAGGGGCCCTTCGGCGTTCATCAGGGACTGCCGTACGAGCTCCGCGGTCGTGGGGGAGTGGCCCTTGGGCAGGTCCGGCTCCGACGGCGCCGACAGGGCGCCGAAGATGCGGTCCACCTCGGCCTGTTCCGCCTCGCCGCCGCCGTCGAGGGTGCGGCGCAGCTCCGCGTACGCCTCCAGCTTGGCGCGCAGTCCCGCGAAGGCGAACGGCTTGACCAGGTACTGCAGCGCGCCCTGCCGCATCGCAGCCTGCACGGTGGTGATGTCCCGGGCCGCCGTCACCATGATCACGTCGGTCTGGTGGCCGCGGCGGCGCATCTCCTGGACGACCGACAGACCCGTCTCGTCGGGCAGGTAGTGGTCCATGAGGACCAGGTCGAGCCGGGGCAGCAGCTCCACCTGGCGCAGCGCCTCCGCCGCGCTGTGCGCCTCGCCCGCCACATGGAAGCCCGGCACCTTCTCCACATAGGCGGCGTTGACTCGCGCAACACGTGTGTCGTCGTCCACGACAAGGACCTCGATCATCACGACTCCTCCTCGACGACTGTGGGTACGGTGAGCGCCGGTTCCAGGTCGGGGCCCGCCAGTGCCTCCGGCAGGACGACGGTGAACTCCGCACCCCCGCCGTCGGCCTCGGTCACGGTCGCGCTGCCGCCCTGGCGCTCGGCCAGCCTGCGCACCAGTGAGAGCCCGATGCCGCGCTTGCCGTGTGCCGGCGGCTTCTTCGTGGACCAGCCCTCGGTGAAGACCAGTTCACGGTGTTCCGCGGGGATCCCCGGCCCCGTGTCACGCACTCTGAGGACGGCGGTACGTCCCTCGGCGCGCAACTCGACCTCCACGCGCGCGTGCGGTTTGCCCGCGACGGCGTCCAGCGCGTTGTCCACCAGGTTGCCGACGACCGTGACGATGCCGCGGGGATCGATCAGCTGATCGGGAAGCCAGGTCCGGTCCGAGATCCACAGCGCGACCGCGCGCTCCGCCGCGACGGTCGCCTTGCCGACCAGCAGGGCCGCGAGCAGCGGGTCCCTGATCTTCTCGGTGACCTGCTCCGCGGTGGCGCGATGGTCGCCGACCACCTCTCCGACGAACTCCACGGCGTCGTCGTACATCTCCAGTTCGAGCAGGCCGAGGACCGTGTGCATCCGGTTGGCGTGCTCGTGGTCCTGGGCGCGCAGGGCGTCGATCAGACCGCGCGTCGAATCGAGCTCCCGGCCCAACTGCTCCAGTTCGGTACGGTCGCGCAGGGTGGCGACGGCGCCGCCGTCGTCGGTGGGCATGCGGTTGGCGATCAGGACCCGCTGGCCGCGCACAGTGAGCAGATCGGTGCCGGTCACCCGGCCGGCCAGTACGTCGGTCGTACGGCCCTCGCCGAGCGCCTCGTCCAGAGAGCGGCCGACGGCCTCGTCGCCGATGCCGAGCAGGCGTCGCGCCTCGTCGTTGAGGAGGCGGATACGACCGCTGCGGTCCAGAGCGACGACGCCCTCCCTGATGCCGTGCAGCATCGCCTCGCGCTCCGCGAGCAGCGCCGAGATGTCGGAGAAGGCCAGGTCACGGGTCTGCCGCTGGACCCGCCGGGAGATGAGCCAGGCGGCAAGCGCGCCGACGGCCAGGGCACCGCCCGCGTAGGCGAGCAGCCCCGGGATCGCGTGGATCAGCCGGGCCCGCACGCTGTCGTACGCGATGCCCACCGAGACCGCGCCGATGATGTCGCCGTCGCTGTCGCGCAACGGCACCTTGCCGCGGGCCGAGCGGCCCAGGGTGCCGTCGTCGATCTCCATGACCTGCTCGCCGGCCAGCGCCCGCGCGGGGTCGGTGGAAACGATCCCGCCGATCTGCTGCCGGTCGGTGTGCGACCAGCGCACGCCCCTGGTGTTCATGATCACGACGTACTCGGCCTCGGTGGCCTTCCGGATCCGCTCGGCCTCCACCTGCACCGGTCCGTTCACCGACGGCGAGGTGCTCTGCAGGTCCTTCGCGATCTGCGGCTGCTCGGCGGTTGTCTGCGCGATCGCGAGGGCCCTGCGCATCGCCTGGTCGTCCAGCTGGTCGCTCAGCGGCGCGAGGAAGAGCCCGGTCGCGAGCACCGTGACCCCCGCGGCGATCGCGAGCTGCATCAGCAGCAGCTGCGAGAACATCCGCCGCGGCAGACCGAGGCGGAGGCGTCGTGCGGGGGGAGTGGGGCTCATACCCATGACGGTACGCGGACGGGTACGAGCTGCCGTAGGGGTGTGGCGTGGATCTCTTGATCAATACATGGAGGCCGTACGACCGTCACCGCACGGAAGCCGTACGCCCAGGTCAGCTCGCGAGCGCTGTCGACGTTGACAGCTCGCGCACCGCCACCACGTCCATCCGCGCGGGCGAGCCCAGCACCGACGTCCCGCAGCTCTCCGCGCGGGGCGGCTGGGACGCGCTCTGGGCCACGGCGACCCGCCAGTGGCGCCCGTCGACGTGCGCGACGGTCACCTCCCAGCGCGGTGCCGCGCCATCCATCCGTACGACGCTCAGCGCGTCCGCCGTGTACTCGCCCGCCACCGTGCGCACCGCCAGCTCCGCCGCCTGGCCGGGCCGCTCCCAGGCCGAGCCTCCGCGGCAGCCCTCCACGACGATCCGTCCGTCCTGGACGCTGTGCAGGATCTCCTTGACGGCATGGGCCCCGACCCGGCCGTACGCGTAGCCGTACGGCAGGACGAGCAGCGTCGGCGAGAAGCGATGTCCACCCAGATGGGTGACCTCCCAGACCCCCTCGACCCCGGACGCGGACAGCTCGGCGGCCAGGGGCCGGCCGAGGAGCGCGCAGCAGCGGTCACGCTTGCCGTTCGTGCAGACGAGCGTGAGCGGGTCACCTGTGTGGGGCCGTCCGTCGAGCGCCGAGCCGAAGCTCTGGTGGTCACCGGCGCCCAGTGCGGCGAAGTCGAGATCGAGCAGGCGCCGCGGGTCGCCGACCTCGGCGCTGTGCAGCCAGACGTGCCCGGGAGCCGTGTGGGACGCGTACACCCGGCGCACGGACGGCGTACCGCAGTCCGCGTGCCGCCCGGGGCGGCGGATGAGCGCGATCCGTACGCCCGTGCCCTTCGCCGCCCGCTCCAGGGCGCGGCCGAGCGAGGGGTCCAGATGACTCGAGGTGAGCGCATGAGCGCCCCACGGACCGGGCTGTTCGAGGAGCAGCCAGGTCTTCGCGGTCGCCGCGGTCCCGGAAATGGGCTCGTCGAGGTCGCGGGAGACGGATACACACGTACTCACAGAGGTGAGCCTAACCTGACTTGGCTCGGGGCGACTTCCGGCGGGTGCCGGTGTCCCGCTATGGCAGCGCTTGAGGTGGCTTGGTGCCTACGTAGAGACCGCTCGGTCGCATGCGCAGCGGGCGCTCCCCGTACTCCTCCAGGGTGTGGGCGATCCAGCCCGCCGTACGGGCGACAGCGAAGATCGTCTCGCCGGCCGTGGCGGGCATCCCGGAGGAAACGGTGAGCACGGCGAGGGCCAGGTCCACGTTGGCGTGCAGCGGGGTGTGGCGGGCGGTGGTGGCCACCACGTCGCGGGCCGCGGCGAGGGCGGGCGCGGCGCGGGGGATCTCCTCCAGGAGGTCGAACAGGGCACGCGCGCGTGGATCCTCGCCCGGGTAGAGGCGGTGGCCCAGTCCCGGAATGCGGCGTCCGGCCCGCAGCTCGTCCGCGATCACGGGGCCCGCGTCGCCGCGGTCGAGCACGTCCAGCAGCAGCCGGTGGGCGAGCCCGCTGGCCGCGCCGTGCAGCGGGCCCTCGAGCACGCCGAGTCCGGCGGAGACGGCCGCGTAGGCGTGTGCGCGGGCCGAGGCGGCGACCCGCACGGCGAGGGTGGAGGCGGCCAGGTCGTGGTCGACGAGCAGGCCCAGGGCGGTGTCCAGGGCGCGCAGGGACGCCTCGTCGGGCTTGCGCGCGCTGAGCCGCGCCCAGAGGCGCTCGGCCAGCGAGCCCTCGTCACGGTGGCCGATCCGCACCGGTGGCAGGGCGGCGACGAGGGTGGGGATGAGGATGCGCGCGGTGCCCAGCACAGCGCTCTCGGACAGGTCGAAGCGCAGCGGGTCCGCGGTCGCGGCGGCGATCGCCGCGACCCGCAACCGGTCGGTGGGCGAGGTGTGTTCGGGCAGTGCGTCGACGGCTCGTCGAGCGACGGAGACGGAGGTGTCGGGGGCCGTGAAGGCCGCGCCGGGAAGCATCCGCCCCGTCCACAGCCACTCGGCGATCTCCTCGTAGGAATGGCGCGCGGCCAGTTCAGTCGCGTCGACGCCCCGGAAGTAGTACCGGTCCGTGTCGATGAGCGTGATGCGGGTCCGCACGGACAGCTCGCCGCCGGAGCCCGAACTCCCGCCGCTGTCCCGCCTGTTGCGCCGGGCGAGCGCCTGTACCTCCTTGGCGTCGAAGGTGCTGCCGCGGCCGCCGGGCACACGTCGGCTGCCGAGCTGACCGCGGCTCACATAGGCGTAGACGGTCTCGGGCTTCACGCCGAGCAGCTCGGCGGCCTCCTTGGTGGTCAGCCGCCGTCCCTCGAGGTCGGGAACGGGTTCGTGATCGCTCATGAGGTCACCGTATCGGCGTTGAGTTCATATTGATTCAATCAATATTGACAGTAGTTAAGTCAATCATGGACAGTTGAATCAAGTCCAGGGAGGAAACATGTCCGTCAACAGGACCGCAGCCACCCTCGTCGACGTACCGCGAGGACTCGCGGGTGTCGTCGTCACCGACACGGAGATCGGTGATGTCCGGGGGCTCGAGGGCTTCTATCACTACCGCCAGTACTCGGCCGTCGAACTCGCGCAGACCCGCGGCTTCGAGGACGTCTGGCATCTCCTGGTCCACGGCGAACTGCCGGACGCCGAACGTGGCGCCGCCTTCGCCGCCGAGACCGCCGCGCTGCGCCGGCTGCCCGACGAGGTACGGGCGGCGCTGCCCGCCGTCGCGGCGGCGAGCGCGGTCTCCGGCCCGCTCGCCGGGATGCGCACGGCGCTGTCGCTGCTGGGCGCGGCGAAGGGATTTCGCCCGGTGTACGACATCGACGCGGACGAACGTCGGCGGGACACAGTCGTGGCGGCCGCGGCCGTGCCGACCCTGCTCACCGCGCTGCACCGGCTGGGGCAGGGGCTGGAACCCGTGGAGCCGCGCGAGGACCTGTCCTACGCGGCCAACTACCTCTCCATGTTGACGGGTTCGGAGCCGGATCCACGCTCCGCCCGGGCGATCGAGCAATACTTGATCTCAACCATTGATCACGGCTTCAATGCATCAACCTTCACGGCGCGCGTCATCACCTCGACGGGTGCGGATGTCGCGGCGTGTCTCGTGGGTGCGGTCGGGGCGCTGTCGGGGCCGTTGCACGGCGGTGCGCCCAGTCGTGCGCTGGACACCCTCGATGCGATCGGTACGCCTGACCGTATCGATCCCTGGATTCGCGAACGAGTCCTCGCCGGCGAGCGCATCATGGGCTTCGGCCACGCCATCTACCGCACCGAGGACCCGCGCTCCCGCATGCTGCGCGAGGTCGCCGAGCGGTTCGGCGGCCCGCGCGTCGCCTTCGCCGTCGAGGTCGAGCGTCAGATCGAGGCCATCCTGGCCGAACTGAAGCCCGGTCGCGAACTCCACACCAACGTCGAGTTCTACGCGGGCGTGGTCATGGAACTCTGCGGCCTGCCCCGCGAGATGTTCACCCCGACCTTCGCGGCGGGGCGGGTGGTGGGCTGGAGTGCCAACATCCTGGAGCAGGCGCAGGATTCGAAGATCATCAGGCCGGTGGCGCGGTATGTGGGGCCGGGGGCGCCGGTGGCGGTGCCGTTGACGGCCTGATCCGAGGTGGTGTTACGTGTCCGCCCCGGAGGCAGGCGGTCATGTCGTGCGGTACAGGTTGGCGTGGGCCCGCTCGAATACGTCGGGACACTGGCGCCGATGGTGCTGCCCCAGAGCTGGGGTGCGCGTCCACGGCCGTGTCATGACAAGGCCCGGCGTCGTGTCGATGCCGGGCCGCAGATGTTTCGGCCGGTGCTGGGGCCGACGGTGCCCCGGCTGACTGGATCGCCGTGCTGCTGTCCTTAAGCGTCCGGGATGTCGTTTTTCGCCCGCACCAAGGTCTCGCGCGTGATGATCACGATCCGCTCGTAGTCGGCCCGGGCGGCGTCGGCGGGAAGCTCGGGGTCGAGCTCCTCGGTTGCTTCTCGCCCGATGACGGCGAAGCTGCCGTCGCTCAGTTCGAAGATGTCCGGGCATGTCTGGCCCGAACCACTGCCACGTTCGCGAGGCGAAGCGCCGACTCGACGTACGATCTTCAAGTCCGTTCCTATATCGGTCTAGGGACGGGCCGGCACACGCGCAGGGCGACGCGCGGGCTGATGACCTCTCCAGCGTCCATGTAGCTCATGTGGTGGGGCCCACGGATGCCAGAGAGCCGCATCCTTGTGGGGTTGGCGGCCCTACGCAGCACAATGGGAGCCCGTGCGGGATGTTTACCTCGCGCAGGCTCTGGGTAGAGTAGCGGCTCAGCCGGTCACGCGTCTTCTGTACACGCGGCATCGACGAGCAACCGCTTAGTCCTCGGGTGCTTCGCCGATCACCCACCACTCGTCGAAATCGCCGTCGTTCTGGTCCTGGCTCAGCCGGTCCATCTCCTCCACCAGTCCGTCCATCATGCGGCCCAGCTCGGCTTCCTTCGATGCCTCGGGCAGGCTCTTGCGGTGGTGACGGGTCGCTGACCAGTACTCCCTGAAGACATCGTTCCGGCATATCACCCGAAGGTGTCCATAGAGTTCCGTGATGCTCCATGCGCCGATGCGGTGGTAGTAGAGCGCGTTGACGTACAGGACGTTCGCGAACAGGTACTGGCGCTGCCTCTCCGGCGGGATGTCGGTCTCGTACGTGTCCAGCACTGAGGCCAGGGCCGGATCGTCCATGGCCTTGCACAGCAGGTCGAAGTGGAGACGGTGCTGCTCGGTGAGTGCGGCATGCTTGCGATGACGTGAGCTCCGTTCCGCGACGGCGTTCGCGGCGCTCGCCAGCTTCGCCTTCGTTACGGAACCGAACTCCCGTATCCCAAATTTCTGTGTGGCCATGTCAACAACCCCCGAATCAGGCGGCCGTCCGCCGGTCGTCGGGGTGCGGGTCGACGGGAGGGGACCGGCGAGCGATGGGCGGCGCTTGCCGTCTCCCAGAATGCCGAGCGGCTCTGATCGGCGGGGAGGCGGAGAGGAGGCGCACGGAAGGAAGCGAGGGTCGCACGCACCGGCGCCTTGCCCAACGTCTGCCCCGCAAGTGCTGCTAACAATCGTTCACTTCACGGTCATTCTTCCGGCTCGTATCCTGGTCCGGCATTCAATCCTCGTACGTGCGCCGGGCCCACGATCCGGTGCACGCATCGGTGTCAGAGAGGTCGCACGTTGAGTCAGCCGAGCCTCAGCCGTCGGCAGATCCCGGTCGTCGTCCTTGCCGGATTCCTCGGTTCCGGCAAGACCACCCTCCTCAACCACCTCCTGCACCGCAGCGGAGGCAGTCGTATCGGTGCGATCGTCAACGACTTCGGGGCCATCGAGATCGACGCCATGGCCGTCGCGGGCGCCCTGGGCGACTCCACCGTCTCCCTCGGCAACGGCTGCCTGTGCTGCGCCGTCGACGCCGAGGAACTGGACGTGTACCTCGAACGGCTTGCCCGTCCGGACACCGGCATCGACGTGATCGTCATCGAGGCCAGCGGGCTCGCCGAACCCCAGGAACTCGTGCGCATGGTGCTCGCGAGTGAGCATCCGGGGATCGTCTACGGCGGACTCGTCGAGGTCGTCGACGCCGCCGAGTTCGACGACACCCGCGCCAAGCACCCCGAGATCGACCGGCATCTCGCCCTCGCCGACCTCGTCGTGGTCAACAAGCTCGACCGGGCGGCCGACGGCGAGCGCGTCCTGGGACTCGTACGGTCCCTCGTCGACCGTGCCGCCGTGGTGCCCGCCGCCTACGGCCGCATCGACCCCGAGTTCCTCTTCGACTGCCGGCCCGGCGAGGAGCGGATCGGTCAGCTCTCCTTCGACGACCTGCACCATCACGGGGACGAGATGCACGAGGGGCATCTGCACTCCGCGTACGAGAGCCTCTCCTTCGTCTCCGAGACGCCGGTGGATCCGCGCCGGCTGATGCGGTTCCTCGACAGTCGGCCCGAGGGGCTGTACCGGATCAAGGGGTACGTCGACTTCGGCGCGTACGACACCCGGAACCGTTACGCCGTCCATGCCGTCGGGCGGTTCCTGCGCTTCTACCCGGAGCCCTGGCCCGCGGACGCCGGGCGCCTCAGCCAGCTGGTCCTCATCGGCTCCGGTATCGACGTGCCCGCGCTCGGCAAGGAACTGGAGGAGTGCGGGAGCGACGCCCCGCACACCGCCGACGAGCACGGAATGTGGGGCGTCCTGCGCTACGTACAGGATCCCGAAGAAGACCTTCAGGACCCCGCGTTCTAGACCGGTCCCGCCACCACCGACACCGTCTTCGCCAGCGACACCCCTGAACCGTCACGGCGCGGGTCGATCTCCGGCAGGTCCGCCGGTGTGCCGTTCTTCTGCGCGGCGCGGGCCGGTACGGCACCCGCCCAGGCCAGGGACAGACAGTCCTCGCCCTTAAGGAACCGCTGGCAGCGGACACCGCCGGTGGCGCGGCCCTTGCGCGGATACTGGTCGAACGGGGTCAGCTTGGCCGTCGTCTGGACGGAGTCGTCCAGCGTGCCGCGCGAGCCCGCGACCGTGAAGACGACCGCGTCCACGGCCGGGTCCACCGCGGTGAAGCAGATGACCTTTGCGCCGTCCGTGAGCTTGACGCCCGCCATGCCTCCCGCGGGCCGGCCCTGCGGGCGGACCTGCGCGGCCTGGTAGCGCAGCAACTGCGCGTCGTCCGTGATGAAGACCAGGTCCTCCTCACCGGTGCGCAGCTCGACCGCGCCGACGATCCGGTCACCGTCCCTCAGCGTGATGACCTCCAACTCCTCCTTGTTGGACGGATAGTCGGGCACCACACGCTTGACCACACCCTGCTCCGTGCCGAGCGCCAGCCCCGGCGACGACTCGTCGAGGGTCATCAGGCAGACCAGTGTCTCGCCGTCCCCCAGGGAGACGAACTCCGTCAGCGGAGCCCCTCCGGCGAGGTTCGGCGCCGACGCCGTATCCGGCAGTTGCGGCAGGTCGATGACGTTGATCCGCAGCAGCCGGCCGCTCGACGTCACCGCGCCCACCTCACCGCGCGCGGTCGCCGGGACCGCCGAGACGATCACGTCGTGCTTCACGCGCCGGCTGTCCGCGTCCTCCGGGAAGGGTTCGCCGTTCGCCGTACGGGCCAGCAGACCCGTCGAGGACAGCAGCACCCGGCACGGGTCGTCCGCCACCTGCAGCGGAACGCCGACCGCGGGGGCCACCGCTCCCGCCTCCAGCAGGACCGTACGCCGGTCGGTGCCGAACTTCTTGGCCACCGCCGCCAGTTCGGTGGAGACCAGCTTGCGCAGTTCCGTGTCCGAGTCGAGGATCCGGGTCAGCTCCTCGATCTCCGCGTTGAGCCGGTCCTTCTCGGACTCCAGCTCGATGCGGTCGAACCTGGTGAGGCGGCGCAGCGGCGTGTCCAGGATGTACTGCGTCTGGATCTCGCTCAGCGAGAAGCGTTCCATCAGGCGCTGCTTGGCCTGCGCGGAGTTGTCGCTGGAGCGGATGAGGCGAATGACCTCGTCGATGTCGACGAGCGCCGTGAGCAGGCCCTCCACCAGGTGCAGACGGTCACGGCGCTTGGTACGGCGGAACTCGCTGCGCCGGCGCACGACCTCGAAGCGGTGGTCGAGATAGACCTCCAGGAGCTCCTTGAGGCCCAGCGTCAGCGGCTGGCCGTCCACCAGCGCGACGTTGTTGATGCCGAAGGACTCCTCCATCGGCGTCAGCTTGTACAGCTGCTCCAGGACCGCCTCCGGCACGAAGCCGTTCTTGATCTCGATGACCAGGCGCAGGCCGTGCGCACGGTCGGTGAGGTCCTTGACGTCGGCGATGCCCTGGATCTTCTTCGAGCCGACCAGGTCCTTGATCTTGGCGATGACCTTCTCCGGGCCGACCGCGAAGGGCAGTTCGGTGATGACCAGACCCTTGCGGCGGGCCGTGACGGTGTCCACCGACACCGTGGCGCGGATCTTGAAGGTGCCACGGCCCGTCTCGTACGCGTCCCGGATGCCGGCCAGGCCGACGATCCGGCCGCCGGTGGGCAGGTCGGGGCCCGGGACGTACTTCATCAGGGTCTCGAGATCCGCGTTGGGGTGGCGGATCAGATGGCGGGCGGCCGCGATGACCTCGGAGAGGTTGTGCGGGGGCATGTTCGTGGCCATGCCGACCGCGATGCCCGACGCGCCGTTCACCAGCAGGTTCGGGAACGCGGCGGGCAGCGCCACCGGCTCCTGCTCCTGGCCGTCGTAGTTGGGGCCGAAGTCGACCGTGTCCTCGTCGATCGACTCGGTCATCAGGCTCGTCGCCTCGGCCTGCCGGCACTCGGTGTACCGCATGGCGGCCGGCGGGTCGTCGTTGCCCAGCGAACCGAAGTTGCCGTGGCCGTCGACCAGGGGAACGCGCATGGAGAAGGGCTGCGCCATGCGCACCAGGGCGTCGTAGATCGACGCGTCGCCGTGCGGGTGCAGCTTGCCCATGACCTCGCCGACGACACGGGCGCACTTCACATAGCCGCGATCGGGGCGCAGGCCCATCTCGTTCATCTGGTAGACGATGCGGCGGTGCACCGGCTTGAGGCCGTCGCGGGCGTCCGGCAGGGCGCGGGAGTAGATGACCGAGTACGCGTACTCGAGGAAGGAGCCCTGCATCTCGTCGACGACGTCGATGTCGAGGATCTTCTCCTCGAACGAGTCGTCGGGCGGCGGGGTCTTCGTGCTTCGGCGGGCCATCGCTGCCGGCTCCTCTTTTCTGGTCGCTCGCCTTCGGGTCGCGCCCCTTCGGCTCACTCTTGCTGAAGCGTGAACGGGATCTGACGCGGACCATTGTGGACCGCGGCACTGACAACGCGGACGACGACCCGGCGTCAGCCGTCCCGCCGGGTGTTCACTCGTACGGCACGCGGCCCCCGCCCGCAGGCTACGGGATCTCGCTGTCGGCGTACGACCACCGGGAACTTCACCGGCGCTCCGCACGCTTGCATACAGTGGCAGGACCGGCAGAAAAACGCGGTTCAGATCAACCGCACCGCCATCGAAGGGACGTACATGCCCATGGGTCACACGGCCACAGACCAGGCAGGCACCGGAGGCCTGACAGCAACGGAGCACCGCCTGGCCAACGGGCTGCGCGTGGTGCTCTCCGAGGACCACCTGACCCCGGTCGCGGCGGTGTGCCTCTGGTACGACGTCGGCTCGCGTCACGAGGTCAAGGGCCGTACCGGCCTGGCTCACCTCTTCGAGCACCTGATGTTCCAGGGCTCCGGACAGGTCAAGGGCAACGGCCACTTCGAGCTCGTCCAGGGCGCGGGCGGCTCGCTCAACGGCACCACGAGCTTCGAGCGCACCAACTACTTCGAGACCATGCCCACCCACCAGCTGGAGCTCGCCCTCTGGCTGGAGGCCGACCGCATGGGCTCGCTGCTCGCCGCCCTCGACGACGAGTCGATGGAGAACCAGCGGGACGTCGTCAAGAACGAGCGCCGTCAGCGCTACGACAACGTCCCCTACGGCACGGCGTTCGAGAAGCTGACCGCCCTCGCCTACCCCGAGGGTCACCCGTACCACCACACACCGATCGGTTCGATGGCAGACCTGGACGCGGCCACGCTGGAGGACGCGCGCGCGTTCTTCCGGACGTACTACGCGCCGGGCAACGCGGTGCTGTCCGTCGTCGGCGACATCGACCCCGAGCAGACGCTCGCCTGGATCGAGAAGTACTTCGGCTCGATCGCGTCCCACGACGGCAAGCCCGCCCCGCGCGACGGCTCGCTGCCCGAGGTCATCGGCGAGCAGCTGCGCGAGGTCGTCGAGGAAGAGGTGCCCGCGCGCGCGTTGATGGCGGCGTACCGGCTGCCGCACGACGGCACGCGCGACGCCGACGCGGCCGACCTGGCGCTCACCGTCCTCGGCGGCGGCGAGTCCTCCCGCCTCTACAACCGGCTGGTACGCCGCGACCGTACGGCTGTCGCCGCCGGCTTCGGCCTGCTGCGGCTCGCCGGGGCACCCTCCCTGGGGTGGCTGGACGTGAAGACGTCCGGTGACGTCGAGGTGCCGGTCATCGAGGCGGCGATCGACGAGGAGCTCGCCCGGTTCGCCGCGGAGGGCCCCACGGCCGAGGAAATGGAGCGCGCCCAGGCCCAGTTGGAGCGCGAGTGGCTGGACCGGCTCGGCACCGTCGCGGGCCGCGCCGACGAACTGTGCCGCTACGCCGTCCTGTTCGGCGACCCGCAGCTCGCCCTCACCGCCGTCAACCGGGTGCTCGAGGTGAGCGCCCAGGAGGTCCAGGAGGTCGCCAAGGCCCGCCTGCGCCCCGACAACCGCGCGGTGCTCGTCTACGAGCCCGTCTCCGCGGAGACCGCCGAGGACGCGGATCCCCCGGAGGACCCCGAGGCCGAGGCCACCGTCGAGGCCGGCGACAAGAACGAGGAGGCGGCCAAGTGACCGAGCTCGCCACGATGGAATTCCACCCCCGGCCGCAGGCGGGCGAGGCACGGCCGTGGGCCTTCCCGGCCCCCGAGCGCGGCACGCTCGACAACGGCCTGACGGTCCTGCGCTGTCACCGCCCCGGCCAGCAGGTCGTTGCCGTCGAGGTCCTCCTCGACGCTCCGCTGGACGCCGAGCCGGCCGGCCTGGACGGCGTCGCCACGATCATGGCGCGGGCCTTCTCGGAGGGCACCGACAAGCACAGCGCCGAGGAGTTCGCCGCCGAGCTGGAGCGGGCCGGCGCCACCCTCGACGCCCACGCCGACCACCCCGGCGTACGGCTGAGCCTCGAGGTCCCGGCGTCGCGGCTGCCCAAGGCGCTCGGTCTGCTGGCCGACGCCCTCAGGGCGCCCGCGTTCGCGGACAGCGAGGTCGAGCGTCTCGTCACCAACCGCCTGGACGAGATCCCGCACGAGCTGGCCAACCCCTCGCGCCGGGCCGCCAAGGAGCTCTCCAGGACCCTGTTCCCGGCGGACCTGCGCATGTCCCGCCCGCGCCAGGGCACCGAGGAGACTGTCCAGAACATCGACTCCGCGGCTGTACGGGCCTTCTACGAGAAGCACGTCCGCCCGGCCACCGGCACCGTCGTGGTCGTCGGTGACCTCACCGGCATCGACCTCGACGCGCTGCTCGGCGACACCCTCGGCTCGTGGACCGGCTCCCAGGCCGAACCGCGTCCGGTGCCTCCGATCACCGCCGACGACACGGGCCGGGTCGTCGTCGTGGACCGCCCCGGCGCCGTCCAGACGCAGCTGCTGATCGGCCGTATCGGCGCCGACCGGCACGACCGTGTGTGGGCCGCGCAGGTGCTCGGCACGTACTGCCTCGGTGGCACCCTCACCTCCCGCCTGGACCGCGTCCTGCGCGAGGAGAAGGGCTACACCTACGGCGTGCGCGCCTTCGGGCAGGTCCTCAGGTCCGCCGCCCCTTCCTCCCCCGGAGGGGCTACGGGCGCCGCGATGCTCGCCATCAGCGGCTCCGTCGACACCCCGAACACCGGTCCTGCCCTGGACGACCTGTGGACGGTCCTGCGCACCCTCGCCGCGGAGGGGCTCACCGACGCCGAGCGGGATGTCGCCGTGCAGAACCTCGTCGGCGTGGCCCCGCTGAAGTACGAGACCGCGGCGGCCGTCGCGAGCACGCTGGCCGACCAGGTCGAGCAGCACCTGCCCGACGACTACCAGGCCACGCTGTACCGGCAGCTCGCCGCGACCGGCACCGTGGAGGCCACCGCGGCGGCCGTCAACGCCTTCCCGGTGGACCGGCTGGTGACGGTCCTGGTCGGCGACGCGTCCGCGATCAGGGAGTCCGTGGAGGCCCTCGGCATCGGCGAAGTCACCGTCGTCACGGCCGAGTAGAGGCACGCGCGCGTGGGAGCCCTGGTGACTGGAGTGTCACCAGGGCTCCTTAATGTCCGAATTGAAGGTCAGTTGCCTGTTTGCCCTGTGGGATGCGCTACAAAAGCCGTGATCCGTTTGGGGATTGAAAGTGGCCCCGCTTAGCGTCTTCCCGGCTGTCCGTCAGGCAGTGCGCCGCGCCCGCGGCACCGGACAGCCATCGCCGAGTCCCCGTACGGCGCGAGCCAGGGGAGCCGGGGACCCACATATATGTAGTCCCTGGGGTGAATCGGACGCCCGCGCGTGCAGCGAGGGGGTCCGTAGGAGACCTTCCTGCTCCGAACCCGTCAGCTAACCCGGTAGGCGAGAGGGAAGGAAAGGACCAGCCACTACATGGCGTTCACGCGCGCCGCCGGGAAGCACCGCCGTCCCAGCCGGATGAAGCGCACCACCGCCCACGTGGCGGGGGTCGCGGCACTCACCACCACCGGCGTCATAGGCACCCTCGCCGCCCCGGCCCTCGCCGCGGAGCCCGCGGCCGAGCAGACCGGCCTCACCCCGGTCATCACCCTCGGCGACTCGGTCGCCGCCCAGATCGACGCCCAGGCCGAGGCCCAGCAGCAGGCGGCCATCGAGGCCGCCCAGCAGAAGGCCGAGGAGGAGGCGCGCAAGAAGGCCGCCGCCAAGGCCAAGAAGGAGCGCGAGGCCAAGGAGCGCGCCGCCCGCGCGGCCGCCGAGCGCAAGCGCCTCAACACCTACGTCTCCCCGATCTCGGGCTCGTACATCTCCACCGGCTACAAGGCCGGCGGCGCCGTCTGGTCCTCCGGCAGCCACACCGGCGTCGACTTCCACGCCGCCAGCGGCACCTCCGTCCGCTCGGTCGGCTCCGGCACGGTCGTCGAGGCCGGCTGGGGCGGGTCGTACGGCAACAACATCGTGATCAAGATGAACGACGGCACGTACACCCAGTACGGGCACCTGTCGTCGATCGGTGTCTCGGTGGGTCAGACGGTCACCCCGGGCCGGCAGATCGGCCTCTCCGGCGCGACCGGCAACGTCACCGGGCCGCACCTGCACTTCGAGGCGCGTACGACCGCGGAGTACGGCTCGGACATCGACCCCGTCGCCTACCTGCGTTCGCATGGTGTGAACGTCTGACGACGGACCGCAAGATCTCCTGGAACCCCGGCTCCCCGAGCCGGGGTTTCGCCGTTTTTGCCACCCGCCTGTCCAAAAAATATCCATGGATTCCGGCCCGCCATCGGAAATTCCCGCTCTTTGCAATAGAGTCACTGAACACACGTCAATCGTCGACGTTTCACGGGGATTAAAGCGGAGGTCGGTCATGCGTATTCCGGCGCACTCGGTATGCACGGCGATCCGGGACGACATCGTCGCGGGTGTCTACGAGCGCGGCAGCCGGCTCACCGAGGAACTGCTCGCCCGGCGCTACGGCGTCTCGCGCGTCCCCGTCCGGGAGGCGCTGCGCACCCTGGAGGCCGAGGGCTTCGTGGTGACGCGGCGGCACGCGGGCGCGTGCGTGGCCGAACCGACCGAGCAGGAGGCCGCCGACCTGCTCGAGATGCGGATGCTCCTGGAGCCCCTGGGTGCCTCCCGGGCCGCCCAGCGGCGCACCGAGGCGCATCTGAAGGTCCTGCGTGGTCTGGTCAGGCTGGGCCAGGAACGGGCCAGGCGGGGCAACAGCGATGACCTGCGGTCCCTGGGCGGCTGGTTCCACGAGACGCTCGCCCAGGCCTCCGGCAGCCCCGCTCTCACCTCGATGCTGACCCAGCTGCGGCACAAGATCTCCTGGATGTACGCCGTGGACGCCCCGGCCAACCCCGTCGAGTCCTGGGCGGAGCACGGCGCCATCGTCGACGCCGTGGCGCGCGGTGACGGAGAGCGTGCGCGGGCGGTCACGGCTCTGCACACGGAGCACTCGACAACCGCGCACCGACTCCGATTCAACGGCACGGGAGATCGGCCGGAGCGTGTGAGAAACTCGCAACATCCCGTAAACATGCCGAGCCTGCGGCATTAACACGGGAGCCGTATACAAAGAGGCAGTAATTCGTGGGAGATTATTTCTGCTGCCTGTGAGCGGGAAATGCAAAGGGCTCGCCCGATAAATTCGGACGAGCCCTTCTGTGGTGCCGTGAATCAGTCGGCCCCGGTAAATCAGACGGTCTCGGGAAGCTCCTCGAGACCCTCGGAGACCAGCTTCGCCAGCCGGTCGAGGGCGGCGTCCGCGCCCTCGGCCTCGGAGGCGAGGACGATCTCCTCGCCGCCCTGGGCGCCGAGGCCCAGAACCGCCAGCATGGAGGCCGCGTTGACGGGGTTGCCGTCGGCCTTGGCGATCGTCACGGGGATACCGGAGGCCGTGGTGGCCCGGACGAAGATGGAAGCGGGGCGGGCGTGAAGACCCTCGGCCCAGCCGACGTTGACGCGGCGCTCAGCCATGTGATGCTGCCCTTCGGTGTTCAGGGTTGTCTAGACCAGTTTCCCACAACATGAAGTGTCTCCGGATCGGACCTGCGTCCCGTCCGGGATGAGTCGTCGGCCCGCGGCCTCGGCCCGACTTCCGTCCTTGAGCGATCCTCTTGCGTTCTCCAAAGACTGCCTCGCGCCGTTGTCGTACGCGAGCCGTAATCTGGGGCCCATGCAGACCTCGCCGGACCGGCACGAGTACCCCGCGCACTGGGAAGCCGACGTGGTGCTGCGCGACGGCGGCACCGCGCGCATCCGCCCCATCACCGTTGATGACGCCGAGCGCCTGGTCAGCTTCTACGAGCAGGTGTCGGACGAGTCGAAGTACTACCGCTTCTTCGCGCCCTACCCTCGCCTGTCCGCCAAGGACGTCCACCGCTTCACGCACCACGACTTTGTGGACCGGGTGGGACTCGCCGCCACGGTCGGCGGTGAGTTCATCGCCACCGTACGCTACGACCGCATCGGCACCGACGGAATGCCCGCGTCCGCTCCGGCCGACGAGGCCGAGGTCGCCTTCCTCGTGCAGGACGCCCACCAGGGCCGCGGCGTCGCCTCCGCCCTCCTCGAACACATCGGGGCCGTCGCCCGCGAGCGCGGCATCCGCCGCTTCGCCGCCGAGGTGCTGCCCGCCAACAACAAGATGATCAAGGTGTTCAGGGACGCCGGGTACACCCAGAAGCGCAGCTTCGAGGACGGCGTCGTCCGCCTGGAGTTCGACCTCGAACCCACCGACCGCTCCCTCGCCGTGCAGTACGCGCGCGAGCAGCGCGCCGAGGCGAGGTCGGTGCAGCGGCTGCTGACGCCCGGCTCGGTCGCCGTGATCGGCGTCGGCCGCGCCCGCGGCGGCGTGGGCCGCGGCATCTTCGACAACATCCGCGACGCCGGCTTCACGGGCCGGCTGTACGCCGTGAACCAGGCCTTCCCCGACAAGGAGCTCGACGGGGTTCCCGCCTACCGCTCGGTGCGTGACATCGAGGGGCCCGTCGACCTCGCGGTCGTGGCCGTGCCCGCCGAGCACGTCCCCCAGGTCGTCACCGAGTGCGGCGAGCACGGCGTGCAGGGACTCGTGGTGATCTCCGCCGGGTACGCCGAGAGCGGGCCCGAGGGACGCGAACGGCAGCGCGAACTCGTGCGGCACGCGCGCGCGTACGGCATGCGGATCATCGGGCCCAACGCCTTCGGCATCATCAACACCAACCCGGACGTACAGCTGAACGCGTCCCTGGCCAACGAGAAGCCCCGCCCCGGCCGTATCGGCCTCTTCGCCCAGTCCGGCGCCATCGGCATCGCGCTGCTGTCCCGGCTGCACCGACGCGGCGGCGGCGTCACGGGGACCACCGGCGTGTCCACCTTCGTCTCCTCCGGCAACCGCGCGGACGTCTCCGGCAACGATGTCCTGCAGTACTGGTACGACGACCCGGACACCGACGTCGTCCTCATGTACCTGGAGTCCATCGGCAACCCGCGCAAGTTCACCCGCCTCGCCCGCCGCACCGCGGCCGCCAAGCCGCTGGTCGTCGTCCAGAGCGCCGGTGCCGCCCCCCAGGGGCATGCCGTACGGGCCACCCGGCTGCCGCACTCGACGGTGTCCGCCCTGCTCCGGCAGGCCGGTGTGATCCGCGTGGACACGATCACCGAGCTCGTCGACACCGGCCTGCTGCTCGCCCGGCAGCCCCTCCCCGGCGGCCCGCGCGTGGCGATCCTCGGCAACTCCGAGTCCCTGGGCCTGCTGACCTACGACGCCTGCCTCTCCGAGGGGCTCAGGCCGCTGACCCCGCTGGACCTGACGACGGCCGCCTCGCCGGCGGACTTCCACACGGCCCTGTCGCGCGCGTTGGCGGACGACACCTGCGACGCGGTGGTCGTGACCGCGATACCCGCCGTGGGGGAGGGTTCCGCCGGGGACGCGGCGCTCGCCGAGGCGCTCAGGTCGGCGGCCGAGCGGGTGCCGGGCAAGCCGGTGCTGGTGGTCCATGTCGAGCTGGGCGGACTCGCGGAAGCACTGTCCGCCGCGGCCAGCACGGCACCGCAGGCCGCCACGCCGAGCGCCTCCCACCCCTTCCGCGCCCTGGACCGCCTCGCCGTCAGGACCCCGGAAGAGGCACCCCGGAGCTGCTCCCGCCTCATCCCCGCCTACCCTGCCGCAGAGCGTGCCGTCCGCGCCCTCGGCGAAGCCGTGAAGTACGCCCAGTGGCGACGCGACGCCGCCGAGCCGGGCAAGGTGCCCGAGCATGAGGACATCGACGAGAAGGGCGCCGCCGAGCTGATCGACGGCCTCCTCGCGCGCGGACAGGGCCTGACCCTCGGCACCGACGAGACCTGCGAACTCCTCGGCAAGTACGGCGTCCAGGTGCACCGGGCCCTGCCCGCACCCACCCCCGACGACGCCGCCCGAGCCGCCGCCACCCTCGGCTACCCCGTCGCCCTCAAGGCCACCGCCCCGCACCTCAGGCACCGCGCCGACCTGGGCGGCGTACGCCTTGATCTCACGGACGAGGAACAACTGCTGCGGGCCTACGCCGAGTTGACCGAGCTGTTCGGGACGCCCGAGGAGCTGCGCCCGGTCGTGCAGCGGATGGCGCCACGCGGCGTGGACACCGTCGTACGGGCCGTCATCGACCCCGCGGCCGGAGCCGTGCTCTCCTTCGGGCTCGCCGGGGCCGCCTCGCAGCTGCTCGAGGACGTCGCGCACCGGCTCATTCCGGTCACCGACCGGGAGGCGACCTCTCTGGTCCGCTCCATCCGGACGGCACCGCTCCTGTTCGGCTGGAGAGGCTCGGCGCCCGTCGACACGGCGGCCCTGGAGGAGCTTCTGCTGAGGGTGTCCCGCCTCGTCGACGACCACCCCGAGGTCGTCGCGGTGACCCTGGAACCGGTCGTCGTCGCCCCGCACGGCCTGAGCGTCCTCGGCGCGTCCGTACGCCTGGCGCCCCCGCCCGCCCGCGACGACCTCGGCCCTCGGACCCTGCCCGCGTACTGAGAACACCCCTGAGCGGTGCCTCGCAGTCAGTGGTCCCCCGTAGGATGGGGGGCATGGCCAAGACCAGTACGACGACCCAGGGGCTGCGAGCGGCGATCGAGCGCAGCGGCTACTACCCGGCCCTCGTGGCCGAGGCGGTGGAGGCCGCTGTGGGTGGCGAGCCCATCCGGTCGTACCTGGTCCACCAGGAGACGACGTTCGACCAGAACGAGGTGCGGCGGCATGTGACCGTGCTCGTCCTCACCGGCAACCGCTTCATCGTCAGCCACACCGACGAGCAGGCTGCCGACAGCACCTCCCCGACGCCCTACGCCACGACGTCCACGGAGTCCGTGAAGCTTGGCCGGATCTCGTCGGTCGTGCTCAGCCGAGTGGTCGCCAACCCGGAGCAGTACCAGCCGGGCACCCTGCCCCGCGAGGTCGTCCTGACCATCGGCTGGGGCGCCGTCTCCCGGATCGACCTGGAGCCCGCCGCCTGCGGCGACCCCAACTGCGAGGCCGACCACGGCTACACGGGCAACTCGACCGCCGACGACCTCAGCCTGCGGGTCAGCGAGGCCGGCGACGGCCCCGACACGGTCCGCCAGACCCTCGCCTTCGCCCAGTCCCTCTCCGAGGCGACCGCGGACACCGCACACTGATGGCGCAGCCCACCGCCTGGGAGCCCTACCCGGAACCACTGGCCGTCGACTCCGCACCGCTGCCCGAGTACGGCAGCGGCTCCCTCGCCGACCTCCTGCCCACGCTCGCCGCCGGCATGGGCGTACCCGGCACGACCGCCACGATCACCGAGCTGACCCCCGCCGACCGGAACTGTGTGTTCCTGATCGACGGCCTCGGCTGGGAACAACTGCTGGCGCACCCGGACGAGGCCCCCTACCTGGCCTCGCTGCTCGCGGGCTCGCGCGGCGGCACCGGCCGGCCGATCACCGCCGGCTACCCGGCGACCACCGCGACCTCCCTCGCCTCCGTCGGCACCGGACTGCCGCCGGGCGCACACGGACTGCCCGGTTACACCGTGCGCAACCCCGACACCGGCGAGCTCATGAACCAGCTGCGCTGGCAGCCGTGGACGCAGCCGCGTGTGTGGCAGCCGTACCCCACGGTCTTCCAGCTCGCCCAGGACGCGGGCGTGCACACGGCGCAGGTGTCCTCACCGACCTTCGAGAACACCCCACTGACCAAGGTCGCGCTGAGCGGCGGCAAGTTCCTCGGCCGGTTGGCGGGCGAGGACCGCATGGACCTCGCGGCCGAGCAACTGGCCGCCGCCGACCGCGCGCTGGTCTACACGTACTACGCCGAACTCGACGGCGCGGGACACCGCTTCGGCGTCGACTCCGACACCTGGCGCGGCCAGCTCATGCACGTGGACCGTCTGGTGCAGCGCCTCGCGGAACAACTCCCGCCGCGCAGCGCGCTCTACGTCACCGCGGACCACGGCATGGTCGACATCCCCTTCGACGAGCAGCACCGCATCGACTTCGACGAGGACTGGGAGCTGCGCGCCGGGGTCGCCCTGCTGGGCGGTGAGGGCCGGGCCCGCCACGTCTACGCGGTGCCGGGCGCCGAGAACGACGTCCTGACCTGCTGGCGCGAGGTGCTCGGCGAGCAGTTCTGGGTGGCCTCGCGGGACGAGGCGATCGCGGCCGGCTGGTTCGGTCCCCAGGTCGACGACCGGGTGTACGCGCGCCTCGGCGACGTGGTCGCGGCCGCGCGGGACGACGTCCTGATCATCGCGTCCGAGCGGGAGCCCAAGGAGTCGGCGATGGTCGGCAACCACGGTTCGATGACCCCCGCGGAGCAGTTGGTCCCGCTGCTCGAAGTACGCTCCTGAAACCTCCCGCTGCCGTCCTCCCTCGCCGAAAGGTGCTCAACCCCCCATGCCCGAGCTGGTGTTCTTCTCCGGAACCATGGACTGCGGGAAGTCGACCCTGGCTCTCCAGATCGAGCACAACCGCTCCGCGCGCGGCCTGCAGGGCGTGATCTTCACCCGGGACGACCGCGCGGGCGAGGGCAAACTCTCCTCCCGCCTCGGCCTGGTCACGGACGCGGTGGAGGTCGAGGACGGCCAGGACCTGTACGCCTACCTGGTCGACCACCTCTCCCGGGGAGGCCGCGCGGACTACGTCATCGCCGACGAGGCACAGTTCCTGGCCCCCGGGCAGATCGACCAGCTCGCCCGCGTCGTCGACGACCTGGGCCTCGACGTCTATGCCTTCGGCATCACGACGGACTTCCGCTCCAAGCTGTTCCCGGGCTCCCAGCGCCTGGTGGAACTGGCCGACCGCGTAGAGGTGTTGCAGGTCGAGGCCCTCTGCTGGTGCGGCGCCCGCGCCACGCACAACGCCCGCACGATAGGGGGCGAGATGGTCGTGGAAGGCGCTCAGGTGGTCGTGGGCGACGTCAACCAGGCGGAAGCGATCGGGTACGAGGTCCTGTGCCGTCGTCATCACCGCCGCCGGATGACGGCGGCCACGGCACGGGCGGCGGCGCTGTCTCCCGACGTGCTGCCGGTCACCACCGTCTGAGGGCCCGGCACGGCGGTCACCTTCTTGTCCGTCCCGCCTCACGCATGTCCTGACCGTCTCTCGAGTCGATCTCCAGCCATGCTCGTCGGATCTTCGAGAAGCCCCTCCTACGTTTGACCTGTCCCCGAAATCCCCAGGGGCCGCAGTCGACAACAGGAGGTATCAGACATGAACGCCGAGCAGATCACCGAGGTCGAGGTCGAGACGGACGAGCTGGCCGAGGAGTTCGGTCTCACGGTCTCGGGCGTGGCCTACTACGCCCCGGCCGTCTGATCTCCGACACCAGGCGACCTGCCCTCCTGGCGACCAGGCGGGCTCGCGATGGCCGCAAAGGGCGAACTCCCTTTGCGGCCATCACGCTTCGTAGCGCACACCCAGCGGATCACGACAGAGGACCACGACGGAGGAGCCGGCGGTGGAGAAGTTTCTGCGGACCAAGGGAAGCGTCGGCGACCTGCCCCCGATGCAGGAGCCGCCGAGGGGAACCTTCGAACCGGAACCGGCCCCTCGGTCACGCGAACTCCTCGCCTCCTACTTCGACCTGGAGAGCCCCGGCGGGCCCCTGCATGCCCAGTGCACCGCCGACGTCGGCCGCCGCCTCGCCCAGGACCTGCCCGTACCCGTCTACCAGATCGCCTCGCTCGGACTGCTCAGGCAGGCGCTGAAGACCGAGGAGCCCGGTCGGCCCAACCCGGACGACCCCCGTGACCTGCCCGTATCCCTGAGGTCGGCCCGCTGGCAGCACCTGTGCGCCCTGACCGAGAACTGGTCCGGGCTGTCCACCGGTGACCGGTCCCGCCTGGTGACCGCGCTGGCCAAACTCGGCTTCTGGAAGACCATCGCGGCCCTCGTTCCCGCCGACCCGGCCGGCCGCGATCTGGACGCCCTGCGGCTGGCCTACTTCCGGCACAACGCCGACGCGCAGCTCGCCGGGGACGCCCGGAGCGCGGCCGCGGCGTTCGTGCGGGCCCGCGGTGTCATGGAGACCATCGCCCGTACCGAGGAGTTCGACCCGGCCGTACGGTACGGGGCCGCCGCCCACATGATCGTGCTGTGCGCCAAGGGTGAGAAGCAGAAGGCACTGGCCGACATGCGGTACTGGCTGGCCGCCGCCGACGACGTGGCCGACCGGGCCGGCGTGGAGATGGAGCCGCTGCACACCTCCATCTACTGGCGCGGAGTGGCCTTCATACCGTTCTTCGAGGGCGACCACGCGGAGGTCGACCGGCAGCTGCAACTGGCGGAGAAGTACGCCCTGGAGGCCGTGGCGTCGGCGGACGGCGATACCCGGCTCCTCGCGCTGGAGAACGTCCACCCCGTCCTCGAGACCTCAGGACGCTCGGCCAAGGCCCGCGGGGACATCGAGGGCGCGGAGCGGTTCTACCGACGGATGACCGAGTGGGACCCGCTCGATCCCAAGGCGCACGTACGGCTGGCCGACTTCCTGATGGGGGAGAGCCGGATCGCCGAGGCGCGCGAGGCGTACCGCACCGCCGCCGGGCTGGGCGCGCCGTACGCCTCCTACGCCCACTGCCAGGCCGCCCGCTGCTCCCTGCGCCTTGAGCAGCCGGACCAGGCCCACGGTGCCCTGGTGGCCTCGGCCACCCTCGACCGGCAGGCGCTGTCCCCGCTGATCCTGCTGCGCGACATCAGCACCGACGGCGGGCTCGCCCCGCTGCGCCAGTGGGCCGTGGACGAACTGGCCGTACGGTTGCGGGCGGCCCGATGAACGCCGCCCCGGTCCCGGTACCGAAGGCCCCGGTGGGTGCCGCCCCGGTCCCGGTACCGAAGGCCCCCGTGAGTGCCGCTCCCTTCCCGGAGTCGTCCGTGCCGGTGCGTGTCAACCCGCTGCTGGAGCCTCCCGCCGCCCACGGGATGCAGCCGTTCGCCGACATCCGCGCCGGGCACTACCGGCCCGCGCTGGAGCAGGCCATCGCCGAGCGCGAGGCCCGGGTCGACGCCATCGCCGCCGACCCGGCGCCGCCGGACTTCGCCAACACCGTGGAGGCGCTCGAGTTCTCCGGGACCCGGGTGCAGTACATCCACGACGCGTTCACCCACCAGGTCACCGCGGGCGGCGAGGCGGCGCTGACCGGCCTGGAGCAGGACATCGCCGTCCTGCTCTCCCGCCACGAGGGGCGCATCGTACGCAACCGGCGCCTGATCGCCCGTATCGACGCGGTGCATGCCGGGCGCGACCGGATCACCGATCCCCAGTCCCGCGCCCTGACCGTGCACTGGTGGCGCCGCATGCGGCGGGTGGGCGCCATGCTGCCGGCCGAAGCCGCCCGGGAACTCGGCGAGGTCAACCGCGAGCTCTCCCGGGAGTGTGCCGCCTACCGGCAGACCCTGATCGAGGACACCCACCGTCAGGCCCTGGCGGTACCCGGGCCCGACGCCCTGCGCGGTCTGCCCGCCGACCGGCTCGCGGCTACGGCCGAGGAGGCGGCACGCCGAGGCATGGCAGAGCCCTGGCACGTCGTGCCGCTTGCCTCGTCCACCAGCCAGCCGGCGCTGGTGCAGCTACGTGACCGGGACACTCGTAGAACACTCTTCGAACGCTCGCTCGGGAGAGGGGCGGACAACGAGGAACGGGCCGCCCGGATCGCCCGGTTACGCGCCCGCCAGGCCCGCATCCTGGGCTACCCGTCGTACGCCGCATGGGCGACCGAGGACCAGACGACGGGCACCCCGGAGGCCGTGGAGGCGATGTTCCGGCGGCTGGCGGAGCCGCTCCTGCACGCGGCACACACCGAACGCCGCGCCCTGCGGGCCAGGGCCGGTCACCGGATCCGGGCCTGGGACTGGACCCACCACGCGGCCGCGGGACTTTCGGGCGACGGAGGGGAGAACGGCGCCGACGAGCCCACCGCGGACGAACTCCGCGCCCACTTCGAGCTGGACGCGGTCATCACCCGCGGCCTCTTCCACAGCGCCCGCCTCCTGTACGGCCTCGAGTTCACCGAACGTCATGACCTCACCGCCCACCATCCCGAGGCCCGCGTCTTCCAGGTCACCGACGAACACGCCGGCACGGTGGGCCTCTTCCTGATCGACGTCTTCTCCCGGCCCGGCAAACGAGGCGGCGCGTGGACGGGGATCCTGCGCCCCCAGGCACACACCACCGCGACCCGGCCCGTCGTGGTGAACACCTTCAACCTCACCCCGCCCGGTACCGGCCGCCCCTGCCTCCTCGACATGTCCGAAGTCGTCACCCTCTTCCACGAGTTCGGACACGCCCTGCACGCGCTCCTCTCCGACGTCCGCTATCCGGCGCACTCGGCCCCCGGGGTCCCCCGTGACTTCTCCGAGGCTCCCGCCCAGGTCCACGAGACCTGGGCGTTCGACGAGCAACTCCTCGGCCACTACGCCCGACACCACCGCACCGGGCAGCCGCTGCCTCCGGAGTGGATCAAACAGGTGAGCGAGCGCCACAGCACCGGCGCAGTGCACCTGCTGGTGGAGATCCTGGGCGCGGCCGCGGTGGACTGGTCCTGGCACACGCTTCCCGACGGGCCCGACGACCAGGGCGGGAACGCGGACTGGGACGCCGCGCGGATCGAAGCGCGGGGCGCCGCTCGCTGGGGGCTGGACAAGGTGCCCGAGATTCCGCCGCGTTACCGCTCCGGCTACTTCGATCATGTCTTCCACGGCCCCTACGGCGCGGGCTTCTACGCCTATCTGTGGTCCGAGATCATCGCCGCGAACCTGGTCGAGGCGCTGGAGAAGCGCGGCGGCCTCACCCGCGCGAGCGGCGAGGCGCTGCGCACGATGCTCGGCGCCGGCGGATCCCGCGCCGCGATGGCCATGTTCCACGAGCTCACCGGCCTGGACCAGCCGCGCATCGAACCCTTCCTCCGCCGCCGCGGCCTGCCGGACATCGCACCGTCGACACTCTCTGCGAACAGGACCTCACCATGACCACCACCGACTTCCTCGGCGGCCATCTGGCCCTCGCCGGGGACGACGATCCCGTCCTGCCCGCCTACGTGGCCAAGCTCCGCGCCTCCGTCCCGCGGGTGACCAAGCGACTGGGGCAGCTCGCGGGCGAGCCGACCGAGGCCGAACTGACCCTGTGGGGGCAGCGGTTCGCGGCACTGGACGACGACTCGGCCCACCGGCTCCTGTCCCATCCGGTCTTCCCCTACCTGTGGCGGCAGTTGATGCTCGCGGCCCAGCGCAAGGACGCCGACTTCATCCGCGCCTGGTCGACGCACTTCGCCCGGTTCGTCGCCCTGCCCCACGCCACCGGCCCCGCCGCGGACCCTGCGGGCACCGAACTGCGGCTGGTCGCGCCCGTCACCGAGGTGCGGTTCCCCCAGGAGCGCCATCACCTGGTCTTCGACACCCCCGTGCACCGACTGGTGATCCGCGAGGACGGCGACGGCACCGTCCGCGACGGCGCCGCCGCCGTGCCCGCCTCCTTCCTCCACGGTGCCGGCGACCCCCTGCTGGGGAACGCCCGGCGCGTGCGACGACCGGTCATCGCCGGAACCGACATCGAGATCGACAACGCCGGTCCCTCGATCGCCCGCCATTTCACGTCCATGAACTCCCATGAGCCGCAGCCCGGTTACCCCCGCTCCGACCTGGCCGTACGGGAGATCGGCGAGGACGACATCACCGACCTCTCGCGGGCCTACGCCCTCATCGAGGACGTGTGGCCCGAACTCGCCACCGAGATCCGCGCCTACACCCGGGTGGTCGTCCCCTACGCCTCCGAGTTCCACTCCTCGTTCACCGAGGCGATCCTGATGGGCGCGGTGTTCCTGTCGGAGGCGGCTCAGCCGTTCAGCGCCACCCACTACACCGCCGAGCACCTGTTGCACGAGAGTTCACACCTTCGGCTGATGCTGCTCCTGGAACTCGACCCGCTGGTGACCGTCGCAGAAGGGGCGACCTTCAACTCCCCGGTACGCAAGGACCCGCGCCCTCTATGGGGCATGCTCATGGCTGTCCACGCGTTCGCCCGCATCACCGCGTTCCACCGCCGCGCGTACGACCGCACCGGTCTGGAGATCCACCGCGAACTGACGCGGCAGAACGCGGATCTGCTCGCCAAGGGCCTGGACGAGATCGAGGGCGAGCCCACGGCGGAGTTCACCGAGGCCGGCAAGGTGCTGTGGGCGCAGATGCGCGCGGAGACGGAACGGGCCCTGCGATGACGACGACCACCCAGGTGCGCCAGGCGGGCTTCGCGGACCTCATCGGAGACCGGACGGTCCGCGTCCTGGCACTCTGCTCGCTGATCAACTCCTGTGCCTTCTTCGGCATGATGCCCTTTCTGGCGCTCTACCTCGCCGACATCACCTCGCTGCCGCCGGCCGCGATCGGCGCCTTCACCGGCTCCATCGCCCTGGTCGGTGCGGCGGGGGCGCTGGCGGGCGGAGCCATCACCGACCGCGCCGGGGCCGGGAGCCTGCTGCGCGCCGGCCTCCTCCTCTACACACTGCTGGCCGCGGCCCTCGCCACGGTCACCGCGCCGGTGCTGGTGCTGCCCCTGATCGTGTGCCTGGGCGGCGCGCTGATGCTGGTCGGGCCGTCCCTGAAGAAGCTGATGAGCCTCGCCGCGGGCGAGGGCGGCGAACTGGTCTTCCGCATACGGTTCATGACCGTCTCGGCCGGCGCCGCGCTCGGCCCACTCGCGGGCGCCGCGGCCTACAGCGTCTCCCACCGGGCTCTCTTCGCCGTCTCCGCGGCACTGTTCGCCTGCTGTGTGCTGCTGGTCCACGCGCGACGCGACTCCCTGCGGGTGCTGGACGTCCGCGTGCCGGCCGCCCGTCAGGGGCGCTGGACATGGACACACTCCCTGCGCGACGGGCGGTTCCGGCTCGTGCTGGTCTCGGCCGTCCTGATCACCCTGGTCTTCGCCCAGCTCGAATCGGTGATCCCCCTTTACCTCAAGGGGGAATCCGGCGACCGCGCCCCGACGCTGTTCGCGGTGGTCTTCGCCGTGCACGCCGTCCTGGGCTTCGCCTACCAGTGGCCGGCGGCATGGCTCGCCCGACGCACCACACTCCCGGCGCAGGCCGGGGTGGGCTGCACCGGCTTCGCCGTCGCCTTCGTCTGCTGGGGAACGTCGGACGGCCGAGCGTGGGTCCTGCTGGCCGGGGTGCTCGCCTGGACCGTCGGGGAGGCCCTCCTGATGCCCATGGCCGACCTCGTCACCCACCGTCTCGCGCCCGACGCGGAGAAGGGGGCGTTCTTCGGTGCGCTGGAACTTCGCTACCTGGGCTTCTTCGCCGGGCCGATCCTCGGCGGCGCCCTGCTCGACAGCGGCACCTGGCACTACTTCGGTGTCATGGCGGCCCTGTCCTTCGCCGCCTGGCCGGTGCTCCGCTCCCGCTCCCTGGGCCTGGACGGCCGATGACCGTCGTCAGGCCGATCATCAACCCCGCCCTCCTGCGATCCGTCGCCGGCCGATTCCCCACGGGCGTCACCGTCATCACCACGGCGACGTCGACCGGCCCGGCGGGATTCACCTGCCAGTCCTTCACCTCGCTGTCCGTGGACCCGCCGCCGATCTCCTTCAACGTCTCCCGGTCCTCCGACACTTGGCCGCCGGTCCGCGAAGCCGGCAGGTTCTGCGTCAGCATCCTCGCCGCGGACCAGCAGGACACCGCCCGCGCCTTCGCCCGCCGCCACACCGACCGCTTCGCCGGCATCGCCCACTCCTGCCTCCTGGGCAACGGCACCCCACGGCTGTCCGGCGCAACGGCCTGGCTGGAAGCGACCGTTGAGGACACCTACGCCGGCGGCGATCACCTGGTCGTCCTCGGCCGTGTCACGGCCGCCATCGCGGGAGAGCGGGAAGAGGCACTGCTGTTCCACCGCGCGGCGCCTATGGATCGACCGGTTCCGAGGCGGAAGGGCTGAGGCGTGTGGGGTGAGGGTCCCTTCGCCTGCGCCGTCGGCGACCCGGGCCTCAGCGAGGTCCCTGTACCACCGAGAAGCGTGCCCCCTCCGGATCCGCCACCGTCGCCACGCGGCCGTGGGCGCTCTCGTGGGCCGGTTGCAGGATGTGGCCGCCGAGGGCGGTGAGGTGGGAGAGGGTTTCGTCGGCGTCGGCCACCTCGAAGTACGTCATCCAGTGCGGGCCCCGGTCGCGGGGGAGGGAGTTGCCGACTCCGTGGATTCCGGCAACCGGGTGGCCGGCGATATGGAGGGTGACGTAGTCGAAGTCGGCGGAGACCACCGGCTCCTCCTCGTAGCCGAAGACCGTTTCGTAGAACTTGGTGACGCTCGCCGTCTCGAAGGTGAGCAGCTCGTGCCAGGCCGGTGTGCCGGGGACGCCTGAGATGCCCGTGCCGCGGTGCGCTCCCGCCTGCCAGATGCCGAAGACCGCGCCGGAGGGGTCGGAACCGATCGCGAGGCGGCCCGCCTCGTCCGCGTCCAGGGGGCCGACCCCGACCGTGCCGCCGCACAGCCGTACCGTCTCCGCGGTCAGGTCGACGTCGTCCGAGGCGAGGTAGGGCGTCCAGGCGACCGGGAGGTGGCGGTCGGGGGGAAGTTGGCCGATTCCGGCGACCTCCTCGCCGTCCAGCAGGGCCCGGACGTAGGGGCCGAGCTGCTTGGGACCGGGTTGGAATTCCCAACCGAACAGTTCGCCGTAGAAGTCCTGGGTCGTGGTCAGTCCGTGCACCATCAGGCTCACCCAGCAGGGTGTGCCGGGCGTGTGCGTTTCGCCGGTCATCGTCACTCTCTCCTCGACCCCTCGCGGCGGCCGTGTCACCGCCGCTCTCCGGAACCCCGTGCCGATGCTCGCACCACCCGTGGCACGGCGCGCTCCGGGCGCGCCGCCGCTGCGTGGCCCTTGTCCGCAGAATGCCCGGTGTGCGATTTCCCGTCCGCTTCTGCGCGATTGCCCACAGGTGTCGATCGGCTGTACAGCATGTGCCCGATCCCATACGCCTCGTGATCGGGCCTGCCCGGCGGAGCAGAGTAGCCCGACATGGAGGATGCGGCCACCCCGTACGCAAGGATGGTGGCCATGAACGCCATCATCTCCGCATCCGAACTCGCGAGCGAACTGACGGGCGAGAACCCGCCGGTACTGCTTGACGTCCGTTGGCAGTTGAGCGTGGCCAAGGCGGCCGGGGAGCCGCCCTTCGACGGCCGGGCCGAGTACGCGGCCGGGCACATCCCGGGCGCCGTCTTCGTGGACCTGGACAGGGAACTTGCCTCCGCCGCCGGTGCGCGCGGGCGGCATCCATTGCCCGATGTCGCGGAGTTCGGTGCCGCGATGCGCCGGGCGGGTGTGTCGGCCGCCGCGCCGGTGGTCGTGTACGACGGGGGACAGGGCTGGGCGGCCGCCCGCGCGTGGTGGCTGCTGCGCTGGACGGGTCACCCGGACGTGCGGGTCCTCGACGGCGGGTTGCCGACGTGGGAGGGGCCCCTGCAGTCGTCGGTGCCCGGTCCCGCTCGCGCCGAGGGCGACTTCCGACCGATGCCGGGACCCGCGGGGCTGCTCGACGCGGACGCGGCGGCGGCGCTGGCGCGGTCCGGGGTGCTGTTCGACGCGCGGGCGGGGGAGCGGTACCGGGGTGAGGTCGAGCCGATCGACCGGGTCGGCGGGCACATCCCGGGCGCCGTGTCCGCGCCGACGAACGAGAACGTGGGGCCGGACGGCCGGTTCCTGCCGCCGGAGGAGCTGGGCGCTCGCTTCAAGGCCCTCGGGGCGGGCGACGGCTCCGAGGTCGGGGTGTACTGCGGTTCGGGCGTTTCCGGGGCACACGAGGTGCTGGCCCTGGCGGTCGCGGGGATTCCGGCGGCGCTGTACGTCGGTTCGTGGTCGGAGTGGTCGTCGGATCCGTCTCGGCCGGTCGCCGTGGGCCCGGACCCTCAGTGACCCGGCGCTGACGGGCTGCCGCCCGCTTCGGGCACGAATGCCCGCAGGCCGGGCGGCTGAAGGCGCGGCCTCGCGCGGCCACGCCTTCAGCCGCCCGGCCGTACCCGCGTCGCCCAAGCCGGAGGGCCCGCTGCCGACCGGCGCGGGCCCTCATCCTCGTACGGCCGTCTCCACAGCCGTACGACCGACTACTCCTGCTTCTTGCGGCGCGTGCCGAACACGATCTCGTCCCAGCTCGGGACCGCCGCGCGGCGGCCGGGGCGGACGCCGTCGGCCTCGGCCTGGCGGTCGGTGGAGCCGATGAGGCGGTCGCGGTGGCTGCCGACGGAGCGGGGCATGAGGACGTCCGCGTAGGCCGAGCCGGCCGAGGCCGCCGGGGCCGGGGGTTCCTCCGCCTCGGGTTCGGCGGGGGGCTCCTCCATGGGTGGGGCGGGCTCCGACGGGCGCTCCGGAACCACCAGGTCGCCCCGGAAGCTCGGTACCGCCTCCAGCAGGCTGGTCAGCGAGTCCCGCTCGGCCGTGGCCTCCTCGACCGGATCGGGAGTCGGCGCGGGCGGGCTCGGCCGGTCCAGGGCACGGTCCAGCGGACGGTCGCGCGGCAGCCGCGCGATCCGCGGGACGAACGGAAAGCTGGGTTCCGGCACGGCGAGGTCGTCGGACTCGCCGATCAGCGAGCGCGCCTCCTCGTCGACGGCCTGGACGAGCCGCCGGGGCGGGTCGTACGTCCAGCTCGCCGAGTGCGGTTCGCCCGCGACCCGGTAGACCAGCAGGACTTCCCAGGTGCCGTCGTCGCGGCGCCACGAGTCCCACTGGACGGTGTCCTTCTCGACGCCGCGCAGCAGCAGGCGCTCCTGGACGGCCTCGCCGAGCTGGGGACCCGCGTTCTCGCCGGGGCGGCGGACGGGTGTTTTGCGTGCCCGCTCGGCCATGAACGCGCGCTCCGCGAGCACAGGGCCCTCGAATCGGCGTACGCGGTCCACGGGGATGCCGGCCATCTGCGCGACCTCTTCGGCCGTCGCACCGGCGCGTATACGTGCCTGAATGTCACGGGGGCGGAGATGGCTCTCCACCTCGATCTCGATCTGGCCGAGGCGGGGACGGTCGCCGCGTACCGCGGCGCGCAGACGCTCGTCAATCGGAAGCGTGTACTCCGTGCTGTCCGCAGCCTTCAGCACCAGCCGTGTGCCGTCATTCGAGACGGCCACGACACGCAGTTCGGGCATGGGGACCTCCCGGGTGGTGCCTGCCGACGTCACGTGCGTCGCTGCTTCCGCTAGTCGAGTGTGGCCTGCCCGGGTGCAGCCTGCCACAACCTTGCCGAGTTGCCCGGCGTGTCGGGCACGGGCCCTGGATCGCCGTTATGGCACGGTTACCTATTCGCAACGCTAAGTGACCAACTCCGTCACCCTGTGCAACTAGCCCCCTCCTGGCGGTCCTTGGAGCCGTGGACGCCCTGGCGGGAGACCGGATCCAGGGCTCGCAACAGTACTCCATTTGGACCACGTGCGTGGATTGGCGCGCCGCCCAACTTCTGGCAGCAGACCGGACTTGACGGCCTCTCGCGCGAATTTGCGGATCTTGAACGTGGCGTACTTCACGGAATCACCAGAAACGGAACTATTGGTTTCGTGCGTACGTCCCTTTCTCGCGCAGTTGGTTGGTCAACTGCGGGAAAGGCAGGCGGGATCCAGGAATACGCGGAAGGTCCGATATCGGCGCTGTCGCCGGACTCCTCGTCCTCGAAGTCCGGTGGCGGCACGCCCACTTCGACCGGTTCGCAGACCAGCTCGACGCTGACGCCCGGTGAGCCCGGGGACGCTACGACCCCAACACCCTCCGCAAGTAGTCGTTCTGGAACCGGCGATCAGGATCGAGCCGATCCCGCAGTGCGGTGAACTCGCCGAAGCGGGGGTAGACCCCGGCGAAGTACTCGGCGTCGCGCGTGTGCACCTTGCCCCAGTGCGGACGCCCCTCGTGCGCGGTGAAGATGCGCTCGGCGGCGGTGAAGTACGCCTGGTAGGGCGTGCCCTTGACCATGTGCACGGCGATGTAGGCGCTGTCGCGGCCCGACGCCGTGGACAGGGTGATGTCGTCGGCCGGCGCGGTGCGCACCTCGATCGGGAAGCTGATCCTGAGACCGGAGCGCTCGACCATGGTCCTCAGCTCGCGCAGCGTCTCGGCGACGGCCTCGCGCGGGACGGCGTACTCCATCTCCACGAAGCGCACCCGGCGCGGTGACGTGAAGACCTTGTAGGGGATGTCCGTGTAGGTCCGCGAGGACAGGGCCTTGCTGGAGATCCGGGCGATCGTCGGGATCGTCCCGGGCGCCGCGCGGCCGACCCACTGGGCGACCTGGAAGACGCCGTTGGAGAGGAACTCGTCCTCGATCCAGCCCTGGAGCTGCGGAACCGGTTTCTCCGGGCCCGCGCTGCGGTTGTTGCGCTTGGTGTTGGTGCTGCCGGTGTGCGGGAACCAGTAGAACTCGAAGTGCTCGTTCTCGGCCCACAGTTCGTCGAAGTCGGCGAGGACCTTGTCGAAGGGCATCGGTTCCTCGCGGGCCGTCAGCAGGAAGATGGGCTCCACGGCGAAGGTGATCGCGGTGACGATGCCGAGGGCGCCGAGGCCGATGCGGGCGGCGGCGAAGACCGCGCGCTCTTCTTCGGTCCCCTTCTCGGAGCAGGCGAGCACCGAGCCGTCGGCGGTGACCAGTTCCAGGCCCTTGATCTGGGCGGCGATCGAAGCGGACTCACGGCCGGTGCCGTGCGTGCCGGTGCTGGTGGCGCCGGAGACGGTCTGCTCCATGATGTCGCCCATGTTCGTGAGCGACAGACCCTCGCGCGCGAGAGCCATGTTGAGCCTCTTGAGCGGGGTCCCGGCCTCCACGGTGACCGTCCCGGCCTCACGGTCGATGTCGCGGATACCGGTCAACAGTTGAGGGCGGATCAACACACCGTCGGTGGCGGCGATCGAGGTGAAGGAGTGTCCGGTGCCGACGGCCTTCACCTTCAGGCCGTCCGTGGCCGCCTTCCGTACGGCGTCCGCGAGCTCCTCGACCGAAGCCGGAGTGACCTCCCGCGCGGGGCGGGCGGCGACGTTTCCACCCCAGTTACGCCACGTGCCGATCTTCCCGCTCGCTGTGCTGCTCAACGGTGCCTCCCCGACCCGGAGCCGGCCCCTTGAGCCGGCGGTACCCCAGCAAACCGACCGCGACCGCGACGGCCCCGGACACCGCCGGAACCCCGTACCCGGCGCGCGCCCCGGCCGCGTCGATGACCCAGCCGGCCGCGGAGGAGCCGAGTGCGACGCCGACCGCGAGCCCGGTACTGATCCAGGTCATGCCCTCGGTCAGCTGCGCGCGTGGTACGTGCTGCTCGATGAGGGACATCGTGGTGATCATCGTGGGAGCGATGGCCAGGCCCGCAAGGAACAGCGCCACGGCCAGAAACGGCAAGTTTCCGACCAGTAGGAGGGGGATCATACTCACGGCCATCGCGCATATGCCCAGCAGCCAGCGAGGTTCGGGCGCCCCCTTGAAGTGCAGCAGCCCGAAGACGAGGCCGGCCGCGCAGGAGCCCGCCGCGTACAGGGCGAGCACGATGCTGGCGGCGCCCTTGTGGCCCTGCTCGTCGGCGAAGGCCACGGTGACCACGTCGACCGCACCGAAGATGGCCCCGGTCGCCACAAAGGTGGCCACCAGGACCTGGAGCCCGGCAGAGCGCAGGGCGCTGCCGCCGTCGCCGTGCTTCTCGCGCGGGTGCGGTGCGGGCTCGGTGGCGCGCTGGGCGGTCAGCCAGAAGACGCCGACCGCCAGGAAGCAGGCGGCGAGCAGCGGCCCCGCCTCCGGGAACCACGCCGTGGACAGTCCGATCGAGATGATCGGCCCGAAGATGAAGCAGACCTCGTCGATCACCGACTCGAACGAGTACGCGGTGTGCAGCTGCGGCGTCCCGCCGTACAGCGCGGCCCACCGCGCGCGGATCATCGCGCCGATGCTCGGCACGCACCCGATGCCTGCGCTGAACACGTACAGCGTCCAGTCGGGCCACCTGTAGTGCGCCGCGAACAGCAGTCCGGCCGCCGAGACGAGTGCGATCAGCGTCGCCGGTCGCAGCACCCGCCGCTGCCCGTGCTGATCCACCAGCCGCGAGACCTGCGGGCCCGCCACCGCCGCGGCCAGCGCCATGGTGGCCGACAGCGCGCCGGCGAGCCCGTACCGACCGGTGAGCTGGGAGACCATGGTCACCACGCCGATGCCCATCATCGACAACGGCATCCGGCCGAGGAACCCCGCGGCGGAGAAGCCCTTGCTGCCGGGGGCGGCGAACAGGGCGAGGTAGGGGCTCGGCACAGGGGCCTCCGGTCGGACAGGGTCGGCTGTGGATGCCGACAGTCCAGTAAGGCGTGAAGGCAGCGGATACAGCTTACGAGTTAGGTGACCCTAATGCACCTGGCGGGCCGGTCCCGGAACTCCGTCCGTCACCCCGCCGTTTCCCGGCTGTCAGTACCGGATGACAGGATCGACCCATGCGAGACGCGCTCGATGCCACTCCCTACGACGCCCTGCTCCTGCTCTCGTTCGGCGGCCCGGAGGGCCCGGACGACGTCGTCCCGTTCCTGGAGAACGTGACGCGAGGGCGAGGCATCCCCAAGGAACGCCTGAAGGAAGTCGGGCAGCACTACTTCCTGTTCGGCGGGGTCAGCCCCATCAACGACCAGAACCGCGCCCTGCTGGACGCCCTGCGCAAGGACTTCGCCGACCACGGCCTGGGTCTGCCGATCTACTGGGGCAACCGCAACTGGGCCCCGTACCTGACGGACACCCTGCGCGAGATGGTCGCCGACGGCCATCGCCGCATCCTGGTCCTCGCCACGAGCGCGTACGCCTCGTACTCGGGCTGCCGCCAGTACCGGGAGAACCTCGCCGACTCGCTGGCGGCGCTGGAGGCCGAAGGCGTGGAGCTCCCCCAGGTCGACAAGTTGCGGCACTACTTCAACCACGAGGGCTTCCTGGAGCCCATGGTCGAGGGCGTCCTGCGGTCCCTCGCCGACCTCCCCGAGGACGTCCGGGACGGCGCGCACCTCGCCTTCTCGACCCACTCCATTCCGAACGCGTCGGCGGACACCTCCGGCCCGGTCGAGGACCACGGCGACGGCGGCGCGTACGTGGAGCAGCATCTGGAGGTCTCGCGGCTGATCGCCGAGGCGGTCCGCGAGCGCACCGGCGTGGACCACCCCTGGCAGCTCGTCTACCAGTCCCGCTCGGGCGCCCCGCACATCCCGTGGCTGGAGCCGGACATCTGCGACCACCTGGAGGAGCGCCACGCGTCCGGCGCCCCCGCGGTGGTGATCGCCCCCATCGGCTTCGTCTCCGACCACATGGAGGTCCTGTACGACCTCGACACGGAGGCCAGGGCCAAGGCCAAGGAGCTGGGGCTGCCGATGCGCCGCTCGGCCACGGTCGGCGCCGACCCGCGGTTCGCCGCCGCGATCCGCGACCTGGTCCTGGAGCGATCCGCCCTCGAGCGCGGCCAGGAGGTCACGCCCTGCGCCCTCGGCGCACTCGGCGCGAGCCACAACCTCTGCCCGATCGGCTGCTGCCCGTCCCGTGCCCCCCACCCCGCCGCCGCGGGCGTCGACAGCCCCTACGCGTGAGGAACCCCGTGACCGCCCCTCTGCACACGGAACTGCTTCGGCTCGCCCAGGAGGCCGCCCACAAGGCCGGTGCCCTCCTGAGGGACGGCCGCCCGGCCGACCTGGCGGTGGCCGCCACCAAGTCGAGCCCCATCGACGTGGTCACCGAGATGGACATCGCGGCGGAGAAACTGATCACCGACCTGATCGCCTCCCACCGCCCCGACGACGGCTTCCTCGGCGAGGAAGGCGCCTCCCGCGAGGGCACGAGCGGCATCCGCTGGGTGATCGACCCGCTCGACGGCACGGTCAACTACCTGTACGGACTGCCCACTTGGTCCGTCTCCATCGCGGCCGAGCAGGACGGCGAGACGGTCGTCGCAGTGGTGGCGGCCCCGATGCGCGGCGAGACGTACCACGCGGTGAAGGGCGAGGGCGCCTGGGCCACGGGCGCGTGGGACGGCGAACGCAGTCTGGCCTGCCGCCCGGCACCGCCCCTGGACCAGGCCCTGGTCTCGACGGGCTTCAACTACGTCCTGACGGTCCGGGCCCATCAGGCCGAGGTCGCCCAGAAGCTGATCCCGCTCCTCCGGGACATCCGCCGCAGCGGATCGGCGGCGGTGGACCTGTGCGACGTGGCCGCGGGCCGCCTCGACGGCTACTACGAACGCGGCCTGAACGCCTGGGACCTCGCGGCGGGCGACCTGATCGCCCGGGAGGCGGGCGCCCTGACCGGTGGGCGCCCCGGAGAGCGCCCCGCACGCGATCTGGCGATCGCCGGCACCCCGGGCGTCTTCGAGCCCCTCCAGCGGCTTCTGGAGGACTTCGGGGCCTGGCACGACTGACGGGACCGGCAGAACGCAAGCCAGTGGGCCCCGGTGCTGGATTCACCGGGGCCCACGGTCGTGCTCAAAGCCGATCAGACGCTATGCGCTGACCTCCACACCGTGCTCGGCGGCGAGGCGGCGCAGGTCTTCGAGCTCGCCCTGCTCCACCTCGACGAGGAAGTCGTCGCCCTCGTTTCGAGCCCGCGTCAGGTCGGTCTCGGTCGCCCTTATGCGCTGCAGAAGTCCTGCGGTGAATGCGTCCATGCTGCGCCCCCTCGTCCTGGGTCGTGGGTCGGTGGCACGGGGGTGTGCCGTTCGGAAGGGGCGATCACGCCTCCAGCAGATGCCCAGCGCTGCCCTGCTGGGCGGCGGCGGCGCCGGACACCCACGCCCGCTCTGCGGAAAGCGGATTGCGGTGTACCGCATGGTGCTGCGGCACATGCAGAGCGTGATCGCGGGGTGTAAAGCCGTCCTCCCCGCGCTCTCTTCCACGGAAACCTCAACCCGACGAGAAAATCTGGCATTCCCCGGCTTCACACCTGACCTTCACCCGGGCTCACACCTGGCCTTCAGACGGCCCTTCCCCGCCTTACAGCCGACTTATGGCCGAAAAGGGCAGGATGGAGGTCAACACACTCACCACGGCCCCTGCCCGCGCGCCGTAGAAGCGCTACGCGGGTGGACACAGGAAGGACAAGCGACGTGCGCGTACTCGTCGTCGAGGACGAGCAACTGCTCGCCGATGCGGTGGCCACCGGACTGCGCCGGGAGGCCATGGCCGTCGACGTCGTGTACGACGGCGCGGCCGCCCTGGAGCGCATCGGCGTCAACGACTACGACGTGGTCGTCCTCGACCGTGACCTCCCGCTGGTGCACGGCGACGACGTCTGCCGCAAGATCGTCGAGCTCGGCATGCCCACGCGCGTGCTGATGCTCACGGCGTCCGGCGACGTCAGCGACCGTGTCGAGGGCCTGGAGATCGGCGCCGACGACTATCTGCCCAAGCCCTTCGCGTTCAGCGAGCTGACGGCACGCGTGCGTGCCCTCGGCCGCCGCACCAGCATGCCGCTGCCGCCCGTCCTGGAGCGCGCCGGCATCAAGCTCGACCCGAACCGCCGCGAGGTCTTCCGGGACGGCAAGGAGGTGCAGCTCGCGCCCAAGGAGTTCGCCGTCCTGGAGGTGCTGATGCGCTCCGAGGGCGCGGTCGTCTCCGCGGAGCAGCTCCTGGAGAAGGCCTGGGACGAGAACACCGACCCGTTCACCAACGTCGTCCGGGTCACCGTCATGACCCTGCGCCGCAAGCTGGGCGAGCCGCCCGTCATCGTCACCGTGCCCGGCTCCGGCTACCGGATCTGATCCGCCATGGCCGCCGCACCCGCGCCTCCCGGGGCGCCTCCGAAGCCCACCTGGGACCCGCGGCGGGTCGAGCCGCCGTTCCCCTGGCTGCGCCCGACCATCCGCATACGGCTCACGCTGCTGTACGGCGGCATGTTCCTGATCGCCGGCATCCTGCTGCTGTCGATCATCTACCTGCTGGCCGCGAACGCGCTGAACGTCGGCAGCGACCTGCCCTTCAAGGTCGTCACCGGCACGGTGTCCAGCGAGAACTGCAACATCGTGTCCACCCAGCTGCCGGCGTCCGAGCTCAACCACGCTCTCAACGAGTGTGTGAACGAGCAGCGCCAGCACGCCCTCGACAACCTCCTCAGCCGCTCTCTCCTCGCCCTTCTCGGCCTCGCGATCATCGCCTTCGCGTTCGGTTACGCCATGGCCGGCCGGGTCCTGTCGCCGCTGGGCCGGATCACCCGGACCGCACGCGCGGTGGCCGGCTCGGACCTGGCCCGGCGGATCGAGCTGGACGGCCCGGACGACGAGCTGAAGGAGCTGGCCGACACCTTCGACGACATGCTGGAGCGCCTGGAGCGGGCCTTCACGGCCCAGCAGAGGTTCGTCGGCAACGCCTCGCACGAGCTGAGAACACCCCTCGCGATCAACCGCACGCTGCTCGAGGTGCATCTCTCCGACCCGGGCGCGCCGGTGGAACTCCAGCAGCTCGGCAAGACGCTGCTGGCCACCAACGAGCGCAGTGAGCAGCTCGTGGAGGGCCTGCTGCTGCTCGCCCGCAGCGACAACCAGATCGTCGAACGCAAGCCCGTGGACCTCGCCGAGGTCGCCGAGCAGGCCGTCGACCAGGTGCACGCGGAGGCCGCGGCCAAGGGCGTCGTGATCCGTGGCGAGCGGCAGTCCGCGGTCGTCCAGGGCAACGGCGTGCTGCTGGAGCGGATCGCGCTGAACCTCGTTCAGAACGCCGTGCGGTACAACGTGCAGGAGGACGGATGGGTCGAGGTCACCACCGAGGTCCTGCACGGCCAGGCGGTTCTGGTCGTGTCGAACACGGGCCCGGTCGTTCCGGCGTACGAGATCGACAACCTCTTCGAGCCGTTCAAGCGGCTCCGGGGCGCCGATCGGACCGGCAGCGACAAGGGTGTCGGTCTCGGTCTGTCCATCGTCCGCTCGGTTGCCCGGGCGCACGGCGGGCACATCTACGCACAACCGCGAGAGGGGGGAGGCCTCGTGATGCGGGTCACCCTGCCGATCTGAGATCATGTCGCCGACACACGGGGATGTTCGCTTTGCGCGGAATTTTCTGGGCACTCGTCGAGCCACCCCGTGTGTGATCGATCACAAGGGCGAATTTCCGGCCATCTACTGTCAGTGATCAGGAATGCTGTCGGAAAGCCGGGAAAGTCCGGGTTTTCGAGGGGCTTGATCACGGGAAGTACACGGTGAGACGCCTTTGAAGTGCGGCATTCGGACCGTGTACGGTCCCCATCGCCATCCCAGCCGATCACTCATGAGGAGTCCGGTTGGGTGTCGATTGAGTAACAGACCTTGATGTGAGGCAAAATCTCCGCCTCGGGTCGGGCACAAGTCCGGCCTCTCACGCGTTACGTGCGCTGGAGACACCGCAGACACCCAGAGGGGGAGAGCGACATGGCAACGGATTACGACACCCCACGCAAGACCGACGACGACGTCGACTCGGACAGTCTTGAAGAACTGAAGGCCAGGAGGAACGACAAGTCGACCTCCGCAGTGGATGTCGACGAGTTCGAGGCCGCCGAAGGCCTGGAGCTGCCCGGAGCGGACCTCTCGAACGAAGAGCTGGCCGTCCGGGTTCTGCCCAAGCAGCAGGACGAGTTCACTTGCATGAGCTGCTTCCTGGTGCACCACCGCAGCCAGCTGGCACGAGAGAAGAACGGTCAGCCGATCTGCCGCGACTGCGACTGAGGGCGGGTCGGCCGTGACTGGCTCGACCCCTCCTTGGAAGCGCCGCTCCCCCCTGCCGGGAGCGGACCAAGGGCCGTCCGACGGCCCTCACGGTGCGCGTGACGACGAGCGGGGCTCATCAGGTACGGGAGCCTCGCTCGAACCCGCGGCCGGCCGGGGTGACTTCCCGGCGCCCGCGGACCATCCCGCGCCCGTCGCCAGGCGACGGGTCGCGGTGATGCGCGACAAGGTCGGGGAAGGCGTCCGTAAAAGCGGTAGCCGCGCCAGGGCGGGCTTGGCGTACCTCGCCGACCGGATCATCGACAATGCCCCGCGGATCCCCGTACGCGACCTCCAGGCGCTCCGCAGGCAGTTCCCCGGCTTCGGGCCCGAGCAGCTCGCCGACAAGCTCGTGGTGGGCGCAGCGAACGCATCCTCGACCGTCGGAGCCGGGGTCGGCGCGGCGGCGATGCTGCCTGTCCCGCCGGCCATGCCGACGGAACTGGCCGCGGAGATCACAGGGGTCGCGGCGATCGAGCTGAAGCTGATCGCCGAGCTCCACGAGGTCTACGGCGTGCGGCCGCCGGGCGGTCTCAAGGACCGCAGCACCGCGTATCTGAACTCCTGGTCGGGGGAGCGCGGCATCGACGTGACCAAACCGTCGACGATCAACTCCGCCCTCGGCGGCCCGATGAAAGCTCAGCTGCGGCAGCAGATCATGAAGCGCATGGTCCGGAACCTGCCGAACCTGATGCCGTTCATGGTCGGCGCGGCCGTGGGCGCGGTCATGAACCGCAGAGACACCAAGAAGCTCGCGGCACGCATCCGCGCGGACCTGCGCAAGATCCAGGTGCCCTGGGAGGCACTCGACGCGCTCCCGCCGCTGGAGGCGCCGGCGCATCCCCTGGAGATCGGGGACATCGCGAAGGAACTGGGGCGGGGACACGGCGAGGGCCGCGGGACCCGGTAAGAGTTCCGTGAGATTCGGGCCTGTGAGTAAGCGGGTCCGCGCGGAGTGAAACCTCGCGCGAACGTTCTAGGCGGCGTCCCGCGCCTGCTTGATCGCCTCCGCCAGCCGCTCCGGCTCCCGCGTCGACAGATACAGATACGGCGTCGGGTCCTCGGGGTCCGTGACCTCCACGCGCAGCGCCGTCGGGATGTAGGCGCGCAGCAGCAGGAAGGCGCGGGTGTCGGCCTTGTACGTGCGCCAGGCGCGCGCCTCCTCCGCGTCCAGTACCTCCGCCGCACCAAGCGCCGTGACCGGGATCTTCGCCTCGCCGGCGATCAGTGAGCCAGCCGCCACACGGATGCGGAGCGAGCCGTACGAGCTGGCGGTGACGGCCGCGACCGCGGTGCCGCCGACCAGGCCGCCGAGCAGCGGCAGCGTGCCGAACGGCAGCAGGATCAGAGCGAAGGAGACCCCCACCAGGAACGAGATGAGCCACCACGAGCGGGGGGCGGTGAGGCGTTCTTCGTAGGGGGCGACGGAAAGCTGCATGAAGCCAAGCTTGGCACGGTGTGAGAACCAGGCCGCTATCAGGGGGAGCCGGCGCGAAGCGCTGTCAGGCAGGGTGGCGGTGGGAGACGGGCGGGCGGGTAAGGTCTGCGGCTGTGAGTGGTAGTTCCGCAGCTCTTCAGCCTCCCGCCGACGCCGTGCAGCCGGTGCGTCACCCCGACGCGCCCGCACCCGGCGAGCTCCTCGGTGCGCACTATGGCCAGTGCTTCGGCTGCGGCGGCGAGCAGGCCCACGGACTGCACCTGGAGGCCCGGGCCGGCGAAGGGGTCTCGGTCACCGCCGAGTTCACTGTGCGGCCCGCCCACCAGGGCGCACCGGGCCTCGCGCACGGCGGCGTGCTCGCGACCGCCCTCGACGAGACCCTCGGCTCGCTGAACTGGCTGCTGCGGACGATCGCGGTGACCGGACGGCTGGAGACCGACTTCGCGCGGCCCGTCCCGGTGGACACGGTGCTGTATCTGGAGGCCGAGGTGACGGCCGTCGCGGGACGGAAGATCTACTCGACCGCCACCGGACGGATCGGCGGCCCCGACGGGCCCGTCGCGGTCCGTGCCGAGGCGCTCTTCATCGAGGTGAAGGTCGACCACTTCATCGACAACGGCCGCCCGGAGGAGATCCGGGCCGCCATGGACGACCCGGACCAGGTCCGGCGTGCCCGTGCCTTCGAGGTGAACCCGTGAGCCGTGAACCCCTGAGCGTGCTGATCCGGCGCGTCGACCCCGACGTACCGCTTCCGTCGTACGCGCACCCCGGCGACGCGGGAGCCGATCTGCGCACCACCGAGAGCCGTGAACTGAAGCCGGGCGAGCGGGCCGTGCTGCCCACCGGGGTGTCTGTCGCGCTCCCGGAGGGGTACGCGGCCTTCGTGCACCCCCGATCCGGTCTCGCCGCCCGCTGCGGTGTCGCTCTCGTGAATGCCCCAGGGACGGTTGATGCCGGGTACCGTGGGGAGATCAAGGTGATCGTGGTGAATCTCGACCCGCGCGAGGTGGTGCGGTTCGAGCGCTTCGACCGGATCGCCCAACTGGTCGTCCAGCAGGTCGAACGGGTCCGCTTCCAGGAGGTCGCGGTACTTCCCGACTCGGCGCGGGCCGAAGGGGGCTTCGGGTCCACCGGAGGCCATGCCGCGGTGGCCGGGGCAAGCAGCACAAGCGATCAGGCCGCCGACGGCGGCACAACGGGTGGGAATCGATACGCTTCGGTCGTATCCGACCGGGAAGGACAGTGACGTGTTCGGACGTCGCAACAAGAAGGGTGCCGCCGAGGACGCGGCCGGCGAGGCCGAGCAGGTCGTCGACAGCGTCGACACTGAGGCGGACGACGAGGACGGCGCGCGTGAGCGCGTGAGGCTCGAGCCCGAGCCGCGGCCCGACGGGCCCTGGGACGACACCGAGGTGCGCGAGCCCGGCGAGGGCCGCGTGGACCTGGGCGGTCTCTTCGTGCCCGGCGTCGACGGCATGGAGCTGCGGGTCGAGGTCGCGGGTGACGCGATCGTCGCGGCGACCGTCGTGCTGCGCGACAGCGCCGTCCAGCTGCAGGCCTTCGCCGCTCCCAAGCGCGAGGGCATCTGGGGCGAGGTGCGCGAGGAGATCGCCACCGGCATCACCCAGCAGGGCGGCATCGTCGACGAGGTCGAGGGTCCGCTGGGCTGGGAGCTGCGGGCCCAGGTGCCGGTGCAGCTGCCGGACGGCACGGGTGGTTTCCAGGTCGTGCGGTTCGTCGGTGTGGACGGTCCGCGCTGGTTCCTGCGCGGTGTGATCTCGGGCCAGGGTGCGGTGCAGCCGCAGGCCGCGGGTCTTCTCGAGCAGATCTTCCGGGACACGGTCGTGGTCCGCGGCGAGGGCCCGATGGCCCCTCGCGACCCGATCGTCCTCAAGCTGCCGAACGACGCGCAGATGGTCCCCGAGGGCGTCCAGCAGCAGGAACAGGAGGGCTCCCGCTTCTCCGGCGGCATGGGCCAGCTCCAGCGCGGCCCGGAGATCACCGAGGTCCGCTAGGCGCTTCGCGGGAGCCGCGAGGGCGGTCAGTCGCCTGCGGGTCCGTCGTGGCTTGTCGCGCAGTTCCCCGCGCCCCTTTGGGGCGCTACAAGGGCCGCATCCCATTGAGGATGCGGCCCTTGTGCATGCGCGCAGTCTTGACGGCGCATTGGTCTGTACCTACCGTCTCCGGCCAACGCGTCTGTTCATAAAGGCGCTTCACGTTCATATACGAGAACGGAAGGCCTCCCACGTATGCGCAGAACCGCTCTCCTCGCCGCCGTCGCCGCGCTCGTCGCCGGTGCCCTCGCCTGGCCCGCCGACGCCGCTCCCACCACCTTCGCCCATCCCGGAGTCACCGTCTCCAAGGGGCAGTTGGACTTCGCCCGAGCCAAGGTCACCGCCGGCGCCCAGCCCTGGAAGGGCGCCTACGACCAGATGATGGCGAGCAGGTACGCCGATCTGAACCGCACGCCCAAGCCCCGCGCGGTCGTCGAGTGCGGCTCGTACTCGAACCCCAACTACGGCTGCACCGACGAGCGCGAGGACGCCATAGCCGCGTACACGCAGGCGCTCGCCTGGTACATCACCCGTGACGAGCGCTACGCGAAGAAGTCGATCCAGCTGATGGACGCCTGGTCGGCGGTCATCACGGACCACACCAACAGCAACGCGCCCCTCCAGACCGGCTGGGCCGGCTCCTCCTGGCCTAAGGCGGCCGAGATCATCAAGCACACGTACACGGGCGGCTGGGCGGGCTCCGGGCGCTTCGCGACCATGCTCCGCGACGTCTACCTCCCGGAGATCATCAACGGCTCCAACTCCAACGGCAATTGGGAGCTGTCGATGATGGAGGCCGCCGTCGGCATCTCCGTCTTCCTTGAGGACAGGACGTCGTACGACAAGGCCATGGCGAAGTTCCGCACCCGCGCCGCCGCCTACGTCTACCTCGCCTCCGACGGCGATCTGCCGAAGACCGTGCCGAGCCAGAACCTCGACACCCGGGACAAGGTCGTCAAGTACTGGCAGGGGCAGTCCACCTTCGTCACCGGCCTCACCCAGGAGACCTGCCGCGACCTCACGCACACCGGGTACGGCATCTCCGCGATCTCGCACGTCGCCGAGACCAGCCGCATCCAGGGGCAGGACCTGTACGGCACCGACGTGGGCGAGCGGCTGCGGCAGGCGCTCGGGTTCCAGGCCACGTACGAGTTGGGTACGGCCGTGCCGAGCCGGCTGTGCGGTGGGTCGCTGCATCTGGGACTCGGGCCGGTCACCGAGGTCGGCTACAACGCCCTGCACAATCGGATTGGCATGGCCATGACCAACACGCAGGCGCTGACCGAACGGAACCGCCCGGCCGGCAGCAACAACCTCTTCGTGGCCTGGGAGACACTCACCCACGGGGACAACCTGAGCTGAAACCGTTGATCGGCCGGGCGTCCGGTGGGGATACTGGCGCCCGGTCGAAGGCTTCACGGGGGAGCGGCAGATGAGCCAGGTGGTCACCGAGACCATGGTGCGGGTCGAGAACGTCCACAAGTCCTTCGGGCGTGGAGCCGGCGTCGTCCACGCCCTGCGCGGGGTCTCCCTGGAGGTGCCGCGCGGTGAACTCGTCGCCCTGAAGGGACGGTCGGGGTCCGGCAAGACCACGCTCCTCAACATCGTCGGCGGACTCGACACCCCGGACGAGGGGCGCGTCGAGGTCGACGGCCGCGACCTCGCCGGGCTCGACGAGGACGGGCTGCTCGCCCTGCGCCGCGACAGCATCGGCTTCGTCTTCCAGTCCTTCGGGCTCATCCCGATCCTCACCGCCGCCGAGAACGTCGGCGTCCCGATGCGGCTGCGCCGCGCCGAGGCACGCGCGCGTGAGGAGCGCGTCGAGCTGCTGCTGTCCCTGGTGGGCCTCGCCGACCACGCGGCACAGCGGCCCACCGAGCTCTCCGGCGGCCAGCAACAGCGCGTCGCCATCGCCCGCGCCCTCGCCAACAGCCCCTCGCTCCTGATCGCCGACGAACCGACCGGCCAGCTCGACGCGGAGACCGGGCACGCCGTGATGGAGCTGCTGCGGGCCGTCGTACGCAGCGAGAACGTCACCGCACTGGTCGCCACGCACGACGCGACCCTGCTGGATCTCGCCGACCGGGTGCTGGAGCTGGGCGACGGGGAGATCGTCGAGGTCTAGGCCCTTCCGACGGGGCGACCGTGGAGGTCCAGTCGTCGCGGGTGTGCCGTCAGGGTTGCGTCAAAGACGACTCCGGCGGCGCCCCTGTGTCCCCTTTGCCGCGATTGCTGGTCGTAAGGTCGACGCTGCGTAGGCAGTAGTGACCGGAAGACAATGGGACCCATGGGACGCGGCAGGCTTCGGATCTACCTCGGTGCGGCACCGGGCGTCGGCAAGACGTACGCGATGCTGTCCGAGGGGCACCGCAGGATCGAGCGGGGCACCGACTGCGTGGTGGCGTTCGTCGAGCACCACGGCCGGCCCCGCACCGAGGTGATGCTGCACGGTCTGGAGCAGATCCCGCGCCGGGAGCTCGCGTACCGGGGGAGCGCCTTCACCGAGATGGACGTGGACGCCGTACTGCATCGCGCCCCCGCCGTCGCCCTGGTGGACGAACTCGCCCACACCAATGTCCCCGGCTCCCGCAACGCCAAGCGGTGGCAGGACGTGGAGGAGCTGCTCGCGGCCGGGATCGACGTGGTGTCGACCGTCAACATCCAGCATCTGGAGTCGCTGGGGGACGTCGTCGAGTCGATCACCGGGGTACGGCAGCGCGAGACCGTGCCGGACGAGGTGGTGCGCCGGGCGGATCAGATCGAGCTTGTCGACATGTCGCCGCAGGCACTGCGCAGGCGGATGGCGCACGGCAACATCTACCGGTCCGACAAGGTCGACGCGGCGCTGTCGAACTACTTCCGGCCCGGGAACCTCACCGCGTTGCGGGAGCTGGCGCTGCTGTGGGTGGCGGACCGGGTCGACGAGTACCTCAAGCAGTACCGCAGTGAGCATCAGGTGTCGAAGATCTGGGGTTCGCGCGAGCGGATCGTGGTCGGGCTGACCGGCGGTCCGGAGGGGCGGACGCTGATCCGGCGCGCCGCGCGACTGGCGGAGAAGGGCGCCGGCGGGGAAGTACTGGCCGTGTACATAGCCCGCAGCGACGGACTCACCGCCGCCTCGCCCAAGGAACTCGCCGTCCAGCGCACCCTCGTCGAGGACCTCGGCGGCACCTTCCACCACGTCGTCGGCGACGACATACCCGCGGCGCTGCTCGACTTCGCACGCGGCGCCAACGCCACCCAGATCATCCTCGGGTCCTCTCGCCGCAAGACCTGGCAGTACGTCTTCGGCCCCGGCGTCGGCGCCACGGTCGCCCGCGAGTCCGGACCCGACCTGGACGTCCACATCGTCACCCACGACGAGGTCGCCAAGGGACGCGGACTGCCCGTCGCCCGGGGCGCGCGGCTCGGGCGGGCCCGGATCATCTGGGGCTGGGCGGTCGGGGTGGTCGGCCCGCCGGTCCTGGCCGTGCTGCTCAACACCGTCGACCTCGGCCTGGCCAACGACATGCTGCTGTTCCTGACCGTGACGGTCGCGGCGGCCCTGCTCGGCGGAGTGGCGCCCGCGCTGGCCTCGGCCGCGGTCGGCTCCCTGCTGCTGAACTACTTCTACACACCGCCCCTGCACCACTGGACCATCGCCGACCCCAAGAACATCGTCGCCATCGCGATCTTCGTCGGCGTCGGTGTCTCGGTCTCCTCCGTGGTCGACCTCGCGGCCCGGCGTACCCACCAGGCGGCGCGGCTGCGGGCCGAGTCGGAGATCCTCTCCTTCCTCGCGGGCAACGTGCTGCGCGGCGAGACCAGTCTCGAGGAGCTGCTGGAGCGGGTCAGGGAGACCTTCGCCATGGAGTCGGCGGCCCTGCTGGAGCGCGTGAGCGATGTCGAACCGTGGACCTGCGCGGGCCGGGCCGGGCTCGGGCGCCCGGTGGAGCGGCCGGAGGACGCTGACGTGGACGTACCGGTCGGCGACCACATGGCCCTCACGCTCACCGGACGGGTGCTGCCCGCGGAGGACCGCCGGGTGCTGGCCGCCTTCGCCGCGCAGGCGGCCGTCGCGCTGGATCGGCGACGGCTCCAGGAGGAGGCCGACCAGGCCCGCACGCTGGCGGAGGGCAACCGGATCCGGACGGCGCTGCTGGCCGCCGTGAGCCATGATCTGCGGACACCGCTGGCCGGGATCAAGGCGGCGGTGTCCTCCCTGCGGTCCGATGACGTGGCGTGGTCCGAGGAGGACCAGGCGGAGCTGCTGGAGGGCATCGAGGAAGGGGCCGACCGGCTCGACCACCTCGTCGGGAACCTGCTCGACATGTCCCGGCTCCAGACCGGCACCGTCACCCCGCTGATCCGGGAGATCGACCTCGACGAGGTCGTTCCCATGGCGCTGGGCGGGGTGCCCGAGGACAGCGTGGAGCTGGACATTCCCGAGACGCTGCCCATGGTCGCCGTGGACCCGGGGCTGCTGGAGCGGTCCGTGGCCAACCTCGTCGAGAACGCCGTCAAGTACAGCCCGACCGGCGAGGCCGTCCTGGTGTCCGCCAGCGCCATCGCCGACCGGGTCGAGGTCCGGGTGGTCGACCGCGGCCCCGGCGTCCCCGAGGAGGCCAAGGAGCGCATCTTCGCGCCCTTCCAGCGCTACGGCGACGCCCCGCGCGGCGCCGGGGTCGGGCTGGGCCTCGCGGTGGCCCGTGGCTTCGCCGAGGCGATGAGCGGCACGCTGAACGCCGAGGACACGCCGGGCGGCGGCCTGACCATGGTCCTCACGCTCAGGGCGGCAGGATCGCAGCCTGAGCCACAACTGCTCGTACAACCCGAAAGGCAGGTCACATGACCCGGGTGCTCGTGATCGAAGACGAGCCGCAGATCGTGCGCGCCCTCGTGATCAACCTCAAGGCCCGCAAGTACGAGGTCGACGCGGCCCACGACGGCGCCACCGCCCTCGAACTGGCCGCCGCCCGCCACCCCGACGTGGTCGTCCTCGACCTGGGCCTGCCCGACATGGACGGCGTCGAGGTGATCCGGGGCCTGCGCGGCTGGACCCGGGTGCCGATCCTGGTGCTGTCCGCCCGGCACTCCTCCGACGAGAAGGTCGAGGCCCTCGACGCGGGCGCCGACGACTACGTCACCAAACCCTTCGGCATGGACGAGCTGCTGGCCCGGCTGCGGGCGGCGGTCCGGCGGGCCGAGCCGGTCGGACCGGGCGAGGACGACGTGACGACGGTGGAGACCGAGGAGTTCACCGTCGACCTCGCCGCGAAGAAGGTCAACCGGGCCGGCAAGGACGTACGCCTGACCCCCACGGAGTGGCATCTGCTGGAGGTGCTGGTGCGCAACACCGGTCGTCTGGTCAGCCAGAAACAGCTGCTGCAGGAGGTGTGGGGACCCTCGTACGGAACCGAGACGAACTACCTGCGGGTCTACATGGCACAACTGCGCAGGAAGCTGGAGGCGGACCCCTCGCATCCCAGGCACTTCGTTACGGAGCCTGGTATGGGCTATCGGTTCGAGGGCTAGTACCGCGGGTACGAACGTGTCAGTGCACCCCGGTACGCTTCACATATGAGTGCTGTTCCGCGTTCCGAAAAGCCGGTGGGCCGGTTCCGGCGCATGCTCGACAGGCTCTCCTCGTCCCAGGAGGACCTGGAGTCGGAGGAGCTGCGGGAGGACGCCGAGACCGCAGGCTGCATCAAGATCGGTGACTGCCACGACCGGCAGATCGTGACCGTTACTGGTACCTTGCGCACGGTCACGCTGCGCCCGAGAGCCGGTGTCCCCGCGCTGGAGGCCGAGCTGTTCGACGGCTCCGCCGCACTGGACGTGGTGTGGCTCGGCAGGCGCTCCATCGTGGGAATCGAACCGGGGCGCAAGCTGATCGCATCGGGCCGGATCTCGATGAGCCGGGGCCGCCGGGTGCTGTTCAACCCGAAATACGAACTGAGACCCCTCGGTAGGGAGTAGCCGGTGACGTCGCTCGACAAGCCGACCGAAGACACTGAGCAGCACGACGCCCGGGCGGTGACCGAGGCCGCGCTGTTCGAGGCCTTCGGAGGCCTGCGGGGCATGGTGGAGACGGTGCTGCCCGGCCTCCTCTTCGTCACGATCTACACGATCAACAAGGACCTCCACATGTCCGCGATCGCCGCGCTCGCGGTGTCGGTGGTCCTGGTCGTGGTCCGCCTGGTGACGAAGGACACCGTCAAGCACGCCTTCAGCGGTGTCTTCGGCGTCGCCTTCGGTGTCGTCTTCGCGATGATGACCGGCAATGCGAAGGACTTCTACCTGCCCGGCATGCTGTACACGCTGGGCCTGGCGCTGGCGTACATCATCACCACCCTGTGCGGGGTCCCGCTGATCGGCCTCATCCTCGGCCCGGTCTTCAAGGAGAACCTCTCCTGGCGCACCCGCAACCCGGGCCGCAAGAAGGCGTACGCCAAGGCCAGTTACGCGTGGGGCGCGATCCTGCTCGCCAAGTGCGCCATCCTCTTCCCGCTGTACTGGTGGGCCGACACGGCACAGCTGGGCTGGGTGCTGGTCGCGCTGAAGATCCCGCCCTTCCTGCTCGCCGTCTGGTTGACCTGGGTCTTCCTGGCGAAGGCCCCGGCGCCCATCGACGTGTTCGCGGAGATGGAAGCGGCCGAGAAGGCGGAGGAAGAGCGCAAGGCGGCACTGACCGAGGAGCGCGGCGAGACGACCGGCGCCGCCCGGCACCGGCGCGAGTAGCTTCGAGGATTTCCGCTACGACGAGGGAGGGCGCCCCGGGAATCCCGGGGCGCCCTCCCTCGTCGTAGCGCCTGACGACGTCAGCTCGTCGCGTCCTCGCGGCGCACCGACAGCAGGTCCTCCAGCTGCTCCTCGCGGGCCGGGGCGGCCACGAAGAGGAGTTCGTCGCCGGCCTCCAGGGAGTCGTCCGGGGTCGGGGTGAGGACACGGTTGCCGCGGATGATCGTCACCAGGGACGTGTCCTGCGGCCACTCGACGTCGCCGACCTGGGTGCCGGCCAGGGCCGACTCCTCGGGCAGGGTCAGCTCGACGAGGTTGGCGTCACCGTGGCTGAAGCGGAGCAGCCGGACCAGATCGCCGACGCTCACCGCCTCCTCGACCAGGGCCGACATCAGACGCGGGGTGGAGACGGCGACGTCCACACCCCAGGACTCGTTGAAGAGCCACTCGTTCTTCGGGTTGTTGACCCGGGCGACGACGCGCGGAACGCCGTACTCCGTCTTCGCGAGCAGCGAGACGACCAGGTTCACCTTGTCGTCGCCCGTCGCGGCGATCACCACGTTGCAGCGCTGCAGCGCCGCCTCGTCCAGGGACGTGATCTCGCAGGCGTCGGCCAGCAGCCACTCCGCCTGGGGGACGCGCTCGACCGAGATGGCGGTCGGCGCCTTGTCGATGAGCAGGACCTCGTGGCCGTTCTCCAGCAGTTCGCCCGCGATCGAGCGGCCCACCGCACCGGCACCGGCAATGGCGACCCTCATCAGTGACCGCCCTCCTCTTCGGGACCCTTGGCGAAGGACGCCTCGACCTTGTCGACCTCGTCGGTGCGCATCATCACGTGCACCAGGTCGCCCTCCTGCAACACCGTCTGCGAGCTGGGCAGGATCGCCTCGCCGAGACGGGTCAGGAACGCCACGCGGACGCCCGTCTCCTCCTGGAGCCGGCTGATCCGCTGGCCCACCCAGGAGGCGGAGGTGTGCACCTCGGCCAGCTGGACGCCACCGGTGGGGTCGCGCCACAGCGGCTCGGCACCCGAGGGCAGCAGCCGGCGCAGCATCTGATCCGCCGTCCAGCGGACCGTGGCCACCGTCGGGATGCCCAGGCGCTGGTAGACCTCGGCGCGACGGGGGTCGTAGATCCGGGCCGCGACGTTCTCGATACCGAACATCTCGCGGGCCACCCGGGCGGCGATGATGTTGGAGTTGTCACCGCTGGAGACGGCGGCGAAGGCACCGGCCTCCTCGATGCCCGCTTCGCGCAGGGTGTCCTGGTCGAAGCCGACTCCGGTGACACGCCGGCCTCCGAATCCGGAGCCCAGTCGTCGGAAGGCGGTGGGGTCCTGGTCGATCACGGCGACCGTGTGCCCCTGTTGCTCCAGGGTCTGGGCGAGAGCGGAACCCACTCTGCCGCAGCCCATGATGACGATGTGCACGACCGTCCTTCCGGTGTCAAGAGATACTGCTCAGCCCCATCAGGGTCTCAGACCGTCGCCCAAGCTACACACGCACGGTAGGACGGCGGCACCCCTGTGCACGGTTGTCCCGGGGATCGGGACGATCAGCGGCGGCTGATGCTGCGGACACTCACCAATGTCAGGATTCCGAGGCCGACGAGGGTGGCGGCGGCACCGATCAGCTCTGCGGTGGCGTGCATGGGACCTCCAGGGGGCGGCGAGAGGCAGGTACTGCCCGGGCGACAGGCGGGTTTTTGTCATATAGGCACGAGCATCCGGCCACCTGCGGAATCCGCAGCCAAGGCGCCTCGTGTTTTCACCCGGAGGGCAGAAGCGGGGTGGCGGGTGGTTGCGCACCCGTTCGAACGCCTACGATGTTCAGTCGTGTCCAAACTGACCGACGTGCCCAAACGGATTCTGATCGGGCGCGCACTGCGCAGTGACCGGCTGGGCGAAACGCTCCTGCCAAAGCGCATTGCTCTCCCCGTCTTCGCCTCCGACCCGTTGTCCTCCGTGGCGTACGCGCCTGGCGAGGTGCTATTGGTCCTGTCCATCGCGGGTGTGTCGGCCTACCACTTCAGCCCCTGGATCGCCGTAGCGGTCGTCGTGCTGATGTTCACGGTGGTCGCCTCCTACCGACAGAACGTCCACGCCTACCCGAGCGGGGGCGGTGACTACGAGGTCGCCAACACCAACCTCGGCCCCAAGGCCGGCCTCACCGTCGCCAGCGCCCTGCTCGTCGACTACGTCCTGACCGTCGCCGTCTCGATCTCCTCCGGCATCGAGAACCTCGGCTCCGCGGTGCCCTTCGTCGTCGAGCACAAGGTGCTCTGCGCGAGCGCCGTGATCGTGCTGCTCACGCTGATGAACCTGCGGGGCGTGAAGGAGTCCGGCTCGCTGTTCGCGATCCCGACGTACGTCTTCGTCGTGGGCGTCTTCATCATGATCGCGTGGGGGGCGTTCCGCGGACTGGTCCTCGACGAGACCATGCGGGCGCCGACGGCGTCGTACGAGATCAAGGCCGAACACCAGGGCCTGGCGGGCTTCGCCCTGGTCTTCCTCCTGCTGCGCGCCTTCTCCTCCGGGTGTGCCGCCCTCACCGGCGTCGAGGCGATCTCCAACGGCGTCCCGGCCTTCCGCAAGCCCAAGTCGAAGAACGCCGCCACCACGCTCGCGGCGATGGGTCTGCTCGCCGTCACCATGTTCTGCGGCATCATCGCGCTGGCCATGGTGACCAAGGTCCGCATGGCCGAGAACCCGGCCGTGGACCTGCTGAAGGACGGCGCCGCCATCGGCTCCGACTACGTCCAGAACCCGGTGATCTCCCAGGTCGCCGAGGCCGTCTTCGGCAAGGGCAGCTTCCTGTTCATCGTGCTGGCCGCGGCCACCGCGCTGGTGCTGTTCCTCGCAGCCAACACGGCGTACAACGGCTTCCCGCTGCTCGGCTCGATCCTCGCCCAGGACCGCTACCTCCCGCGCCAGCTGCACACCCGCGGCGACCGCCTCGCGTTCTCGAACGGCATCGTGCTCCTGGCCGGCGCCGCCGGACTGCTGGTGTGGATCTACGGCGCCGACTCGACCCGTCTGATCCAGCTCTACATCGTCGGCGTGTTCGTCTCCTTCACGCTCAGCCAGACCGGCATGGTCCGGCACTGGAACCGCTATCTGGCCACCGAGAAGGACCCGGCCAAGCGCCGCCACATGGTCCGCTCCCGTGCCATCAACACCTTCGGCGCCTTCTTCACCGGCCTGGTGCTGATCGTCGTCCTGGTCACCAAGTTCACCCACGGCGCCTGGGTCGCCCTGCTCGGCATGGTGATCTTCTACGCGACGATGTCGGCGATCCGTAAGCACTACGACCGGGTGGCCGAGGAGATCGCGGCGCCCGAGGGCCCGAGCGACGACAGCGTACGACCGTCCCGCGTCCACTCCGTCGTCCTCATCTCGAAGATCCACCGCCCCACGCTGCGGGCCCTGGCGTACGCCAAGCTGATGCGCTCGGACACGCTGGAAGCCCTGAGTGTCAACGTCGACCCGGCGGAGACCAAGGCGCTGCGCGAGGAGTGGGAGCGGCGCGGGATCGACGTACCGCTGAAGGTGCTGGACTCGCCGTACCGCGAGATCACGCGGCCGGTCATCGAGTACGTGAAGAGCCTGCGCAAGGAGTCGCCGCGGGACGCGGTGTCCGTGATCATCCCCGAGTACGTGGTCGGCCACTGGTACGAACATCTACTGCACAACCAGAGCGCGCTGCGGCTCAAGGGCCGGCTGCTGTTCACACCGGGGGTCATGGTGACCTCGGTGCCGTACCAGTTGCAGTCGTCGGAGGTGGCGAAGAAGCGGGCTCGCAAGCGGCAGGACTGGAACGCGCCGGGTGCGGTGCGGCGCGGGCCGGCGGAGGAGCGGGCGAAGGAGACGTCGACGCCGAAGTAGAGTGGTGGGTTGTTGTCGGCCCACCCCGTGGGCCCGACCCGTGGTCCATCCCTCACTCGATCGTTGTGGAGTCTCCCCGCCATGCAGGCAGAACCGAAGAAATCACTGGTGGGGGTCGACTACGAGGTCGAGGTGGGCCCCGTCGCGCACGGCGGGCACTGCATCGCCCGCACGTCCGACGGCCAGGTGCTGTTCGTCCGGCACACGCTGCCCGGTGAGCGGGTCGTGGCCCGGGTGACCGACGGCGAGGAGGGCGCCCGGTTCCTGCGCGCGGACGCCGTCGAGGTCCTGGAAGCCTCCAAGGACCGTATCGAGGCGCCCTGTCCCTACGCGGGGCCCGGCCGCTGCGGCGGCTGCGACTGGCAGCACGCCAAGCCGGGGGCCCAGCGCCGGCTCAAGGGCGAGGTCGTCGCCGAGCAGCTGCAGCGGCTCGCGGGGCTCACGCCCGAGGAGGCCGGCTGGGACGGCACCGTGCTGCCGGCCGAGGGCGACAAGCTCCCGGCGGGCCAGGTGCCGCAGTGGCGGACCCGGGTGCAGTACGCGGTGGACGCCGACGGCAACGCGGGGCTCCGCCGCCACCGCTCGCACGAGGTCGAGCCGATCGAGCACTGCATGATCGCGGCGCCGGGCGTCAGCGAGCTGGGCATCGAGGACCGTGACTGGTCCGGGATGGCGTCGGTGGACGCGATCGCCGCGACGGGTTCGCAGGACCGCATGGTGATCCTGGAACCCCGCCCGGGCGCCCGCCTTCCCCTCGTGGAGCTCGACAAGCCCGTCTCCGTCATGCGCGTCGAGGAGCACGACGGCGGCATCCACCGGGTGCACGGCCGCGCCTTCGTACGGGAGCGGGCCGACGGGCGTACCCACCGGGTGGGCAGCGGCGGCTTCTGGCAGGTCCACCCGATGGCCGCCGACACCTTGGTCAAGGCCGTCATGCAGGGCCTGCTGCCGCGCAAGGGCGACATGGCGCTGGACCTGTACTGCGGTGTGGGCCTCTTCGCGGGCGCCCTCGCCGACCGGATCGGCGACAAGGGCGCCGTCCTCGGCATCGAGTCCGGCAAGCGCGCGGTGGAGGACGCCCGGCACAACCTCGCCGCCTTCGACCGCGTCCGCATCGAACAGGGCAAGGTCGAGTCCGTCCTCCCGCGCACCGGGATCACCGAGGTCGACCTGATCGTCCTGGACCCGCCGCGCGCGGGGGCGGGACGCAAGACGGTCGAGCACCTGTCGTCGCTGGGGGCGCGGCGCATCGCGTACGTCGCGTGCGATCCCGCCGCGCTGGCCCGGGACCTGGGGTACTTCCGGGACGGGGGGTACCGGGTGCGGTCGTTGCGGGTGTTCGATCTGTTTCCGATGACCCACCACATGGAGTGCGTGGCGATTCTGGAGCCTGCCGCCAAGGGGCGCTGACCCGCGCTCCTGGAAGCCCTCCCCTCCCCGGATCCGGTCGCGGGCGGCGTTGTCAGTGGTGACCTCTATTTTGGAATCACTGGGGATCGGCCGTCGCGGTCGACCGGGGTTTTGGGGAGGGGTGTGCTGTGTCCGCTGCGCAGGGACGACAGTCGGGGAGCACGACGTATCTGGAGCTGTCTCAGGAGAGCGGCGGTGCCCACAAGTTCTACGAGGTGACCGTCGAGGGGACCACCGTCTCCGTGCGGTACGGGCGGATCGGTGTGGACGGGCAGCGTCAGACCTCCGCGTTTCCGACGGTGGAGAAGGCGAACGCGGCGGCGGCGAAGAAGATCGCCGAGAAGGTGCGGAAGGGATACGCGCCGGCTGTGCAAGGGCAGCGTGCGGCCCGGGCCGTGACGCGCCGTCAGGTGACGTCCGCTCCGTCCACGGCGCGGGCGACCGCACCGGTGCTGTGGCGGTTCCGTACGGGCGCATCGGCGTTCGGGATCCATGTGGACGAGGACCGCTGCTGGGTCGGCAACCAGCAGGGCAGTGTCTACAACCTGAGCCATGACGGTGAGGTGCTGGCTCACTACTCCCTGCCCGACGGTGTGAAGTGCCTGGTGGCGGACGACTTCTGGATCTACGCGGGCTGTGACGACGGCCGGGTGTACGACCTCTCGGCGAAGGTGCCGTTCGCCGCCTACGAGATCGCGGCCGAGGTGGACATCTTCTGGCTGGACATCCACGCGGGCGTGCTGAACGTCTCCGACCGCAACGGCGGTCTGACGGTCATCGACCACGAGGACGAGCTCCAGTGGTCGCGCAACTCCTCCGGGCAGCAGGGGTGGATGGTGCGGGCCGACGACCGTGCCGTCTACCACGGGCACAGCGCCGGTGTGACGGCCTACGCGGCGGACGGCACCGGCCAGCTCTGGCACACCGCGACCAGCGGCAATGTGCTCTTCGGCTGGCAGGAGGAGGACGCGGTCTACGCCGGGACGGGGCGGCGGGTCGTGCAGCGGCTCGCGAAGTCCTCCGGGTGGGTCGAGGCCACCTACCAGTGCGATGCCGCGGTGTACTCGTGCGCCACCTCCCCCGGCGGGCGATACGTCTTCGCGGGCGACTCCGCCTCCTCCGTCTACTGCTTCACCGCCGACGGCGCCCGGCTGTGGAAGCTCGGCACGGGCGGTGGCTCGGCGCTCTCCATGCAGTACCACGACGAAAGGCTGTACATCGTCTCCACGGACGGCTCGCTCGCCTGCATCGACGCGAGCGAGGCCGCGATCAACGCCGCTCAGTCGGGCACCGTCCCGGTCGCCGCGGACGTCAAACTGGCGGCGGCCCTGCCGACGTACGCACCGCTGACCACCGCCGCCTCCGTCGCCACGGTCAGCACCGTGCCCGCGCCGGGGAGCGGCGTCGTCGTGGAGTGCGTCGAGCACGGAGGCCGAGTGCGGGTGCATGTGGTCTCCGAGGGCTATGAGCCGAGTTGGAACGTCCAGTTCCCCCGTGCGATACGCCAGCCCGGCGCACGCTATGTGGTGGACGCGTTGCACTCCTCCTCGGGTGGCTTCTACCGGGTGCGCGGAGAGATCAGGCGGCTGGTGTGACGGACGGTGCGTCGAGGTCCTCGCCGGACACACGGACCGAGTTCGCCTCGCGGACAGGTCCAATCCGTCGCGCGAACGGTGCTTTCCTGTAAGGCTCGGTCCTGTGACGTACGTAGTGACAGTGGACACCTGCATCCCGGAGGGCACTTCGGAGATGGACCCGCTTCAGCGTGCCGGAGCCGTGGCGCTCGTCGAGGACGGATTCGACTCCGTCCGGGCGATCGAGGGGCCCGACGGCGTGGCCGTCGAGCTGCTGGACACCATCGTGGCCGTCCACCCCGGTGGAGCGCTTCTGAAGGTGATCGTGGACGCCCCGGCACTGGAGTTCGCCGAGGACTCGGTGCGGGCGCTCGTGGACGAACTGCTGGAGCGGTCCGAACTGTTGGCGGACTGGACGATCGAGCGATGCGAGGTGGAGCTGCACCAGGATCTGGCGAGGAAGAGCCTCGACGCGGCCGAAGGTCCCGATGCCCCGCCCGACGATCCCGCCACCCGCAAGGCGCGGCACGCAGGGAGTCCCCCACCGGAAGGTGCCGAGGAGGCGCACGACGGCGAGGCGAAAGCCGCCGCGGTGCGGAGCCGGATGCTGGGGGTGGCGGCTGAACTGCGGTCTTTTCCTCCGGCCGTGTTCGGTGTGCCCGGTGAGGAAGGCGACGGGAGGGTGCACGGCGATGACGAGTTCGCCGTACCGCCGGCAAGCGCCGCACTCGCCGCCGGCGCGTTGGTCCACGCGATCGACATCCTGGTGGAGGAGCTGTTCGAGGACGTGCAGGTCCTGACGCAGGAGGACGCCACCGTCGCGGAATGCGAGGGGCCCCTGTGGCACTTGGAACGCCTGCCCGACCGGTACGCGCTCCGGTACGACGCCCGCTTCGCCCGCCGCTTCCTGGTGACGGTGATCGCCATGACCACCCGCTTCACCGACGGGAGCTTCGAGCGGCTCAGCTGTGTCGCCGAGGAACTCGCCCTGCGGTTCCTCCTGAGCCAGGCCGTCGTGACCCTGGAGCTGCACGGGCTGCTCGATGACGAGGTGTCGGCCGCTCTCGACGCGTTCGCCGGGAACGTCTACGAGGACATGGACCACGAGTGGCTCTACGACGGTGTGACGGACGGGATCGACGAGTCCGCCGTGGGGGTCGGGCTCGACGGCGCACCCATCGCGTTCGGTTCGTGGTTCACGCCGTTCGGCGAGGACAGATACGTCCACCCGTCCGCGACGGACGAACCGGAGGCGGCGGCGCGGTGAGACACGGGGCGAGCCTTCGGTAGACCGGTCTCCGCGGTGGCGCGCGGGTACGGGCGGTGTGGGAGGGGCTTCGGTCGCATGGCAGCATCAGGTGGCATGAGTGCGTCCCCGGGGGTGCGGAGCCTGCGCGCGGCGGTGTTCGCCGTGCTGTGTGTGCTGCTGGCCACCGCAGGACATGTGCTGGCCGCGGGGGTGGCGCCGCCGGTGTCGGTGCAGGGCGCCGGGAGCCTGGCGGTCTTCGTGGCCGGTCTGCTGCTGGGCGGGCGTGAGCGGTCGCTGGCCGGTATCGGTGGCGGGACGCTGGCCGCCCAGGGCGGGCTGCACCTCGCGTTCGGCGCCGCCCGGCCGCACGCCGGGACGGTCATGCACGGCATGCGCATGGCTCCGCACCTCCATGCGTCGGCACCCCACGCCACCGCCGCCCACGTCGGGGCGGCTCTCCTGCTGACCTGGTGGCTGCGGCGCGGTGAGGCCGCGCTGTGGTCGCTGCTGCGGTGGGCGGTCGCCTTCGTGCCGGGGCTCGTCGCCTGGTGGCGGACGGTCCGTGGCTTCCGGGGCGTGCCGAGCGGACCGGAGCCCGTGCGGCGGGTCGGCGACCGGACGTGGTCGCCGCGGCAGGCGTGGCTGCGCTACGCCGTTCGTCGGCGCGGGCCGCCCGCCGGGATGTCGTACGCCGTCTGAACCCCGACATCCCTTCCGCAGTACGGAGACCCACTCAGCCATGTCCACCACCCTGCGCCGCGTCGGCGCCGTCACCGCCCTCGCCGCGGTCGGAGTCCTCACCGCCGCCGGCGCCGCCTCCGCGCATGTCACCGTCCACCCGGAGAGCTACACCAGGGGCGCCACCGACGGCACCCTGACCTTCCGCGTCCCCAACGAGGAGGACAACGCCTCCACCACCAAGGTCCAGATCTTCCTGCCCACCGACCACCCCCTCCTCGGCGTGCTCGTCGCGCCGCGGGACGGCTGGACCGCGAAGGTCACCGACACCAAGCTCAAGACGCCGGTCAAGACGGACGACGGCACCATCACGGACGCCGTCTCCGAGATCACCTGGACCGGAGGGAAGGTCGCAGCCGGGCAGTACGAGGACTTCGACGTCGCCTTCGGCCAGCTGCCCGACGACACCGGCCAGCTGGCCTTCAAGGCCCTGCAGACCTACTCCGACGGCAAGACCGTCCGCTGGATCGAGAAGGCCGCGCAGGGCGACGAGGAGCCGGAGAACCCGGCCCCGGTCGTGAAGCTCACCGCCAAGGGCGCGGAGGACGGCGGCACCACCGTGACCACCACGGCGAAGTCCCAGGAGGCCACAGCCGACAGCAGCGACTCGACCGCACGGGGGCTCGGCATCGCCGGGTTGATCGTGGGCGTGCTCGGGCTGGCCGCGGCTGCCTTCGCCGTCGTGCGGACGCGGTCCGCCGGATCCCGGGGCGCGTGAGGCGCCTGCCCTGCCGGCGGAATCCCGTCGGCAGGGCAGGTCACGTATGTCACCGGGCCGCGGCGTCTCGAACCAGCGCGGCCAGTTCGTCCGGGGTGCGCGGCCCCGGGGCGTCGTCGGCCAGCAGCCCTTGGTCCCGCAGCAGTCGGGCGGCCGCGATGCCCCAGGGGAGCCGCAGTCCCGCCTGCCGCCGCAGTTCCGTGCGGGCCAGCATCGAGGCGGCGGGTCCGGTGTGCGCGCCGGAGGGGGTGAGGAGGGCCGCGTCGTCGGCCCAGCGCAGGGCGAGGTCGACGTCATGGGTGGCCATCACCACCGTGGTGCCGGACGCGCGCAGCTCGTCGAGGGTGGTGAGCAGCCGCTCCTGGCCGTCGGGGTCGAGCCCGGCGGTCGGCTCGTCGAGGATCAGGACGCGGGGTCGCATGGCGACGGCACCGGCGATCGCGGTCCTCTTGCGCTGGCCGTACGACAGGAGATGGGTGGGACGGTCGGCCAGGGCCGTGATGTCCAGGGCGGCGAGCGCCTCGTCGACCCGGGCCCGTACCTCCGTGTCGGGCAGGCCGAGATTCAGCGGCCCGAAGGACACGTCCTGCGCCACGGACGCGGCGAACAGCTGGTCGTCCGGGTCCTGGACCACCAGCTGGACGGTCGTCCGCAGCCGGGTCAGGCCCTTGCGGTCGTGGCGGACGGGCTGTCCCTCCACGGTCAACTCGCCCGCGCGCGGCCTCAGTCCGCCGCTGAGCAGCCGCATCAGCGTGGTCTTGCCGCTGCCGTTGCGGCCCAGCAGGGCGAGCGCGCGCCCCTCGCGTATCCGGAAGTCGAGGCCGTCGAGCACGGTCGGGCCGTCCTCGTACGCGAACGAGGCGCCCCGCAGGGCGACCAGAGCGGAGTCGCTCATGACAGCGGCCTTTCCAGTACGAGGGTGAGGGCGGCCACGGTCACGAGCAGCGCGACACTGGCGGCCGTGAAGCGCGCGGAGACGCGGGCCTCGGGCACCAGAACGCGCAGGGTCCCGTCGTAACCGCGCCCGGCGAGTCCGTCCTGGAGCCGCGCCGCCCGGCTGAAGGCCCGTACGAACGCGGTCGCGCCGAGCCCGGCGAGCGAGCGCCACTCCGCGGCCCGGCTGGTGTGCCCGAGCCGCGCGGCCTGGGCCTCCCGGATGCGGCGCACGGAGTCCAGGAGCAGGAAGCTCATGCGGTACGTCACCAGCGCGACGTCCACGACGGGTGCGGGCACGCCGGCCTTCACCAGGCGCGGCAGCAGGTCGGACATGGGCGTGGTGAAGGCGAACAGCAGGACCCCGAGGGAGGCCGCCGACGTACGCAGCAGCAGTTCCCCGGCACGCATCGCACCGCCGTCCGCCGGCGTCACGAACCCCTGTGGTCCACCGACCTGGACGAGCAGCGGGAGCGCACCGGTCACGCAGAAGCCCAGCGGCACCCGGTAGGCACGCCACAGCCGTCGGCCGGGCACACCCGCCGGTCCGAGCAGTACGGCGAGGGCCGTCACCAGCACCAGCGCCGCGCCGGGCCAGGGCGGCAGTGAGATCGCCAGGATCGTGAGGCCCAGTCCGAGCACGGCCTTGTCCACGGGATGGCGGTGGCGCCAGCGGCTGCTGTGCGCCGCCGCGTCGATCGGCAGCACGCGGGGTCAGGCCCGTTCGGCGGTGGGCTCGTCCTGGGTGTCCCGGGCGTCCGGCTGGGCCAGGGCCCGCGCCTCACCCTGGCGGCGCCCCCGGTGCAGACCGAAGTAGTAGGCGAGGACGCCCGCGCCGAGTGCCGCCTGGAGGGCGAACAGGGCCGACTCGATCTCGCCGGACGGCGGTTCGTACAGGGGTGAGAACCAGGGCTCGTAGTCCGGCTCGATCTCGGTGATCGCGGTCTCGGCCTCGGCGTCGGCGCCCGTGAACGGCTCCTCCTTGTGGTCGCCGAGCCCGAGGGCCGGCGGCAGCACGGCGAGCGCCGCCACGACGAACAGCAGCAGAGCGTTGATCTTCGCGTTACGGCTCATCGGGCCACCGCCTCGGTGCCGGTCTCGGGCTCGGGCTCGTTCTTCTTCGTACCGGTCAGCAGTACTCCGAGCCGCGTCAGTTCGCCCTTGCTGGACTGCACCAGCAGTCGCATGACGAACACCGTGAGGAGTCCCTCGCTCACCGCGAGTGGGATCTGGGTGACGGCGAAGATGGAGCCGAACTTGCCGAGCGCGCCCAGGAATCCGCTGCTCGGGTCCGGGAAGGCGAGCGCCAGCTGCACGCTGGTGACGCAGTAGGTGGACAGGTCGGCGACGAACGCGCCGAAGAACACCGCGCCCATGAGCGGCACGTCGTAGCGCCGTAGCAGCCGGTAGACGGCGTAGCCGGCCCAGGGTCCGGCGATCGCCATCGAGAACACGTTGGCGCCCAGTGTCGTCAGCCCGCCGTGGGCGAGCAGCAGTGCCTGGAAGAGCAGGGTGATGGTGCCCAGTACGGCCATGACCGGCGGGCGGAACAGGATGGCGCCCAGGCCGGTGCCGGTGGGATGTGAGCAACTGCCCGTCACCGAGGGCAGCTTCAGCGCGGACAGGACGAAGGTGAAGGCGCCGGAGGCGCCGAGCAGCAGCGTGCTCTCGGGGTGCTCCCTGACCTCACGGGTGAGTGACCGGACTCCGTGGACGACGAACGGTGCGCACGCGACGCCCCAGGCGACCGCGTGCGCAGGGGGCAGAAAACCCTCGGCTATGTGCATGGCTCAGCAGACCCTCTCCAGCACCTCGTGGATGGTTGACGCGCCTTGGCCGGTCTCCTGGCTCACGGGTCCCACCGCCCTTGCTCCGCCTTCCCGGGTCCGAGGACCCAGTGGCTGCCCGTCAGGGCCGGAGCAGGACTTCCCGATCACAGTGGCGAGGGCCGCACCGGTATCACACCGGATTTCCCGTTCACCAAGGCGTGGTGACAGTAATGCCCTCGTAAAGGGGCTGGCAAGCGGCTACGGGGGGCGCGCGGACGGCGCCCGAGGACTCGCGCCGGGCGCACGCGTCGACGACGGCGGTCGGCTTCAAGGGGGCGTCGAGGACCAGCCTGCGGACACCTCGGCGGATTCGGGCGCGTTTCGCATACGATCGCGGGACGTGGACGAGGCGCCGACATATGTGCAGGATGCACACTTGCGTATGAGTTAGGTAAGCCTTACCGTTCACAATCGCACTACTCAGGGCCCTGGCCGGAACACCGGCCCCGCCCGCGGCGAGCGCTTCACCGACGCAGCCTGGCCGTCCGATGCCGGAACCCGCTGCTCCCAGGACGCCCCCTTGAATCACCGCACCTTCGGTCTGTACGACCCTGCCCTCGACCACAGCGACTGCGGCGTCGGCTTCATCACCCGGCTCGACGGGACACCGAGCCATGACGTCATCCGCAAGGGCGACGAAGCGCTCCGCACCATCCCGCACCGCGGCGGCAAGTCCGCCGAGGGCGTCGGGGACGGCGCGGGCGTGAACGTGGACCTGTCGGTGGAGTTCTTCGGCGCGATCACCGGCGAGGAACTGCGCGCCGGGCACTTCGGCGTCGCCAACTGCTTCGTGCCGGTCGACGGCGAACGCCGTGCCGCGGCGGTCGACCTCGTGGGCCGGAGCATCGCCGAGCAGGGCTTCGACGTACTCCTCGTCCGCGACGTACCCGTCGACCACACCGTCGCCTGCCCCGCCGCCGAGCAGTACCAACTGCCCGTCGTGCAGTGGGTGTTCCGGGCGCCCGAGAGCTGGGAGCGCGAAGACGTCGACTCGGCCGCCCACCGTGCCCTGCTCGCCGTGGAGGCCGTGGCCTACGCCGACGCGACGACGTACGCGGGGCTGTACGTGCTGTCGCTCAGCGCCCGCACCCAGGTGCTCAAGGGACGGCTCAACTCCGGAGAGGTCATCGGGTACTTCCGCGACCTCGTCGACCCCCGGCACTCCGTGCGCTCGCTCTACTTCCACACCCGGTTCTCCACCAACACCGAGCCGCACCCGACCATGGCCCAGCCCTTCCGGCTCATGGCGCACAACGGCGAGCTCAACACCGACCGCAAGAACCGCCTCAGCGACGAGGCCCTCGCGCGGGCCCGGACCCGGAGCATCGTGCGCCCGCCGGGCCAGTCCGACTCCAGCCGGCTCGACCAGACCCTCCAGAGCCGCGTCTTCGACGACGGCCTGGACCTCGTCGAGGCGGTCGTGTCCCTCATGCCGCCCGCCTGGGAGAACGACCGCACGCTGCCCGCCGCCACCAGGGACATGCTCGAGTACTTCTCCCTGTACGAGGAGAAGAACGACGGCCCCGCAGCCCTCATCTTCAGCGACGGCGACGTCGTCGGCGCCCGCCTCGACCGGCTCGGGCTGCGCCCGCTGCGCACCGTCGAGACCGCCGAGTACCTGATGGTGGCCTCGGAGGCCGGTCAGGTCGCCTTCCCCGACGACGAGGTCGTGCACCGGGGCCGTATCGAGGCCGGCGGCATGCTCGTCGTCGACCACCGCACCGGACGCCGGCTGCGCACCCGCGAGGTGCTGGACGCCCTCGCCGCGCGCCGCCCGTACAGCGACCTGCTCACCTCCGCCCGGGTGAACCTCGACGACCTGCCCGCCCCCGACTACTACCGCGGCACCACGACGCTCGGCTACGACGGCGACCTCACCCTCGCCGGGCGGTACGTGGCGTACTCGCTGAACCAGGAGAGCTTCCGGTTCATGCTCGACCCGATGCTCGCCGACGGGTCGGAGCGGATCTCGGCGATGGGCTACGGCAACGCCATCAACGCGCTCAGCGACACCGAGGGCGGCATGGCGAAGTACTTCTCGCAGCGCTTCGCCCAGGTGACCAACCCGCCGCTGGACAGCATCCGCGAGGCCGACGGCATGAGCATGCGGGTCGCGCTCGGTCCCAAGCCCGACGGGACCCACAGCGGCGGCCGCCAGCTCGTCGTGTCCTCGCCCGTGCTCGGGCACCTCGACATGGTCCGGCTGCGCGATCAGCGGATCGTGCCGCTGAAGCGGTTCGCCATGCTCTACGAGCCGATGGCCGGGGACGAGACCGCCAACGCCGACGCCCTGCGCACCGCGCTCCGGCGACTCTGCGACGACGTCGAGCGGTTCGCGTCCGAGCAGGGCGGCATCGCGCTCCTCACCGACCGGGCGGTCTCCTCGACGCGCGCGCCGCTGCCGGTCATCCTCGCCGTCGCCGCCGTCAACCAGCGGCTCATCGAGACCGGGCTGCGACTGCGCGTCTCGCTCGTCGCGGAGAGCGGCCAGCTGGCGTCCTCGCACCACGTGGCGACCGCGCTCGGCTTCGGCGCCTCCGCCGTCTACAGCCTCAGCGCACGGCTGCGCGCCGAGGAGAAGTTCCCGAGCGCACCCGCCCCCGCCGGTGAGATCACCGCGACCGACCGGGCGCTGGCGAAGTTCCGCAAGGCCGCCGAGAAGTCCCTCGCCAAGACCATGGGCCGGGTCGGACTGTGCACCGCCGAGAGCTACATCGGCGGCGAGTTCTTCGAACCGAACTACCTCGACACTCGCGACGACGTCTTCGCCCGGACCTTCCCGCACATGGACGCCCCGGTCGGCGGTGTCGGGTTCGCCCGGATCGCGCAGGCCGCCACGGACTGGCACGAGCGGGCTCGTACGGTCCAGGGCGAGCAGCAGATCCCGCTGCTCGGGCTGTTCAAGGAGCGGTCGGACGGCGCCGGGCACTCCTTCGGTGTCACGGCCGTGCGCGGTTTCGGCGACATGGTCGAGGAGCGGCCGGAGTTCGGGAAGCCCGAGGACTCCGACGCGCTCCGGCTGCTCACCCTCGGCCAGCTCGACGACGCGTTCGGCATCACCGATGCCGCGTACCGCAACACCGGGTACGACGCGCTCAGCGACGCCGAGATCGACGCGTTCCGGATCACCCCCGGATACCGCGCCTTCCTGCGGACCACGCACGAGGAGCGCTCGCGCCGCCCGGCCGCGCTGCGGGACGTGCTCGCACTGCCCGCCGACGTCACCGGACTGCGTACGGCCGAGGACTTCGCCCGGGAGCTGGGCCGGTTCTCGACGGACGGGAACGCGAGCGTCACGGTCCGGGGCGTCGCCGTCTCCCGCACCGAACAGGGCACCTTCCGACTGCGCCTCGCCGCACCGGACCTGGACCGCCACACCGCCCTCGCCGAAGGACTCGCGCACCTGGGCGAGGCCGAGACCCTCACCATGGGCGCCGACGGCATCGAAGTCACCGCCGCAGGCGGCGCGGCCCGCCTCCTGGCCCTCCTCGACAGCGACAGCGCCCCCGCCAGTGTCCCGCTCGACGAGGTCCAGCCCGCGCACGAGATCACCCGGTCCCTCGCCTCCGGCGCCATGAGCCACGGCGCGCTCGTGGCCACCGCGCACGAAGCCGTCGCGCACGGCACGAACATGGTCGGCGGCATGTCGAACAGCGGTGAGGGCGGCGAGCACCACACCCGGTACGGCACCATCCGCGGCTCCCGGATCAAGCAGTTCGCTTCCGGCCGGTTCGGCATCTGGGCGGGCTATCTCGCCGACCCGATGCTCGAAGAGCTGGAGATCAAGATCGGACAGGGCGCGAAGCCCGGCGAGGGCGGCCAGCTGCCCGCGCCGAAGGTCACCGTCGACATCGCGGCCGCGCGCGGCGGCACCCCCGGCATCGAGCTGATCTCCCCGCCCCCGCACCACGACACGTACTCCATCGAGGACCTCGCGCAGCTCATCCACGACTGCAAGGCGGCCCGGGTCCGGGTCATCGTCAAGCTGGTGTCCTCGGAGGGCATCGGCACCATCGCGGTCGGAGTCGCCAAGGCCGGCGCGGACGTCATCAACGTCGCCGGAAACACCGGCGGCACCGGCGCCGCGGCCGTCACCAGCCTCAAGTACGCGGGCCGTTCGGCGGAGATCGGCGTCGCCGAGGTGCACCAGGCGCTCCTCGCGAACGGGCTCCGGCAGAAGGTCGTCCTGCGCTGCTCCGGCGCGCACCAGACCGGCGGCGACGTCGTCACCTCGGCGCTTCTCGGCGCCGACAGCTTCGAGTTCGGAACGACCGCGCTGATGATGCTCGGCTGCGTCATGGCGAAGAACTGCAACGTGAAGTGTCCCGCCGGACTCACCACGAACCCCGAGGTCTTCGAGGGCGACCCGCGCGCGCTGGCCCAGTACCTGCTCAACATCGCCCACGACGTACGGCAGATCCTCGCCCGCCTCGGTCTGTGCTCCCTCCGCGAGGCCCGGGGGCGCACGGACCTGCTCCAGCTTCTGGACCACCCCGCGAGCGTCGGACGCCTCGACGTGCGCCGACTGCTGGCGAGCGTGCCCGAGAAGATCGTGGCGGACCCGGAGTACCTGGAGAAGGACTTCACCACCGACGACGCCCTCATCGAGCGGGTGCGGGCAGCGCTCCTCGACCGGCGCGAGCCGTCCCTGCTCGTCGAGGGCGTCCACCTCGGCAACAGCGACAAGTCGGTGGGCGGACAGCTGAGCATCGACATCGAGCGGCTGCTCAACCACGAGAGCGTCTCCGACGTACCCGCCGTCACCACCGACGACCGCGGCCGCCGCCGTCTCGTCGACGACGCGGTCCGCATCCGCACCACGGGGTCCGCCGGTCAGTCGTACGGCGTGTTCTGCAACGACGGCATCACCCTCGAACACACCGGCACCGCCAACGACGGCGTCGGCAAGAGCCAGAGCGGCGGCCGGATCATCGTGCGCGCCCCGGGCGGCGGCAGCGCCGAACGCGGCGGCAACGTGCTCATCGGCAACTTCGCGCTGTTCGGCGCGACCGGCGGGCGGACGTTCGTGCAGGGCGAGGCCGGTGACCGGTTCGCCGTGCGCAACTCCGGCGCGACCGCGGTCGTCGAAGGCGTCGGCGACTTCGGCTGCGAGTACATGACAGGCGGCACCGTGCTCAACCTCGGCGGCTTCGGCAAGGGCCTGGGCAACGGCATGAGCGGCGGGTTCCTGTACCAGTACGACCCCTCGGGCGAGCTGGCCGGACGGGTGAGCGCCGACTCGCTGCTGGTGTTCCCGGTGACGGACACCGAGCGCGGCGCCTTCCACGAGGAGGCCGTACGGCTGCTGCTGGCCTGGCATGTCGAGGCCACCGGCTCCGAGCTCGCGGCCCGGCTCCTGCACGACTGGGACTCCGAGCGGCAGCACGTGTACTGCGGGATGCCCCGCGCGCTGCTGCTCTACCAGGACTCCACGGAGATCCTCGCCGCGGCGACCCGGTCCCAGCTCCTCGACGAGCTGGCGACCTCCATCGCGACCGACAAGCTCCGCGCGTTCAAGGTCGACTACCGCGACCGCCGCACCGTGCTCGACGGCCGGGCCCCGGCCTTCGGCGACCAGGGCAGCGACGACATGTTCTCGCTGCTGTCCTCGTACACGGTGCTCGGCGTCGCGCAGGACCTCGCGCTCCAGCGGGTGCCGGGCGCGAGTGGCCCGGAGGATCCGCGCATCGCCGAAGCCGTGCGCAACCTCGTGCTCACCGAGGACTTCTTCGTCAAGCAGCGCGTGGTGAAGTACCTGCGCGGCACGCTGGACCGCTTCGACGACGGCGAACTCGCCACCCTCATCGCGATCAAGCGCCTCGACGACTACAAGCGCGCGCTCAAGCAGCGCAACAACCTCAGCGTGGACGCCCCCGGCACCTACGGCTGGATCATCCACCAGACCACCAAGAACGCCGGTCGCGTCCGCGCCGCCCGGTTCGACGAACTGCTCGCGAACGCCGCACTGACCGACTTGGCCGTCATCGCCTCCCGCCGCGCCCCGCAGGCCCCGACCGAAGCGGTGACCGCATGACCGTCATGCCCCCGACCGGAACCCTCATCCCGGCCGACGCGCCCTTCTCCGCCCAGCAGGAGTCCTGGCTCGCCGGCTTCATCGCCGGCATCGCGGCCGCCGGACGCCAGGACAGCACCGGCACCGACGCGCCCGCGGCGACCATCGACGTCCTGATCGGCACCCAGACCGGCAACGCCGAACTCGTGGCCGACGACATCGTCGCCGGTGCCCGCGCCCGCGGCCTCGGCGGCCGGGCCACCGCCCTCGACGACGTCACCCCCGAGGCGCTCGCCGCGATGTCCCACGTCATCGTCGTCACCTCGACCTACGGCGAGGGCGAGATGCCCGACAACGCCGGGCTGTTCTGGGAGGCGCTCCAGTCCGACACGTCCCCGCGCCTGGAGGGCGTGCGCTACTCGGTCCTCGGGCTCGGCGACCGGGGCTACGACGACTTCTGTCAGGCCGCGAAGCTCATCGACACACGTCTGGAGCAGCTCGGGGCGACCCGGCTGCACGAACGCGTGGACTGCGACGTGGACTTCGAGGAGCCCGCGGGGCAGTGGACGACGGCGGTGCTCGACCTGGTCGCCGCCGAGACCGGCGCGAAGTGCACGGGCGCCGCCGAGGCACCGAAGAAGCCCCGCTCCCAGTGGAACAGGCGCACCCCCTACCGGTCCCGGCTCACCACCAACCGGCTCCTGTCCGCGCCGCACAGCGCGAAGGAGATCCGCCACTACGAGTTCGACCTCGGCGACAGCGGCATCACCTACGAGGCGGGCGACGCGCTCGCCGTCGTACCGTTGAACGACCCCGCACTGGTAGGGGAGTTGCTGACGCACCTCGGTGCGAGCGGTGACGACGAAGCCGCCGAAGCGCTGCGCACCGAACGCGAAATCCGCATCCCCTCCAAGGAGTTGATCGCCGACCTCGTCGAGCGGGCGCCGGCGAGTGAGTTGGCCTCGGTCGTCGCGCACGGCGACCGCAGCGACCTCGACTCCTGGCTCTGGGGCCGGGACCTGCTCGACCTGCTGCGGGACGCCGGGTCCAAGGCGCCCTCGCTGGCCGAACTCCTGCCGTTCCTCCGGCCGTTGCAGGCACGTCAGTACTCGATCTCGTCGAGTCCGCTGGCCCACCCGGGCAGCATCCACCTCACCGTCGCGTCCGTGCGGTACGACAGGTACGAGGGGGTGGCATCGACGTATCTGGCGGATCGGGTCGGTGCGGACTCGACCGTAGGCATCCACCTCCAGCCGAACGCCTCCTTCAGCGTCCCGGCGGACGACGACTCGCCCGTGATCATGATCGGCCCCGGCACCGGCATCGCCCCCTTCCGCGGCTTCCTCCACGAGCGGGCCGCGCGCGGCGCCTCCGGACGGAACTGGCTGTTCTTCGGAGACCAGCACCGCGAGACCGACTTCGTCTACGAGGACGAGCTCGCCGAGCTCCAAAAGCGCGGTGTGCTCACCGAGTTGGACCTCGCCTTCTCGCGCGACCAGGCCGAGAAGATCTACGTACAGACGCGGATGCGGGAGCGGTCACGGGAGCTCTACGCGTGGCTGGAGGAGGGCGCGCACTTCTACGTCTGCGGGGACGCCTCCCGCATGGCGAAGGACGTGGAGACGGCCCTGCTGGGCATCATCGCCGAGCAGCGCGGACGCGGGGAGGACGACGCCGCGGAGTACCTCGCGGACCTGCGCCGGGCCAAGCGCTACGTACGGGACGTGTACTGAGCATGGCGGACCGGCACGGTTGCGCGGAACACCTCGCGGCGTCGCTGCCCGGCGCAGAGCCCGGTGCCACGGAAATTCGGGATCAACTTCCTTTGCACTCAGGTAGGTTCGGGCGCGACCAGTTGTTCGAAGAGAGGAACGCTGTCTTGCGCACGCCCCATCGCCGACTGACGTCCGCCCTCGGGATCGCCGCGGCCTCCGTGTCGGCGCTCGCCCTGGGCATCGCCCCGGCCCACGCCGGCTACACCTACGAGGCCTCCAACTCCATCATCTCCTCCGAGGTGACCGCGAAGACGTACTTCGCCTCCGACGGCGAGATCCTCACCGCCCTCGACATGGCGAAGGACGGCCACGGCACCGCCGCCCAGTGGCGCTACAACTCCAGCTCCGCCACCCACTCGTACTACAACGGCTCCGGCTACGCCGTCGCCCACAACTGGGACCTGTCCTTCGCGGAGGGCACCACCCTCCAGATCCGCGCCTGTCTCCAGGAAGGCTCCGACGGCACCCCGTACAGCTGCGGTGGCTGGGAGTACGCCAAGGCCTGAGCATCGGGCCCGCCGGTCGCACGGCAGTGAAGGGGCGGGCCCGCGGGCCCGCCCCTTTCGTGACCGCTTAGGGTCGAGGCGTTCCGTCCCTCGTCGAGCCGGAGGTCGCCCCATGCGGATCTCGCAGCGGGCCCAGTCCGTCGCCCCGTTCTACGCCATGGAGTTCGGCAAGCATGCCGCCGCCCTGGAAGCCCAGGGCCACCATGTCGTCAAGCTCAGCCTCGGGGAGCCCGACTTCGGCGCGCCCCCGGCCGTCGTCGAGGCGATGCGCGCGGCCATGGACGGGCGGCCCATGAGCTACACCGAGGCGCTCGGGATGCCGTCCCTGCGCCAGGCGATCGCCGGGTTCTACGGGGAGCGGCACGGCGTCGATGTCGACCCGGGCCGTGTCGTCGTGACCGCCGGGGCCTCGGCCGCCCTGGTGCTGGGCGCGGCCGCGCTCGTCGACGCCGGGGACGAGGTGCTCATCGGCGACCCGTCGTACCCCTGCAACCGGCAGATCATGGAGAGCTTCGGCGCCCGGGTCACGCTCGTCCCGACCAGCGCGGCCTCCCGCTTCCAGCTGGACGCGGACTCCGTGCGGTCGCACTGGACGGAGGGCACGCGCGGGATCATGGTCGCCACCCCGTCCAACCCGACCGGCACCTCGGTTCCGGAGGGTGAGCTGGCCGCGCTGTGCGACCTCGCCCGGGAGCGGGCGGCGTGGCGCATCGTCGACGAGATCTACCTCGACCTCGGCGACCACGACGACCGGGGCCGGCCGCCGCGCAGCGCTCTGTCGTACGACCCCGACGCCGTCGTCATCAACAGTTTCTCGAAGTACTTCGGCATGACCGGCTGGCGGCTCGGCTGGTGCGTCGTCCCGGAGATCCTCGTACCGGCACTGGAACGCCTCGCCCAGAACTACTTCCTGTGCGCCTCGACCCCCGCCCAGCACGCCGCCCTGGCCTGCTTCACCCCCGACTCGCTCGCCGTCTGCGAGGAACGGCGCGCCGAGTTCGGGCGCCGGCGCACGCTCGTCCTCGACGGCCTGGCACAGCTCGGACTGCCGGTCCCTGTGCCGCCCGACGGGGCGTTCTACGTCTACTTCGACGTCAGCGGCACAGGACTCACCTCGTGGGACTTCTGCGCCCGGGCACTCCAGGAGGCGCACGTCGCGCTCACCCCGGGCCGGGACTTCGGGGTGGGGACGGCCCAGACCCACGTACGCCTGTCGTACGCGGCCTCCGCCGGGGAACTGCGCGAAGGGATCGCCCGCTTGGGGAAGTTCGTCGCGGCACTGCGGTAGTACGTCGCTTCACGGAACGCACACACACCTCACCCATTAGCTTTAAAGTTCAAGCGATAGGCTCTTCGCCAGTCGAGTGGGGGCGACGGAGCCCACGCGCCGCGCTGCTCACTTCCCCCCACAGGCACAGGAGAGTCGTGTGAGCGACGGCGACGTAGTGGTGATCGGCGGCGGCTACGCGGGAGTCCGCCTGGCGAAGAAGCTGGACGCGACGGCGCGGGTCACGCTGGTGGACCGCAAGGAGGTCTTCTTCCACCGCATCGCCTCACTGCGCGCCGGGATCCGGCCGGAGTGGTCGGTGACGCCGTTCATCCCGTACGACCGGCTGCTGAACGGCGGCCGCATGGTGCAGGGCAAGGCGCTGCGCATCGACACCGAGGCCCGGCAGGTCGTCCTGGCGACGGGGGAGCGGCTGCCGTACGACGTGGTGGTGATCGCCACCGGCGCCGACTATCCCGAACCGGCCCGCTTCAACGGCACCACCCCGGACGAGGCGGTGAAGGCCTTCGCCGGGCATCAGCAGGCGGTCGCCCGTGCCGGGCACGTCCTCGTGGTCGGCGGCGGGCCCTCCGGCGTGGAGCTCGGCGCGGAGATACGGCTGGCCCGGCCGGACGCCCGCGTGACGCTGGCCCACTCCGGGCCGGCGTTGCTGCACGCCACGGGCAGTGAGCGCGCCGGGCGCAAGGCGCTGGCCTGGCTGGAGGCGCATGACGTGGACGTGCGGCTGAACTCCTTCATGTCGCCCGGCTTCGACTTCGGCACCTATCGCGACGCCCACGGCAACGTCATGGAGGCCGACCTCTCATTCTGGGCCACCGGCACCACACCCAACACGCTCTGGCTACGACTGGGAGGCCACGGCGACTGGCTGAACCACTCCGGACACGTCAAGGTCGACCGCACGCTCCGGGTCGACGGGCGCCCGGACGTCTTCGCGGTCGGCGACGTCAACGACGCCACGGAGCTGAAGATCACCCCCGCCGCACTGGCCCAGGCCGACCTGGCGTTCCACAACATCCGCGCCCACCTCCAGAGCTCCGGCAAGCGCCGCAAGGAACCCCGCTTCTACAAGCCCGTCCACCGCACCCCCCTCATCGTCCCCTTCGGGGCGGCCGACGGCATGACCCTGCTGCCGGTGCCGGGCGGGGAGAGCGCGGTGCTGGGAGCACGGACGTCGGTGCTGGCGAAGGCGAAGACGCTGATGACGCCTTATATGCGGCGGCAGTTGGGGTACACGGCGGCGTGAGGTGGCGGAGAGGACCGCTGGCGGGCACGGGGAACGCCCCGGCCGACCCGTGAGGGCCGGCCGGGGCGTCCCGGTGATCCGATCAGGCTCGGATCGGGCTCAGACCAGGTCGAAGCGGTCCGCGTTGGACACCTTGACCCACGCCGCGACGAAGTCCTTCACGAACTTCTCCTTCGCGTCGTCGCTCGCGTAGACCTCGGCGAGCGCGCGGAGCTCGGAGTTCGAGCCGAAGACGAGGTCGGCACGCGTACCGGTCCACTTGACCGCGCCCGAGGCGTCACGGGCCTCGAAGTGGTTCTGGTCCTCGGAGGTCGACTTCCACTCCGTGCCCAGGTCGAGCAGGTTGACGAAGAAGTCGTTGGTGAGGACACCGGGGGTCTCGGTGAGGACACCGAGGGACGTCCCGCCGTGGTTGGCGCCCAGGACGCGCAGGCCACCGACGAGGACGGTCAGCTCGGGGGCGCTCAGGCCGAGCAGGTTCGCCTTGTCGAGCAGCAGGAACTCGGCCGGGAGGCGGTTGCCCTTGCCCTGGTAGTTGCGGAAGCCGTCCGCGCTCGGCTCGAGCGCGGCGAACGACTCGACGTCCGTGTGCTCCTCGGTCGCGTCCACACGGCCCGCGGTGAACGGGACCTCGACGGCGTGACCGGCGTCCTTGGCGGCCTTCTCGACCGCGGCGGCACCGCCGAGGACGATCAGGTCGGCCAGGGAGACCTTCTTGGCGCCGGAGTTGAACTCCGACTGGACGCCCTCCAGGACCCGCAGGACCTGGGACAGCTCGTCGGGCTGGTTGACCTCCCAGCCGGCCTGCGGCTGAAGGCGGATACGGGCACCGTTGGCGCCGCCGCGCCTGTCGCTGCTGCGGAACGTGGACGCGGACGCCCACGCGGTCGACACCAGCTGCGAGACGGTCAGACCCGAGTCGAGGAGCTTGGCCTTGAGGGCCGTGACGTCGGCGGCGTCGATGGCCTCGCCCTCGGCCTGCGGCAGCGGGTCCTGCCACAGCAGGGTCTCCGCCGGGACCTCCGGGCCGAGGTACAGGGACTTCGGGCCCAGGTCACGGTGGGTCAGCTTGTACCAGGCGCGGGCGAAGGCGTCCGCGAACTGGTCCGGGTTCTCGTGGAAGCGCTTGGAGATCTCACCGTAGATCGGGTCGAAGCGCAGCGAGAGGTCGGTGGTGAGCATCGTGGGCAGCTTCTTGAAGCCGCTGTGGGCGTCGGGGATGATCGCCTCGGCGTCCTTGGCCACCCACTGGTTGGCGCCGGCGGGGGACTGGGTCAGCTCCCACTCGTAGCCGAAGAGGATGTCGAAGAAGTCGTTGCTCCACTGGGTGGGCTTGGTGGTCCAGGTGACCTCGAGACCGGAGGTGATGGCGTCGCCGCCCTTGCCGGTGCCGTGGGTGCTGGCCCAGCCGAGGCCCTGGGCCTCGATCGGGGCGGCCTCGGGGTCGGCGCCGACGTTGTCCGCCGGGCCGGCGCCGTGGGTCTTGCCGAAGGTGTGGCCACCGGCGATGAGGGCGACGGTCTCCTCGTCGTTCATCGCCATGCGGCGGAACGTCTCGCGGATGTCGCGGGCCGCGGCGAGCGGGTCCGGGTTGCCGTTGGGGCCCTCCGGGTTGACGTAGATGAGGCCCATCTGGACGGCGCCGAGCGGGCTCTCCAGCTCACGGTCGCCGGTGTAGCGCTGGTCGTCGAGCCAGGTGGTCTCGGGACCCCAGTACACGTCCTCGTCGGCCTCCCAGACGTCGGCGCGGCCGCCGGCGAAGCCGAAGGTCTCGAAGCCCATCGTCTCCAGCGCCACGTTGCCCGTGAGGATCATGAGGTCGGCCCAGGAGATGGACTGGCCGTACTTCTTCTTCACCGGCCACAGCAGACGGCGGGCCTTGTCCAGGTTGCCGTTGTCCGGCCAGCTGTTCAGCGGCGCGAAGCGCTGCTGACCACGGCCGCCACCGCCACGGCCGTCGCTGATGCGGTAGGTACCGGCGCTGTGCCAGGCCATGCGGATCATCAGCGGGCCGTAGTTGCCGAAGTCGGCCGGCCACCAGTCCTGCGAGGTGGTCAGGATCCCGGCGATGTCCTGCTTGACGGCAGCCAGGTCGAGGTTGCCGAACGCCTCGGCGTAGTCGAACTCCTCACCGAGCGGGTTCGCGACGACCGGGTCCTTCGCAAGGATCTTCAGGTTGAGCCGCTCCGGCCACCACTGACGGTTGCCACCGCCCTGGGTGGGGTGTGCGGCGCGCTCGTGCGCGACGGGGCATTTGCCTTCAGCGGCGCTGTTCTCGGACATGAGGGGAAATCCTTCCGGGTGTGGTGCTCAAGCCTTGCGGGCGGTGGAACAGGAGGGGCACAGGCCCCAGTAGATGACCTCGGCCTCGTCGATGGCGAAGCCTCGGTCGTCCGAAGCGGTCAGACAGGGGGCGTGCCCGACCGCGCAGTCGACGTCGACGACAGCCGCGCACTCCCGGCAGACCAGGTGGTGGTGGTTGTCGCCGATCCGGCCCTCGTACCGGGCGGGGCTGCCCGGTGGCTCGATACGGCGGACGAGTCCCGCCGCGGTGAGCGCGTGGAGGGCGTCGTAGACGGCTTGCACTGAGATGTGGCCGACCCGGTCCCGGACCCCGGAGGTGAGGGCGTCGACCCCGAGGTGGTCACCGGCGCGGACGGTCTCCAGAAGCGCGACGCGGGCGGCCGTCACCCGCAGGCCGGCCCCCCGCAGATCTCCTGCGGTGGTCGGAGGCTGCGGTGAAGTCATGGGGGCCAACCTACCCCCACAAACACGAATGGTTCAAGAAATGGATTCGTTCCAACTCTGTGTCGTGTCGTGTTGCCGTGCGTTCACCTCGGCAGTGCCGTGCGGCCACCGTGTACCGTCTGTTTACTGATAGTCGCCCTGGGTGACGCCCCGTCGTGCGTCAGCGTCGCGACCGGCGTACGACCCCCGCCGCCGCCCCTGCCGCGGCCACCCCCACGGCCGCCAGCGTCAAGCTCCGCGCCCGGCGCCCCGGAGCCGTCGGCCGGGCGCCGGGGGCGACTCCGTACGCGCTGCCGGCAGCCCCGGGCAGCCCGCAGGCCAGCAGCTCCGCCAGATGCACCGCCTCATGGCCCCCGCTGTCGAACTCGTGGATCTGCGTGCGGCAGCTGAACCCGTCGGCCAGTACCACCGTGCCCGCGTCCGCCTCCCGCAGCCGGGGCAGCAGTACCCGCTCCGCGCATGCCTCGCTGACGTCGAGATGCCCGGGCTCGAACCCGAAGTTCCCGGCGAGTCCGCAGCAGCCGGAGTCCAGCCGCTCGGCGTCGACCCCGGCGCGGCGGAGCAGCTCGCGGTCGGCGTCCCAGCCCAGGACCGCGTGCTGGTGGCAGTGCACCTGGGCGAGCGCCCGCGCGGAGCGGTCCGGCACCTGGGGCGGCTCGTAGCCGGGCGAGTGCGCGGTGAGCAGCTCGGCGAGGGTGACGGTCTGTGCGCGCAGTCGCCGTACGTCCGGGTCGCCGGGGAACAGGTCGCCCGCGTCCGAGCGGAACACGGCCGTGCAGCTCGGTTCCAGGCCGACCACGAGGCCGCCGTCGCGCAGATGCCCGGCCAGCCGGCGCACGGTATGGCCCAACACCCGCTCGGCGACGCCGAGTTGTCCCGTGGAGATCCAGGTCAGCCCGCAGCACAGCGGCTCGTCGGGCAGTTCGACGCGCCAGCCCGCGTGCTCCAGCACCCGCACGGCCGCCCGGCCGACGTGCGGGTGGAAGTGGTTGGTGAAGGTGTCCGGCCAGAGCAGGACGCTGCCGCGCGCCCCGTCGCCGTACGGCTCGTGCCCCGCGAACCACTGCTGCAGTGTCCGCCCGGCGAACAGCGGCACCTCCCGGTCCTCGACGCCCGCGACCGCGACGGCCGCCCGGGACAGCGGCGGCGTGTGGGTGAGGGCGTTGACGACCGGCCCGAGCCGGGCGCGGCCGACGGTCTGGGCGAGGAGCGGCAGCCAGCCCATGGACAGATGGGCGCGTGGCCTGCGCCACCAGCGGCCCTCGTAGTGGTGGGACAGGAACTCCGCCTTGTAGGTGGCCATGTCGACGTCGGCCGGGCAGTCCTTCTTGCACCCCTTGCAGGCCAGGCACAGGTCGAGCGCGTCCCGTACCGCCTCGGAGCGCCAGCCGTCCTGGACCGCGCTGTCGCCGTGTCCGTCGAGCATCTCGAAGAGCAGCCGGGCCCGTCCGCGCGTGGAGTGCTCCTCCTCCCGGGTGACCTGGTAGGACGGGCACATCACGGAGCTCTTGGTCTCGAGCTGCCGGCATTTGCCCACGCCCACGCACCGGTTGGCGGCCGCGGCGAAGGAGCCGCCGTCGTCCGGGAAGCCGAAGTGCAGGTCGTGGGGGTCGTACGGGGACCAGTCGCCGCCGAGGCGCAGGTTCTCGTCGAGCCGGTACGGGGCCACGACCTTTCCGGGGTTCATCCGGTCGAGCGGGTCGAAGACCGCCTTCAACTGCCCGAACGCCCCTACCAGTTGTTCCCCGAACATCCTGGGGAGCAGCTCGCCCCGGCTCTGTCCGTCCCCGTGCTCGCCGGAGAAGGAGCCGCCGAACTCGACGACGAGGTCGGCGGCGCGCTCCATGAACCGCCGGTAGACGGCGACCCCGTCGGCGGAGTACAGGTCGAAGGGGATCCGTGTGTGCACGCACCCCTGCCCGAAGTGGCCGTAGAGGCTCGGCCCCGTGTCGCTCCGGTAGCCGAATTCCTCGAACAGGCCCCGCAGTCGGCGCAGGTAGTCGCCCAGTCGCTCGGGCGGCACCGCCGAGTCCTCCCAGCCCTCGAAGGTGTCCGGGCGGCCCGGCACATGCGCGGTGGCCCCGAGGCCGGCCTCCCGCACCTGCCACAACTCCTCCTGGTGCGCGGGCTCGTCGAGGAAGGCGACCTCCGGGTCGTGCTCGGACTCTTGGAGCGCGTCCAGCATCCGGTGCGCCCGCTCGTCCGCCTCCTCGACGGTGTCGCCGCCGAACTGCACCATCAAGTAGGCATCTCCCTCGGGGAGTTGGGCGCGTGCCTTCGGGTTGAGGTGCTTGAGCTGCTCGTCGTGCAGGAGGTAGGAGTCGAGGCCCTCCAGTGCGATCGGCTCGTACGGCAGGATCTCCGGTACGGCGTCGGCGGCCCGGTCGATACCGGGGAACCCCAGGACCACCAGCGCGCGTTCCTTCACCACCGGCACCAGCTTCAGCTCCGCCCGCAGGACGGTGACGAGCGTCGACTCGCTGCCGACGAGGAGCCCGGCCACGTCGAAGCCGTGCTCGGGGAGCAGGGAGTCGAGGTTGTAGCCGGAGACGCGGCGCGGGATGTCGGGGTAGCGGTGGCGGATCTCGTCGGCATGGGTGTCGCGCAGGGCGCGCAACCGCCGGTAGACGGCGGCCCGTGGATCACCTTGCCGCTCGATCTCGGCGTACTCCTCGTCGCTCGTCCCGCCGCACCAGAACCGGGTGCCGTCGTAGAGCAGCACCTCCATACGGGCGACGCCGTCGACGACCTTGCCGTACGCCTGTGCCGTGGCGCCGCACGAGTTGTTGCCGATCATGCCGCCGATCGTGCAGTTGGCGTGGGTCGCCGGTTCGGGTCCGAAACGCAGCCCGCTCGGGGCGAGTTGCCGATTGAGCTCGTCGAGGACGATGCCCGGCTGGACGACACAGGTGCGGGCTTCGGTGTCCACGGACTCCAGCCTGTTGCCGTACTTGGACCAGTCGATCACCACGGCCGTGTTGGTGCACTGCCCGGCCAGACTCGTTCCCCCGCCCCGGGACAGCACGGGCGCGTCGTGCTCCCGGGCGACGGCCACCGCCTGCACCGCCGCCTCGGGCGTGTGCGGCACGACCACCCCGATCGGCGTCTGCCGGAAGTTGGAGGCGTCGGTGGAGTAGGCGGCCCTGCTCCCGTCGTCGAAACGGACCTCGCCGTCGACACGGTCGCGCAGGGCGGCCTCCAGGGACTTCGCGTCGACGGTCGCCCCTCGTCGTACGACGGGAGCGGGCAGCTCCGACCCGCCCATGACCCCTCCTCCGCTGTGGCCCGCGACAAGGCGCGCTCCGGGTACCCGGAGCGGGGCGGGGCAATCAGCGGGCGATGGTCATCGGTCCTGGCAGGCGTGGGAGCGGAAGTCCCCGACGGAGCCCGTCTCGGACTGCTCCGGGGCCGCGTCCTCGGCGAAGTCGGGCATCAGCGCGCCCATCGCCTCGCGCTGGGTGGGTCCCATGATCCGGGCCAGCGCCTCCTTGACCGTCTGCGCGAGGACCCCCGAGGCCTCCTTCAGCAGGCCTCGGGCCTTCTCGGTGAGGGCGACCTCGATGCCGCGTTTGTCGCCGCAGACCGATTGGCGGGTGACGAGGCCGGCGTGCTGGAGGCAGGCGATCTGGTAGGTGAGGCGGGTCTTGGGGCGGCCCAGGAGTTCGGCGATCCGCGTCATGCGCAGACCTTCCGAGGGGTTCCCCGCGAGCAGGCACAGGACCAGGAACTCGTCGTGCGAGACGTCCAGTCGCTCCTTGACCACGGAGCGCAGCTCCTGCTCGACGGCTCCGGTCGCGGCCAGCATCAGCATCCAGGCGTGCAGCTCTGCGGGCAGGAGTCCGCCACCTGCGGCGGAGGGGCAGTCGGAGTGATCGGCCATGACGCCCAGTCTACCCGTCGTCCAATTTTGGATCAGATGGGTTGTTCATATTTGGATGACCCGCTAGCGTGAGGTCATTCAAATTTGGATGACCCCCGCTATGAACATCAGTACGAAGGAGACCCCGTCATGACCGTCGCCGTGGAAACCGGCCTGTGGCAGCTCGACACCGCCGCCTCGACCGTCGCGATCAAGCACAAGTCGATCTGGGGGCTCATCACCGTGAAGGGCGCCTTCACCGCCGTCACCGGCCAGGGCGAGGTCCGCCCCGACGGATCCGCGGTCGGCACCCTGACGCTGATCGTCGCGTCCCTGGACACCAAGAACCCCAAGCGCGACACCCACCTCAAGGGCCCCGACTTCTTCGACGCCGACAACCACCCCGAGCTCACCTTCGCGGTCCGCAGCGCGGAACTCCGCGACGGCGACAAGGTCCACGTCATCGGTCAGCTCACCGCGCGCGGCATCAGCCGCCCAGTGACCTTCACCGCCCGCCTCACCGGCGCGGACGCCGACGCCCTCACCCTGGACGCCGAATTCTCCGTGGACCGCAACCAGTTCGGGATGGGCTGGAACCAACTCGGCATGATCGCCCGCCTCACCACGGTCACCACGAGCCTCCGCTTCACCCGGACGGCAGCCTGACGTACACGCTCGACAGGGTCTGCGGCACGGCGGTGAAGGCCCGCAGCCGGATCCGCGCGCCCGCGCGGGGGAGCCCGTACCTCCCGGCGGGCGGCCGGAGTTCATAGCGCGCCGTGGCGTGGGCGGGCAGCGTCGCAGGCCCCCGGACGACCGTCCAGTACCGGCTCATGCCCTGTCCCACGGTCAGCATGAAGTGGGGCGCCAGGGCGCTGCCGGCCGTGTTGGTGACCCGGATCGTCAGCCGGGAGCCGTCGGCCGGCCTGGCCCGCTGCAACCCGGTGACCTGCATCCGCAGAGGCGGTGTGCCCGTCACCGCCAGGGCCGCGCTCACCAGGGCCGGCGACAGCACGAGCAGGGCCACGGCCATCCGCGCCGCACGGGAGTGCGGCCGAAGCCCCGGCTGCCACGCGTCCGCGAACTCCGACGCGGGCGCGGTGACGGCCGCCGCCAGCCACAGCGGCGTCATCATCAGGTAGTAGCCGTCCTGCGAACGCGTCGCCAGGAAGAAGGCACACCACGGCAGCACGGTCGCAGCCGGCCCCAACCGCCGTACGAACAGCACGAACAGCACGAACAGACCCGCCGCAAGCAGCATGCTCGCGTGCGCGTACCAGTCCAGCCGGTCGCTGCCGCCCGTGAGATAGACGGACACGTCCACCAGGCCCTGGCCGTGCAGCACCGCGCCCTGGGTCAGCGGCAGGGCGACACCGGTGAGCCAGGGGCCCGGCTCGCTCACGAGGAAATACGTGTCGATCAGCAGCCATACGGTGGCGGCGACCCCGACGGTCCGCAGTACCACCAGCGCCGCGGCCCGGCCGCCCAGCTCCCCGCGGCGTACCGCGTAGATTCCGGCCAGCAGGAACGGCGCGAGGAACCACGGCAGTTGCTGCGCCGCACACGCCGCCCCCAGGCACACGGCCCGCGCCACCCCGGCCGCGCCCAGCCGCCCGCCCTGACCGAGCCGCGGCCAGCGCACCACCACCGGCACCAGCAGGGCGAGCGCGAGGATCGCCGGATAGCCGAGCCGGCCGTACTGCGGCAGCATCGCGAAGCCCAGGCACACCATGGTCGCCGCCGGCCGCCATGGCACCGGCAGCATCCGCCACAGCGCCACCGCGCCGACGACCAGCGCAGCCGTGCTCACCGCCGTCGCCGGGGCGCCGCCGTGGCCCAGCCAGAGCAGCGGCGCGGTCAGCAGCGGGGCGAGCGGAGGATAGCCGTAGGTGAAGTCGTAGCCGCCGGTCACCGTGGGGGTCAGGGCGACGCCGTGACCGAAGAGCCAGGGCCACGACTGACCGTAGACGGGGTGCCCCGCGACCAGTTCCCGGGCGGCCTGCGTGGTCAGGAGCGCCTCGTCGCTGCCCTGGTGGAGCACCGACCAGGCGCACAGCGTCAGCGTCACGGCCGTCACCAGGACGCAACCGTCGACGCGGGCCAGCGAACGGGTCCGGCGCACCACCAGCGCCAGCACCCCGCACACCAGGATCGAGGCGTAACAGACCGAGATGACCGCGGCCACGGCGACCTGGTGCGAGGCCGCCTGGGTCCACACCGCGCGCGTTCCGATGAGGAGGCTGATGTCGGCGAGCAGCGTCAGGACGCGATGCCACTGCGCGGGGGTTTCCGGGCTGGGGGAGGACACCGCCGACTGCGTCCGCCGGCCGGGTGTCACCGGCTTCGGTTCTGCCAAGTGCACGGCACCGGACCGTAATCGGGCCCGGTGAGCGAGGTGGTGGTGGAGGTGAAGAGTCCGGTAGGAGAGAGGTAAGAAAGCGAGGTTTGTCAGTAGACGTCCCGCACGTACCGTTTCGCCGCAGCCAACTGCTTCACATACGCCGCCGCCTCCTGCTCGCCCAGCCCGCCGTGCGCGACCGCGATGTCCTTCAGCGCCCGGTCCACGTCCTTGGCCATCCGGGAGGCGTCGCCGCACACATAGAAGTGGGCACCGTCCTGGAGCCAGCGCCACAGCTCGGGGCCGTGCTCGCGCATCCGGTCCTGGACGTAGACCTTCTGGCGCTGGTCGCGGGAGAAGGCGGTGTCGAGACGGGCGAGGGTGCCCTCGTCGAGCAGCTCGGTCAGCTCCTCCTCGTAGTAGAAGTCGCTGGCCCGGTGCTGCTCCCCGAAGAACAGCCAGTTGGGCGCCCGGTGCCCGAGCGCGCGCCGCTCCTGGAGGAAGCCCACGAAGGGCGCGACCCCCGTGCCGGGACCGACCATCACCATCGGCGTCGCCGGGTCGGCGGGCGGCCTGAAGTGCGGGGAGGCCTGGACGAAGACCGGCACCTCGGTGCCCGCGTCGGCGTCCGCGAGGAACGGCGAGCAGACTCCGCCGCGCGGTGTGCCGCGCAGGTTCTCGTACCGCACGACGGACACCGTCAGCGAGACCAGGTTCGCGTCGACGAGGGGACTGGAGGATATGGAGTACAGGCGCGGCTGAAGCTTCTTCAGGACGCCCGCCCAGTCCCGTGCGTCGGCCCGCACCGGGTGCTCGGCGAGCACGTCCACCGCCTGCCGCCCCCAGCTCCACTGCGCCAGCCCGTCCTTGTTGTCGGGCCGCAGGAGCTTCTTCAACTCCCGTCCGTCACGGACGCGGTCGCCGACGAAGCGCAGGAAGTCGGGGGTGATCCGGGTGATGTCGAGGTGCCGGTGCAGGGCCTCGGCGAACGGGATGTCGCCGACACCGTCCATTTCCACGGCGGTTGATCCGTCGACCCCGGTGGCCGCCAGCCACTCCTCCACCAGGGCGACCGAGTTGACCGGCCGCACACCGAGCGCGTCCCCCGCCTCGTACGTCAGCGGGGTCCCGCTCGTGTCGAAGGTGAACCGCCGGACCTCCTTGCCCGCGCCGGGCAGGCTGAGCAGCCGGTTGCCGACGAGGCGGGCGGTGGTGGGGGCGGGTCTGG